>JAFUAB010000034.1 GCA_017460885.1 Lachnospiraceae bacterium
AACTTGAACAGTTGGCGAAGCACAGGCATTCATATGCAATGAAGAAAACGCAGGCGTAGCGGGCTACGCCGAGGCTTTCTGAAGCAGCATATGGATGCCTGGGCAAGACAAATGATCAAGTTATTTTGCAACAGTTCCTTAAGATCAAAGGAATGTTGATATACAGTATATGGCAAACAATACCGGAAATAACAAAAAAACCACACAGAGCAAGGGCTCGGGAAGAAACACGTCAAACAGCGGCAAAACCGCTTCTTCGCGCAGCAGATCATCGGGAAGCAGGAGCAGCGGATCTGCAGGAAGGTCTTCCTCGGGCAGCAGTTCCCGGAGCAGGACCGCACGTGCGGAGAAACCCGTGACAAGACAGCCGGGCACATCAGAACCCGGAGAACCTGAAGAGGATACGATGGGAAGCGGCCTGTTTATGGGCATCTTCCTGTTGGTATTGGCATTTATCTTTTTGTGTAACTTCGGGATACTCGGGGTGGTCGGTCTTACGGTTAAGAAGATCATGTTCGGCATCTTCGGTATGATCTCGTATGTTCTGCCCATTATTGTGGCGGGGATATATCTGTTCGGCACCTTTAACCGTGAAAATTCCGCCGTGACCAGACGTATAGCCGCTGTATCGGTACTCTGTCTGCTTGTCATGATCGGATCCGATATGGCGACCGGAGAGATAGGAGCCAACCGTCAGATCGATATTCCGGGGATCTATTCCAGATGCTCGGAGGAGTTTAAGGGCGGCGGCATAATCGGCGGTTTTCTGGCATTTCATCTCGTGAGACTGCTCAGCAATGTCGGAACCATTTTGCTTATCGCCGTCATAGCCATAATATGCTTCCTGGTTATCGCAGGTCGTTCGTTCATAGACGGACTCAGGGAGCAGGGGCAGCTTATGTATGAGGATTCCGTGGAGGAACGCCATTCCAGAAGCCTGGACCGTGCCGAAAAGAATAAACACAGAGCCGAACTGCAGAAGGAAAAGATAGCGCGAAAAAGAGAGCTTAACGAACAGCGCGAGGCCGAAAGAAAGCTGAGAGCAGAGGCTAAGGAAAACGATTCCATATTGCGTATGGAAAACGTCAGCAAGGGAGTTACATTCAATACCACGCTGACTTCCGACAGGAGCGGTAATGAACTGCCGGACAGGGATGAGATCAGGGACGACGAGCATATAATCAAGCTAACCGATGAAGCCGCATATGAGCGCAGACGCTCCAATTCCGCGGTTTTGCACGAGAGTATGGTTTCGGACGGATCGGATGCCCTGCGTGAGATCACTCCGGTATTTGATGATCGGGATCCGGACCGTGATCATTATGCATACGATATTTCGGATCATGACAGAGTGGCGTTCGAAGAGCCCGCATATGAGCCGGAACCCGTATACGAACCGGAACCGCTGTATGAACCGGAACCCGTATATGAGCCCGAGCCGGAGGAGTCGATACCGGACGAACCCGATAAACCCATGGACTCTTATACACCCGCAGACGGCAATTCCATGTCCGCGCATACAGAACGCACCAGACCCAGAGCGATCCGTGAGATCACACCGGATGAGGAGACACAGAAGCCCGTACGTAAAGAGAAGGAGCGTTCTGCCGCTGCCGAGACGAAACAGGCCCCTGTCAGGGATCTTCCGAAGAAGCCGTCCGGTACAGTGCCGTATAAGTTCCCTGATATATCCTTATTGAATCCGGCTCAGACAAAAAACAGATCCGGTGGAGAAAGAGAACTCAGAGAGACTTCGGATCTGCTGATGCGCACCCTCGAAACCTTTGGCGTCAGGGCAAAGATCACCGCTGTCAGCAGAGGCCCTTCGGTTACGCGTTATGAGCTTCAGCCGGAGCTGGGAGTGAAGGTTTCAAAGATCGTCGGCCTCAGTGATGACCTCAAGCTTGCTCTTGCCGCCACGGATATACGTATCGAGGCGCCTATCCCGGGTAAATCCGCGGTCGGTATTGAGGTACCCAATAAGGAAAACGAGGCTGTGGCATTCAGGGATCTTATCGATTCGTCAGAATTCAAGAGCTCGACCGCATCGCTTCCGTTTGCGGTAGGTAAGGATATCGCCGGAAAGATCATAGTACATGATATAGCCAAGATGCCTCATGTGCTGATAGCCGGAGCGACCGGCTCCGGTAAGTCTGTGTGTATCAATACGATCATAATGAGTATATTATATAAGTGCAGGCCCGAAGACGTGAGACTCATCATGGTGGATCCCAAGGTCGTAGAGCTCAGCGTATATAATGATATACCGCATCTGCTGCTTCCTGTTGTGACCGATCCCAAGAAGGCGGCAGGCGCTCTCGCCTGGGCGGTGCATGAGATGGAGGAAAGGTATGCCAAATTTGCCGATGCCTCCGTCAGGGATCTGAAGGGGTATAATGCACAGCTTGAGGATCAGACACAGAAGCTGCCGCATATCCTAATCATAGTAGACGAGCTGGCAGACCTGATGATGGTCGCCCCCGGAGAAGTCGAGGGAAGCATCTGCCGTCTGGCACAGCTTGCACGTGCCTGCGGTATTCATCTGGTGATCGCTACCCAGAGACCCTCCGTTGATGTCATTACGGGTCTGATCAAGGCAAATATGCCCAGCCGTATCGCGTTTGCGGTATCCAGCGGAGTTGATTCCAGGACCATCCTGGATATGGTCGGCGCAGAGAAGCTTTTGGGTAAGGGAGATATGCTTTTCTTCCCTCAGGGACTGCCCAAGCCCACCAGAGTACAGGGGGCCTTTGTATCTGATCCCGAGGTATCAAAGGTCGTTAAGCATTTTAAAGAACTTAAGGATAAGGGTTATGTACCCGGAGGAACCGGAAATATCGAAGAGCAGGTCGGCAGCATAGCGGCTGCGGGTGCCGCAGGCAACGGTAAGGGCGGTACTTCCGGCGGAGAATCTGAATATGATGAGCTGTTTGCCGAGGCAGGCAGATTTATCATAGATAAGGAAAAAGCATCCATAGGTGCACTGCAGAGACTGTTGAAGATCGGCTTCAACCGTGCTGCCAGGATAATGGATCAACTGGCACAGGAAGGCGTGGTCGGTGATGAACAGGGGACCAAGCCACGTGAGATCCTTATGGATCAGGAACAGTTTGAAGAACTGCTGCATACACTGGGTATAGGATAAGGAAGGAGATCATAGTGAAGACCGATATAGAGATCGCTCAGGATGCTGAGCTTAAGCCCATTAAAGAGGTAGCGGGTTCCCTGGGTATTTCCGAGGATGAACTTGAATTATACGGCAGTTATAAGGCAAAGCTTACAGATGAATACATGTCCGGATTATCCGGCCGTCCCGATGGGAAGCTGGTGCTTGTTACGGCTATCAATCCCACGCCTGCGGGCGAGGGGAAGACCACGACGACCGTAGGACTCGGTCAGGCTCTTGGACGGCTTGGCAAAAAGGCCGTGATAGCGCTCAGAGAGCCTTCACTCGGCCCGTGCTTCGGCATCAAGGGAGGGGCAGCCGGTGGAGGATACAGCCAGGTAGTGCCGATGGAGGATCTGAATCTGCATTTCACCGGAGATTTCCATGCCATCACATCGGCAAATAATCTGTGTGCGGCCCTTTTGGACAATCATATACAGCAGGGCAATGAACTCCGTATCGACACCCGGAACATTGTCTGGAAAAGATGCCTGGATATGAACGACAGGGTGCTCAGGAATGTAGTTGTGGGCATGGGGGCAAAGGCCGACGGTTTCGTCAGGGAAGATCATTTTGTGATAACGGTTGCCAGTGAGATCATGGCGGTACTGTGCCTCGCTGAGGATATGTCGGATCTCAAGTCCAGACTAGGACGCATGGTAGTTGCATATGATCTGGACGGTAAGCCGGTAACAGCTTCGGATATCGGAGCGGTCGGATCAATGGCTGCACTGCTGAAGGATGCCATTAAGCCGAATCTCGTACAGACACTGGAGCACACGCCGGCGATAGTACACGGCGGTCCTTTTGCCAATATCGCCCATGGATGCAATTCAGTACGTGCTACGAGAACCGCACTGAAAATGGCTGATATCGTTGTGACCGAGGCCGGGTTCGGCGCGGATCTCGGAGCGGAGAAGTTCTTTGACATCAAATGCCGCCAGGCCGGATTACACCCTGATGCGGTCATACTTGTCGCTACCGTCAGAGCCCTTAAATATAACGGAGGTGTTGCGGTCGGTGATCTCGGCAGGGAGAACCTGGATGCGCTCAGGTCAGGTATAGGCAATCTTGAAAAGCATATCGGGAATCTCAAGGAGTACGGAGTTCCGGTTATAGTCACACTCAATGCCTTTTCGTCCGATACGGAGGCAGAGACGGATTTTGTTCGTGAATTCGCCCGGTCAAAGGGCTGCGAGTTTGCACTTTCCACGGTTTGGGAGAAGGGCGGAGAAGGCGGACTCGAGCTGGCCGGCCGGCTGCTTGATACTCTTGAGAACAAAAGATCGGATTTTCATGTCCTATATGACGAAAAAGACAGTATATCCGACAAGATCAATACTATTTCCACACGTATATACGGAAGCGATGGTGTGGAATATGCGCCTGCGGCCCTCAAACAGATGAAGACCCTTGAGGACCTGGGATACGGCAATCTGCCGATCTGTATGGCCAAGACACAGTATTCACTCTCGGATGATGCTTCGAGACTCGGCAGACCATCCGGCTTTAAGATCAATGTCAGGGAGATGTATGTATCGGCGGGAGCCGGGTTTATAGTTGTTCTGACAGGATCGGTGATGACCATGCCGGGATTACCCAAGTCACCCGCGGCTTATCGCATAGACGTGGATGACAACGGACGGATAACAGGTTTGTTTTAGTGATGATTTAAGGTTTAAGCCGGCACCGGCCTGTGCATGATGAAGGTCCGGTTTCGGTTCGGGAAAGGAAAATAACATGCCACAGATAATAGACGGAAAAGCCATTTCGGCTCAGATCAAAGAAGAGGTAAAGCAGAAGGTCAGCGAGCTGAATGCCAAGGGTATAAACGTTTGCCTGGCCGTGATCCAGGTGGGAAACGATCCTGCTTCCAGCGTATATGTAGGCAACAAAAAGAAGGCCTGCGAATATTGCGGGATCAGGTCCGAGAGCTATGAACTGGCTGAGGAAACAAGCGAGAGCGAGCTTTTGGAGCTTATCGGGAGACTGAATAAGGACGAAGCCGTGGACGGAATCCTGGTACAGCTTCCTCTGCCTTCGCATATCAGCGAGGATAAGGTGATCGCGGCCATCGATCCATCCAAGGATGTGGACGGGTTCAGTGTCAATTCCGTCGGAGCTCTTGCCGTGGGTAAAAAGGGATTCAGATCCTGTACGCCCGCAGGTATAATCGAACTGCTTAAAAGGAGCAATATCGAGATCTCCGGCAGGGAATGTGTTATTATCGGAAGAAGCAATATCGTAGGGAAGCCGATGGCTTTGATGATGCTTGAGCAGAATGCAACGGTTACGGTCTGCCATTCACGTACCGTTGATCTGGCAAGCGTGACCAGCCGTGCGGATATCCTGATCGTGGCTATAGGCAGGCCCAGAATGATCACTTCCGAATATGTGAAGGAAGGAGCCGTGGTCATCGATGTCGGCATTCACAGGAATGAGAATAACAAGCTTTGCGGTGACGTGGATTTTGATGATGTGAAGGATAAGTGTTCATACATCACTCCGGTTCCGGGAGGCGTAGGTCCTATGACAATAGCCATGCTGATGCACAACTGCGTCAGCAGATATCTGGAGAATTAAAGTATGATTTGTCCCGAATGCGGTCATGAGATTGAAGAGGGACACCTGATTTGCGAACAATGCGGATATGAGGTTCAGATGGTACCGGATTTTGAACCCGATATCGAACCTCAGATAGATAATATCCTTATTGATGAGGCTGTGGAGGAATCTTCTGCCTCTGACACGGAGACTCTTGGCACTACCGGTACCGTGATCACCGACCAGATACTCGGTGTACTGCATACGGATCATTTGATCTCTTCGATCAAAAGCCGTATCACTTCACTGATAATCGTCGGATTCTTTGTTGTTATCATCGTTGCTTTGGCGGTTTTTGCAATAAGAAGGGCTACCGGTCTGGAATACAGGATCAACAATGCCCGCAATCAGGCGTCTCAGGGAAAATACGAAGAAGCGATCAGCACGCTTGAAAACATATACGTTTCGCATCCGGAGGAGAGCTCGATACTCTTTTTGGAGTCGGAGTATTACAACGAACTGGGTAAGACCGAGCAGGCCGTCGATACGCTTAAGCGTATGATAAACTCAGGGAAATATGATGAGACCGATGTGTTTTCCGCCTATGACAGACTGATAGGTATTTATGCGGCAAATGAGGATTACGAAGAGATCGATTCCGTTTTGGAATCCTGCCAGTATCCCGAGATAGTTCAGGCATATCAGAATTACCTTGCCATTGATCCGGTCTTTTCATATGAACCGGGTGAGTACGATACCACTATCAGATTGAAGATCTCCGCTAATACATCGGGCAAGATCTATTATACTCTCGACGGAAGTGTTCCCAATGAAGAAGGCAGTGTTTACGGAGGCCCGATCGTACTGGATCACGGAGTGATCACCGTATCGGCGATGTTTGTGAATCAATACGGGATCGTTTCCGATGTGGTCACGGGTACCTACATAATCCAGAATGATCTGCCGCCGGAGCCGGTTGTCAATGTGGATTCGGGTGAGTATCATTCGCCGGTTCTCATAACGGTAGAGGTTCCCGAGGGATGCACGGTATACTATACGACAGACAAGACCACTCCGACGGAGGATTCGGTAAAGTATACGGATCCGATACCAATGCCCGTTAAATATTCCAATTTCAGTTTTGTTACCGTGACGGAAGACGGACTGGTATCCGATGTGGTGGTCAAAAGCTATTCCCTGAGCTTTCCGTCCGGGATCAGTCTCGGGCGAGCGGTTGAAATACTTAAGACCCGCCTGGTGGAAAGAGGACTTCTGAATGATATGGATGGACACTCGGACAGGGCACCGGGAATATATACCTATGAAGTAATCTCGGCCATACCTATTGCCGGACAGGGAGATTATTATACTATCAGAGAGTTTTATCATGATGGGAGCGGTTCGGAGACTCCCACTGATACAACATACATAGTTGAGATCTATCAGGGCTCGACCGCCATGCTGGGTGGCAGCTCGGCCGGTGGATTTCTTGCTATAGCTTTTTAAGGGAGGATATGAAATGTACAAAATTGTTAAGAAAAGGCAGCTGAATGAGAACATATGCCTTATGGATGTGGAGGCACCCAGATGTGCCGCGCATTGTAAGCCGGGGCAGTTTGTGATCGTTATCACCGATGAGGGAGACGAGAGGATCCCTTTGACGATCTGCGATTATGATGCCGCAGCAGGTACCGTGACGATAGTATTTCAGGTCGTGGGAGCAGCCACCATGAGGATGTTATCCCTCAATGAAGGAGACAGCTTCAGAGATTTTGTGGGACCGCTCGGACAGCCCTCTGAGCTGACAGCCGAATCGGCCGGCGACCTTAAGAATAAGAAGATCCTTTTTGTGGCAGGAGGTCTCGGAACGGCGCCTGTATATCCGCAGGTAAAGTATCTGCACGGTCTGGGAGTCGATGCCGATGTCATAATCGGTGCCAAGACAAAGGACATTCTGATAATGGAGGAAGAGATGAAGGCTGTTGCCGGAAATCTCTATATCACTACCGATGACGGCTCCTATGGCAGAAGCGGCATGGTGACCAAGGTTATACAGGATCTGTATGATGAGGGTCAGAGGTACGATCTTTGTGTAGCAATAGGTCCCATGATAATGATGAAATTTGTCTGCAAGCTGACCAAAGAACTCGGGCTCCCTACAATAGTCAGCATGAACCCCATTATGGTGGACGGAACGGGAATGTGCGGAGCCTGTCGTCTGACTGTTGGCGGCGAGGTCAAATTTGCATGTGTGGACGGCCCTGAGTTTGACGGCTTCCAGGTAGACTTTGATCAGGCGATGAAGCGTCAGAACCTGTATAAGACCGAGGAAGGCAGAAGATATCTGACAGAACAGGAAAAGGATACGCATCACGGCGGATGCGGTAATTGTGATTGAGGAGGAACGTACGATGACTACGGATGTAAATACAAGAGTGCCTGTCAGAGAACAGGAGCCGGAGGTAAGAGCTAAGAATTTTGAGGAGGTATGTTACGGCTACAATGAGGAGGAAGCCGTATGCGAAGCCGGCAGATGCTTAAACTGCATGAACGCCCAGTGTATGAAGGGCTGTCCGGTTGCGATCAATATCCCCGGATTTATAGATCAGATCAAAAACAAAAACTATGAGCAGGCCTATCAGATAATTGCCGCTTCTTCATCTCTTCCCGCTGTTTGCGGCCGCGTATGTCCCCAGGAAACGCAGTGTGAGGGCAAATGTATCAGGGGCTTCAAGGGTGATCCTGTTTCCATCGGTAAGCTTGAGAGATTTGTCGCCGACTGGGCGATGCAAAACGGCATCCGTCCTGCCGGTGCTGCAGAGGCCAGGAACAAAAAGGTTGCTGTTATCGGGTCAGGCCCTGCGGGACTTACATGCGCCGGAGATCTTGCGAGACTCGGATATGAGGTAACCATCTTTGAGGCGCTTCATGAGCCCGGAGGAGTTCTGGTATACGGCATTCCCGAATTCCGTCTTCCCAAAGAGGCTGTAGTGCTTAAGGAGATCGAGAACGTAAAGAGCCTTGGCGTTAAGATAGAAACCGATGTTGTGATCGGCAAGACGGTATCGGTCGACGAACTGATGGATGAGGGCTTTGATGCGGTGTTTATCGGCTCGGGAGCAGGTCTTCCCAAATTCATGAATATTCCCGGAGAGCAGGCAAGCGGCGTGTTCTCCGCAAATGAGTACCTGACCAGATCCAATCTGATGAAGGCATTCAGGGAAGATGCCGATACACCTATCTACAGGGGCAAAAAGGTAGCCGTTGTCGGAGGCGGAAATGTAGCCATGGATGCCGCTCGTACCGCCCTCCGTCTCGGAGCCGAGGTTCATATAGTGTACAGAAGAAGTGAGGAAGAACTCCCTGCGAGAGTGGAGGAGGTTCATCATGCTAAGGAAGAGGGCATCATCTTCGATCTGCTTACCAATCCCACCGAGATCCTTTCCAATGAACAGGGATGGGTCACCGGCATGAAATGCGTAAGGATGGAGCTCGGTGAGCCGGATGAGAGCGGCAGAAGACGTCCCGTGGTAATTCCGGGATCCGAATTTGTGATGGAGGTCGATGCCGTGATCATGTCACTCGGTACTTCACCCAATCCTCTGATCTCATCCACAACCGAGGGACTCGAGGTCAACAAGTGGAAGTGTATCATAGCAGATGAAGAAAACGGTGCAACCACCAAAGAGGGTGTGTATGCCGGCGGTGATGCCGTTACGGGTGCGGCCACGGTAATACTTGCAATGGGTGCAGGTAAAGCGGCTGCAAAGGGAATTGACGAATATCTGAAGAACAGGTGATGAGTTAGATTGGCAAGTTATTCAAGAGAACTGTCAGCCTCCGTTGAGGATCTTAAAAATCTCTTCGGAGAGCATGATCAGTATATCAGAAAGATAGAAAATGATTTCAGAGTGGATGTGGTCGACAGAAACGGAGTCGTCAAGGTGTCGGGCACATCCGAACCTCAGGTTGTAAGGGCAATGGGCGTTATCAGGGAACTGCTCACATTGTCGGAGAGGGGTAATGATCTGGAAGAACAGAACGTAAACTACGCGATCGAGATGGGGCATGAGGATACGGCGGGCATATTTGAGAAGATCGATGCAGACTGTATCTGTCATACCGTTCAGGGTAAACCTGTTAAGCCCAAAACCCTCGGTCAGAAGGAATATGTGGATGCGATCAGAAAAAACATGATCGTTTTCGGTATAGGTCCCGCCGGTACCGGTAAGACCTATCTGGCGATGGCAATGGCGATCTCCGCATTCAAAAACAACGAGGTATCCAGGATAATCCTTACCAGGCCCGCAATAGAGGCGGGAGAGAAGCTCGGCTTTCTTCCGGGAGACCTGCAGTCCAAGGTAGATCCGTATCTCAGACCCCTCTACGATGCGCTTTATCAGATCATGGGGGCGGATTCGTTTCTCAGGAACATGGAGAAGGGTCTCATAGAAGTTGCTCCTCTGGCCTATATGAGAGGACGTACCCTGGACAATGCCTATATAATACTGGATGAGGCTCAGAATACCACACCGGCTCAGATGAAGATGTTTCTGACGAGGATAGGCTTCGGATCCAAAGTCATAGTCACCGGTGATGCGACTCAGAAGGATCTTCCGCAGGACACCAGATCGGGACTCGATATCGCTTCACGTGTACTCAAAAACATAGAGGGTATTGCATTCTGTAATCTGACATCCAAGGATGTTGTCAGACACCCTCTCGTTCAGAAAATAGTCAGAGCTTATGATGAGTATGAACGCAGAAAACCAAATGGAAGAAACTAAAAGCAATAAATCCCGCAGTATTATCCTGTATATATCCCTGTTTATCGTTTGCCTGGGGTCATGCGCAGGCCACTATCTGTTATACGGGATCCCCGAGACTGTAGCTATACGGATGACCGGCCTTGTGGTAACGGGGCTTTTGGTCACGGTTTTTTCATTCAACGCAGGCAGTGCGTATGAGTCTCTGTTCGGAAACAATGCGGATAATCCGGGGCGCTTTTATATCGCTTTTATGGCCGTTTCGGTCCTGGGGATACTGCAGCCCGCCATGCCTGCTTCGGCATGGCCCATGGTCAGCTGCTTTGTGCTTTTGACGGTGCTGTCCAATATTCCTGCCGGAATAACGGCTTCCTGTGTATGCCTTATCATGTCTGCCGCTTCCGGAGGGGCCGCAGGTCTCAGCTATGTTTTTGTGTATATTTTTGCCGGTATCACCGCAGCGGTTCTCATTTCGCATATCGATGAGAGCTTCAGAACGACACTGCCCATTCTTATTACACTCATAATCCTTTTCCTCGGGCTTGCCGTCGTTACCTTTACGACCAACAGTGTTTTCAGTGTCGAAATGCTTATATATCCGACGGTTAACATCACGATCACGCTGATACTGATGCTGTTTATACTTAAGCTGTATTCAGCCAAGGTGATATTTAAGCAGAAGGATGATTATCTTGAGTTAAACGATCCGGAATGTATGCTTCTAACCAAACTCAAGAACATCTCTCCGGCGGATTATAAGAAGACCGTACACGTTGTCTACTTTTGCGACAGAGTATCTTCGGCACTGGGACTGAATACGGATGTAGTCAAATGTGCGGGCCTGTATCACAGGATCGGAGTGATAGGAGGCGCATATAACTGGGAGAATACCAGGATAGTCTGTGAGGAGAGCAATATCCCGCAGACGGTAGTGGATATACTTAAGGAGCTTGAGGATCCGAATACACCGATGCGTAGAACCGAGACGGCGGTTTTGTATATGTGTGAATGTATGGTCAGCTCAGTTCAGTATCTTTTCGGCAAAAACAAGGATATTAAGCTGGATTACGCGGAGCTTACCGAAGCTATATTCAAACAGAGATTTGAAGCCGGTCTTTTTAAGGATAACGATATAAGTATAGGACAGTACGAAAAGATGAAAAAGGTATTTATGGAGGAAAAACTGTATTATGACTTCCTTCGTTGACATGGATGAAGATATAGATCCCGGATTTGATGTACAGCTTCTGACGGATAAGCTGCTTGAGGCGGTCTGCGATTCGGAGAGCTGCCCGTTTGAGGCATGTGTGAATCTCAGTGTTACGCATTCGGAGGAGGTAAGGAAGCTTAATCTGGAATACAGGGATATGGACAGGACTACGGACGTACTGTCTTTTCCGGCGACCGAAGTCCTTGAGGGCAGATTTGAAGAACTGGATCAGAGCGATATATCCCTGTTTGACCCTGAGAGCGGAGAACTCATTCTGGGAGATATTATAATTAATATTGACCGTGTATACAGTCAGGCGGAGGAATACGGTCACGGTATCAAAAGGGAGTTTGCGTTTCTGGCTGCACACAGTCTGTTTCATCTGTGCGGTTATGACCATATGGATGATGAAACGGCGCATATGATGGAAGAGAAGCAGGAGGCTGTTCTGCAGAAGCTTGGTATAACGAGGGAAGGTAATGTTTAACAGAGACAGACTTGTAATCATATTACTGTCATTGTTTATATTTATGATACCGGTGTCGCATCTGATAGGAGATAACGGATGCGGTTATCTGTCGGGGCCGCTTGAGGTTTTCTGGTGCCTCGGTCTGATCACGGGTGCCGGACTCTGTACGACCATGCGCGGAATGATGAGGGATCGTATACGCAGAAATCAATACAATAATGCGGCTCTCGTATATACACTGGCTAAGAGTTATTCGGTCATTGCTGCCGTTGTCATCCTGATCGTATGCGCTGTCGTGATCATGCCGGTCAGCAGCAGGATGATGTCGGGAGGAAGCAGCTCACTGAGTTTTATATTTGTCGGGCCGGCGGTCTTTTTGTCGGTTTTCATTAATCTGAACATAGGATATCTGAACGGTACCGATAACTCAAAAGCGGCTGCCATAGGTGAGACCTTTTATGGAGTGACCATGGGGCTGGGAATGCTTGCGGGAGCCTTTTTCGGACACCGTTACGGAATAAATATCGCCGCACTTCTCAGAAATGAAGAGGTCAGTGCCATGTACGGAGCGATAGGAGCCATGATCGGCATCTGCATAAGTGAATTACTTACACTCATATTTCTGGCGGCCATGACGATCATATACCAGAGAACCTTCAGGCATATGATGAGGACAGAGGAAAACAGACGCTCGGAGTATATGTCTGATATATCCGGCAGGTTTATAGGAGGTGTGCTGATCAACGGCTTCCAGGAATTTATCATTCATGCTCCGGTAATTGTTGTACTGCTGCTGTACCGCAAGCTCGGCAATACGGCCGGTATGACCGATACAGGAGATGCGATCGGAGCTTTTTATTCCAAATTTGTTGTGATCATCGGAATTTTATCCGTTCTGTCGATCGCCAGAGTGCAGAATTCGCTTAAAGCCGTGGCAGCTGCAGCTTCCGACTCGGATAATCAGCTTACCGGTGACAGGATAACCAGGATATTTGCCCGGGTAATGTATTTTGCAATTCCGGCGGTGATCTTTACGACGATGATGGCACCCGTGATAGTACAGACCTTTTTTACGGGACGCGTCACTACTGTTATACAGCTCATGAATTTCGGAACGTCACTGGTGATTCTCTACGGCGTGATGTATACCTTTGTTTCCGTTCTCATCAGGCTCGGATACAACAGAGAAATGCTTGTCATCAGCTTTGTCTCACTGATAGTATGCAGTATTATTTCGTATTTCCTGATGTTTAAGAAGGATTACGCGTTTACCGGAGCGGTGACAGCCGCCATGCTTAATTACGGATTGTGCATCGTGGCATGTGTCATAATCCTCTTCAGGAACTATCACATCAGATTCCATCTGCTGCAGACATTACTTCTGCCGCTGGTGGTTTCCGGAGTACTGGGACTGCTGATCAGACTGATAAGCACTCCGCTGTATAATGCGGTGGGCGGCGTGCTGACACTGGTCATCTGCATCATACCGGCCTGGTTTGCCTATAATATAGCCTGCATGCTTTTGAGGATCGTATCCGCTTCCGCAATGAGCAGAAAGCTGTTCGGTTCGGTACTTGTCAAGATCGGACAGGAAATGGGAGTATACTGATGAGATTCCTGAATTCCTCAAAAACGGATATATGCATAATCGGTGCGGGAGCAAGCGGGATGACCGCAGCCATAGCGGCAGCTGAAGCTGGTGCAGAAGTCTGTCTTATCGAAAGCGGAGACAGGGTTGGACGTAAGATACTTAAAACCGGCAACGGTAAGTGTAATCTGAGCCATACTCCCACAACGAGTGAAGCTTATCACGGTTCGGGCAGACAGCGTATCGACAGCTTTCTTGGCAGCTTCGGTACGAACGAAACAAAAGCCTTTTTTGAGAGGCTGGGACTGATCACCAGAGAACGTGACGGTTATGTTTATCCTTATTCGGAGCAGGCTTCGGTGGTACTCGATGTGCTCAGATACAATATCGGGTCGGAAAGGATCAGACTTATGACTGAGATCCGGGCCGATATGATAAGACCCGAAAGGAACTGCTTCTGTATCGGCAATGACATTAAAGCCCGCAGGGTTATCCTGGCTGCGGGAGGAATGGCCTCTCCCGAAACAGGTTCGGACGGAAGCGGATTGAAGATTGCCGCTGATCTGGGGCTCAGGATAGTTGAACCGTTTCCCGCCCTTACCAAACTTACGGTCAGGGAAAAAAGCATAGTTTCTCTCTTTGGCGTACGTGCCAAGGGAAAGTTGACCGTATATCTTTCCGGCGTGGGCGCCATCCTGTCTGACAGAGGAGAGATACAGTTTACAAAGGACAGTATCTCGGGCATACCGGTCTTTAATATCAGCGGTGAAGTGATCAGGGCAATGGAACAGGGCTGTAAGGCAAAGGCGGTCATCGATCTGATTCCCGAATATGATGAATCGGAGCTTTGCGACAGACTGAATGAGAGAATTACATCTCCGGGATCACGTTCACTGATCCGGAATATGAATGCTGAACAGCTTTTTACGGGTCTGGTACATAAGAAGCTCTGTCTGTATGCAATGGACAGGGCAGGCATCAGACCCTCCGACAAGGCAGATACTCTCGAACCGGAGATGCTGCATCGGTTTATATATGAGCTCAAGAATCTTACTTTTAATATTTCTTCGTACTACGGGTATGAACAGGCTCAGGTCATGTCGGGAGGTGTTCATTTCGATGAAGTGGATGATGACCTCCGGTGCGTCAGGATACCCGGGCTTTACCTTGCGGGCGAATTGCTGGATATAGACGGTATCTGCGGAGGTTACAATCTGCAATGGGCATGGACCAGCGGATACATTGCCGGAAAAAGGGCGGCGGAGTCGCTCTGATGGTATTATGATATACAGAGTCAACAATATAAAACTGCCCGTCGGAAGGCATGATATCGAGGATGTAAAAAGAGCGGCAGCCCGCTGTCTCAGGATATCCGCCGGCAATATAAGCGGCATATCCATAATGAGACGGTCTGTCGATGCAAGGGACAAAAAGGATATACACTATGTGTATTCCGTGGATTGCGATATCCGTAACGGCGAAAGGATACTTAAAGGGAAAAAATGGACAGATATCACTGCTGCGGACAGAACCGTATACAGGATCCCCGAAGCCGTATACAGAGGACGTCCGGTTATTGTCGGCTTCGGCCCGGCGGGTATATTCTGTGCGTATTCATTTGTGGAAGCAGGGCTTAAGCCGGTCATTGTTGAACGAGGCTCAAGGGTTGATGTACGTTCTGCGGATGTTAAGTCCTTCTGGGAGACCGGGGTGCTTAAGCCCGAGAGCAACGTACAGTTCGGAGAGGGCGGAGCCGGAACATTTTCGGATGGCAAGCTGAACACCCTGATCAAGGACAGGACCGGAAGATGCAGATTCGTACTCGATACCTTTGTCAGATTCGGTGCACCCGCTGAGATCGTCTATGATGCCAAACCTCATATAGGCACGGATATACTGACGGAAGTCATACGCAATATAAGGGAATATATACTTGAGAGCGGAGCCGAGATATTTTTTGAAACCAGACTGACTGATATTGTTATCGAAGACGGCAGACTGACAGGGATCAGGGTCGGATCGGGACAGGATCATGCGGTTGAAAGACATATTGATACCGACAGACTCGTTCTGGCGATCGGACACAGCGCCAGAGATACCTTCGGGCTTTTGCGGGATCGCGGAGCCGGTCTGCAGCCAAAGCCCTTTGCGGTCGGATTCAGGATAGAGCATCCGAGGGATTTTATAGACCGCACACAGTACGGAGGATTTGCTCATCTGCTTCCGGCGGCGCCATATAAGGTCACTGCGCAGACGTCATCGGGAAGAGGCGTGTACAGCTTCTGTATGTGCCCCGGAGGCTATGTGGTCAATGCCTCATCCGAACCGGGACATCTTGCAGTTAACGGCATGAGCTACAGCGGCAGGAAGGGTGATAATTCCAATGCGGCCGTCATAGTAACGGTTACTCCCGATGATTTCGGTTGTACGGGAGAGCTTGCGGGGGTTTCCTTTCAGCGGCAACTGGAGCTTCGGGCTTATGAAGCCGGTAACGGATCGATACCGGTACAGAGGATCGGCGATTTTGCATCCTGTCTCGGAAGGTTTGTCGATACCCCTTCGGCCGCGCCTGATCTGAGTGATTACAGGCCGCAGACAAAGGGCGGATATCGTGAGGCCGATCTGAGTACGATACTCCCCCGGAACCTGTCAGAGGATATTCTGGAGGGGTTGAGGAGCTTTGGTACCAGGATCCCGGGTTTTGACCATCCGGAAATATTCCTTTCGGGTATAGAAAGCCGAACCTCGTCTCCTGTCAGGATACCCAGAGGTGAGTCCGGTGAAAGCACGGACATTAAAGGGCTGTATCCATGCGGAGAGGGAGCCGGATATGCCGGCGGAATAACATCCGCAGCCATGGACGGTTTATACATAGCCGGGCAGATCATTGCAGGCAATAATGTCAGTAGCTGACATATATAGTCAACGAATTTAGTAATTGCCGTATGGCGAGCCATAATGCTGGAATTTATGGCAGTTATGGCTCGCCAAAGTGCAATTAATTAATTCGTTTACTATAGATAACGAATTCAGTGATTACGGGAAAATACATTAATGCGAGGATGGAAATGAATTACAGAGAATCATTAAAGGACAAACAAAGGATAGTGATCAAGATCGGATCATCATCCCTGCATCATCCGGAAACGGGAGAACTGGATTTTACCAAGATCGATGTGCTGGTCAGGGAAATATGCGATCTGAAGAACCGCGGCAAGGACGTGGTGCTCGTAAGCTCGGGAGCCATAGCGGTAGGACGCAAATCCATGGGACTGAAGTCCGAAGATATGAAAGACATACCTGTGAAGCAGGCCTGCGCCGCAATAGGACAGACCAAGCTGATGATGATATACGAAAAGATCTTCGGACAGTATAACCATCGTGCTGCTCAGATATTGATGACCAAGCATACCATAGTGGATAATCTGAACAGATTCAATGCCAAAAACACCTTTGACCGGCTCTTTGACATGGGAGCTATTCCCATAGTAAATGAAAATGATACGGTCGCCACATACGAGATCGAGATGGGAGACAATGATTCCCTGTCTGCCGTAGTCAGCGCGTTGGTAGGAGCGGATCTGCTGATCCTGCTTTCGGATATAGACGGTCTCTATACCGATGATCCGAGATCCAACCCCGAAGCCGAGTTCATTCCGGTGGTTGAGGACGTGGATTCGGTAATGGATATGGGCAAGATGAGTACCGGCTCGGATGTCGGTACCGGCGGCATGAATACCAAGCTTATCGCGGCAAAGATCGCGAGTATGTCGGGAATAGACATGATAATAGCCAACTCGGAGGATGTGAAGGTCATTCACCGTATTATCGACGGCGCCGACATCGGAACCCTTTTTGTGGCTCATAAGGACGAGGGCTTCGATCTTCCGCTGTATGTACAGACCATGCACAAATAAAACCGGTCACGGGGACGGTTCCGTTGATTCTATCGGATCACTGGGACGGTTCTGTTGATCCCGGGATCCGATCAGTTATGACAAAGACAGAGTTAAGAAAGCAGATACTTAAACTGAGAGACGCACAGGATCCCGTCCGGAAAAGCCGGGCGGATGGTGCGATATGCAAACGTGTCCTGGACTATTTGATCGATAATCATATCAGCACGGTAATGTCGTATGTATCCTTCCGGTCCGAGGTTGATACCTGCGGGATAATCGAGGGCTGTCTGGGACTCGGCATACGTGTGGCGGTACCGAGGGTTGAGGACACATATATGCATTTTTATTATATATGTTCCACGGATTCCCTTATCAAAGGCTATATGGGCATATATGAGCCTGTGGGAGACCTGGTCAGGTGGCACGGTTCGGAGCATACCCTGATGCTTGTTCCAGGCAGTGTCTTTGACCGCAGGGGCAACAGGATCGGCTTCGGCAGAGGTTATTATGACAGATTTCTGGCAGACCATACCGATATAACAACGGCCGGACTGTGCTACGGCTTCCAGATTGCAGATGAAATACAGCCGGAGGAATGGGACGTACCGATGAATCTGGTCATAACAGAAGAAAGTATCTACGGAGGTTTGAGATGACAAACGCGGAATTAAAGAAAATGGGTGAAAAAGCCAGAACAGCTGCATATGAGCTTCAGGTCATGAAACAGCAGGATAAAGAGATAGAACTCTTAAAATGTGCGGAGTATCTGTCCATCTATAAGGATGAGATCCTGAAGGCAAATGCGGAGGATATCGCCAGAGCCGAAGCTAACGGTATGCATCCGGGCATGATCGACAGGCTCAGGCTGGATGAAGCCCGCATCGAAGCCATGGCCGACGGTATGAGAGAGGTCGTTAAGCTCAAGGATCCCTGTGGGGAGGTCATAGAAGAGTTTAATCGTCCGAACGGTCTGAAGATCCGTAAGATCAGGGTTCCTATAGGCGTTATAGGTATCATATACGAATCTCGGCCCAACGTTACCGCAGATGCGTTTGCTCTGACCTTTAAGAGTGGAAATGCGGTTATCCTCAAGGGTGGAAGCGATGCTCTGGCATCTAATACGGCAATCGTGAATCTTTTGCGCAAATCCCTGTCATCGTCCGGTCTAAACCCTGATTTTGTACAGCTTATAACCGATCCTGACAGAAAGGTGACAGCTGCCTTTATGAAATTGAATCAGTATGTGGATGTACTGATCCCGCGCGGCGGAGCCGGTCTGATAAAGACAGTGGTGGAAAAATCCACTATTCCTGTGATCGAGACGGGTACGGGCAACTGTCATATCTATGTTGATAAATACGCTGATATCGAGAAGGCCGTGCCGATCATCGTCAATGCCAAGACGCAGCGCATCGGTGTCTGCAATGCCTGTGAATCCCTGGTCGTACATAAGGAGATCGCCAGACCCTTAAGCGCGAAGCTCAGCGAAGCATTGAAACAGCATAATGTGGAGATACGCGGCGACGAATTCGCCTGTGATATCTATCCGGAGGCTGTTGCGGCCACCAAGGATGACTGGGGAACAGAATACCTTGATTATATCGTTTCGATGAAGACGGTAGGCAGCGTAGAAGAGGCGGTAGAGCATATCAACAGATATAACACCAGACATTCGGAGGCCATAATCACTGAGGATAAGACTACGGCGCAGTATTTTCTCGACAGGGTGGATGCGGCATGTGTATACGTCAATGCCTCTACAAGATTTACCGACGGGTTTGAATTCGGATTCGGAGCGGAGATAGGGATCTCCACCCAGAAGCTCCATGCGAGAGGCCCCATGGGGCTTAAGGAGCTTACATCCTATAAATATCAGATAACCGGAAACGGTCAGGTGAGGTAACCTGACAGTCACTGAGCTTTTATCTCTTTCCAAAGATCTCCGATCAGCTCTGTCGTGGCAGCATCGGTCTGAGTGCAGACCTCACAGTTCTCAAGGATAGAATCGGGAGGAAGGACTGCGGGATTGCTCTTCAGCTCTGCATCCATCGATTTGATGACCGCTTCGTTCGGTGTTGAGTAGTATATATACTCAAAGTTTGCGGTTGCCACATCCTTGCGGCACAGAAAATCAAGGAACCTGGCTGCGGCATCCGTATTTTTGCAGTTCTTTGTAACTACCCATGAGTCCATCCAGACTTCCGATCCCTCTTTGGGAACAACATAGGTCAGATCGGGATTGTAAAGATTGCCGAGAAAAGCCTCACCGGAATAAACAACGGAGATAGCGGCATTTCCCGCAACGACCTCATCCCTTGCCTCATCTACCAGATATGCCTGTACATCGGGTTTCTGCTTCATCAGAAGGTCGGCCGCTTCCTTTAACTCATTTTCATCGGTGGTATTTATGGAATATCCGAGATATTTAAGCGTGATCATGAAGCTGTCGCGCATTGAATCCTGCATGATGATATTTCCCGAGTAATCGCCGTTAAACAGAACATCCCAGCTGTCTATTTCTCCGTTTACCTTTGTCTTGTCATATAATAAACCTACGGTTCCCCAGAAGTAGGGAAGCGCATACTCATTGTTCGGATCGAAGGATTTTGCCATAGTCCAGTATTTCTGTCCTATATTGGAGGAATTACTCATGATCCCGTAGTTGACGCTTTGGAGCTCTCCCTCATCTATTAGCCTTTTGACCATATAATCGGAGGTACACAGCAGGTCGTAGGAGATTCCGCCCGATTTATACTTGGTGTAAAGCTCCTCCGGAGTGGTTGCTTCCTCGTACTTGATCTGTATGCCTGTTTCCTGTGTAAACAGTTCAAGCATTTCGGGTTCCAGGTATTCGCTGTAATTGAATACAGTCAGCGTATCACCGCTGCCCGAAGCGGGAGAGCTGCCGCATCCCGTGACCAGTGAAGACAGACATGCCACTGCGCATATTATGGAAACAATTCGCTTTTTCATCATAACTCCTCATTTTCCGATCCCGTAGGATCAAGTATTTCCGCCTCTGAATCTTATTTTTCCGGGCCTGGCCTGTGAGGCCTCATATTGCCGTACGGAAGATTGACCAGTATCAGTAATAATAACACAATTGCAAATAAAAGTGTAGAAAGAGCATACATTTCCGGTTTTATTCCTTTGCGTATCTCTCCGTATATAAGTGTGGAAAGTGTATTTACTCCGGCACCCTTGGTAAAATATGTTATCACAAAATCATCCATGGAGAGTGTGACCGACATCAGGAAACCGGACAAAACACCGGGCAGTATCTGCGGCATCAGGATCCGCATGAAGGCATAAAACCCGCCGGCTCCAAGATCCAGAGCCGCTTCATATTGATAAATGTCCATATTCTCCAGCTTGGGAAGTACGCAGAGGATCACATAGGGTACATTGAACGTCACATGTGCCAGCAGTACGGATCCGAATCCCAGAGGCAAAAGGTGAACGAACCATAACAGTAGCGCGATACCCGTAACTATATCCGCATTTATCATGGGTATGTTGGTCATAAACAGCATTATCCTGAAATTTCTCTTGCGCATGGAGTAGATCCCGACCGCACCCAGCAGTCCCAATACGGAAGCTATAACGGCTGAGAAGAATGCAAGTCCGAAGGTGGTTCCGAGAGCACCCATGATGGCACTGCTTTTGAAAACTTTGGAATACCATTCCAGTGTAAAGCCGCCCCAGACAACACGTGATCTCGAGGCGTTAAAGCTCAGCACCACCAATACGATTATGGGGGCGTAGAGAAATATAAGAATGAGCGCTATATATAATTTGCTGAGTATTTTTCTGATCATATCGTAAATCCTGTGGCTTTGGAACCGTTTTCACTGCTTCTGCCGAAAATGATCGACGTTATCAGTACAAATACCATCAGGGTAACACTCAGGCCCGAACCGAGATTCCAGTTCATCGTAGTCGTAAACTCCTGTTCGATGATATTGCCTATAAGCTGCAGCTTGCCGCCTCCGAGTATATTGGCGATGACGAATTCGGTCATTGAGGGAACGAATACCATCGTGATCCCGCTGCCTATCCCGGAGAGGGAAAGCGGCAGTATTATCTTGGAGATAACCGCCCTTCGTCCGGCTCCCAGATCCTTGGCAGCCTCTATGACATCCTCGGGGATCGCCAGCACACTGTTTAAGACCGGTAGGAGCATATAAGGAAGATAGTCATATACCATTCCGAGTACTATAGCCCCCGGAGTGTTGATCATACTGAGCGGAGGAAGCGAAAGAAAGCCAAGCAGGTTGTTTATTATACCGTTGTTTGAGATAAGCATCTGGATCGCCAGTATACGCAGGATGAAATTCATCCACATGGGCAGGATCAGTACGAACATGATAATGTTTTTCTTGTTGAATCTGCTGTTACGAAGTATCACAGCTACGGGAAATGCAAGCAGGATGCAGATGACAGTGCTTAAGAAAGCCAGAATAAGTGAAAGATACAAAGCCTTGCGATGTATGGGGTCAAATATCGCAAGAAGATTGGCGGCGGTGGGAGAGCCGGTTCCGTCGGTAACCGCTCTGGCTATAATGAAGATTATAGGTATCACGGTAAAGCCGATCACCCAGATGATATATGGAATTGAGAGTAATCTTGCCTTGTTACGATTCATAACCCTCACCGGTCTCTATCACATCCTTGTCAAATACCTGTTCGTCACTTGAGGCAGGCTTGTGCATTATCTGTATGTTGTAGGGATCAACGCTTATACCGACCTCCGAACCGATGGGGAAGTGCTCGGTAGTCTGTACGAGAAAGGTGATACCGATCTGACTTTCGACACGTATTTCCCAGTGAACCCCCTTAAATACAATGGAAACGACTTTGCCACGGGTCTGTCCGTTGCCGGAAGCATCCAGCTCCACATCCTCCGGACGGATGACAACATCCACCGGATGATCCGTACCGAATCCGGTATCGACACAGGGAAAATCAAGCCCGCCGATGTTTACAAGACAGTCATGAACCATGATCCCGTCCAGAAGATTGCTTTCGCCGATAAAATCGGCCACAAAAGCATTCTGGGGCTCATTGTATATATCCTCCGGAGTGCCTATCTGCTGTATGATACCACGGTTCATAACGACTACGGTATCAGACATGGTCAGTGCTTCCTCCTGATCGTGTGTAACATATATAAAGGTGATCCCGAGCTCGTTTTTGAGACGGATCAGTTCATACTGCATATCCTGACGTAGTTTCAGATCCAGGGCTCCGAGAGGTTCATCCAGAAGAAGTACCTTGGGCTCGTTCACGATAGCCCTTGCGATCGCGATACGCTGCTGCTGACCGCCGCTCAGAGATGAGGGCGCTCTGTCTTCAAACCCCTCAAGCCCAACAAGCTTGAGCGAATATCTGATCTTATCGCGTATCGTATTTTTATCTTTTCCCTTGATCTTAAGTCCGAATGCGATGTTGTCGGCTACGCTCATGTGTGTGAACAGGGCATATTTCTGGAACACGGTGTTAAGCTGCCTTTTGTTGGGAGGAAGGGAAGTGATATCCTCGCCGTCAAAAATGACACGTCCCGAATCGGGAGTCTCAAATCCGGCCAAAATGCGCAGGGTAGTAGTCTTACCGCAACCGCTGGGACCGAGCAGAGTCACAAATTCATTCTCGTGTATGGACAGATTAAGGTTGTTCAGAACTTCATATCCGTCAAAAGATTTGGTAATATTTTCAAATCTGATGAGTTCTCTGTTCATGGCGTACTCCTTATAAAACACTCAGACGATTATAAACTTTTTGGGTCTGCAGGTCAAATGTGATATACTAAAAAGCAGTGGTGTTTCGGAAAGATTATGGATCCCGTGAAACCACGAGGCTTAAATATGTATCATAAGGAGAGAAAAAATGCTTGGAATAGTGGACGTCGGAGGCGGTACCAGGGATATTTTCGGTGCAGGGGTGCTGGATTATCTGCTGGATGAGGATATCAGGAGTGATGCTTATATAGGCGTATCGGCAGGAAGTGCCAACGGAGCTTCCTATCTGGCCGGACAGCGCGGACGCAACTACAGGTTTTATGACAGATATGCTTACAGACCTGAATATATGAGTGCCCGAAACTTCATCAGGAGAGGTTCATATATCGATCTGGAGTATATATACAGTACGCTCAGCAACTCGGACGGAGAGGATCCCCTTGATTATGAGGCGTTTATAAGCAATCCCTGCTCTTTTGTGATAGTTGCGACCGATGCCTTTACGGGCAAGGCGGTATATCTGGACAAGAGCAGCCTGAAGAAGGATCATTATGAGGCTCTCATGACCTCGTCCTGTGTGCCTGCCATCAATAAGCCATCCATTTTTTCGGGTAAGCCCTATTTCGACGGAGGTCTGTCTGATCCCATACCGTACGACAAAGCCTTTGAGACGGGCTGTGATAAGGTTATCGTGATACTTACCCGTCCAAAGAATGCTTTCCGCAAAAAAAGCAGCGATTCAAAGGTCTCAAAATATCTGACGACTCAGTATCCCGAGGCGGCGGAGGCGCTTAAGAACCGTGCTGACACATACAATTCCGAGCTTGAGAAGGCCCTCGAACTCGAAAAGGACGGGAGGCTTCTGATCATCGCACCCGAGGATATCAGCAATATGAAGACACTTACCAGGGATCGTGTCATAATGAACCGGATGTACAGAGAGGGCTATTCCAAGGCCCGTGATCTGGTTAAGGATTATCTGAAGAGCTAAACCGTTTTTTATGTAAAGGAGCGATAAATGTCAAAATATGTAGCCTATGTTTCTTCGTATACCAATGCGACCAGGGAGAATTACGGCATAAGGATCTATGATGTTGATCTTAAGGAGGGTTATCTTAGGGAAAAGAAACAGATCAATATCACCAATTCGTCATACGTCACCATTTCACATGACCGCAGATTTCTTTATTCGATAACGGATTTCGGCGTCGAGGCATTCAGGATACTTCCCGAAGGTGATCTTGAACAGATAGGTCAGGGAACCATCAACGGTATGAGAGCCTCTTATCTGTCGACCGATTATGAGAACAGATATCTTTTTACCGGGGGGTATCATGACGGCAAGATCACTGTATTAAGGCTCGATAAGGACGGAAAACTGGGAGAGATCACAGACGAGATCTTTCACAAGGGGCTCGGGACCATCGCGGATCTGGATTCGAGACCGCATGTGAGCTGTGTAAAGATGACGAGGGACAATAAGTATCTGCTGGCAGCCGATCTCGGTACCGACAATACCTTTGTATACAGACTCAATCACGATACGGGCAAGCTGACGCAGGTGGATATCATCCACTCGGACCAGAAATCCGGTCCCAGGCATATCAAAACCTCACGGGACGGCAAATATAT
Source organism: Lachnospiraceae bacterium (assembly GCA_017460885.1). Classification (GTDB taxonomy): domain Bacteria; phylum Bacillota; class Clostridia; order Lachnospirales; family Lachnospiraceae; genus XBB2008. The sequence goes on from JAFUAB010000034.1 coordinate 25,013, forward strand.
CTATATCGTCCATGCCAGGGGTACGTACATCGATGTTTATGAGTATCAGAACCAGGATGCGGATGTGCCTGATTTCGAGAAGATACAGTCCGTATCCACGATAAATGAATATCACGCCAATGGTTCGGGAGCCTCTGCACTTAATCTGAGCGATGATTTCAAATATCTGGTCTCATCCAACGCCGGAGACAACTCCGCATGTATGTTTTCGATCGATCAGAAGACGGGAAAGCTGAATAAGCTGTTCTGTCTGCCGGTGAGCGGTGATTATCCCAAGGATGTCGCCCTGTTCCCGGATAATAAGCATATGGTCAGCCTTAACCATGAGTCCAATACGATGACCTTTTTCAGTGTGGATGTCAAAAAGGGACTGATAGTCATGAATCATAAGGAGATCCGGGTGGATCAGCCCAATTGTATAATATTCTACGAGATCCGGGAGGTGTAACAATGTCAGATCCAAGATATGAAAAGCTTTTGAAATGCTGTGAATGTATCAGAAAGATAACTGATTTCAAACCTGAGGTCGCTCTTGTGCTGGGATCGGGGCTCGGTAATTTCGCCGACAATATCGAGGTGGAATCCAAGGTTCCGTATTCGGATATCGAGGGCTTTCCGGTGTCTACGGTGCCGGGACATGCGGGCGAATTCATATTCGGCAGGCTTGGCGGAGTAAATATCGTATGCATGAAGGGACGGGTTCATTACTATGAGGGATACGATATTTCGGATGTTGTGCTCCCTGCCAGACTGATGCATATGATGGGAGCCGGGATCCTTTTTCTGACCAATGCCTCCGGAGGTATCAATACCGAAATGCATGCAGGCTCATTTATGCTTATCACGGATCATATCTCAAGCTTTGCGCCCAATCCGCTGATAGGTCCCAATATCGAGGAGCTCGGTACCAGATTCCCGGATATGAGCAATGTATACGATCAGGAGCTTAACGATATCATCAGGTCTGTTGCAAGGGATAACGATATAGAGCTGCATGAGGGAGTATATGCCCAGCTGACAGGCCCTTCATTTGAGTCTCCCGCGGAGATCAGGATGCTTGGCAGACTTGGAGCGGACGCGGTAGGCATGAGCACCGTGGTTGAAGCCATCGCTGCTAATCATATGGGTATGAGGATCTGCGGCATCAGCTGTGTTGCCAATCTTGCTGCAGGCTTAAGCCCGAATAAGCTGACACATGAAGAGGTTCAGCAGGCAGCTAACGAAGCGGCTCCCAGATTTACCAGACTTATCACTGAATCCATAAAAAGGATGGGATGATGAATATTGATACCGAAACCATAGAAAAACTCATCGGTACTGCGCTTGAATACAGACTGAGGGCGTATACGCCTTATTCCGGTTACAATGTGGGCGCAGCTGCCCTTTTTGAAGACGGATCGGTAACCGGCGGCTGCAATGTGGAAAATGCAGCCTATTCCCCCGGTATCTGCGCTGAAAGGAATGCAATATACAAAGCTGTTTCAGAGGGACACAGGAAGCTTAAAGCGATCGCCGTAGCGGGAAGCCCCGCCGGAGATGAAATATCTCAGTATGCCTGTCCCTGCGGGGTATGCAGGCAGGTTATGAGGGAGTTTGCCGATCCCGGGGAATGTGAGATCATTGTGGTCGGACCGGCCGGAGAGTACAGGGTTCACACTCTTGCGGAGCTTTTGCCGGAGAGCTTCGGACCGGATAATCTCGGGAAATAGTATACCGTAAATGATCATCAAAGCATCTCGCTGAAGAAAGGAAATCAGATGAACACAGTATTTAAAAATGCCCGTATTCTGACCATGAAACCGGGTGAGGATGTATTTGAGGGCAGTCTTTACACATTAAATGAACGGATAATCTATGTGGGACCGGCACTTGACCCTGAGGGGGAGAGGAAGGTGCTTCCGGAAACTTATTCGGCAGACAGGATCATGGACTGTGAAGGAAATCTGCTGATGCCCGGCTTTAAGAACGCCCACGCCCATTCGGGAATGAGCGTGCTCCGAAGTCAGGCTGATGACATGCCTTTGAACGACTGGCTGAATATCCAGATATTTCCGAGGGAAGCCAGACTTGATGCGGATATGATATATGATGCCACACAGCTTTCGGTACTTGAATATCTTTCGGGCGGCATTACCGCCTGCTTCGATATGTATCTGACTCCGGAATCAATTGCCCGGGCCTACAGGGATATGGGCTTCAGAGGAGTACTCTGCGGCAATGTCAATAATTTCTCTTCTTCAGTGGAATACATGGATGAGATGTATGATAAGCTGAATGATTTCGATCCTTTGATCAGCTATGAGATAGGATTTCATGCAGAATATACATGTTCGGATGAATTGATGAGATCCATATCGGAGCTTGCACACAAAAGAAAGGCTCCTGTTTATACACATCTGTCCGAGACAAGGTCCGAAGTCGAAGGCTGTATTGAACGTTACGGCAAAACTCCCGCAGCTTATCTTGACTCCATAGGTATGTTTGATAACGGCGGCGGCGGATACCACTGTGTGCATATGACGGATGAGGATATCGACATCTTTGCCGGAAAGAAACTGCACGTGATCACAAATCCGGGCTCAAATACCAAACTTGCCAGCGGCATTGCTCCCATCAAAAACTTCCTGGATAAAGGTATAAACACAGGAATAGGAACAGACGGACCGGCGTCAAATAACTGTCTGGATATGTTCAGGGAAATGTTTCTGACCACGGGTCTGGCCAAACTCAGGGAAGAGGATGCAGCTGTTGTTGATGCCATGGATGTGCTTCATATGGCTACGGTCGGATCTGCGCTCTCAATGAGGCTTTATGATGCAGATATTCTGGATCGGGATAAGCTTGCGGATATCATCATGATAGATCTGGATCAGCCCAATATGCGTCCGTTTAACAATATCCCCAAGAATATTGTTTACAGCGGGTCCAAATCCAATATCAAAATGACCATGATAGCCGGTGAGATACTGTATTATAACGGACGGTTTGACGACAGATACGATATCGAAAGAATATACAGCCGGGCTCAGGAAATTATTGACACCATACACTGAAGAGGTATAGTATGGACTTACTGATTTTTGCACTTATACTTCTGGGTGTCATTGTACTCATTATGTTCCTGCAGTTTGTTAATGCCGGAAGGGAAGACAGACTGTATCTTCAGAAGCTGAACAGCGGTTTTGGTTCCAGAGACAGAACTTCATATGATCGTGATCGTATTGCTTCGGCGCGTGGTTTTTATGAACGCCACCGGTCGGCTTCGGCATTGGATGATATCAGCTGGTCCGATCTTTCGATGGATGAGATCTTTGCGGAAGCGGATAATACGGAATCGGATGCCGGTTGTCAGATGCTCTATCATATGCTTCGAAATCCCCTTACAGATCGGGACGAGATCGAGCGGCGGAGGAACCTGATAGATTTCTGGAGATCCGAATCCTCGATACGTAACAGCATACTGGTATATCTTCATCATACAGGCAGGCTTTCCAGAGGTTCGGTATACGATCTTCTTGACAGCTGCAGGAGTCTTGAAAAAAAATCCTTCAGAGGTTATATATTCCGCATTGTGCTGCTTGTTATGACGATAATCCTCATGTTCTTTCAGCAGGGGATAGGTACGGTTTTGTTCGTACTGGTATTTATATCCAATGTCTACGTATATTACCGGGACAGAACGGCTGTCCTGCCGCATCTTAAACTCTTTTCGTATATATGCAGCCTTATAGGATCGTCTTCGGATATCTGCAGGATCATCGACAGGAGTGACAATGAGATCCTTAAGCGTGAATCGGAACGTATCAAAGAGACATTGAACAGTTTAAGTGCCGTAAACAGGACCGGAAGGCTTGCACTGAGTTCCGAACAGGGCGGTAATCCGTTCGCAGTGATTTTTAATATCCTCGGCATTTTTGTATATGCGGATCTTATCAGATTCTGGAAGCTCAGAGACCGTATACTCGAACAGGAGAATGACATAGACAGGCTCATCGAACTCACGGGGTCTGTTGATGCAATGATCTCGGCAGCTGCATATATCGAATCCTTTAAAGGAAGATTATGCAGGCCCGTTTTTGATCCGGATACCGGCGGCAGTATCAGGATCCGCGGAGTATATCACCCTCTGGTCACGGATGCCGTACCGAATGATGTGGATGCGGACAGGAGCATACTGCTCACAGGAGCAAATGCTTCCGGTAAATCCACTTTCCTCAGAAGTATTGCATTGGGAGCCCTGTTCGCCCAGACCTTCGGGTATACATGTGCTTCAGGATATCAGGCGCCTTTGATAAGCCTTGTCAGCGCAATGAGCATTAACGATGATGTGTGCGGCGGAGACAGTTATTATATGGCGGAGATCAAGGCAGTCAAGCGTATGATGGATATGTACTTATCGGATATGGAAGATAAGAACAGGAGCAGACTTCTGCACGTATGTTTTATCGATGAACTGCTAAACGGCACCAATACGGAGGAGCGCATAGCTGCATGTACCCAGATCCTTAAGAAGATGGACAGTCAGGGCATGCGTGTGATGGCAGCCACTCACGACATAGAGCTTACCGGATTATTGGCCGGGCAATACGATAATTATCACTTTGAAGAGGATCTGTCAGAAGGCGATGTAAGGTTTTCATATTTGCTTAAGACAGGGCCTTCCAAGTCCAGAAATGCCATTAAGCTGCTTGACCGGCTGGGTTTCGATAAGGAGCTTACCGAAAAAGCCGTCGATATGGTTAACAGACATGTGAATGACGGTATCTGGGCGGATCCGTCCTGATGCGGCCATAGGGACCCGCTTAAGCAGGAAAGGAAAGATATGACAGATGTAAGATTATATTCCGACGGAGCGGCCAGAGGAAACCCGGACGGCCCCGGAGGTTACGGAACGATACTGCAGTTTGTGGATAATAACGGAGAATTGCATGAGAGAGAATACTCTCAGGGATATACCCGCACTACCAACAATCGTATGGAACTTATGGGAGTGATAACAGGGATCGAAGCACTTACCAGACCGTGCAGGGTCAATGTGTTTTCGGATTCAAAATACATCACCGATGCTTTCAACCGGCACTGGGTGGATTCGTGGCTTAAGAAAAACTGGATCAATTCACAGCATAAGCCGGTCAAGAATCCGGATCTGTGGAAAAGGCTGCTGAAGGCGATGGAGCCTCATGAAGTCCATTTTAACTGGGTCAAGGGACACAACGGTCATCCTCTTAATGAACGATGTGACAAGCTGGCGACCAGTGCGGCAGATGGTACTGATCTGCTTGACGATGATTACTTTGTTGGGTTATGATAATAAGAGTTGACGAGGGTTCCGGCAGAATGCCCGTCCGGGATCAAATTACGTCTATCGTTGGAGATAATGCCATGAATAATCTGATTTTGTTTTTAAATTCTTTTTTGTCATACCTGCTGCTCTTTGTAATCTGTGTTGCCGTGATCATAATAGCAGTTCTTCTGGGGATCAGGCTTCGTAAAAACAAAGATGCCAGGGAATCGGGTGCAGCGGTATCGGCTGCGGATGCCGGCGGCAAACAGGCGCAAGGCTGAAACGAATTGTCAAGATTTAAGCTCACAGGAGGTTCTCATGTGAGCTTATCTTTTAAGGAGTGCAATTTCCCGCAAGGTCTGCGATTATTCTGCAGGGGCCGGAGGATGGGAGCGCTGCTTTCGAGAGAGGCGATATGAGTAAATATTCCAAGGAAGATATCAAAGATCTGAATGATTATAATGAACTGTATATTCCGGAAGGCGATGTAAATATCATCAAGAAGGACGGATCGCTGGAGCCCTTCAATATGAACAAGGTCGTAAACGCCGTCGGTAAGAGTGCGTATCGGGCCCTGTACGAATTCACCGTAGATGAGAAGAAGCATATCTGTGAATTCGTTAAATCGCGTATTGATGCTCTCGAGAACAAGGATATTCCCATATCTCTGATGCACAATATAGTCGAGGGCGCCCTGGATGAGGTCAAGCCCATAGTCGCCAAAAGCTACAGGGATTACCGCAATTATAAACAGGACTTCGTACATATGATGGACGATGTCTATAAGAAGACTCAGGCCATAATGTATGTGGGAGACCGGGAGAATGCCAATACGGATTCCGCTCTGGTCAGTACCAAGAGAAGTCTCATTTTTAACCAGTTCAACAAGAGCCTGTATGAAAAATTCTTTCTGACGACCGAAGAGATCCAGGCGAGCAGAGAGGGCTATATCTATGTGCATGATATGTCCGCACGCCGTGATACAATGAACTGCTGCCTCTTTAATATCTCCGAGGTTCTGAAGGGCGGGTTCGAGATGGGCAATGTCTGGTACAACGAGCCTAAGAGCCTGGATACCGTTTTTGATGTATGCGGAGATATAATTCTGTCCGCAGCGGGACAGCAGTACGGCGGTTTCACGGTTCCGGAGGTTGATAAGCTGCTGGCTCCGTATGCCGAACACAGCTATGAGAAATATATACGCAAATACGTTGGACTGGGTGTCAGCGAAGATATGGCCGCCAATCAGGCGCTTGCCGACATCAGACGTGAATTTGAGCAGGGCTTCCAGGGATGGGAATACAAGTTCAATACGGTCGCAAGCTCCCGTGGAGATTATCCGTTCATAACCGTCACTGCGGGACTCGGGACAGAGCGGTTCGCCAGGATGGCGACCGAAACCCTGCTGTATGTCCGTAAGAACGGTCAGGGCAAGCCGGATCACAAAAAACCTGTCCTGTTCCCGAAGATAGTTTTTCTCTATGATGAAAAACTGCACGGAGAGGGAGGAGAGCTGGAGGATATATTCGAGGAGGCAATAGAGTGTTCCTCAAGGACCATGTATCCCGACTGGCTTTCGCTTTCCGGAGAAGGTTATATTTCCGAGATCTATCAGAAGTACGGTAAGGTCATCAGTCCGATGGGCTGTCGTGCGTTTCTTTCTCCTTACTGGGAAAGGGGAGGACAGGCACCTGCGGATGATAATGACACCCCTGTATATATAGGCAGGTTTAATATAGGCGTGGTTTCGCTGCACCTGCCGATGATACTTGCCAAAGCAAGAGAAGAATCCAGGGATTTCTACGAGGTGCTGGATTACTATCTGAATATGATCAGACAGCTCCATATCAGGACTTACAGTTATCTCGGGGATATGAAGGCTTCTACCAATCCGTTAGGATATTGCCAGGGCGGATTCCTCGGAGGTCATCTGGATCTTCACGATAAGATCGCACCGCTGCTGGATGCGGCCACGGCTTCCTTCGGTATCACCGCACTCAATGAGCTTCAGGTTCTTTACAACGGTAAGACACTGGTTCAGGATGGTGAATTTGCACTGGAGGTTATGAAGCATATTAATGAAAAGGTGGCTGAGTTTAAGGCCGAGGATCATCATCTCTATGCGATCTACGGTACACCCGCCGAGAATCTCTGCGGACTGCAGGTACGTCAGTTCAGGGAGAAATACGGGATCATTCCGGGAGTATCCGACAGAGAATACGTTTCAAACTCGTTCCACTGTCACGTTGCCGAGAAGATCACGCCTATAGAAAAGCAGGATCTGGAAAAGAGATTCTGGGAGTATTTTAACGGCGGCAAGATACAGTATGTAAGATATCCGATCGATTACAATCTTGAGGCGATCAAGACACTGATCAGGCGTGCCATGAAATACGGCTTCTATGAAGGCGTCAATATGAGCCTGTCATACTGCGATGACTGCGGTTATGAGCAGTTAGAGATGGACGTCTGTCCCAGGTGCGGATCCAGGAATCTCACCAAGATAGACAGGATGAACGGATATCTGGCATATTCCAGGACCCATGGAGACACGAGACTGTCGGACTCAAAGATGGCAGAGATAGCTGACCGTATCTCGATGTGATCTGGATCACGGTGACGGTTCCTTTGACCCACCCGGGATTCATTGATTAAGACTATGAATTATCACGACATAACAAAAGATGATATGCGAAACGGCGACGGCCTCCGGGTCGTGCTGTGGGTTTCGGGGTGTGAACACCATTGCCCCGGCTGCCAGAATCCCGTTACATGGGATCCGGATGACGGTCTGTATTTTGATGAAAAGGCTAAAGAGGAGCTTTTTGACCTGCTGGGACGGGATTACATCTCAGGTCTTACCTTGAGTGGCGGTGATCCCCTGTATCCGGGCAACCGGGATGAGATTACCGGATTGGCAAAGGAGGTTAAAGAGCGCTTCAGGGATAAAGATATCTGGCTGTATACCGGATATGTGTATGACAGTATAAAGGATCTCGAGATCATGAAATATGTCGATGTGGTGGTTGACGGTCCGTATCTTGAGGATCTGAGGGATGTTAAGCTTCACTGGAGAGGCTCTTCCAATCAGAGAGTGATATATTTGGGGCAGGAGCCTCATATCGGAGAGATTGCTAAAAATCATAAAATATAGGATAATGCGATTTAAGTAATACCCGGAAAGGAATGATAAATGATATGACTCAGACGCTTGACATCAAGTATTTTACCGATAAGATCGATAAACTTGAATACATAGACGGCAAATCCGACTGGATCGACTTAAGGGCGTCCGAAGAGATGGAGTTCAAAAAGGGTGAATTCAAGCTGATCCCTCTCGGTGTGGCCATAAGACTGCCTAAGGGATATGAGGCCCATGTGGTTCCCCGCAGTTCAACCTACAAGAACTATGGCCTGATCCAGGCCAATCATCAGGGAGTTATCGACTGTTCGTATTGCGGTGACAATGACCAGTGGTTTGTGCCGATGATAGCAATGAGAGACACGGTTGTGCATGTGAATGACCGTATCTGCCAGTTCAGGATCATGGAAAACCAGCCGAAGATAGTGTTTAATGAGGTCGAACATCTTGATGATGTTGACAGAGGGGGCTTCGGTTCGACCGGAAGATCATAAGGAGTATATGCCATGAGTATGAGAGGAATCGATACCGATGTCAAAAAGACCCGCCGCAGGGTTTTTAAGGAAGTAGCTGATCTTGCCTACGATTCTGTGAACCTTAAGGACGATATGGAGGCTCTGCCCTACAAGATCGTTAAGGAGGGTGATACGGATTATGGGAATATTTACCGTATGAGATCCATAGTCAGAGAACGTATCAGACTGGCCATGGGCTTAAGTCTGCGTCCCGAGCATGAGCCTGTACATCTGACACAGGGACTTGAAGAGTCCAATATCGACGAGAAATACTATGAACCTCCGCTTATGCAGGTTATTCCTTCGGCATGCCACGCCTGCCCGGAAAATATGTACAAGGTTACCGACAGGTGCATGGGCTGTCTGGCCCATCCCTGCCGCGAGGTCTGCCCGCGGGGTGCGATCTCTTTTGTGGAGGGCAAATCCTTTATCGATCAGGAGAAGTGTATAAAATGCGGTAAGTGTAAATCGGTCTGTCCTTATGATGCTATCTCTCATATGGTCAGACCCTGCCGCGGAGCCTGCGGAGTCGATGCGATAGAAAACGATGAGCAGCACAGGGCCACTATCAATCCGGAAAAGTGCGTTTCATGCGGACAGTGCATGATCAGCTGCCCCTTCGGTGCCATAGCGGATAAATCACAGATATTCCAGCTTATCAGAGCCCTTCAGTCCGGCAAAAAGATTATCGCCCAGGTTGCACCTTCATTTGCAGGGCAGTTTGGCCCCGGAGTAACCGGTGACAGCTTAAAGACCGCCCTTATGCAGCTGGGGTTTGATGATGTGTATGAGACAGCATTGGGTGCCGACCTCGGATGTGTTACCGAGGCCAAGCATTATCATGAAGAGATCGCTACGGGTAAAAAGGCGTTTGCACTCACTTCCTGCTGTCCGAGCTGGTCGGCTCTGGCACGTAAATTCTTCCCGGAGACCATTGATAATATATCGAATGCACTGACCCCTATGGTGGCTACGGCCAGACTGATCAAGGTAGACCATCCCGATGCCAGGGTCGTCTTTATCGGCCCCTGTGCTTCAAAGAAGCTTGAGGCATCCCGCAGGACCGTTAGAAGTAATGTGGATTTTGTGGTTACCTTTGAAGAGATGATGGCTATATTCGAGTCAAGAGGCATTCATCCCGAAGCGGTTGAACCTACCGAAAGACTTGAGGGAGCAACGGGCGCCGGACGTGGCTACGGTATTGCCGGAGGAGTTGCCTCGGCCATTGAGAGCTGTGTGAGAGAGTTTTATCCGGAGACTGAGGTACATATAGAACATGCCGAAGGACTTGCCGACTGTAAAAAAATGCTGATGTTAGCCAAAGCAGGCAAGAAGAACGGATGCCTGATAGAGGGAATGGCATGTCCCGGCGGATGTATAGCCGGTGCCGGTACCAATCTGGATCTGAACGTGGCGGCCAAGGCACTCAGTGAATATGTACGGGAGGCTGATGATCCTGTACCGGATTATGATAACAGACAGGAGAGTATGACAAAATTATGAGCACAAAGATCAGAACAAGATACGCACCGAGTCCTACGGGAAGAATGCATGTCGGCAACCTTAGAACCGCGCTTTATGCATACCTGATCGCTAAGCATGAGGGAGGAGATTTCCTTCTGAGGATAGAGGATACCGATCAGGAGAGATATGTAGAAGGCGCAGTCGATATAATATATCGCACGCTTAAGGATACCGGACTTGTACATGATGAAGGTCCGGACAGGGATGGAGGAGTCGGCCCGTATGTACAAAGCGAGCGTGTCAGCTCCGGGATATATATGAAATATGCAAAAGAGCTGATAGATAAAGGCGAGGCATATTATTGTTTCTGCGACAAGGAAAGGCTTGAATCTCTTAAGACTACCATAAACACTCCCGACGGAGAGAAGACGATCAATGTTTATGATAAGCACTGTCTATCCCTTACTCCCGAGGAGGTTAAGGATAATCTTGATGCCGGCATCCCTTTTGTGATCAGACAGAATAATCCTACCGAGGGAAGAACCACATTTACGGATGAGCTCTACGGAGATATTTCGGTTGAAAATGCCGAGCTCGATGACATGATACTTATCAAATCCGACGGTTATCCCACATATAATTTTGCAAATGTTGTTGATGATCATCTGATGGGTATCACTCATGTTGTGAGGGGAAATGAATATCTGTCCTCTTCCCCCAAATACAACAGACTATACGAGGCATTTGGATGGGAGGTTCCCGTATATGTTCACTGTCCGCTGATAACCGATGAGAACCACAACAAGCTTTCCAAAAGATCGGGGCATTCATCCTTCGAAGATCTGATAGAGCAGGGGTTTGTATCTGAGGCAGTCGTGAATTTTGTGGCACTCCTTGGGTGGAGTCCCGAGGATAATACTGAGATCTTCTCGCTGGAAGAACTTGTTAGGGCATTTGATTATCACAAGATCAGCAAGTCGCCCGCCGTTTTTGATATGGGTAAGCTGCGATGGATGAACGGTGAGTACATCAAAGCAATGGATTTTGACGCATTCTATGATCGTGCGGAGAGTTACATCAAACAGACGATCACGCAACCTTATGATCTGAAGCATATAGCCGAAATGGTCAAATCGAGAATAGAGACCTTCGAAGATATCCCGGAGATGATAGATTTCTTCGAGAAGGTTCCGGACGGATACGATGTCTCAATGTATACTCATAAGAAGATGAAGACGGATACGGCATCTTCGCTTAAGGTGCTTAAGGATACCCTGCCGATCCTCGAGGAGTGTGATGACTACAGTATTGATAATCTGTATGCCCTGCTAAGCGTCTATGTATCGGAGACAGAGGTTAAGACCGGATATGTAATGTGGCCGCTTCGTACCGCCTTAAGCGGCAAGCAGACTACTCCGGCCGGAGCGACCGAGATCATGGAAGTATTGGGTAAGGAGGAGACTGTAAAAAGGATAAAGGAGGCAATCGATCTTTTAAGTGAATAATATGAACCCAAGCCAGCGCGAAGCCGTTTGTTTCCATGACGGTGCGCTGCTGTTGCTGGCGGGTCCCGGGTCAGGCAAAACGTTTGTGGTCACACACAGGGTACAGGCGTTGATAGCGTCCGGCGTGAAGGCATCTGAAATTCTGGTCATCACCTTCACCCGGGCCGCCGCTCTCGAGATGCAGGAAAGATTTTTTAAGCTTGTGTATCCCGATGAACCGGCGGTGTCCTTCGGAACCTTTCATGCAATATTCTATTCGATCATTAAACACCACCATCAGTATCGTAAGGTGGTACCCATAACCGACAAAGAAAAACTGAATATGTGTAAAAGAGCTTTGGAAGAAACCGGGCATGGAGAAATGCTTTCGGATTTTGAGGAGTGTATTGCTTTACTCGGACTTATCGGATCCTGCAAGAATAACGGAAACGATCCTTTTGAGTTTGATCAGAACATGCTTGAAAAGGCAGAATTCGCAAGGATTTTTGAAGCGTATAACGATCTGCTGAGAAGCTTCGACAGGATCGATTTTGACGATATGGTCAATCTGTGCCTGGAGCTGTTGAAGAGAGAACCGGAGTTTGCCGCTGTCTGGCAGAATAAGTTTAAATATATCCTGATCGACGAGTTTCAGGACATATCCGCCAATCAATATGAACTTGTTAAGCTTCTGGCGTATCCGCAGGACAACGTTTTTGCCGTAGGCGATGACGATCAGTCTATCTATGCCTTCAGGGGGGCCGATGTGTCTCTGATGCGTTCGTTTGAAAAGGATTTTACCGGGGCACAGGTCAGATATCTATCCGTCAATTACAGGTCATCGGGCAGTATCGTGGATTTTGCCGGCAGGGTGATAAGATCCAATAAAAACAGGTTTTCCAAGAATATCAGTGCCGAAAAGGAGACCGGAGATTCCGTGACCATAACGGGGGCGGCCGATATGGCGGCGCAGAACGAGATGGTTCTGGATGTGATAAAAAATGCTCATATGGGCGGTACACAGTGGAGTGATATTGCGATCCTTCTTCGCACAAACAGACAGGCGGGAGTATATGCCGCACTCCTTAGGCAGGCCGGTATACCCTGTGATATCAAAGAGACCAAACCGCCCTTTTCCACGCAGGAGATAAAGGATATCTGCGCCTATCTGGCTCTGGGCGCGGGAGATAACAGCCGTGAGAAGTATTCGCGGATAATAAATAAGCCTGTCAGATATATCAAAAGAGCCGCAATGCCGGAGGAAACCGTGGATATTTCCCAGCTCAGGTCATATTACCGCGGCGATACCTACATGATCAAAAGGATCGATGAGCTTGATAAGCATATCCGCAGGCTTAAGGGGATGCGACCTCATCTTGCCGTAAGATATATCTGTACGACTGTCGGATATGACCGGTATGTCAGGGAAAGTGCGGGGGTTAAGGCTTTTCAGGACTATCTGGAACAGAGGGATGCGTTTACGGCCCTTATAAAGGATCTCGATACCTACAGACAGGTAGCCGAAATGCTTGATGATATCAGGATGTCATATACGGAATCTCACCCTCAGGATACCGTAGTTAACGGTGTCAGGATCCAGACCTACCATTCATCCAAAGGCCTGGAATACGATACCGTGATCCTTCCGGACGTCAACGAGGGTAAGATCCCGTCCAAATCCGCAAAAACCGAGGCTGACATAGAAGAGGAACGACGCATGTTCTACGTTGCCGTGACTCGTGCCGCTGCCCACCTGCATATATTCTACCGAAAGGACGGCAACCTCCGTCCCAGCCGATTTGTGTCGCCGGGACGGTTTTGCTGACACATTTTGTGTCGCTTAGGAACTGTTCATAAAAAACTTGAACAGTTGGCAAAGGATAAATGTTCATATGCAATGAAGAAAACATAGGCGTAGTGGGCTACGCCGAGGCTTTCTGAAGAAGCATATGGACATTTAGCCGAGACAAATGATCAAGTTATTTTGCAACAGTTCCTTATTTCAGGACAGATATAAAGTGAGCCTGTTGAAGACATTCTGTATCTGATGAATGTGATAAAATATGTGCACAATGATCGAATCTGGAATCGATAAAGATTCAATAATCAAAAAAACTGACTCTGAAGCCATAGAAATAATGTATAATGATTTGGGAATAAAGAACAGGAGGATCATTATGAAAAAAAGACTTATATCAGCGATTCTGACGATATCGATGATAGCTGCGCTTACAGGGTGCGGCGGTAATACAGGTGCAGAATCGATAAAAAGTGACGGATCTCAGAACGAGGCTGTACAGGAAGAATCCGGCAGCGACAGCGATGCCGGGAATACAGCGGAATCTGACTTAGCCTCGGAACCTGAACCGGCAACATCGGAGTCTGCCTTGACGGAAACAGAAGCGGATGAAGAACCCGCCGGTGCTCCCGAGATAGTACTTCTTAAGAAGCACTACTATGAGAACAGTGACGATGAGGAGTATAAGGAGCTCTTTACGGGTTCCTTTGCCACACCGCTTTTGTCCGAGAAGAGTGCAAAGGCATATCCGGAGCTTGCCAGATCCATGGAGGAGGACGGCAAAACGGAATTGGAGTATTTTGAATCCCAGGTTGACGAGTATTTAACTCAGGCCAGAACCGATTATACGGAAAATACCGAATATTTCTACGGGCCGTATACTATCAATCAGCAGGTAACGGTCAAAAGACTTGATGATAAGGTGGCGAGTTTCTTTTTCCCGGTGGATGCCTTTATGGGCGGAGCTCACGGCATATACGGCAACGGCTATACCACATATGATACCCCTACGGGAAAGGTGCTGAAGCTGGTTAATGTGGTTAATTCCGTAAATGATCTGCCCGGAATTCTTAAAACAGAGCTTGAAAAGACATACGCAGACAGCCTTGACATGTTCTTTGATCTTGAAGGAAGTCTGGCAAATTATGTGGATGGCGACAGCTTTTCCGAAGGCGATAACTATTACACGGGATACACATGGGCTTTTACGGACGAAGGGATCGAGTTTTATTTCGGTCCTTATGAGCTGGCGGCATATGCTGCCGGAGCACAGACTGTTGTACTCAAGTATAATGAGTATGCTGATTTTATCAAACCGGAGTACATTCCGGACAGCACTGCGGACAAAAAAGGCCGTATTATCGAGGATATCAATATGCCGGGAGTGGATATCGATCAGGACGGAAATCCCGATTCACTTTATGTTGAGTACGGTACAGATGCTAATGGCGACGTCAGCTCTGCGGATATTGTTTATAACGATCAGCGGCTTACCGTCGCAAATGAAGGCGACATACCGGACTTAAGCGAGGTTAAATGCTATCTTGTTGAAACGGCGGATGACAGATGCTATGCCTATGTGGTCACCTCGGAGTACAGCGATTATATAGGAATCCATGTTTATGATCTTAATTCCGGCACTCTCAAAAAGAACGGGGAGAAGTATCTTTCCCGTGCGATAATCGGATATGATGATGACGATTATTCACTGTACAGGGAATATGCATTTTATGATCCGGATAAGATGTATTTTGCGGAGCGCTTTGATATTATTGCATCTTTCAGTGCGATAATGAGCTATCATGTCGGAGCTGACGGAATACCGGAACCCGACTCGGATGTTTATGAGATCGGAACAGTGGCGGGCTGGGAGCCTATAACCTGCATAAAGGACTTTGATGCCGATTTTGTAAATGATGACGGGACTCTGACGCAAGGAACCGTAAATACCGGAGAAACCTTTGAACTCGTCAGGACTGACGGGAAGACATGGCTGGATGCCAGGATCTCGGACGGCAGGATCGTGAGACTGAGTTTTAACGGAGGCGGAATGGAGCTGACAGTTAACGGTATCAATGCCCGGGAGCTTTTTAAGGAACTGATGTATGCCGGATAATACAGATCCGGAAAATGTGTCGACAGAACCGTCCCGGTGACACAAAATTAGGAGATATGAGAAAACATTTAGCTGTATTGGTGATAGCGGCGATGCTTACGGTGTCGTTTGCGGGCTGCGGAAGGGCAGAGCGGATCGAAGAGGCCAAAGCCAAGGCAGAGCCCGAGATATCAAATGAAAAAGAAGAAGATATAGCAGAGATCGTGGAGATCCCCGCTCCCGAACCGCCTGTTTCCGAACCTGAGCATGAGGAAGAGATACCCGAGCCGGTTACCGAGGAGCCCCGGGAGCCTGTATATACTGAGGAAGCCTATTCGGGTTTTCCGGAGATCGTACTGCTCAAAAAATCCTATTATGAATCAAGCGATGACGGCCGGTACAGAGAGCTTTTTAAAGGGGAATTTGCAACTCCGGTCCTCTCCGAAAGAAGTGCCAAACTTTATCCCGATCTTGCCATAGCTCTTAAAACAGACGGAGAGAGAGAGCTGGAATTCTACGAGGAGGAATCCACCGGCATGATCAACAATGTCCGGGCGAAATACCTTGAAGATCCCGATAATTTCGGTAATCCTTACAGGCTTGACCAGGATGTGACCGTCAAAAGAGCGGATGAAAAGGTTGTAAGTCTGTTTTTCCCGATATCAACATATGCCGGAGGCGCTCATGCGGTATATACCAATGGCCACACCACTTACGATACCGCATCCGGACGCGCGCTCAAGCTGGCGGATGTTGTGACTTCACTTCCGAATCTGCCCGCTTTGCTTAAATCTGCCATCGAAACGCAATATGCAGCCGAGAAGGATAATTTTCGCGGACTTGAAGAAAGCCTGTCGAGATATGTGGATGGAGACAGCTATTCCGAGGGTGATCAGTATTTCACGGGATATACCTGGGCGCTCAATGATGAGGGACTGGAGTTCTATTTCGGTCCGTATGAGCTGGGCGATTATGCCCTGGGTTCGCAGAGTGTCGTGCTCAAGTATTCCGATCATCCCGAGCTGTTCAATCCCGCTTATGTTCCCGACAGGACTGTCCGAAAGGGCAGGATCGTGCAAACCGACTGGATAGTACCCGGGCTTGATATCAATAAGGACGGCAAGGATGATTCCCTCTATGTGGAATATAACTATGATGAAAGCTCCGAGGAAAAGATCAATGCCTATCTGGTCTTCAACAGCGACAGGGTCAATATTGACAGGGAAAAGAACATGGAGACCTATGATGATATCAAGTGCTACTTTGTTCAGACAGCCGATTTAAGATCCTATGCGTATGTAATAACAAATGAATACAATGATCTGATGGGGGTCCATGTCTATGATCTCAACACCGGCCTGATCAGAGAGATTGGAGTCGATTATTTTGCACAGCCGATAGTCGAAAATGATGACAGGGATTTTTCGCTTTATAAGGAATACGCATTTTATGATCCCGGGAATATGCTGTTTGCGTCCAAATTCGATATCATAGCCTCATTCAATGCTATCAGAAGCTATCATGTTGGAACCACAGGCATGCCGGTTTCCGATGACGGGATATATGAGATCGGTCTGGTTTCAAACTGGGCGCCCATAACCTGTAAAATGGATTTTGAATGCAGTTTTCTGGATAGTGAGGGATATCTTAAAAAGGGAACCGTCCGCTCCGGAGAAACCTTTGAACTGTTAAGAACAGACGGCAGAACCTGGATCGATGCCCGGATTTCCGACGGAAGGACTGTGCGACTGGAAATATCCGGAGACAGCAATTCCCTTAAAATAAACGGGATCCCGGCCGAGGAACTGTTTAAAGAGCTGATGTATGCGGGATAAGGATAATTCTGAGAATGTTCTGACCGGCAGCATCGGCGGATGAGCTGCATAATTTTCCCAAGTATATTGACTTTTACAGGTGAAAGAGTTATCATAATCATATCTATTTGGATAAACAAGTGAGGTTTATATGGCTATAGGTGCTGTTAGCGGTTATTCCGCAGTTACTTACAATCCATATGTATATAATTCAAGACAGCTTAATGCATCCAGTCTCAATGCGATCAAGCCTATTTCTGACGATGCGACAGATGGCGGTGTTGATTTCAGCAAAGTAAGCGGCTCATCCGAGCAGGAGAATATCAATCCGCTTCGTCCGGGTCAGACTTCTGATTTTGCAGGAATACTGATGAGTCAGATGGCATCGAGCAGTTTACGACAGTATCAGTTGCTGGGTGACCAGATGCAGACAGCGGCTTCGACCGAAGCTGAGGCACAGGCACCGCTTGTGGCTGATGTATTTGCAAGTTGAATTTTTGTAGAGTAGGGTCACTGCAATAGCAGTGGCCCTTTAATTTTGTTTCGGTGTGTCAACGGGACGGTTCTGATGACACAAAATGTGTCGGCAGAACCGTCCCAGTGACACAATCGAGGTGATCAATGCCCGGAGGCTATGTGGCCGGACACAAATTCGGCGATGAAAATGAATATAATGCAGCCCTTGAGGATATCAGGATCATCAACAGGCTTAAGAGTCAGACCGATATGAAAAATCCCGTATCGGTCAAAAAGCTGTATGCTACGCTGCAGTCCGGAGAAATACGGTTTAAGACTATAGTCGGACGTGATTTTGATGATGAGATCTTTGATCTGATTACGGAACTGGAGTCTGAGGAAACCCGCGCTGAGAATGCCGGTAAGAAAAAACATGGACTTATCCTGCATAGGAAAAAAGGGAAAAAGGCACAGGATAAGGCTTCAAACGCAGCTTCCGATCATTTCGGGGGGATGCGCATCGAGTCACGATCGGAAAAGATCGAAAGGGCCACATCGGCTGTACGCGCACGATCCTCCGGCATGTCCGTCTCCGAGCTCAATATCAGCAAGCCCGACAGTAAGGGCGAAGACAGATCCGATGATATTGATATTGCTGCCAAGGAGATCGTCAGGAGAGATGAATTAAAACGCAGGATAATTATTTCTGTAGCTGTGGTCGTTGCTGTTATCAGTATGGGATATTTTGCCGTATACAGCAGATCAGCCTATGCCAGTCAGGCGGAATATGATGAGCTTGCTTCGCTCAAAGGAACCGATCCGGTGGCCGAACAGATCGAACAGAAGCCTCTCTTTACTCTGGCGGAGGCCGCCGAGATCCCCGAGATCCTTGATGAATACAAGAATATCTATATCAAGAATAAGTCGGTAATCGGCTGGCTTACCATTGACGGAACAAACATCGATTATCCGGTGATGCAGACCGTTAACAACGAGTATTATCTGACACATGATTTTAACGGAAAGGATGACAATAACGGTTCGCTTTTTCTGGATTGTAACTGTAACGCAATGTTTCGAAGTACCAATCTTATCGTATACGGACATCATATGAAATCCGGCAAGATGTTCGGGAATCTAAAAAAATATAAGAACGAAGATTATTGTAAGGAACATAGTATCATAAAATTTGATACAATTTACGAAAAGGGCGTCTATGAGGTAATGTATGTGTTTACGGATACGATCAAGGATGCCGAGGATGTGAGCTTTAAGTATTACCAGTTTATAGATGCGGTCAGCGAGGAAGAATTTGATTCCAATATGAAAGCGATGGCCGAGATGAGTTTTTTTGATACCGGAGTGACCGCAGAGTACGGCGATGACCTGCTTACATTATCAACCTGTGACAGTTCGGCATCCACGGCCCGGTTTGTTGTAGTGGCCAGACGCATACCCAATGACCAGATCGAGTATGTATATAAATGATCCGGATAAAACCGGATCCCGGAGTTAACCCAGTATGAATCCGATCATTTTGTATTATGATGTTCTTTTTGTTATATCCGTGATCCTGCTGCTTTTGCTCGTGCTCAGATGGCAGGTGCAGCTGGATGTGGATATGACGGTTCTTTTTACGCTGGTTCCGCTCATAATCATAGGTTATATAAGGCTTGCCATGGCCGAAAACCTGGAAACCGCTATATTTGCCAACCAGATCACATATCTGGGCGGTTGTTTTTTGCTGCTTCTGATATTTCTTATCGTATGTAATCTCTGTCATATCAGACTTGGCGGCGGCGTTAGGTTTGTAATGTTTGGGATAGCGACCCTGATCTATTTCTTTGTACTCACGATCGGTTTTAATCAATGGTTTTACAGGGATGTAAGGCTGGAACAGGAATCGGGGGTGAGTATACTGGTCAAGGAATACGGCCCTGTACATACCCTGTTTTATGTGATACTGATCATATATGTGCTTCTTGCTCTGGCCATGGTCGTATATGCATATAAATTCAGGCCGGATGTCTCCATACTGAATCTTAATCTGATAACGTTTACGATGTCATTTTCGGTAATGCTCTTTTTCGGAGGAAGATTCATCACCAGGGCAGTGGAGTTTGCGCCCCTTACATACATCATAGCCGAGATCGGATTTCTTGCGGTTTCCTACAGGCTTCGTCTGTATAATATTTCGGGAGATATCGCCAGGAATGTACTCGAAAACGGTTCCGACGGGCTGGTATGCGTTGATCTTGGACGAAAACTTCTCGTCTGCAACCAGAGGGCCAGATCCATGCTTCCTGTTCTTGCGGAAGCCAAGGTCGATAAGCCTTTGGATGACAATGATCCGCTACTGCTCAAACTGAATCTGTGCGTTGACAGACTGAAGGCCGGAAATCCCGATAATGAGATGATCTTAGAGACCGATGGCTCCATTTATCGTGCCAAAGCCGGATATCTCAGGGACAACAAACGGGTATGCGGATATTACATACTGATCAATAATATTACCGCAGAGTACAATTATAATATCGAATTACAGGCGGCAAAGGACCAGGCTGAGGCTGCGGATGCCGCCAAGACCCTGTTCCTGGCTCAGATGTCTCACGAGATCAGAACGCCCATCAATGCGGTGCTCGGCATGAACGAGATGATCATGCAGGAATGCAAGGATCCCGCTATCCTTGATTATGCCGAAGGTATCAGATCTTCGGGACATAATCTGATGTTTCTCATTAATTCCTTATTGGATTTTTCCAAGATAGAAGACGGTAAAATGGAGATCATAGAAGAAGATTATGATCTGGTCGCTCTTATCATGAACCTTGTCAATTCCACATCCACCAGAGCCGAAGCCAAAGGAATCAGATTCAATATCGATGTGGACGGAGAACTGCCTGTCAGACTGATCGGAGATGACGTACGTGTCAGTCAGGTCATACTTAATCTGCTCAGTAATGCGGTCAAATACACGGATGAAGGTAATGTGGATCTGATCATCCGTTCCGGCGGTATCACGACCGATAACCGGCAGATACTGCATGTGGAGGTAAAGGACAGCGGGATAGGGATCAAGCCTGAGGACATGCATCGGTTGTTTGATCAGTTCTCAAGGTTTGATGAATCGCGAAATCATCACAAGGAGGGCACCGGCTTGGGAATGGCTATCATATATAACCTTCTCAAACTGATGAACAGCAAGATACATGTGGAGAGCACCTACGGAGAAGGATCGTTATTCTGGTTCGACCTTGAGCAGGGTATTGCCGATCCCACACCTGTCGGAAACTATAAGGAAAGAGCGCGAATTGCCGATACACGTTCAAAACAGGAGATCACACTGTATGCCCCGGATGCAAAGATCCTCGTGGTAGACGACAATTCGCTTAACCTCAAGGTTACCCGCGGCTATCTCAAGGTATGCGGGATCATACCGGATGAAGCATTATCCGGTAACGAGGCGATAGAAAAGCTAAAAACCAACAGATATGATGTGATCCTGCTCGATCATATGATGCCCGGAATGGATGGAGTTGAGACATTAAACATAATAAGGTCCGAAAAGCTTGTACCCGGGAGTACGGTGATCGTAGCCCTTACGGCCAATGCTATCGAAGGTTCGAGAGAAGCATATCTGGGAATGGGCTTTGATGATTATATTTCAAAGCCGATGGAATTAAAGATACTGGCAGACAAGCTCGAGGGATATTTAAAAAGAGAGTATTAAGTTGAAAAAGAATGCAATTTATAAAAAAATCTGTATCATAGGGTCGATTCTGATCCTTGGGTTCGCACCTGTACTTTCATCATGCGGAAAAAGCGCTCAGAGTGATAATGTGTCCACGTCTGACACATCCGGGACCGAAGTGACGGAATCGGATGATCAAAAAACGGAAGAAGCTTCAGACGCACGGATTTCCGAGCAGACCGCACCTTTTGCTGCCACCTTTGATATCACTTCCGAAGCTTCGACGATGGATTTTCTCAAAGGTGATTGGAGCATGACAGACACTGTGGGCGGGGAAGAATTTGCGACGCTGTCGATCAACAGTAAGGGGGACTGTATCTTCAGAAGGTCCTATGACGATCTGTCTGTTGAAGGAAGTCTGAAGCTGTCCAGGCACACCTTCTTTGATGCGGAGCGAAACAGCAGGATGGAGGATCCCGAGTATACGGCCTTTGATATCACGTTCTCGGATATTCCGGCGAAATCGGCAGTGTCTGATGAAATGGGCGATCATGCGCCCGCCGAGGACAGTGCGAGCGGATATTTCTACATCGGCAGAGGCTCCGGCAGCGATTATCTGTCCCTGACCTGGATTGGAAATGGGAACAGCTACATTTTCGAGAATCTGTTTCAGGATAAAAAAAGGATAGAGGCAGACGCCGGGGAGGACAAATATCCCGAGCTTCAGAACTGCTGGGTGTTAAAAAAGAAAAATGAAGAATATTTTGCTCCGGCTACGGAAAAGAATACGGAGTTTTATGCATGGGCATGGGAGTCGACAAACAACAGTCTTTTTATGCAGACAATGACCGTAAACACATATGAAGAACAGGATGAGTACGGTCCGCGAAGATACACAGCCGGATATTTCACGGAGCAGGACGATATATCTCTTGTCAGATATACGCTTTCGGATAATGCGGATCTTTCACTGGTATTTAACGAGGACAGACTTGAAAATAAATACCCGCTTACAATGTATCGCGTAGCCATAGACGGACAGGGTGAGATAAAAAGCCTGGAGGAGCTTCCCTTCAGCTATTACGGACTGTATGATCTCGGCACTCTTGAACCTGAGATAAGCTACGATGATCTGAAATTTACGATCAACGGTGCCGAGTATGACCTGAGGGATTTTGATTCCCCGGCAAATGCGATCATGGATGTATTTACGGTCGGAGAATGGGTTGTGGTCGATGCGCATGTCGGCCCTCATTCGGGTATCTATTATCTGATAGATCTTAATTCCGGAATTGTCGAGAAGACGATCACCGGAGCAAATCTGACATGGGTCGGAGACGATATCACTACAGCTGTATATTCGATGTATGATACCGTATATAACTTCAAGGATCATGTAATCGGAATGACCGACGGCGCTGAGGTTTATGACATAAAATTCAATTCCGCGGGCGATCAGATCCTGGTTACCGATATGGATGATAAAACCTTTACTTTTGAGACACGCAGAGTGGATGAAGCCATGTACAGATATGCGGATTATATGCGTCATCCGTCGGCTTATTTGTGGAGAACATTTACGGAGCAGGCACCGGAGGATGCTGTGGCATTTGTGATGACGAATCCGCCGAATGATGTGGTTATGAGACTGAGCTATGCTTATGATGACATAGAACCCGGTTCGGATGAGATGGTATATATCGTAGCGCTTGATAATGATACTTATTTTCATCTTGATAAAGGCGATATTGACTCCAAAACAGGCAGGTTCAAGACCAAAAAGACCGTAGGCGAAGACACTCTGAAAAAAGGACAGTCGAGGGGATATATGATGACGGTTCCGGATTCGATGCCTTCTTATGCATTGTATGTTTCTTCCGGTGATAAGGGAGGCGTGTTTCCCATATCCATGATATCCGGTGAGACCGATGTCTGCAGTACCTTTATCACGGCCTCCATGACTGCGGAGGAAGCAAGAGACACCGCTGTTTCAGGACCATCTGATAGTGATTTTGATCTGATGGAGAGCTATGCCGGGATTTTGAACCTCTATAAAGAGGCACAGGATAATAAGTATTCCGAGGATCAGGTTCTGGATATGGGAATTGAATCCGAACTGATACAGCACGGATGGCCGTTTGCTTCTCTGAATGATGAAGTCAGATATGTTCTTTATGATGTTAACAACGATGGAACGGATGAACTGCTGATCACCTATTTTGACGCACTGCAGGATATTTATACGTCAGACGGTGCTCAGCTTAAACTGGCATACAGCTGTCCATATCGCGGGGAGCTTTCTTTACATGAAGACGGTATGCTTGAAATGCGATTTGCAGCAACTGTGAGTAACGCCTCGACTACCTGGTATGTGCTCAATACGACAGTCGGTGATTATCTGCCGGTATGTGAGTGGTGTTATACCGCTACCACGGATGATCCGGCGGGTTCGGAGTATTATACCTACGATTATGATTCCGCACGAGCAGGGGTTGAGAGCACATATAAGGTGACCGGTAATATTCCCGTGACAGCGTGGGAATGGAGCGATGAGATAACCGAGGCCGATTATAACAAACTGAAGTCTTCGGCACCTGAGATCACCCTTCCACGCGGAACACCCATATCGGAATTCACGGGTTCGTTCAGGTAATAGTGTTAGATATTTCTTCTGCCGGTGGAAGATTCCGATGTCTTTTCACTTCATGCTTCCATGATACCTGCAAAGCAGGCAGGGGGCGATTTTTATGACTTCTTTTTGATCGACGGCGACCATGTTGCCTTCGTGATCGCGTTAGAATATCATGGTATAAACTAGTATTGTGTAAACCATTGTGTAATTATCAATATCTTGCATTTTTCTTGATAATACAACCCAATATATAGTAAAATAAAATATAATGTTTAAATGTGC
Source organism: Lachnospiraceae bacterium (assembly GCA_017460885.1). GTDB lineage: Bacteria > Bacillota > Clostridia > Lachnospirales > Lachnospiraceae > XBB2008. Next base: position 49,670 of record JAFUAB010000034.1, read on the forward strand.
CGTTAACAATTGATATATTTTACCGATAAATAATTTGAGAATCTGATTTTTTCAGGATATTTTTGCTTCTGAAGTATTATTATGGGTGGCATCTATGTGTAAGGTTGTTGAAATGACGATAGATGGTCGTACCATTCGCGTCGCTGAGATAAAAATGAAATACATGCAAAATATAGTCGATGCAGCTAAAGCGTGTGACTATATCGATCGTGTTGTCTTATTTGGATCAAGCACTGAGTCAAGATGTACCGAACGATCGGATATTGATCTGGCTATATTTGGCAATCAGACGAAGTATAAGTGTCTGCAATCCAAAAAATATGGGGAATTCGAAAAAAAACTATTTACTTTTGATGATCATAATCAGCCATACGACCTTTTATATTTTAAGACAGGAACCACCCAAAAAAGTTTACTTCAGGACGAAATAAATAAGGGAGAGGTTCTCTATGTCAGGTAAAACAATTGCTGTATCAGATTTGAATATGTTATTGATTAAGGCTGATATCATAACAGCGGGATCATGTTTAACCGAAGCATCAAGCAGTCCTGCGAAGATGGCTAAATATCTTAGGGGTGTAACAGCATTTCATTTGCAGCAGGCTAGCGAGAAACTAATAAAAATACAATTATATGCTAATTTGAATAAGATAAATTATCATAAAATATATAAACATTCCCTGGCTGATCTGCTCATCTATGCGGAAGCCGAGGGAATTAGCGTCATTATTCCACGCTATATTGAAGAAAAAAAGAGCATAATCTCGGCCTGGGTATCAGAAGGAAGATATGACACACATGTTGTTGTCAGAACAGATACATTGATCAAATGTTTGGAAGAGGTTGAGACCTGGTTTGAACAGATGAAAAAAGCAGGTTACAGGTAATATTGAGGAGAAAAAATGGCAAACAAAACGGCAAATACATCGGGAAAAGGAAGTACATCGGGTAATAAACCGAAGACCGGTAAAAGACGTATGAGAAAGCAGATCCGCAAGACTTTGGGCGGACTGTTTCTTGCGTCTGCGATAGTGGTTGCCGCGATACCGGTTGAGTCTACAAGAGCGCAGAGTGTTCCCGGACAGGATTATGCGGCTATTGATAAAGATATAGTGCGAGCAGTTCACTACAGTGATTCCCATAATAATTCATATGAAGCGATAAATGGTCAGAATGCAGATACCACCTGGCAAAGTAAGGTTCCTTACATAAATACGAACGAGCAGGTGTATGTCGATGAAACGATGACATATCAGTTTGCGTTTGTTAAAGAGGACAGTGCTTCAACCGACTATTATGCAGTTATTCTGGGAGCCAAGAGCAGCGCTGTTGATTCTTCGGGTTCTTTGACTATTCCCGATACGGTTGATGCATACTATGCATATGCTTCCAATACGTCAAGCGGAAGATTTTCATATTGTGCTGTAAATAAAAGCGGTAAATTTCTGTATTATCTTTCTTCTGCTCAGAAGAGCGATAATCTGCAGGGCTTATCGTTTAAGGTTGAGAATTTCCATCCTATCCGATCTGATTTTATTCCGTCTGGAATACCGTCATCTCTCAGTGCGTACGACGTATGTTCGATAGATTACAATACCACCGAAGTCCGTCCCGAAGAGTGGGAAAACAGTACTTCCATAACAACATTCCCTTATTCCAGCGTCGGAAGTATTCCCACTAACGAAGGAACCGGTTTTGGAAGCATAAACTATGGTGATTATTGTTATGTGCAAACCTATGCGGAATTTGATACCGACGGGACCATAGATGAGAACGGCAATTATGTCGGAAATTGGAATCTGAATAAAAAAGCGTATTATGAGGTTACGCCCAACTATGTCAAATCATATGTTCCGTGTTTCATAGATAATGTTGACACGTGGTCGCCCAACGGTATTGATGTTGAACTCTATTATTGGAATAAATCCACGGATCCCGTGCTTACCGATGAGTCCGGATTTACTTCAATACTTAATTCAACCGATGCAGCTGTTCAGAGAGTTTATGAATGTGAAGTCAGATATATAGGTATGCAGACTGTCCAGGCCAAATATGACTCAGATGGCAACGATACCGGTACATGGATGGTCACTGATCCGACCACAGTAACTACCGGATCAATCATTACCGAACATCCGGAATACGGTGTCTTTTATAACATGGGTAATCTTCGTAATCTGGTGATAGGAGATAAGCTTGCCGGAATCGGAGATTATGCATTTTACAGATGTACTGCGCTTGGGAGTGTTACTTTCTCAAATCAGCTTAACACCATAGGCAATGGTGCCTTTATGGGATGCAACAACCTTCGGGAGATCAATCTGGATCCTTGGACAAACCTGTCCGTAATAGGTGCTTCGGCATTTGAGGGCTGCTCGGGTCTTTCATCCTTTGATCTGCCGGTGCATGTTTTTGCGGTGGGCGACAATGCTTTTAAAGACTGTACCGGACTTACTAATTTCTATATGTGCGGTGAAAACTCAGGCGACAGCTCGGCGAACATGAATCTGAATATTGTGGGTTATAACGCGTTTAATAACTGCAGTGGCCTTCAGTTTCTTGAGTTCCCCAATACACTGACTCAGAAAATGCCCGTACACTATCTGGACGGATGTACCGGACTTCAGTACATCAAGGCCAATAATAACCAGTTTGATATCATTGACGGTGATCCTGATGTGGATGGCGGATATGGCGGATCATATTCCGAGTCCGTAGAAAGAAATACGTTCCATCATGACAGTGCGAGTGTTGATGCCTGTGATATAGACGACTGGCTTACAACGGTTCCGGACAGCTTTTATTTCGAGGGAAATGACGGCACCGCTATCCACCAGACATCAAAGGATCACTCCGCAGCCTTTTTGTATGACGATACGGATAACGCCGGATGTTTCGAAATTGTGGTTTATTGCGAAGATGAGCCTGCTCATGCCAATACCTTTGTGGTTGATACCAATAATAATCTGGTTTCTTCGGATATCGACCCGAATTGTCATGTCATCACCATACCGGGCAATGTGGGAGGATACGGAGTGTCCACCATAGCTCCCGATAGCTTCGCCTTTAATTGTAATCTGTATAAGGTTTACATACCGGCTTCGGTAAACACCATAGGCAGCGGCGCTTTCAAAGGGTGTCATAACCTCAATACAGTCTATTTTACCGAACCATATAATTACGGACTTACCATAGGCACAGATGCATTTGACACACAGGATTTTTCGGGATCTCATGACGGCGGATGCCCCGGTATGTCTGCGACTCCTTCTCTCAGCTTTGTCGGCGCGATAGACGGAAACTATGCTCCCTATGCGTATGCGATGGATGCGAATAACAACATCAACGTAGGTTCACAGCCTCGTACATACATCACATACTACAGCGGGTGGCCCACATTCCTGCAGGTGCAGTACAACCCCGACAGACAGTCAACGGGAGATGAGAACGAGCTGATCGCCTATCCGACCCGGGATTATCTGAACAAGATGAATGACCTGTATAAAACCAATGCCGAGACTGCTCTCAGTACATATCCTTTTATGTCCAGGGAGGATTTTGATGATCTCAATACCGCGATCGCGGGATGGTCAGATCCCTCCTATCCGTCCGGGTATTCGGAGGATCAGATCACCTGTGCGGACAGTATCAAAAAGATTGATGTTCCATATGGCGTGGAATCCATTAAAGAAGGACTGTTTTCCAATGTTGATTCCGATGGAAATGTAGTTGATACGACGTTGGGAGGTACATCCGGACGTAATGACAATGGTGCCAATACGGATCTTGAGGAGATCACTCTTAATTCAATAAAGACGGTGGATCCATATACCTTTGCCGGAATGACGGGACTTAAATCCTTCGATATGACCGGCGGTGAAGAGATCGGTGATTATGCATTCTTTGGATGCGAGGATCTGGATGATGTCTCGATATCCGGAGATGTTACAACTCTGGGCTTAAGACCCTTCAGAGACTGCGAATCCCTTGAGTATGTGAATTTCACGGGAAGTAACTTTACATGTGACAACGCGATCATTTTTGGACTGACCAACGGCACCAGGACCAATGTCGTCGAGTGCCTTGAGACCAGAGGTTACAGGGCGCCGGGCGGTAGCGGAACAAACGGAAGTACAACGATCTCGGCGGATGAGCTGTCTACCATAACATCGATGTCCGAAGAGGCTTTTATGAACTGTGACAGCATCGAGACAGTGGAACTGGGTGATGCCGCCGGACTGACTGTTATCCCGGAGAGAGCATTTGCCGGTACTGACCAGTTGTATACGGTTACGCTTCCGGAGAGCCTGACAAATATCTATAAGGATGCATTCCTCGACAGCAATGTCAGAAATGTTTCCATCCCGGGACTAAATACAGATATCGCGGATGAATATGTATTCGGACAGACGGAGCATGGAGATGATGATAAGTATAACGGATATCATTCCGACGGCAATAACAACATACTGATCGATTCATCCAAGATACCGCAGAACGAGAATAACCCCTATGTGTCCAAGAATCTCGTAGACAGGAATGTTACTTTCTATACACCCTTGCAGCCTACCGCATCCCGTGCGGCCAATTACGCTTCGGACAAGCCGTTCATATCTACGTCCGCAGCCGCTATCAAATATAAGGTTTATTTCTATGATAATAAGGCTTCCGATCCGACTATACCGTATGATCTGCAGGAGGTAGAATACGGCGGATATGCGGCCAATCCGAATCCTGCTCCCGCGCATGCCGGATTTACTTTCGACGGATGGTATTTAAACGGCACGACTCGTACCGATGTGCCTACCTATGAGATCACCGGAAATACCAATTTTACCGCTATCTATGAAGGTGATACGGTCAAGGTAACATTCCTTGTGGAATCGTTCGATGATGAGGGCAATTATGCCGGATATACCGAGTATAATGTTCAGACTATCCCTTATGGTACAAACGCATCCACACCCTCACCGGCTCCGACCAGAGAGGGATACACCTTCCTGGGTTGGGACAAGGATTATTCAAATGTAACAGAGGATCTGGAGGTAAAGGCACGTTTTGAAAAAAAGGACACTACAGATCTTCACCATGTCGTATTCTACAATTATGACGACACCATAGTCAGTGAGCAGTACGTCGCCGACGGATTTGCGGCGGAAACGCCTACCTCGCCAACCAGGAGCGGATATAAGTTTACCGGATGGAAGCCTTCGGATTTTACAAATGTTACCTCCGATATGACTATTTACGCATATTATGAGAAGAGCGGTTCTTCCGGCGGCGGATCCTCGGGCGGTTCTTCCGGTGGATCGTCAGGCGGGGGATCGTCTTCGGGAGGCGGTTCATCAGGTGGAAACTCATCAGATAGCAGTTCGTCCACTGCCAAGAAATATACGGTTACTGTTGTTAACGGCTCCGGAAGCGGCACTTACGAAGAGGGTTCAACCGTTATCATCACAGCTAATGACCCTGCATCGGGCAAGCAGTTCGATAAGTGGACCACGGGGGATGCCACGCTGGCAAGTACTTCATTATCCGCCACTACATTTAAGATGCCCGGCAAGAATGTTACGGTAACCGCTAACTATAAGGACGGCTCCAATTCCGTTAAATATGCCACTGGCAATGCTTCCAGACCGCCGGTTACCGGCTCAACGGCTACCGGAGCACCATCCGCAGCAGCTCCGACAGGCAATACCCAGGTACAGGTCTCCAGACCCGGCGTGACCGGTACGGATATTGCATCTGCCAGGGTAAGAGGCTCGAACGACAGCTTTATAGTCAAGGTCACCGAGACAAATGATGCAACCAATGCGGTTGAAAATGCTTTGAACAACAGATACGGCGGACTTGATTCACTCATGTACTGGCCCTGTGATATCAGCCTTTATGATTCCACCGGTACAACCAAGATTGCCAACACTTCGGGACTGCAGGTCGAAGTCACGCTTCCGATTCCGGATGAACTCAGAGGATACGGCGGCAATAATCATGTAGCCGCTGTTAACAACAATCAGCTGGAGGAGCTGCCTACGAGATTCAATACGGTAAACGGTGTTCCGACGGTCACCTTTACGGCTACCCACTTTTCGCCGTACGTGATCTATGTGGATACCAATAATCTGAACGCTTCACAGATGCTGGATGCTTCGCCCAAGACCGGAGATCCCATACATCCGAAATGGTTCTTTGCCATCGGCCTTTTTGCCACATCTATAATCTTCTTCCTCAAGAAGGACAAAAAGGTGAGTGTGGCCGCAGCCTGATGACAGCTTAGGATATATTGACGAAATATCGGCATAAACTTGAAAAATATAGCCTAAAAGAGTATTATCTTTTAGGTTATATTTTTTTTTGAACAGGAGGTTAGATCATGTGGAATCGTAAAGATTTAAAAGCTAATGCAAGAGAAGCGTTTAAAGCAAATTACTGGCCCTGCGTGCTTATACCATTTATTCCGGTTGCTGTCGGGATGCTTTTGGGATTGCTGATGACAGTAAAGATGTTCTCTAATGTGAATGAACTGGTGGATGCGGCTCAATCAGCCACTGACGGAGATTATTTATCGTATTATTTTATAATATTCGGCAGTATGTCCTCAATGATAAGCATATCATCCCTGCTCAGCATTTTTGTATTGAATCCGTTGTCTGTCGGTATAGCCAGGTTTTTCCTTGTGAACAGCTATACTCCCGCAGAGGTTGGTGAGGTAACCGATGGGTTCAAAGGTGGAAAATATCTCAAATCCGTAGGTACACTGTTCCTGATGGGACTCGCAATATCCGCCGGACTGTTTTTATTCTATATTCCCGGCTTTATACTTATGTATTCCTACAGACTGGTTCCCTTTATTCTTGCGGATGATCCTGATGTTTCATCCTTTGATGCGCTTAAGCGTTCGCGTCAGCTTATGAAGGGGAACAAGTGGAAGTCATTCGTCCTGGATCTGAGTTTTATCGGATGGCTGATCCTTTCTGTTTTTACGTTTGGTTTACTGTCCATCTTCTGGACACTTCCGTATATATATGCAACTGAAGCAGAGCTTTACAGAGCGATCATAGAGATCAATACTCCTTCGGCTCCGAATGCGTATAACGGGCAGCCGGACTACTATGGGGGACAGCCTTATCAGAACGTTTCACCCATGCAGAATGCATATCAGCATCCTGTAAACGAACAGCCTGTACAGGATCAATATCAGCAGCCTGTAAACGAACAGCCCGTACAGGATCAATACCGGCAGCCTGTAAACGAACAGCCCGTACAGGATCAATACCGGCAGCCTGTTACAGAACAGCCTGTTCAGAATGATTATCAGCAGCCTGTAAACGAACAGCCCATGCAGAATGAATACGTACAGCCCGATCCCGTGGCAGATGCAGCAGGATCAACACAGGATCCCTCAGATACAAATGCTTCATATACGGATACGACCGATACAGATAATAACGGAGAAGCATAAACTGTTAACAACATGAAAGACAATGATGTAAAAAAAGAAGTTACGGATAAGTATTCACTCAGAGGCAGGGTCTATAACAGGCTTCGTGAAGATATCCTGAGCGGAAGGCTTAAAGAAAACGAAGAGCTTAAGGAGATCGCCATAGGTGAAGAGCTTGGCGTAAGCCGTACTCCTGTCAGGGAGGCATTCAGACAGCTGGAGCTGGAAGGCCTTATTACGATAGTTCCCAACAAAGGCGCCTTTGTTACGGGTATAACCGCTAAGGATGTTAAAGACATCTATATGATACGGTCACACCTTGAGGGACTCTGCGCGAGACTGGCATGTGATTATATATCCGATGCACAGCTCGAGGAGATGGAGGAGAATATTTATCTTGCCAGTTTCCATGCTTCCAAAGGACATATGGATCAGCTTGCCGAGCTTGATAACAGGTTCCACGAGATCATGTATGAGGCATGTAATTCAAAAATGCTGGAGAATCTGCTCAGAGATTATCATCAGTATGTAATGAGGATCAGGCGTAAAACTCTGTCAAGCAGCAGGGGAACGGTATCCAATGAAGAGCATCGCTCGATCATGCAGGCGATAAAGGACCGTGACAAGGTCGAAGCAGAGAGACTTGCCAATCTGCATATAACCAATGCTTACGAAAATATGGTCAAAAACGGTCTGTACGACCTGTACGGAGAACCTGACTGATGAAATGCCGATTAATTCAGAGTTCCCCTAAATCTCCGTTTGTTTTGCGAACAGCAGCGTAACGGTTGACCGGTATCACATAATCTGAGAAAAGGAGACTTATATGGAAAAGATACAAATGACAACACCTCTGGTGGAGATGGACGGAGACGAGATGACCAGGATCATCTGGCAGATGATCAAGGATGAACTGATCCTTCCGTTTATAGATCTGAAGACCGAATACTATGATCTGGGACTTGAACATCGAAACGAAACCGATGATCAGGTTACGATTGACAGCGCCGAAGCTACAAAGAGGCTGGGAGTTGCGGTAAAATGCGCGACCATTACCCCCAATGCCGCCAGGGTTGAAGAGTATAAGCTCAAGAAAATGTGGAAGAGCCCCAACGGAACCATCCGTGCGGCTCTCGACGGTACGGTATTTCGCGCTCCCATAGTTGTTAAGGGTATAGAACCCTGCGTAAGGAACTGGAAGAAGCCCATCACTCTGGCAAGACATGCATACGGAGATGTATACAAAAACGTCGAGATCCGTGTCCCCGGAGCAGGTAAGGCCGAACTGGTATATACCGCTGCCGATGGAACAGAGACCAGAGAGGTGATCAACGAATTCAAGGGCGCCGGAGTGATCCAGGGTATTCACAATACAGATGCTTCCATCACAAGCTTCGCCCACAGCTGTTTCAAATATGCAATAGATACCAAGCAGAACCTCTGGTTCTCCACCAAAGACACGATATCCAAGACCTACGATCACAGATTCAAGGATATTTTTCAGGAAATATATGACAGTGATTACAAGACTCAGTTTGAAGAGATGGGACTGGAGTATTTTTATACGCTTATAGATGACGCTGTTGCACGTGTTATGAAGAGTAAAGGCGGCTTTATCTGGGCCTGCAAGAACTACGACGGTGACGTTATGAGCGATATGATCTCATCTGCCTTCGGTTCGCTGGCGATGATGACTTCGGTCCTCGTAAGTCCCAGCGGCGTATACGAATATGAGGCAGCTCACGGTACTGTCCAGAGGCATTATTATAAGCATCTGGCAGGAGAAGAGACATCAACCAATTCCGTAGCCACAATCTTTGCATGGACGGGAGCACTGCGTAAACGCGGTGAGCTTGACGGGATTGACGCCCTTGTCAGCTTTGCGGATGATCTGGAACGTGCGGTACTCTGGACAATAGAGTCCGGCAGAATGACCAAGGATCTTGCTCTGATCACGTCCCGCGATGATGTGATAGTATTGAATACGGAGCAGTTCATCAAAGCTGTCAGGAAGAAGTATGAGGAGATCGCGTAGTGATAGCTGATGATCAATTCCTTTGCTTACGCGATGACAATACGGATGCGGGATATGTTCAGCTATGATCCTTTCTGTTGCAAATATTTCAAAATCATATAATGAAGTGCCTGTGCTGAAAAATGCCTCCTTTCATATCGAGGAGCATGCAAGATGCGGTATAGTAGGTGTCAACGGCGCCGGAAAAACGACTCTTATACGTATCATTATGGGGCTGGAGCAGCCCGACAGCGGTGAGGTTCATATTTCAAGGGATTATTCCAAAGGATACCTCGAACAGGATGTATCCACCAGATTTGACACCACGGTGATGCAGGTTCTGGTAAATACCAGACAGGACATACTTGATCTTGAAAGCCGGATCGCTGAAATGGAAGCGGCCAGCTCCGAGGTTGAGTCTGACAGACTTGACGAGCATGCAAGGATACTGGCTTCGCTGAGAGATAAGTACGAAGCTTTGGACGGTTATTCATACAGGAGTCATGTAAACGGTATCTTTAAAGGTCTTGGATTTTGTGATGCCGATGCCGAAAAGAATGCCGATACCCTGTCCGGCGGTGAGAAGATGAGGCTTAAGCTTGGATGCACCCTGCTTGCCGCACCGGATATACTTATACTGGATGAGCCGACAAACCATCTGGATATCAACTCTCTGACCTGGCTTGAAGGATATCTGAAGGGCTATAACGGGGCTGTTATTGTCGTAAGCCACGACAGATATTTTCTGGACAGGATAGTTGATCAGATAGTCGAGATAGATTGCGGTGAAGTGAATTCTTTCACGGAAAATTACAGTCAGTATGCCGTCAAAAAGGAGATGCTCCGTACCGAAAGGATGAACCGCTATCTGGCGCAGCAGAGGGATATAGCCCATCAGGAGGAGGTTATCCGCAGACTTCAGTCCTTTAACCGTGAAAAGAGCATCAAAAGGGCCGAGAGCCGCAAAAAACTGCTGGCCAGGATGGATGTTATCGAAAAGCCGCGTGAGATCAATACCGAGATGAAGATAGTCCTGACACCCTCGATAGAGAGCGGAATGGATGTGTTAAGTCTGCGGGATGTCGGTAAATCCTTCGGCAGCCGTTCTCTGTTTGAACATGTGGATCTGGAGATAAAACGCGGAGAACATACGGTCATGATCGGAGATAACGGCACCGGCAAGACCACGCTGCTCAAGATGATCAACGGACTTATACCTCCGGATTCGGGTTCCATCACATACGGAACCAAGGTTCATATAGCGTACTACGATCAGGAGCATCATGTCCTGAACGATAATAAGACCCTGTTTCAGGAGATCTCAGATGCGTATCCCAAAATGACAGAGACCGAGATCAGGAATACGCTTGCTGCATTTCTGTTTACCGGAGATGAGGTTTTTAAGGAGATAGGAACGTTATCCGGCGGTGAAAAGGGCCGTGTATCCCTGGCTAAGCTGATGCTTTCGGATGCCAATCTGCTGATACTGGATGAGCCTACAAACCATTTGGATATCACCTCCAGGGAAATACTGGAAGATGCGATCAATCATTATACCGGTACAGTTCTGGCGGTTTCTCATGACAGATATTTTATCGACAGAACCGCAGAACGTATAATAGAACTGTATGATCGTAAGTTTACGGTATACGAGGGAGATTATACCTATTATCTCTATAAAAGTGAGGAGCTGAAGGCCTCAGGTGTCGTCGGGAGAACGAACGGGGCATATAACGGTACGGATAACATACAGTCGGATCCCGGATCCGGAGCTCTGGATTATCAGGCTCAGAAGAGAGAGCAGGCTCTGAAGAGAAAACGGGCAAATGACATAAAAAAATGCGAGGAGGAGATTGATTTTCTCGAGACTGAAGTAAGCGAACTGGAGGAACAGATGTGCCGGCCCGATATCGCAGTCAATTCTGTTAAACTTCAGGAGCTCAGCGGGAAAAGGGACGCAGATAACGAACGATTAAAAGAGCTCTATGATCTGTGGGAAGAACTTTCGACATGAGTAAAGAAGTATACGGAGAAGAAAATGAACTGCTGGATCCCTCGAGGTATCCGGTGGAGCAGTTGCCTCTTGTTGAGGACTTTAATAAACGATTGAAGCAGATAATGGGTATCGTCACTGCCCTGGGTAAGGATTATCATACGATCTGGCGGATAAATATGACCGATCTGAGCATGCAGCTGTACAGAAGTACGGGGCATAAAGCGTCTGTCAGAGCGGTCGAGCTCGGAAATGAACTCAACAATTATGATGAGTTTATGAGAGAGTATGTGGATAGATATGTTGTCGATAACTCCGAGAATATTTCCAGGTATGTTGCTTCTGAGGAAATACTTGAACGTATCAGCACCGGAGAATTATTTACAGTCGATTATATGCGTATGTCCGATGATAACGAACTGACCTATCATCAGATGGCCTTTGCCCTTGCGGGAGCACCCGGAGAGACAGACTGCTTCATACTTGCCTTTAAGGATATCGATGATCTGATACGTAAGCATATCAGCGAACAAAGATATCTGAAGGAACAGCTCGATATAGTGGATGCGCTAAGCCGTGACTATTACAATGTTTTTAAGATAGATATCAATACAGGATTTGTGGTGATCCTTAAGCTGGACGGATATGTGACAAAGGGTATGGATAAACCCAGTGATAAGCAGTATCCCTACGAGATGCTTTACAGACAGTATATCAAGGACAGGGTTTATATCGAGGATCAGTCTGCGATGCTTGATGAGATGTCGCTAAATACGGTCAGGGAGATCCTGAAATATCAGGATGAGTATGTTGCCAGTTACCGTGTCCTTGATAACGGCGAGATACATTATTATCAGTTTACGTATCTTCCGATCAATCCGCAGAACATTGACAGTGGCGTACTTGCCGGATTCAAGAATGTAGATGATATCGTTGAGTCCGCACGTGAGCGCGAAGCACTGGTCGTGATGGCCGAGACCGACCTTATGACCGGTATCTACAACAGGGGAAGCGGTGAGGCCAAGGTTATCGAGGCTTTGGCCATGCACTATTCCGGCATGTTGTGCATCGTGGATATCGATGAATTCAAATCGATCAACGATACCTACGGTCATGATGTGGGCGATAAGGTTATCCGCGGCATTGCCGGCATCATCAGCGGAGAGTTCCGTGAAAGGGATATAGTTTTCAGACTCGGCGGCGATGAATTTGCGGTATTTGCCATCGGAGTGATCGACGAGGATACGGGAAGAGGGCTGATCGATCGTATTTTCGGTAAGATCGAGTCCATGGATATTCCGGAAATGACCGGTAAGAAGGTAACGGTCAGTGTCGGCGCGGTCCTGTCAGAAGGTGTCAACGGCTCGGGTTTTGATGAGCTGTACAAGCAGGCTGATTCGTGTGTTTATAAGAGTAAACTGGCCGACGGCAGTATGGTGTCATTTTATCATTCATGAACAAATGGCTTTTTAAATTAAAACCTGTAAATGTTCTGATCATCGTTCTTGGTATTTTTATTGATCTTTTCGGCGGATGGGTTGCTAAAAGCCTGTCTCTGCCGATCTGGCTGGATTCTGTCGGCACTTTTTTGTCAGCGGTACTTCTCGGACCCATAGCCGGAGCGGTTTCCGGCTGTCTGATGAATATTGTTCTCGGTTTTTTTGATCCTGTTCAGTTCGGGTTTGCCGTTGTGAGCATTGCCGGCGGCTTCGCGGTAGGATTCTTTTTCCCGAGAGACAGAAAAATTGATTCCTTTTCGGTTATCGCAACCGCGCTTTTTGCGGGCTTCGTGATGACCGTGATCTCTACACCCCTTAACATGATATTCAATAACGGATATACAGGAAATCTCTGGGGCGATGCTCTGGTCAATATGTCACAGGAATACTTTAGGTCTCCTGTGATCTGCTGCGTACTCGGTGAACTTCTCGTGAACATGCCGGATAAGGCTGTCAGCATAGGTATTACCATGCTCATACTTTATATTGTTCGTAAAAAGCGGGGATCGCTTACTTTGGCCGGTGTATTGATCGGTATATCATTGCTTACTTTTCCTTTTGATTCCTTTGCTGAGGAAGCTGATCTGAATCTGAATGCTGACTATGCAGACAGGATCTTCGGAACAGACGATGGCCTGGTCTCGCTTGAGATCAATACAATAGAACAGACCTCCGACGGTTATATCTGGGCCGGGGCATACTCCGGACTTTACCGATACAACGGCTCTGAATTTGAGCAGATGCATATAGATGAGAGGATAAGCAATGTTATCTGTCTGTATGAGGACGATAACGACAGACTCTGGATCGGAACCAATGACAGCGGCGTGGCTGCATATGATATCAAAACCGGTGAGATAAGATTTTATACGACTGTCGACGGACTTCCGTCAGATGCGATACGATCGATCGTCAGTGATTCGAAGGGTAATCTGTATGTCAGTACAGCCGAGGAAACCGTCAGGATAGATAAAGATGACAATATCCACGTTTATACGGACGGAGGCGGTGTTAAATGCGTTTACTCTCTGAGCCGGCTTCGTGACGATCGTATTGCGGGTGTGACACAGAATGGGATTCCGGTGGTGTTTTCGGAGGATGGCGTAGTTGCATATGACAATATCCGACAGGGAACCGGGACCGGACGGGATATCAGTTTTACCGCGCTGGCTTGCGGAAATGATGATGATATCATGATCGGCACTACAGAGGATGTTCTTCTCCATATGTCTTTTGATGATAAAAACGGCCTTAGTCTGATCCGTTCTGTCAGCATCAAGGGTTTAAACTATGTAAACAGCATCACTTACAGCGAATCAATGCAGGGTTACTTTGTCTGCGGATGGCAGGGACTCGCTTTTATAGACAGCAAAGACGATCCCATTCTATTGGACAGGGAGGATTTCTCAAACTCGGTAAATGATGTGATCGTGGACTATCAGAACAATATCTGGTTTGCTTCGACCAAACAGGGGATAATGAAGCTTTCCTTCGATCCCTTCTCGAGACTATTTACGATAGCGGAGGTTGAACCTACAGCAGTGAATGCATTGCTGCTGGATGGTGATACCCTTTATGTTGGTACCGATTCGGAGCTTATGCTGATCGACACAGCCCGTAACAGACAGATACACGCCCGGTCCCTTACCGGACAGTTCGACGGATCACGCATACGCAATATATATAAGGACAGCTCCGGCAATATCTGGATCAGTACCTATGGACAGGATGGACTGGGATGTGTTGATACCGAAGGAAATGTCAGGTTTTACAATCCATCTTCGGACAGCAGGATTCTGGGAACCAGATTCAGGTTTGTACTTGAACTGGACGACGGTACTATAATGGCTGCATCCACCGACGGCCTTAATTTTATCAAAAACGGTGAGGTGACCGATACGATAGGAAGTGCCGACGGACTCGAAGTAACCCAGATACTGTCGGCCGTCCAGAGAAAAGACGGAAGTATTCTGGCGGGCTCTGACGGAGACGGGATATATATCATCGAGAACGGTAAGGTTACTCGACATATAGGTGCTGAGCAGGGACTGCAGTCACAGGTCATTCTCAGGATGATCGCCTGCACGGGAGGATACATCTACGTGACCAGCAACGGCCTTTATTACGACGGCAATAATGAAGAGATCAGAAAGCTTAAAAACTTTCCGTATTCCAACAATTATGATGTATATCTGACCACGGTGGGAACGGCCTGGATAAGTTCAAGCGCGGGCATCTATGTGGTGGACACCGATAAACTCATAAGGGATACCGAATATCAGTATATCCTTCTCAATCATAATCGCGGCTTTGATACCACGCTTACCGCAAATGCATGGAATGCCTCGGATGGGGAGGATCTGTATCTGTGCTGTACCGACGGCGTCAGGAAGATCAATACCGTCACCTTTGACGATCTCAATGACAACTATAATATCGTTCTCGACAGTATTACCGATGAAGATGTGAGTGTTCCTTTTGAGAACGGAGTTTATCTGCTTCCGTCCGGCAAGGGAAGGATCCAGATAGAACCGGCGGTTCTGAACTATACACTTGCCAATCCGCTTGTTTCGGTCGAACTGAACGGTAATGAAGACGGAGAGGTGCTGATGCATCAGAATGATATGAGCATCCTTCAGTATTCTGCATTGCCTTACGGCGAATATGAGCTCAGGGTCAGGATAGTCGATGAGATATCGGGCAATGTGAAGCGTGAGCAGATATTTGAACTGCATAAGGAAGCCGAGCTCTATGAGCGCACGTATTTCAGGATATATCTGATATTTGTCGGAGTTATGCTGGTGGCGTTCCTTGCATGGATGGTCGCCAAGATGAGCAATATGGCTATCATAAACAGACAGTATGAACAGATCCGTGAAGCCAAGGAAGAGGCCGAATACGCCAATCAGGCCAAATCGCGATTTCTTGCAAATATGTCCCATGAGATCAGGACCCCTATAAACGCCGTGCTCGGAATGGATGAAATGATACTCAGGGAGAGCAATGATAAAGATATCAGAGGTTATGCCAGAGATATCTATACGGCCGGTAATACTCTGCTGTCCCTGATAAACGATATACTGGATTCGTCCAAGATAGAATCCGGCAAGATGGAGATCGTTCCCGTTGATTATGAGCTTTCCGTGCTGATAAGGGATCTCGTAAATATGATCTCCCAGCGAGCCCGGGATAAGGATCTTACCCTGAACGTGGAGGTCGATGAAAACCTGCCTTCCGGTTATCACGGAGATGATGTGCGTATCCGTCAGGTGGTTACAAATATCCTGACAAATGCCGTCAAATATACTCCTGAGGGATCGGTGACACTGAGAGTATCCGGATCCGGACAGGGGGATGGCGAG
This sequence comes from Lachnospiraceae bacterium, assembly GCA_017460885.1. Taxonomy (GTDB): domain Bacteria; phylum Bacillota; class Clostridia; order Lachnospirales; family Lachnospiraceae; genus XBB2008. The sequence continues at coordinate 65,979 of JAFUAB010000034.1, forward strand.
CTGCTCAGGTTTGAAGTAGAGGACACCGGTATCGGTATTAAAGATGAAGATCTTCCGAAGCTGTTTGAGGCTTTCCAGAGGATAGAGGAGGGACGTAACCGCAATATCGAGGGTACGGGACTCGGAATGAATATTACGATGCAGCTTCTGCATATGATGGGATCGAAGCTTGAGGTAGAGAGTAAGTACGGAGAGGGCTCGAGATTCTGGTTTGAGATATATCAGGATATAACAGACTCTTCACCGGTAGGGGATTTAGAGGATCCTGAGGAAGCTTTGGATGATTCGTACTCCTATCAGGGGGCGTTCATTGCACCCGAAGCCCATGTTCTCGTGGTTGACGACAACGAGATGAACCGAAAGGTGTTTAAGAGCCTGCTTAAAGATACGCAGATATGTATCGATGAAGCCGTCGGAGGAGCAGAAAGCCTGCATTTAGCTGAAAGTCAGCGATATGACTGTGTATTTATGGATCATATGATGCCCGATATGGACGGTGTTGAGACCATGAAGCATATGCGGGATATACCGGGATATGACAGGATCCCTATATACGTACTGACCGCCAATGCTGTCACGGGAGCCAGAGAACAATACATTGAAGCCGGGTTTGACGGTTTTATTTCCAAACCGGTGGTTTCAGATAAGCTTGAGGCGGCTCTTAAGGAAGCACTGCCTGCGGATAAGCTTCTGCCCTGGCAGGACAATGATACCGTAAATGAAAAAGGCAGCCCGGGCACCGGTCAAAGCGGATCGGGACTGCCGGATGATCTGCCATTCGTTGAGGGACTGGACTGGAATTATGCATATCTGCATCTGCCGGATATGGAACTGATAGTATCCACTGTCAGGGATTTCGCAAATGTAATAAAGCTTCAGGCAGATAAGCTTGACAGTATGTATGCAGAGATTGAAACCGGAGATGAAACGGAACTTGATAATTATCGTATACAGGTGCATGGCATGAAGAGCGCGGCTGCGACCATAGGTATCGTACCCCTGGCAGGTATGGCCAAAATACTTGAATTCGCGGCAAGAGACAAAGATTTGGAGACAATTCTTGCAGTACATGTTATATTTATAAGTGAATGGAGATCGTATTCGGATAAGCTTAAGGGAGTCTTTGGGATCGGAGAAGAATCGGATGCCGATAAGACCGCTGCCGATCCGGAAATGATACTTGCCATTCTGGATATGCTTAAGACAGCTATGGAGGATTTTGATGTAGACAGTGCCGATTCTCTGATGGAAAGAATGAGGGGTTATTCTTACACTGATGAGATTTCGGATATGGTTTACGAATTATCATCGGCGGTAAGTGATCTTGACACTGAGACGGCAGCTTCGATCATAGACAGGATTATTATTGCTTTCGGGGAATGATCGTATGAGAGTGTTATGGGGGTGCCTATGAGCGGAATCGAATCGATCAATAATGATCAAAATACCGAATCTGTAAACAATCTGCCCGACCATTACTTTGCGGATAACCTGGAACGCGCGATAGCAGAGGGGTGGATTGAGCCGTATTATATGCCGATTGTACGCGCATCCAACGGCAGAGTATGTCATGAGGAAGCGCTTGCAAGATGGGTGGATCCGGAAAGGGGGATCTTACTGCCGGATACATTTATACCTTCGCTTGAGGCTACGAGACAGGTATATCTTCTCGATCTGCATATACTTGAATCGGTGCTGAACAAGATCAAGAAACAGAAAAAGGCCGGACTATACGTTGTTCCCATTTCCATTAATCTCTCCAGAACGGACTTTGAAGTATGCGATATTGTTGAAGAAGTAAGCAGGCGTGTAGATGCTGCCGACATAAAGAGAGACAGGATCATAATCGAGCTTACCGAAAATGTTCTTGGGGAGAATTTTGAATATCTCAAAGAGCAGATAGAGAGGTTCCAGCGTGAAGGCTTCAAGGTATGGATAGACGATTTCGGAAGCGGATATTCATCACTCAATATCCTGCAGGAGATCACTTTTGACCATATAAAGCTTGATATGCGGTTTATGCGGCGATTTGACTTAAACCGCAGCAAAATAATCATAACCGAGCTTGTCCGCATGGGAATGGCTCTGGATACCAAGATCGTCGCTGAGGGAGTTGAGACGGCAGAGCAGGTTGAGTTTCTCAAAGAGATAGGCTGCAACGAAATGCAGGGGTACTATTACTGTACGCCGCTGTCGATCGACGATCTGCTTAAACGGTATGAGAGCGGAAAGCAGATCGGCTTTGAGAATCCGGAAGAGACCGAGTATTATGATGCGATAGGTACGATAAATCTCTATGATATGTCGGTTATTATCAGAGAGGACAACGAATCAAAATCCTTACGCAGGTATTTTGACATGCTCCCTATCGCTGTCTACGAGGTGGATGATCTCGGATTTACGGTCGTCAGATGCAATCAGGCTTATCTGAGATTTGAACAACAGTTCTTTACCGCTATCGAACCCGGTCACAAATTTATGTATGTGGATTTTGACTCCGCTCAGGGATCGGTGTATGCAAGAAACGTCAGACAATGTATAGAAAGCGGAAATAAGATATTTTTTGATGAAGTGCTCGACGGCGGATACAGAATGCATGCGGTTGTGACCAAGATCGCCGAGAACCATGTGACCGGCAAAAATGCCTGCGCAGCGGTGGTGCTGGATATAGTTGAAGCCTCCAAAGATTTCAGTCTGGATTTCGGACAGGTTGCCAGGGCTTTGTCGGCCGATTATCTGTATCTGTATTACGTGAACATGAAAACGGAGGAATTTACCGCATATACAAACTCCGTTGACGGGCTTCAGGTTACTTCCAAGAGTAAAAACTTTTTTGATGAGGCCAGGAAGGATGCACATAATGTAATCTATTCCGAAGATTTGGAACGGTTTCTCGACTCATTTACCAGGGAGAAGATCACTGATTCCCTTGAGACTCACAAAACCTTTTCTGTTTCCTACAGACTGAACAGGCCTGACGGACCTGTCTATGTCAGCATGAAGGCCGTGCGGATGGGAGATGACAGTGAACATGTGGTCTTTGGTGTCAACAGCATCGACGCCCAGATGAGATTCCAGAAGGAATATGAAAAGGTAAAGGAAGAAGGTATCGCTTATTCGAGGATGATGTCCCTGATCGGCGGTTTTATCGCATTGTATCTCGTGGATCCGGATACCGGCAGGTTCGTCGAATACAGTTCCGATTCCGAATACCAGAAGCTGGAGCTGAGTAAATCCGGAGAGGATTTCTTTGAAGAGTCCCGTCAAAACAGCAAGAAGGTGATATATTCGGAAGACAGGGATCTGTTCAACGCTATGTTTACACGCGAAAAGGTCATTCGTGAAATGGAAAAAAACGGAAACTTCGAGATGATCTACAGACTGCTTGTTAATGATACTCCGCAATATGTCAGCCTGAAGGCCGCTCTGCTGGATGAGAGCGACGGCAAAAAGCTTATCGTGGGAGTTCGGTATTATACCTGAGAGGGATTGCAATGAAAACCGTGATGCTGATTGGTAAAATGAACGATCTGATGAAGAGTATCAATGATTACCTTCAAAGATACTTCAGGGTACAGCTGTGCACCGAGAATTCCGCAAATGTGATCGGAATGATCAAGGTGGTTGAGCCTCATCTTGTGCTGATCAATCTTGTCGGTATCATGGATTTTGATACATCTATATTTGACAGAATTCGTTCGGATTTCCCCGGGATCCCGGTGGTTACCATAGGTACGGAGAGCGAACACAGGTATTTTACCGGATATTACCATAGCGAGCAGTTTACAAAGCTTGTCCGTCCTATCGAGAATTCCGATGTTTTTGCGGAAGTATGCGACAGGCTCGGCCTTGATGCAAAAAGTGTCGTCGAAAACGCCCAGACCGATGACGACGGACGCAAAAAAGTACTGGTCGTGGATGATAATGCCACCACGCTCAGAAGCATCAAAGAGATGCTTGATAAAAAATACAACGTCAGTCTGGCCAATTCGGGTATGAAGGCCATGACTTCCATTGGGAAAAAACGTCCCGATGCGATCCTGCTGGATTATGAGATGCCTGTATGCGACGGCAGACAGACTCTTGAAATGATCCGTGCGGATGAGGATCTGACCACGATTCCCGTCATCTTTCTGACCGGTGTCAATGACAGGGCTCATATCGAAGCCGTTCTTAAGCTCAAACCGGCCGGTTATCTGCTGAAACCGGCGGTTCCGGAGAAGCTCATTGCCGCGATCGAATCAGCACTGAGGAAAGACTGATAAATTCAGTTATTCTCTTAATTGAACTCCCGACAACATTTACAACCTAATCAGCAAAAAATCCATAATTGCAAATCTTGTCTGACATATATATTTGGGATAAAATATATATGTTATTTGAATTTCGTGTTCAAAATTTTTTCAGAAAAGGGGTATGAAATGGGTTACATTGATGCAATCAAAGACAAAGCAAAAATGGACAGACGCACCATCGTTCTGCCCGAAACCAATGACAAGAGAACACTGATCGCGGCTTCTCATATTATCGAGGAGGGTATAGCCAACATCATCATGGTCGGCAATGAGGAAAAGATCCTCGACGGTGCCGGCTGGCTGGAGGTGGATCTGACCGGAGTGACTGTTGTTGACCCCGAGAAGACTCCCAAGCTTGAAGAGTACACTCAGCTTCTTTACGAGACCCGTAAGGCCAAGGGCATGACCGAGGAGAAAGCAAAGGAAATACTTCTGAGCGATCCCCTTACATTTGGGGTAATGATGGTCAAGGCCAATGATGCCGACGGAATGGTCGCAGGTGCGTGTCACGCTACCGCGGACACCCTTCGTCCCGCTCTTCAGATACTGAAGACCGCTCCGGGTGTCAAGCTGGTCAGCGCCTTCTTCATCATGGACGTTCCGGACTGTGAATATGGGGATAAGGGTACATTCCTGTTTGCGGACTGCGGACTTAATCAGGATCCTACCAGCGAGGAACTGGCAGCCATCGCAGATTCCTCGGCCAAGAGCTTCAAGGCTCTGGTTGGTTCGAAACCGATCATCGCCATGCTTTCACATTCGACCAAGGGAAGTGCAAAGCATGCACTCGTAGATAAGGTTACCGAAGCTGTACGCATAGCACACGAAGAGTATCCGTCACTTGCTCTGGACGGAGAGCTTCAGACCGATGCGGCTCTGGTTCCTCATATAGCCAAATCCAAGGCACCCGGATCCGAGGTCGCAGGTAAGGCAAATGTTCTGATCTTCCCCAATCTGGACGCCGGAAATATAGGTTATAAGCTGGTTCAGCGTCTTGGTAAGGCTGAGGCTTACGGACCAATGCTGCAGGGTATCGCCAAACCGGTCAACGATCTGTCAAGAGGATGCTCATGGCAGGATATCGTCGGCGTTGTTGCGCTGACTGCGGTTCAGGCTCAGCTTCAGTGATATGATTTCAAAAAGGAGAATATAATGAAAGTACTTGTAATCAACTGCGGAAGTTCATCTCTTAAGTTCCAGCTTATAGACTCCGATTCGGAGCAGGTTCTCGCAAAAGGTCTCTGCGAGAGGATCGGTATTGACGGCAGTCAGATAGTATATACTCCGGCCGGCGGAGACAAGATCACCACCGTCTCTCCCATGGAGGATCATACCGTGGCCATTAAGATGGTCATCGATGCGCTTACCGATCAGGAACACGGAGTGATAAAGGATCTGAAGGAGATCGATGCCGTAGGTCACAGGGTAGTGCACGGAGGAGAGAAGTTCTCGGGCAGTGTTGTGATCGATTCTGATGTTAAGGATGCGATAAAGGACTGTTCCGATCTGGCTCCCCTTCATAATCCCGCAAACCTGATAGGTATAGATGCATGTGAGAAGCTCATGCCGGGAGTACCTCAGGTGGCCGTATTTGATACCGCATTCCATCAGACAATGCCCGAAAAGGCTTATCTTTACGGTCTTCCGTATGAATACTATGAGAAGTATAAGGTGCGCAGATACGGATTCCACGGAACCTCACATTCCTTTGTATCCGCCCGTACCGCAGAGATACTCGGCAGGGATAAAAAGGATCTTAAGATCATCGTCGCCCACCTTGGCAACGGTGCATCCTTAAGCGCAGTAAAGAACGGTGAATGTGTGGATACTTCCATGGGACTGACTCCGTTGGAGGGCGTGATCATGGGAACCCGAAGCGGTGATCTGGATCCGGCTATCGTTCAGTTTATAGCGGCCAGGGAAAACCTTTCTATCGACGGTGTGCTTGACGTTCTTAACAAAAAGTCCGGAGTTTTCGGTCTTTCGGGCGGTTTTTCTTCCGATTTCAGAGATCTCGAAGCGGGTATCGCTAAAGGGGATGCTGCCTGCATACGTGCGGTTGAGACCTACTGCCTGCGTGTCGCCAAATATATCGGTGCCTATGCCGCTGCCATGAACGGTGTGGATGCGATTGCCTTTACCGCAGGAGTCGGAGAGAACGGTCCTATGGTCAGAGGCAAGGTTTGTGAATACCTCGGATATATCGGTGTCAGCATAGATGATGCGGCAAATCAGGTCAGAGGTGATGAAAAGATCATTTCCACCGCCGATTCCGCCGTTAAAGTCCTTGTTGTTCCCACAAATGAGGAACTTGCGATCTGCAGGGAGACCGTAGCACTGGTATAGACGGGAGTAAAAAAGAATAGAAATATTTATGCATTGCACTGTTTTGCTCAAAACTTAAAAAACTGTTGACAAACGAATTACCCGTATATATAATGATTTGGTGCGGTCAAAGACCGAAGTATGTAGATTAGAGGACATTTGCTCCTCTTATTATAGGAAAGCAGGGAGGTGTTAAAATGTCCATTTGTCCTAAGAATAAATCTTCCAAGGGAAGAAGAGACAAGAGAAGAGCTAACTGGAAGATGTCCGCTCCCGCACTTGTTAAATGTCCTAAGTGCGGCGCGCTGATGGCTCCTCACAGAGTCTGCAAAAAGTGCGGATCTTATAACAAGAAAGAGATCATCCAGGTAGATTAATCAGTACTTCAACGAGCCTTTCGGCATTATACCGGGAGGCTTGTTTTTTTTAGGATTTTGAAATGAATGAATATGTTAATGTTGCAGTTGACGCAATGGGCGGAGATAACGCTCCGTTGGAAATAGTAAAGGGAGCTGTTGACGCGGTTAATGCCGCTAAGGAAGTTAAGGTTTTCCTTGTCGGTCAGCAGGACAGGATTGAGAAGGCGCTTTCGGGACTTGACTATCCCAAAGAACAGATCGAGATACGTAATGCATCCGAGATAATCGAGAATGCCGAGCCTCCCGTTAATGCCATTCGTAAAAAGAAGGATTCTTCCATAGTAGTTGCACTCAACATGGTCAAGGACGGGACCTGTGATGCTTACGTTTCTGCCGGTTCAACCGGAGCGACACTCGTTGGCGGACAGGTTATCGTCGGCAGGATAAAAGGCGTGGAAAGAGCTCCTCTGGCGCCGCTTATCCCCACTGTCAAGGGCAACAGCCTGCTCATTGACTGCGGGGCCAATGTAGACGCCCGTGCATCGCATCTGGTACAGTTTGCACGTATGGGAACGATCTATATGAGAGATGTATACGGTGTTAAGGATCCAACTGTGGGCATCATCAATATCGGTGCCGAGGAGGATAAGGGAAATGCTCTTGTAAAGGAAACGTTTCCGCTTCTGAAGGAATGCCACGATATTAATTTCGTGGGATCCGTCGAAGCCAGAGATATCCCCTTCGGTGCGGTAGATATAGCTGTCTGCGAAGCTTTTACCGGAAATGTGATCCTCAAAATGTATGAGGGAGTCGGAGGAGCGCTTCTGGGAGAGGTAAAGGGCGCGTTAAAGAGTTCTCTTAAGACAAAGATCGGTGCCTTGCTTATTAAAAACGATCTGAAGAAAACTCTTAAGAGATTCCAGACAAGCGATCACGGCGGAGCTCCCCTGCTGGGGCTTAAAGGTCTGGTTGTCAAGACTCACGGCTCATCGACTTCGGTCGAGATCAAAAACTCTATATTACAATGTATAACCTTTACTAAACAGAATATCCCTGCTAAAATACAAGACGTATTAGGAAATTCTGATTCAGATGCTAAACAGGAGGAATTATAAATGGAATTTGAAAAATTAAAGAAGGTTATAGCTGAAGTTTTGAACGTGGATCCCGATGAGATCAGAAAGGATACGACATTTACGGACGATCTCGGAGCCGATTCCCTCGACCTGTTTCAGATCATAATGGGTATTGAAGAAGAATTCGACATAGAAGTACCCCCGGAAAAGGCAGAAAATATCAAGACTGTTGAAGAGGCTGTCAATCTGATCAAATCGGTAGTCAATGTATAAAACGGATTTGGGGCGCTGCCGCTTAGGAGAGCCCCTTTTTTTGTGAAATGAATGATAATTATTCGGAACTGGAATCTATCATAAGCTATCAATTTAATGACCGGCACTATCTGGAAACCGCACTTACACATTCGTCCTATGCAAACGAAAGGCTGTCCATCAAGTGCGAAAATTACGAGCGTCAGGAATTTCTGGGGGATGCCGTTCTTGAACTGGTATCCAGTGATATATTGTATCATGCGCATACCGATCTTCCGGAAGGGGAACTGACCAAGCTGAGAGCTTCGTATGTCTGCGAGCCTGCGCTTGCGGAATGTGCCAGAGCCATCGATCTGGAGGCTTATATCCGTTTGGGACGCGGTGAAGAAGGTACAGGGGGACGATCCAGGGATTCCATCGTGTCGGATGTGCTGGAGGCACTGACCGGCGGGATATATCTTGACGGAGGTATAGAACCCGCAACGGAATTCATCCGCAGATTTATCATTGAACCCCAGAAGGGGCACAGAATATACAAGGATGCCAAATCCGAACTGCAGATCCGGGCCCAGGCCAGGGGATCTGTTGTCACTTATGAAGTGACCGGTGAATCCGGTCCCGATCATGCCAAGGTATTTAAGGTTGATTGCCTTATCGACGGTAAACCCATGGGCAGCGGGAGCGGAAAGACCAAAAAGAGTGCCCAGCAGGCTGCTGCAGCTGATGTGCTCGGGAGATTTTGATGTATTTAAAAAGTATTGAGGTTCAGGGCTTCAAGTCCTTTGCAAATAAGATAGTTTTTCAATTTCATAACGGTATCACGGGCATAGTAGGTCCCAACGGCTCCGGCAAGAGCAACGTTGCCGATGCTGTCAGATGGGTTCTGGGTGAGCAGAGAGTCAAGCAGCTGAGAGGCGGTTCCATGCAGGATGTTATTTTTTCCGGAACGGAACTGCGTAAGCCGCTCAGTTCAGCTTATGTTTCCATTACCCTGGACAATACGGATCATGCCCTGGCGATCGATTATGACGAAGTAACAGTTTCACGCCGTCTGTACAGATCGGGTGAAAGTGAATATATGATCAACGGCACCATTTGCCGTCTTAAAGATGTTTCCGAGCTGTTTTATGATACCGGTATAGGTAAGGAAGGATATTCGATCATCGGACAGGGTCAGATCGACAGGATCCTTTCCGGTAAACCCGAAGAGAGGCGCGAGCTTTTTGATGAGGCTGCCGGTATCGTCAAGTTCAAGAGACGCAAATCCCAGGCACAAAAGAAGCTGGAGGATGAGAAACTCAATCTGACACGTGTCAATGACATTCTTTCCGAGCTGGAGAAGCAGCTTGCACCCCTGGAGAAGCAGGCCGAAAAAGCCAGGATATATCTGCGAAAGAGAGAGTCTCTCAAGAATCTCGATGTCAATGTCTTTCTCCTGGAGAACGTATCGGTTAACGAGGAACTGGCTACCACTACCGAAAAGCTTGATAATGCTTCCAAAGAGCTGAATGCGATACGGGCTCAGTTTGAAAATGCCAAGATAGAATACGAGCGGATAGCAGGCACGATAACCGAACTTGAGGAGACCATTGAGAATTCCCGCAATACTCTCAATGAGAGCGGTCTTATGCGGACCAAGCTGGAGGGTCAGATCAGCCTACTTAAAGAGCAGATCAACAGTGCCGAAGGGAATGAGGAGCATTTCAACAAGCGTATTGCCGATATACAGGCACAGATCGAAGAAAAGACAGCCGAAAAGAACAGGGTTCTGGCTGATAAGGCGGCTATAGACGATAAGCTGGGGACCCTTGAGATCGACAGAGACAAAGCCAATGAAGAACTGAGCAGGGTGCAGGAGGAGATCACATCCCTCAATGACCGTATCGAAGAGAACAAGAACCTGATCATCGAGTCTCTGGATCTGAAGGCCAATATAAAGACCAGTCTCGGCCGTTTTGACACCATGCTCGAGCAGATCAATATCCAAAAAGCGGATGTGAATGCAAGACTTCTCAAATATGAGTCCGATGATATGCGCTCGAATGAAGAGATACAGTCTCTGGAGGAGGCATTTGACCGGATAACTCAGGAGATAACCGACAAGAATGCCGAACAGAAGAATGCTGAGCAGGAACTTGTCTCGATACGTGAACAGATGGGAAATCTGGACAAAAAGCTCCAGGATGCCCGTATGCAGTATCAGCAGGAAAAATCCAAACGGGATGCCATGATCGGTATTGCCGAACGCTATGAAGGCTACGGCGGCGCGATAAGGTCCGTTATGGAACAGAAGACTCACGAGAAGGGGATCATCGGAGTTGTGGCGGATATCCTGTCTACCGACAGGGAATACGAAACCGCGATCGAGACCGCACTCGGAGGTAATATACAGAACATTGTCACGGATGATAATGAATGCGCCAAACGCATGATCGCCTACCTCAAGGAACACAGGGCAGGCAGGGTGACATTTCTTCCACTTACCAACATAACCGATCCCGAGGAATTCAAGCAGACGGATGCCCTGGATGAGAAGGGGGTTATCGGTCTGGCTGATACTCTGGTACATGTGGACAAAAAGTATCGTGATGTGGCCAAATATCTGCTTGGGCGCATACTCGTAGTCGATAATATAGACAATGCGGGCAGGATCGCCCGAAAATATAAATTCCGGCTGAGAATGGTCACCCTCGAGGGCGAATACCTGACTCCCGGCGGTGCGATCACCGGAGGAGCCTTTAAGAATACCTCCAATCTGCTCAGCAGAAGACGTGAGATAGATGCGATCCAGAAGCATCTCGACGACCTAAAGAAATCCGTGGACAGCGCGGAAAAGGAGATCGAGAGCAAAAAGAATGATCGTAACGATCTCCGTGCCCGTATCGAGACGATCAGAGCCGAGATACAGGCAAAGACCCTTGAGCAGAATACCGCCAGGCTTAATGTGGCGAGCGCACGTGAAAAGCAGGGAGAGGCCAAGGTCAATTTTGAGGAGCTCAATCTTTCACGTCAGGATCTCGAGAAACAGGTTCAGGATCTGGCAATCCGGAAGGAAGAGACCAGACAGAAGCTTGCCGATGCCGAGGATAACGAAAAGAAGGCAAACGAGCTTATAGATGATCTCAAGATCAGGCTCGAGACTCTTCGTACAGAGGAAACCGACAAGCTGGCTTTGGCCGGCAATGCGGATATTGAGGTTGAGAAGATCAAGCAGTCTGTCTCGTTCTATCAGACTGATATCGACAGGATAGATTCCGAACTTGAGCGGCTGCATGGCGAGATCGAAGAGGTTAAGTCGGGAGCGACATCGACCAAGGAAGAGATCGATTTTAAGAAAAACAGCATCATCGAGCTTCAAAAGACAATTGAGGCTTCTTATACGGCACAGACGGAAGCGGATGCCAGGCTAAAGGAGTCACAGGCAAAACGCGAAGAGCTGACCGGCAGACAAAAGGATTTCTTCACGAGACGTGAGAATCTTAACGACCGTATGAACGGACTCGATAAGGAAGTTTTCCGCCTCGGTTCACAGAAGGAAAGACTCGAGGGTCAGATAGAGAGCAAGATCAATTATATGTGGGACGAGTATGAGATCACTCTTTCCGATGCGGCCGGGCTGCGTGATGAGAGCCTCACCGACTTAAGAGAGATGAAGAGTGAGATCTCGACACTCAAGGATGAGCTTCGCAAACTCGGAGATGTAAACGTCAATGCAATAGAGGATTTCCGGGATGTCTCCACCAGATATAACGACATGAAAACACAGCATGACGATCTGGTTCAGGCTGAGGAAATGCTAAAGGGCATCATCGAAGAACTCGATACCCAGATGAGAGAGCAGTTTACCGAGAAATTCGCCGAGATAAACAAGCAGTTTGACAAGGTGTTTAAAGAGCTTTTCGGCGGGGGACACGGATCTCTGGAGCTTATGGAGGATGAGGATATCCTCGAGGCCGGCATCAGGATCACGGCACAGCCCACCGGCAAGAAGCTTGTAAATATGATGCAGATGTCCGGAGGAGAGAAAGCGCTCACTGCGATAGCGCTGCTGTTCGCAATACAGAATCTGAAGCCTTCACCCTTCTGCCTGCTCGATGAGATCGAGGCAGCTCTGGATGAGAGCAATGTAGGACGGTTTGCGGATTATCTGCATAAACTGATCAAAAACACCCAGTTTATCGTGATCACCCACAGAAGAGGTACCATGGAAAAGGCAGACCGACTCTATGGCATCACGATGCAGGAAAAGGGTATTTCAACACTGGTCAGCGTAAATCTTATTGATAAGGAACTTGATAACTGATGTGGCTTTGGGGAAAACGTAAAGAAAAAGAACAAACAGAAGAAAATGTCCAGGTTGAAAATACCGATCAGGCTATTGGGACCGATCAGGCACCTGAAGAGGACGCAGCTGAGGTTAAGAACGAAGCTGAACCGGATACTGTGATTAATACAGGATCCGAGCCTGCGACTGAGGGTAATACCGTGTCCTCACCGTCAGCTGAGGATGATACGGTGCCCGAAACAGCGATCCCGGATGATACCGGTTCCCTGCCCGCTGAGGACAAGAGCGAGAAGGAAAGTGTCTGGAACAGATTAAAAAAGGGTCTGACCAAGACGCGTAAAAATATCGTATATGGTATAGATACCATATTCGGAGCTTACGACGATCTGACAGAGGATTTCTTCGACGATCTTGAGGAACAGCTGATAATGGCTGATCTCGGAGTCCATACCGCGGAAGAGGTGCTGGATGAACTGCGCGATATGGTCAAGGATGAGCGGATACGTTCAACCGATGACTGCCGTGCTGCACTTTCGAGACTGATCGCATCCAGGATGAGCGTCGATGAACATGCTTACGATTTTGAATCGGGTCCTGCCGTGGTACTTGTTACCGGGGTCAACGGCGTAGGCAAGACAACCTTCTGCGGGAAGCTTGCCGCCAAACTTCATGACGAGGGCAAAAAGGTAATACTTGCCGCGGCCGATACATTCCGCGCTGCGGCTACCGAGCAGCTCATCATTTGGGGAGAAAGGGCAGACTGTGAGGTTATCAGCGGACAGGAAGGATCCGATCCCGCTTCGGTTATATTTGATGCTCTTCATGCCGCAAAGGCAAGACATGCCGATCTTCTGATCTGCGATACGGCCGGCAGGCTTAACAACAAGAAGAACCTGATGAACGAACTGAATAAGATCGACCGTGTGATCACCAGGGAGCTTCCCGAATACAGAAGAGAAAACCTGATAGTTCTGGACGCTACCACAGGTCAGAACGCGCTCAGCCAGGCAAAGGATTTCTCGGAGGTCAGCGATCTGACCGGCATAGTATTGACAAAGATGGACGGAACAAGCAAAGGCGGTATAGCCGTAGCTATCGCCAGTGAACTGAATGTACCGGTCAAATACATAGGAGTGGGAGAGACCAAGGAAGATCTGCTCAGATTTAACCCTGCGGATTTTTCATCTGCCATTTTTGACGGAGGAGATGACGGTGACGACTGAATTTCTGACACTTGCAGCCTTTGAGGAAGCTTATGAGACCGTAAAGAAGGTCGCTGACGAGACCAAGCTCGTGTACAGTGAATATTTAAGTACCCAGACAGGCGGCAGGATCTATCTGAAACCCGAAAATATGCAGTACACCGGAGCATATAAGCTCCGCGGAGCATATTATAAGATCTCAACACTGAGCGATGAGGATAAATCAAAAGGACTTATTACCGCATCCGCGGGAAACCATGCACAGGGGGTTGCATATGCCGCTCAGAAATACGGAGTGCATGCCACCATCGTTATGCCCACGACCACGCCGCTCATCAAGGTAAACAGGACCAAGGGCTACGGCGCTGAGGTAGTGCTTTTTGGTGACGTGTATGATGAAGCGTGTGCAAAAGCCTATGAGCTGGCTGAAGAGAAGGGATATACCTTTGTACATCCCTTTGATGATCCGGCAGTTGCTACCGGACAGGGAACCATAGCGATGGAGATCATCAAGGAGCTGCCGCTGGTTGACATAATACTGGTTCCCATTGGCGGAGGAGGCCTGGCGTGCGGAGTATCCACGCTGGCCAAACTGCTTAATCCCAAGATACGTGTTATAGGTGTGGAACCTGCCGGCGCTGCATGCATGCAGACTTCTGTCCGCAATAAAAAGGTCACAACACTTGAACACGTCAATACAATAGCCGACGGTACCGCTGTCAAAACTCCCGGTGAGAAGATTTTTCCCTATATTCAGAAGAATGTAGATGATATAATAACTGTTGAGGACGAAGACCTTGTCGTTTCCTTCCTTGATATGGTCGAAAACCACAAGATGATCGTGGAAAACTCCGGACTGTTAACCGTGGCGGCACTTAAGAAACTGGACTGCAGGGATAAAAAGGTCGTTTCGATACTCAGCGGCGGTAATATGGACGTGATCACGATGTCCAGCGTGGTCCAGCAGGGACTTATCCTCAGAGACAGGATATTTACCGTATCTGTCCTGCTTCCCGACAGACCGGGAGAGCTTGTCAGGGTATCCGACGTAATAGCCAGACAGAACGGCAATGTTATAAAGCTTGAGCATAATCAGTTTGTTTCGATCAACCGAAATGCTGCGGTAGAGCTTCGCATCACGCTTGAGGCCTACGGTACCGAGCATAAAGAACGGATAATGAACGCATTAGAGCAAGGCGGGTTTAAGCCTAAACTTGTGAGGACGCTTATCTGATGAGTGATAACAGATCACGCAAAAAAAGAAAGAGCAATGCTTCCTACGTTCTTGAGATCCTTCTTTGTCTGATAGCATTGACGGCTATTATCTTTGCGATGCTCTTTCTTGTGAGATCACATAATCTCGAAGACAGGGTCAATGAGCTGCAGGACAGGATCGATATCTATGAGGATCCGGCGGATCCGTATATTCCCACTTCCAGAGCTGAGGCGATGATTCTTGACCAGAAGGACGAGAATTATGCGGTTGCCTATAATGAGGGAAGATACAAATTATTAAACGATATGAAGCAGACCCTGCTGGATTCTGATTCGGTACTTAAGACGTTTCAGAAATTCTATCCGGACGATCTTATCATTTATTACGAGGGGGATTATCTGTTTTATCCCATATCGCAGCAGCTCAGACATCATACCTATGACAATTCGCTTTTTAATTCGCTTGACAACGGCAGGATCGCCTATGTTTCATCGGATGTATCCACGGAGACCTGGATCGATGTCTCCAAATTCCAGGGTAAGGTCAAGTGGTCCGAGGTCGCAAAAGACGGAATAGACGGCACCATGATCAGGATCGGCTACAGAGGCTATTCCAAGGGCGACATCATGATGGATGATACCTTTGAGGACAATATCGAGGGAGCACTGAAGAACGATCTGCAGGCAGGAGTATATTTCCTTTCTCAGGCCATATCCGAGGAGGAGGCGGTAGAGGAAGCGGAATATGTGATCGAGATCCTTCAGGATTATGAGATAACAGGTCCGGTTGCTCTGGATATCGAGCTTGTCGGAGGTGACGACGGCAGAGGAAACGCTCTTTCCATGGAGGAACGTACGAGATATTCGATAGCATTTCTCGAACGCATCAAAAAAGCCGATTACGATCCTCTTATCTACGGTAATCTGAAGAGCTTTCTGATCATGCTCGATCTTGAGAAGCTCGAGGATTATCCCAAATGGTTTGCAAGCTATGATGATGAACCGTACTGGCCCTATGAAATGGATTACTGGCAGTATACCGAAAAGGGCAGGGTTGACGGCATTGACGGAGATGTGGATCTTAACATAAAATTCATAAAAGAATAAACCGCATCCCGAACAGATAAAGATATATGGAATTATGAGTAAAACGGATTTTATAAAACAATTGATAACCTCACCCGCAACGCGCATGTATTTTCTGTCTTCACACGGATTCTATAAAAATATGTCCGACGAGGATTACCTCAGGAAAATGTGGAGATACCGTATGGGAGGCGAGCTGGATCTGGAGCATCCTCAGACCTTCTGCGAAAAGCTGCAATGGCTCAAGGTTTATAATCAGAATCCGGAATACAGCAAATATGTGGATAAATATGAGGTTAAGCAGATAGTCGCCAAAGAGATAGGCGCCAAACACGTGATCCCTATATACGGTGTATGGAACAGCTTTGATGAGATAGATTTTAACGAGCTCCCCGACAGGTTTATACTTAAGACCACCCATGACAGCGGCGGTTTTATGATCTGCAGGGATAAGAAGGATTTCGACCGTGCAAAAGCCGGAAGAAAGTTTGACAGGGCCATGAAACGCAACTATTATTGGGGTGACAGGGAATGGCCATACAAAAACGTCCGTCCGAGGATCATCGCCGAGGAATACATCGATTCTCTCGGCAAGCCCGAATCCATCGAATACAAGCTTACATGCATGAACGGAAAGCTGGCATTTACCACGGTTTGCACCGGGATCGCACATTCGGCCTTTGAGAACCGTACCAATGACAGCTTTGATCCCGACGGAAACCATATGCCATGGTATGCGTATTATAAGAATTCGACCAAACCGGTTGAACTGCCCGAACAGCTGCCGGAGATGATCGGATATGCCGAAAAGCTTTCGACCGGCATACCTTACGCACGGGTCGATTTTTATATCATAGACGGTCAGGTGTTTTTTGGAGAGATGACCTTTTTTACATGGGCAGGCTTTATCGAATTCACCCCGCCCGAATGGGACCGCATCCTCGGTGACATGCTGATCCTTCCCGAGAAGTACAATAACTGAAACTTCTGCTATGGACCGGGCGATATCTTCCTCTCCGGGAGAAGTCAAAAATGAAAACATAAGTGTTTCTATATATGATACAAAAGGGGGTATATAAAATGAAATACGAATTCAAGAGCAAGGTGGAGTTCAGGGATACGGAGAATACGATTCCTGTTCCGTTCAATGTGTGGGAGGTGTGCGAGGTCGTCGGCAAGGCTCCGGTAAGGGTATGCTTTGACGAGATCTGTTTTACCGCCAACATGGAATCCAGAGGACAGGGATATTATGATATTCCCGTTACGGATGATATTCTAAGCAAGGTGGAGACCGGAAAGGAGTATACCATCTCTCTGCAGATCGTCGGCAACAATCTCGATATTTCGGATTCGCCTTACTGGGAAGCAAATCCTATCCGTAAGGTAGACCATATCGATCTGGTAACTCAGCCCTGGGACGGCCTCTGCGGACAGGCAGCCGTGGCCATGATCGCCGGTATCTCACTGGATGAGGCCTGTGACCTGATGCACTGCCGCGAATGGCAGGCCAACATGGCGAAGATGATCACCGCACTGGATTATCTCGGCATTCCTCATTCCAATACGCTCATATATACGCTGGGCCGTGAGTGTGAGCTGCCCAAGTGTGCGATCCTGATGGAAAAGATGGGCCGTTACTCGCATTATCTGGTTACGTTCGATGGCAAGTTCTATGATCCGAATGTACCTGTCATGAGTGAATATGATACCAAAAAGCTGATCGGTTATCTGGAGATCGGGGCAAAGTAAGCGGACGTTAAAAAAATCAAAAACTATCAAGATAAAATACTTGACACCTGTAAGACCTTGCTGTACTATATACATTGTGCGTTTTTGTGAAGTAAAAATACTTTACACATCGGAGCGTATATGGAAAAGATAGTACAGCAGGGTCTTTTGTATGATTTTTACGGGGATCTGCTGACAGAACATCAGAAAACAGTATATGAGCGTGCGGTATACGAGGATTGCTCTCTCGGTGAGATCGCCGATGAGATGGGAGTCTCCAGACAGGCCGTACATGACCTTATCAAACGCTGTGACCGTCAGCTTGAGGAGTATGAAAAGAAGCTCGGACTGATGAAGAGGTTTAACGATATCAGACAGCGTATTGAAACAGTTAAGGAGCTTCTCGGACAGATGGACAGTCCGGAATACGGCTTTGCCGAGGAACGGGCCAAAGCCGTGAGACTGTGTGATGAGGTAGTGGATCTGCTGTAGGTATGTATGTTCTTTCACACTTCAGGCTTTGACTGACACGGCATAGGATGACAGATATATGGCATTTGAGAGCCTTTCCGATAAACTACAGAATGTATTTAAAAACCTTAAGGGTAAGGGCAGATTATCCGAAGAGGATGTGAAGCTGGCTCTTAAGGAAGTCCGTATGGCACTTCTTGAAGCGGATGTAAATTTTAAGGTTGTTAAGCAGTTTACCAGATCCGTTGAAGAGAAGGCCATAGGCGAGGATGTTCTGAACGGCCTTAATCCGGCTCAGATGGTTGTCAAGATAGTTCGTGACCAGATGGTGGAGCTTATGGGCTCCGAGATCACGGAGATCGCTTATCAGCCCGGCAAAAGCCTCACCGTTATAATGATGTGCGGACTGCAGGGTGCAGGTAAGACCACTACGGCTGCCAAGCTTGCCGGCAAGATGAAGCTCAAGGGCAAGAAGATACTTCTCGCAGCCTGCGATACCTACAGACCCGCCGCGATCAAACAGCTGGAAGTAAACGCAGAAAAACAGGGCGTGGACTGCTTCTCGATGGGAGATAAGGAAAACCCCGTTAATATAGCCAAAGCTGCATTCGATAAGGCTTTGGCTGAGGGCTACAATGTCCTGATCATCGATACCGCCGGCCGTCTGCATATAGATGAGGACATGATGACCGAGCTCAAGAATATCAAGAGTACGGTTACCGTTCATCAGACTTTGCTGGTGGTTGATGCGATGACCGGTCAGGATGCGGTCAATGTGGCAGGAGAATTCGAAAAGGAGATCGGAATCGACGGTGTTATCCTGTCAAAAAGCGATTCCGACACAAGAGGCGGTGCGGCTCTGTCTGTCAGAGCGGTTACCGGCAAGCCGATCATATATGTCGGCATGGGTGAGAAACTCTCGGATCTCGAACCCTTTTATCCGGACAGGATGGCCGGCAGGATCCTCGGGATGGGAGATGTCCTGACCCTGATAGACAAGGCAACCGAGAATATCGATATCGACGAGGAATCGGGCAGGGAAATGGCCGATCGTATGAAGAAGGGCAAGTTCGACTTCAACGATTACCTTGAGAGCATGAAGCAGATGCGCAACATGGGCGGTCTTTCGTCAATATTAGGCATGCTTGGCATCGGCAATCAGATGAAGGGTGTTGACCTGGAATCCGTTGCAAACGAGAAACAGATGGCTCATATGGAGGCTATCGTTCTCTCCATGACTCCTGCGGAGCGCAATGATCCCAAGCTTCTCAATCCGAGTCGCAAGCACCGGATCGCAAAGGGATGCGGATTGGATATCAGCGAAGTCAACAGGTTCATCAAACAGTTTGAACAGTCCCAGAAGCTTATGAAGCAGATGGGAGGCGGGTTCGGGAAACGCGGCGGATTCAAACTTCCGGGCGGATTCGGAGGACTCGGGTTTTAAGATTGGGTAGTAAGCCGGTCTGTTATGTACAGATCCGCTTTTATCAATAAAGAGTTTAATTTGGAGGTAATTTATGGCAGTAAAGATCAGATTAAGAAGAATGGGAAAGAAGAAGGAGCCTTACTATCGTATAGTGGTTGCCGATTCAAGATCTCCCAGAGACGGCAGATGCATTGCCGAGATCGGTTCGTATAATCCCAATACGGATCCTTCCACTTTTAAGGTAGATGAAGAGGAAGCCAAAAAGTGGATCGCTAACGGCGCTCAGCCTACAGAGGTTGTATCCAAGCTCTTTAAGGTTGCCGGCATTATTTCTTAAGCTTAATCCAATTGAAACATTAGCTGATTAAGATTGAGAGGTAGTGAATATGAAAGAACTGGTAGAGGTTATTGCCAAGTATCTTGTTGAGCATCCCGAAGAGGTCGTTGTTACCGAGGAGGAATCGGGTAAGAATCTTGTAGTCAAACTGCATGTAGCCGAATCCGATATGGGCAAGGTCATTGGCAAACAGGGCAGGATAGCCAAGGCTATTCGTTCTGTTGTTAAAGCGGCATCTACCTTTGACAACAGAAGAGTAGACGTGGAAATTGTTGAATGACAGAGGAATTTCAGGTCGGGGTAATAACTTCGACACACGGACTTAAGGGCGAGGTCAAGGTTTTTCCGACCACCGACGATGTCCGAAGATTTAAGAGGCTGAAGGAAGTCACCGCACATATACAATCCGGAACGGTACTGCTCCATATCCGCAGCGTCAAGTTCTTTAAACAATTTGTGATCATAGGATTTGAAGAATATGATGACATCAACAAGGTGGAACATCTGATCAAGGCATCTCTTACGGTCGACCGCTCACATGCGGTGAAGCTGTCAAAGGATGAATACTATGTATCGGACCTGATGGGACTTAAATGCCTTACAGACACCGGAGAGGAGCTTGGAATCATTACAGATGTCCTGGCTACCGGAGCAAATGATGTATATGTAGTGGATCACGATGGGACCGAGCTGTTGATACCGGCTATAAAAGACTGTATCATGGAGGTTGACGTCGAATCGGGATTCATAAAGGTCCATCTGCTGGAGGGACTGATATGACAAGGTTCAGCGTTATGACCCTTTTCCCGGAGATGATCGACAGTGCGGCGGGCGTATCGATCCTGTCAAGGGCATCGGACAGAGGCCTTATCAGTATTGAAAGCGTTAACATACGCGATTATACCGCTAACAAACACGGACGCGTGGATGACTACACGTACGGCGGAGGAGCGGGAATGCTGATGCAGGCACAGCCCATTTATGACTGTTACCGCGCCATAGTCGGAGAGGGAGCTGCCCCAAGGGTTATATATGTTACGCCTCAGGGTGAAACATTTACTCAGCAGATGGCTGTCGATCTGGCTAAAGAGGATCATCTGATCTTTCTCTGCGGACACTATGAGGGCGTAGATGAGAGAGTACTTCAGACCATAGTTACCGATCAGATATCGATAGGTGATTATGTACTGACAGGCGGTGAATTGCCGGCATTGGTCATGATCGATGCAATAGCCCGGAATATTCCCGGAGTGCTGAACAATGATACCAGCACGGATTATGAAAGTTTCTCTGACGGATTGCTGGAATATCCGCAGTATTCCAGACCGGAAGAATGGATGGGAATGAAGGTTCCCGAAATCCTGATAAGCGGGGATCATGCAAAGGTTGACGCATGGAGACATCAGGAATCATTAAAAAGAACCAAGGTGCGACGTCCGGATCTGTATGAGGCATACATTAAGCTTCATCCGGATGAGGATACACATTAAGGAGGAAATTATGAGCGAAATTATTAAAGAGATCGAGAAAGAGCAGTTAAAGGAAACAGCTCCCGAGCTCAATGTCGGTGATACCGTCAAGGTACACGGCAAGATCAAAGAGGGTAACAGGGAGAGGATCCAGATATTTGAAGGAACCATCATCAAAGTTCAGGGAACAGGCGCAAGAGCTACCTTTACCGTACGTAAGAATTCTAACGGTGTAGGTGTGGAGAAGACCTGGCCCGTACACTCACCCCTCGTGGAGAAGGTTGAGATAGTAAGACACGGTAAGGTAAGACGTGCAAAGCTTACTTATCTTCGCGGCAGAGTAGGTAAGGCTGCAAAGGTTAAAGAGAAGGTAAAATAATTCTGTACACGCAAAATTGGGGTTATTGGTGGATGCTTGATTAAACGATTCACCTTAACCCTTTTTTGTTATGCATACGGATTTTGAGGTATTCAGATGAATCCTAAAACTCTTAAATACATAATCAAACGTATTCTGCTTGCCGTTTTTACGGTATGGGTGGTAATAACCATAACGTTTTTTATCATGCATGCTGTTCCCGGCGGGCCCTTTACCGGTGAAAAAGCCGTGTCGGCAGCGGTCATGAAAGCGCTGGAAGCAAAATACGGACTGGATAAGCCGCTTATGGTTCAGTATAAGACCTATCTGCTGGATGTGATCCAGTTTAAATTCGGACCGTCTCTTAAGCAACGCGGCCGTATGGTGATCGATATTATCGCCGACGGCATGAAGACCTCCGCAAAGCTCGGGCTTATTGCCGCATTTCTTGCTCTGTTTATCGGAGTAATACTCGGATCCTTCGCGGCACTCAGACGTAATTCGGTTCTTGACAGGATCATCATGGTGATAACAACAGCCTTTGTATCCATGCCGTCCTTTATCATGGGATCTCTGCTTCTGATCGCTTTTGCGATAAAGCTGCATGTCTTTCCCGCTAACGGCGCTTCACACGGAGGACTTGTACTGCCGATCATTACGCTAATGCTTTATCCTATGGCTTATATAACCAGGCTTACGAGATCTTCGATGCTTGATGTCCTCGGACAGGATTATATCCGTACAGCCAAGGCCAAGGGTGTGTCAGGCGGACGCATTATTTTCGGACATGCGCTCAAAAATGCGCTTATTCCCGTTATCACCTATTTCGGTCCGATGCTTGCCTATATTGTTACGGGATCTCTCGTAGTTGAACAGATATTTGCCGTACCCGGTATAGGAAGAGCTTATGTATCAAGCATTACAAACCGTGACTATACGATGATAATGGGGACTACGATCGTACTGGCTTCTTTGATTGTGATCATGAATCTGGTCAGCGATATACTTTATAAGGTGGTAGATCCAAGGATCACACTCGAATAACGGAAGGAAATCTGCACCATGGGTGAAAAGATTAATTATTCTCTGAACAGTCAGGATTTTGAACCGGCTGATGAATCCGAAAAAGAATATATGGTCAAAATGAGACCACAGACTACAGCCTTTAAGGATGGTATCAGGCGTCTTAGAAAAAACAGGGTTGCAATGGTCAGCTTTGTGATTATCGTGATCATCACCTTATCCGCGCTTATCATTCCCGCGTTCTGGCCCTATAAATACGAGGCGATGCTGGGTATGAATCCGGGCAAGCCTGTAGATCCCTCATTTCAGAATCTGAGTCCCATGACCTATTCGACTACCGAGCTGGCCAGGATGGAAGCGGGAGAAAAGATCTTTCCGCATCTTTTCGGCACCGATTCTGCCGGCAGGGATTATTTTATCAGGGTCGTGTACGGTACCAGGATCTCACTTGCGGTAGGGTTCTTTGCATCCCTGATCGTACTGATGATCGGACTGCTTGTAGGAGCGATATCCGGTTACGCGGGAGGCAAGGTCGACCTTATAATCATGCGTATAGTCGATATCATATATTCGCTGCCGGATATGCTGATGGTAATTCTTTTGGCCACGGTTCTGAAGACCGTTATAGGTGACAGCCTGGAGGGAACGGCTCTGGCCAGGATCGGAGCCAATATCATTTCACTGTTTATAGTATTCGCACTTCTTTACTGGGTTTCCATGGCAAGACTTGTCCGCGGACAGATCCTGTCACTCAGAGAACAGGAATATGTGCTTGCGGCACAGGCTGCAGGTGCGGGCGGCGGCTGGATCATCACCAGACATCTGATCCCGAACTGTATTTCCGTTATAGTCATATCCACGGCTTTGCAGATCCCGAGTGCGATCTTCACAGAGAGCTATCTGTCGTTCCTGGGGCTGGGAGTCAACGCACCCATGCCTTCGCTCGGTTCGCTTGCTTCGGATGCTCTCAACGGCATTACCTCTTATCCCTACAGACTGGTGATCCCGGCAATAGTTATTTCACTGATAGTGCTTTCACTCAATCTGTTCGGTGACGGGTTGAGAGATGCATTTGATCCTAAGTTGAACGGTTGAAAGGTGTGTGATCAGAAATGGCATTATTGGAAGTTAAGGATCTGCATACTTCATTTTTTACGGATGCCGGTGAGGTTAAAGCCGTTAACGGTGTGTCCTTTACACTGGACAGAAACCAGGTGCTCGGCATCGTAGGAGAGTCCGGCTCCGGAAAATCGGTTACCGCATATTCGATTATGCAGATACTGGCCAAGACGGGACGGATAGTCTCCGGATCCATTAAATATGACAATATTGAGCTTGTGGGCGCACCAGAGAGTATGATGGAAACCATCAGAGGCAACAGGATCTCGATCATCTTTCAGGATCCGATGACCAGCCTGAATCCCACATATACCATAGGGCATCAGCTGATGGAAGCAATACTGCTTCATACCGACAGAAACCGTGAGCAGGCCAGGGAGAGAGCGATCGAAATGCTCAAGCTTGTAAACGTGAATGAGCCGGAAAAGCGTATAAATCAATACCCTTACGAGTTTTCGGGGGGTATGCGTCAGCGTGTTATGATCGCTATGGCTCTGGCATGTGAGCCGGATATCCTGATCGCGGATGAGCCGACTACGGCATTGGATGTCACGATACAGGCCGGCATACTCGAGCTGATGAAGGATATTCAGAAAAAAACCGGCATGGCCATTATTATGATCACTCATGACCTTGGCGTGGTTGCGCAGCTCTGTGATGAGGTCATGGTCATGTATGCGGGTACAGTTTGCGAAAGGGGCAGTGCGGATGCGGTTTTCTATAATCCTGCGCATGAGTATACCAAGGGTCTGCTGCGTTCAATTCCGACTGCCGAAATGGCAGGCTCGCAGCTACAGCCCATCACGGGTACTCCGATCGACCTGCTTAATATGCCTGCGGGCTGTCCCTTTGCCCCTCGCTGCGATGCGGCAATGAAGATATGCATCAGACAGGCTCCGCATATCAAGACGCTTGGAGCTGAGCATATCGCATCCTGCTGGATGAATGAGAGGTAATAGTATGAGTGAAAATACAAGCAGGCAGACGCCTCTTTTACAGGTAAAGAATCTTAAGCAGTATTTCCCGATAAACAACGGTTTTTTTAAGACCCAGATGCTTAAGGCGGTTGATGATATTTCGTTTGATATCGAAAACGGAGAAACCTTAGGCCTCGTCGGAGAATCCGGCTGCGGTAAAACCACGGCGGGACGTACCATACTTCATCTGTACAGGCCTACATCCGGAGAGGTTTATTTCAAGGGTGAAAAGGTAGGAACCAGACAGGAGATCCGGAAATTCAGGGAAAAGGCAACAATGGTATTTCAGGATCCGTATTCGTCGCTGGATCCCAGAATGACCGTAGCTGATATCATCGGTGAGCCGCTGGATGTTCAGCATCTTGTAAAGGATAAAAACGAAAGACGTGACCGTATACTTGATCTGATGGACAAGGTCGGACTCAATTCCGAGCATGCGGCGAGATACGCACATGAGTTTTCGGGAGGCCAGAGACAGCGTGTAGGTATAGCACGTGCACTCGCCACCTCCCCGGATTTTATAGTTTGTGATGAGCCGGTTTCGGCGCTTGATGTTTCCATACAGGCTCAGATCATCAATATGTTTGAGAAGCTGCAGGACGAGCTTGGACTTACATATCTGTTCATCGCACATGACCTGCTTGTCGTGCGCCATATTTCAAAGAGGATAGCGGTAATGTATCTCGGTCATATGGTAGAACTGGGCAATGCGGCTGATGTCTGCGACAAACCGCTTCATCCCTATACAAAGGCACTGATGAGCGCGGTTCCGGTACCGGATCCCAGGATAGCAAGAGCAAACAAACGCATTGCTCTTACCGGAGAGATCCCAAGTCCTCTCAATGCTCCGAAGGGATGTCCCTTCAACACCAGGTGTCCCTATGCTACCGCTAAATGTTCGGAAAGCATGCCTGTGCTTAAGGAGGTCGAACCCGGCAGATTTACTGCCTGTCATATGACGGGCGAAATAAACTGATCGTAAGTCTCATATAAACCATGAGTCTTGTGATATAGATTTTACAGGAGGAAAACATTATGAAAAAAAAGTTAATGGCAGTAATACTGTCAGCAGCTATGGTTGTCAGCATGACAGCCTGCGGTGATTCGGCTCAGGGCGGAGATGCACCTGCTGAGCTTGCGGAGGATATAGCCGCAGCACAGGAGGAGGATACTGCCGCAGCCGCAGATCAGACAGTTGCAGATACTACAGCAGCTGCAGGTACCGCAGCAGCTGAAACCACTGCAGCATCAACGGATTCTCTGAATGTTTGTATCGCATCGGAGCCTGACACACTTGATCCCGCGCTTAACAGTGC
The DNA here is from genome assembly GCA_017460885.1 of Lachnospiraceae bacterium. Classification (GTDB taxonomy): domain Bacteria; phylum Bacillota; class Clostridia; order Lachnospirales; family Lachnospiraceae; genus XBB2008. The sequence continues at coordinate 92,298 of JAFUAB010000034.1, forward strand.
GGTTGACGGAGCTACAATGCTTGTACATCTGTTCTCCGGTCTTGCCAAGTGGGAGCAGGGAGCAAACGGAGGCTTTGAGATCGTTCCCGATGCGGCAACAGAGCTTCCCGAGGGCGTGGTAAACGCAGACGGTACCGTAACCTACACCTATACCCTTAAGGATGGACTCACCTGGTCGGACGGCAAGCCCGTTACAGCCGGTGATTTCGAATTCGCATGGAAAAGAGCGGTTTCTCCCGAACTGGCAGCCGATTACGGCTATATGTTCGAGGTTGTAGACGGATATGATGAAGTATGGGATGTTGATGATGAGGGTAATCCCAATAATCCCGATGCAGAGCTCAACGTTCATGCGCTTGATGACAAGACTCTTGAGGTTACCATTGAGAACAAGGTTGCTTACTGGAACGAGCTGCTTGCTTTCCCGGTATACTTCCCCGTAAGAGAGGATGTCGTTTCCAATGATTCGTGGGCAACAGACGCTTCTTCATATGTCTGCAACGGACCCTACATAATGAGCGACTGGAAGCACAATTCGGTAATAACACTTACCAGGAACGATTCGTATGTTGACGCAGCTGACATCACCATGAAGCAGATCAATTTCTATCTTTCCGATGATGCCAACAACATGCTGACCAACTTCAAGAACGGTGACTGGCAGATGATCGATGATGTACCTACAAACGAGATCGCTTCACTTAAGGCTGATTATCCCGATAACTTCTTTGTGGAAGGCCAGATCGGTACCTATTACGTATGCTGGAATATCAACGAAGAGATTCTTCCCGCAGGAAGCTCATTAACGGGAGCAGAAGCAGAAGCAGCCAAGGCTGAGATCAGAAATGCCATCTCCCTGTTGTTTGACCGCAACTACATCGTAGAAGAGATCGGACAGGCCGGACAGGTTCCAGCTTCTTCATTTGTTGCAATGGGTATGACAGATGCTGACGGTTCCGAATTCTACAAGAATGCCGGCGGCAACAGCTTCCCCGGATATTATGATGTAGCCGCTACGGCATATGAGTCCAACTGGAATAGCGCAATGGAAACTCTTAAGAAATACTATACATTTGATGAGGCTACACAGCAGTTTACGGATTTCCCCACACTTACTTATCTCTACAACACAAGTGAGGGTCACAAGGCCATCGGTGAGTATCTGCAGAGTGTAATGGCAAGCGTTGGCATAACCATGAATCTGGAGAATCAGGAGTGGGCAACATTCCTTAACACACGTAAGGAAGGTGATTATTCTATCGCAAGAAACGGTTGGCTCGCAGATTATAACGATCCTATCTGCTTCCTGGATATGTGGGTTACCGCTTCGGGTAATAATGATGTACAGTTCGGTAAGGGAGCTCATGAGTCCGTAAAGGCTTACTCGCTCGATCTTACGGATCTCGGCTATGATACAAAGGTTGAGAACGGCACCTGGGCGGAGACCTATGATGTTCTGATCACCGATATCAAATCCTGCGAGGATGATCAGACCAGATATCAGCTGCTTCACAGAGCTGAGGATCTGCTTATGGATACAGGCTGCATCTGCCCTCTGTATTTCTACACCGATATCTTTATGATCGATGAGAATATCCAGGGCTTCTTCTCGAACCCTCTGGGATACAAGTACTTTATGTACAGCCATTTCTGATCCGATGACCGTACAGTAACCATGATCGATCAGGGCACGGTCGTATTCCGGCCGTGCCTTTATATTTTTTGATATTTGATATATAATCGAGCGTAGAAATACATCCATGGTACAATGATATGATAAAGAATAAGGGTCTCGTTTTTTATGAGAAGGAGAAAAAGCTTAATAAGGCTCTCGTGAAGAGTATCCTGGAGATGGTTATCGCCACGGTCGTCTGTATCTTCCTGGCACTGGCCATTACCTACGTATTCGGAGGAAGGACAGGGATCATCGGCGATTCCATGGAACCGGGGCTGCCTTCTTCCGGGCAGGTACTAATTAACAGAATGATATATATGATCTCGGATCCGCAGAGAAATGATGTGATCGTATTTTTGCCCTATGGTAATTCCGCTTCGCATTATTATACCAAGAGAGTCGTGGGACTGCCCGGTGAAACCGTTCAGATAGTGGAGGGCAGACTTCAGATTGACGGTATTTTTATAGAATCAATGGATGCATACGATCAGATGCTCGATCCGGGAATGGTTGATTCACCGCTTAAACTCGGAGAAGATGAGTATTTTGTGCTCGGAGATAACCGCAACAGCAGCGAGGACTCCAGATCCGGCAATATAGGTCCGGTTTCCAAAAGCAACATCATCGGTAAAGCCTGGCTTGTTATACCGGGTTCCGACGGTCGGATCAAACTGGTGGAGTAGTTTCAAAAATATGAATATTCAATGGTACCCGGGACATATGACCAAAGCCCTTCGTCAGATGAAGGACGATATCAGGCTGGTCGATCTGGTGATCGAGCTTGTGGATGCCAGGATCCCGTTTAGTTCGAGAAATCCCGATATAGGAACACTGACGCAGGGCAAATCCAGGATCATAATCCTGGGTAAGTCCGATCTGGCAGACAGCAGGGAATTAAAGAAATGGACCGGATTCTTTGAAAGGGACGGTTTGATCGCAATCCCGATGGATGCGCGTAAAAACACGGCCAGGGCAGTGATCCGGGACAAGTGTTTCGAAGCCTGTGCGGAAAAGATCGAACGTGATAGACGACGTGGTATCAAAAACAGACCGGTACGGGCAATGATCGCCGGTATACCAAATGTCGGTAAATCCACTTTTATCAATTCCTTTGCCGGCAGGGCAGGTGCAAGAACCGGGGATAAGCCGGGAGTAACAAAGGGCAATCAGTGGATCCGTATCGATAAGCAGCTGGAGCTGCTTGATACTCCGGGAATTCTATGGCCCAAATTCGAAGATCAGGCTGTGGGCAGAAATCTTGCCCTTGTGGGATCGATAAATGATGATGTTGTCAGCCGTGAAGAGCTGTGTGACTATCTGGTGGGCTATCTGAATGAGTATTATCCGGATAATATGAATGAACGTTATGGCGGTAATACACTGGATGCCGTCTGTGAAAGACTCGGATGTCTGGCTAAAGGCGGTGAATATGATTATGAACGGGGCAGGATCGGCCTTTTGGATGATTTCAGATCCGGAAGACTCGGAAAAATTAATTTAGAGGTGTGTCATGAGTGATAAAGTAAGAGAGTTTGTTTCGTTTTCGATTTATCTTCTGATCGTACTGATCGTGTCATATCTGTTTGTACATTTTGTGGCACAGCGTACTATAGTAAACGGACGTTCCATGGAGGATACACTGTTTGACGGCGATAATCTGCTGGTAGATAAGATTTCCTACAGATTCGGAGATCCGGACAGATTTGATGTGATCGTCTTTAAGTACGTTCATGAAAAGAATACTTATTACGTAAAACGGGTTATCGGACTGCCGGGTGAAACGGTACAGATCGATAACAGCGGCAATATCTACATCAACGGTCAGCTTCTCGAGGAGCATTACGGCTTTGAACAGATGGAGAGTCCGGGTATAGCCTCCAATCCCATTACACTCGGAGAGAATGAGTATTTTGTACTGGGTGATAACCGTAATAATTCTTCCGACTCACGAGCGTCACAGGTCGGGCCGATAGATAAGTCCATCATTGTAGGCAGGGCCTGGATACGTATGTGGCCGCTCCACAGTGCCGGAAAGGTGGACAGTATCAAATGAGTACCGCAAAGGAAGAAGCCGAACGAAAGAGACAGCTGAAGCTTCAGAAGGAACTGGAGCGTCTGGAACAGATGGCTTCCTACGAAAAAGAATATTCGGAATATGAATTCATCTGCGGGATAGATGAGGTGGGACGGGGCCCTCTTGCGGGACCTGTGGTCGCATGTGCATGCATCCTTCCCAAAGACAGTCGGATCCTGTATATTAACGATTCCAAGAAACTGTCCGAAAAAAAAAGAGAGACCCTTTATTCGCAGATCATGGAGGAAGCGGTCTCAGTCGGGATAGGTGAGGCTTCCTGGGAACGTATCGATGAGATCAATATTCTGAATGCGACCTATGAAGCAATGCGTGAGGCTATCGGTAAGCTTGATCCCCGGCCGGATCTGTGCTTAAACGATGCGGTCACGATCCCCGGAGTGACGATTCTGCAGGTTCCGATCGTAAAAGGCGATGCAAAGTCAATGAGCATAGCGGCTGCAAGTATCGTTGCAAAGGTCACAAGAGATCATATGATGGAAGAATATGATAAGATCTATCCCGGATACGGATTTGCAAAAAACAAGGGCTATGGTACGGCTGAGCATATAGCGGCACTTAAAGAGCTGGGACCTGTTCCCATTCACAGACGAAGCTTTATCGGGAATTTTGTCGGATGATAATTAACGGGTATAATCCGCAATTGAATATCCGTACCGGAATGCAGACAGGCAATTCCGGAAATGTTACTCCGCAGCAGCAGGGCGGTCAATCCGGATCCGGAGGCTCTTCCCTGTCGGGTTTAAACGGCGGTGATATCCTGTCCGGGAAAATAATATCAAAAGACGGCAATGAAGTACGGATAGATCTGGGCGGTAATAATGAGATCACCGCGAGGCTCGATATTTCCGCGGAACTTCCCGTGGGGTCCACGGTAGCATTTACTGTAATGAGTTCCGACAGATCCGGAGTTACGCTATCGCCTCTGCTTACAAATACGGATCTCGGCAGTCCCGTCAATACAGCTCTTATCAACGCAGGCATTGCCATCAATGAGCGCAGTATGAACATGGTCAGCTCAATGATGGAGCAGGGGATGTCCATAGGCAAAAATGAACTCCTTCAGATGTCTTCGATGTTAAATGATATAGCCGCTTCGGACATATCCAAGGCGGTTGCGCTTACGCACCTCGGCATTGAACCTACGGCCGACAATATGGCCCAGTTTGATTCATATCTGAATTACGAGCATCAGATAAGCTCTGCGGTAAACGAGATCATGGATATGGTACCACAGACCATTTCGGATTTGATAAACAGCGGAAACACCGAGGCTGCGATAGATATGACCAGAGACATGCTGGATATCTTTACGGGGCAGGGTGCGATCCTTGAGATGGATGAGAGCGAAATGATCCTTTCGGGTATGCAGACTCCGGTCAGTCAGATATTATCCGGGAGCGAGCTTACGGAACTGACCGATCTTCTGACGCAGAGCGGGATCGATCCGGCTTTCGGACAGAGTATAGCGGGCGGAGAAGTCTCTCTTTCGGATATTATGTTCGTACTGGACGATATCATCAATTCCGCCGCTAATGAACGGGAGGGAATGGCGAAAACTCCTGTTTCGGATCAGATTGTCTCCGATAACGTGACGAATGGTGCTGCCGGAGAAAACGCATCGGTACAGGCTGAAAACATAAGATCCTCCTCGCTCGAAGATATTCCGCTTCCGTCGGCCGGTCATACCGTTTCACAGGAACCGGTGCAGAACGAACCCCACAGCGGCTCGGTGGGACTTGATTTTTTGAGCGCACTTAAAACAGACTCCGTTGATGCCGAAGCATTGGAAAATGCATTGGATAAAGCCGCAATCGTAAATAAGAATGCGGTCACCAAAAGCGTGCTTGACCTGATCAGCTCCAGGCCCATGAGCACTATCCTGCAGAATGCCGTAAACAATCAATGGAAGCTTACACCCAAACAGGTGGGGGAAGAAAAATCCGTAGAGGACCTTTATAAGAGAATGACCGAGCAGACCAACAGGATCCTGGATGCTCTGAACAACAACTCCAAAGCAGATTCACCGCTTGCACAGAATATAAATGAGCTCAATAAAAACATGAACTTTATGAATGAGCTGAATAATATGTTCAATTATGTTCAGCTTCCGATGAAGCTGAGTGGGAATGATGCTCACGGCGAACTCTATGTGTACAGCAACAAAAAGCATATGGCCTCCAAAGACGGAAATGTTTCGGCACTGCTTCATCTGGATATGGATCATCTGGGGCCTACGGATGTGTATGTGACCATGAATTCGTCAAATCATGTAAATACGCATTTTTATCTGCCGGATGATGAATCTCTGGATCTTATCGCAGCGCATATAGATGAACTTAATGCCAGGATTGAGAAACGCGGGTATACCTGTACGGCCGAAATGTCCAAAAGGGAAGAGATGACCAATATGATGGAAGAGATCATGGAGGATAATAAGCCGGCTGTTCCGATCGCAATGACTAATTTTGACGCGAGGGCATGATATGGCCGCAGACAGAAAGCCAAAAGTAAAAACAGCCGTTGCACTTGAGTATGATCCGGATAAGGAAGCCCCGATAGTAATTGCCTCCGGTAAGGGTCAGCTGGCAGAAAAGATAATAGAAAAGGCTAAAGAGAACAAGGTTCCGGTACATCAGGATTCTAAGCTTGCAAATACCTTATCCAAGCTGGAGATCGGAGAGATGATCCCTCCGGAGTTGTATGAAGTCGTTGCCGAGATCCTTGTTTTTGTCGATTCCATGGATAAGATAAAAGCCAAGATCGATGCCGCGAGAAATGTGAAGCTCAGGTGATGTACGGCCTTATGTGCCATGTATTTTGTTACGGAAGACGTTGCTGATGAATAAAGTTGAGATAGGCCGATCGCACGAAGAATATGCTGCACTTTTTCTTAAAGATAATGGAATAGATATTATTGAGACAAATTACCGTGTCAAGCCCGGAGAGGTGGACCTTATCGGGTTTGATGGTGATGATCTCGTGTTTTTTGAAGTAAAATACAGAAAAACCGGTGATAAAGGCTTTGCGGCAGATTCCGTGAACCTGCGTAAACAGTTTAAGATCTGTCGTGTTTCGGACGTTTATATGCTGACTCATAATATCGGCAGTGATGTTCAGATAAGATATGACGTAATCGCAATGGACGGTTCGAAGATCGATTGGATACGCAACGCATTTGATTACATTCCCAAGAGGCAATAATGATCCTGCATACTGACGGACAAGTTAAATATCTTTCCTTCAAAAGCCTGGATGATCTGGGCTGTGTCCGGAATTATTTTACAACCAGGACAGGAGGGGTAAGCACCGGTTATCACAGTTCGATGAACCTTTCATTTACCAACGGTGATGATCCGGAGAACATATACAGAAATTTTGATATAATCTCCGAGGTTGTCGGTGTAGCCTGTGATCATATGGTCAGGACCCATCAGACCCATACAACCAATGTTATGAGGGTTACGGAAGAACACGTTTTTGATGACGGCAGACTGCATGATCAGGAGTGGAGCGACGTTGACGGTCTTATGACCGATGTTCCCGGCATCGCTCTGGTCACATTTTATGCCGACTGCGTTCCTTTGTATTTTGTTGATCCGGTCAGACGCACGATAGCATTGTCTCACAGCGGATGGCGCGGCACCGCAGCCGGCATGGCAAAGGTAACGGTCGAGGGCATGTGCAGAGAATTCGGTACCGATCCGTCGGATATTTATGCCGCCATCGGACCTTCGATATGTAAGGATCACTACGAAGTAAGCGAGGTCGTTGCAGATGCTTTTCGCAGGGCTTTTCCTGACAGTTATCCCGGGATGCTGGAAAACGGTAAGGAACCGGGGAAATACCAGCTCGATCTTTGCGAAGCAAACAGACAGTATATGATACAGGCCGGCATTCCCGGGGATCACATAGAGGTTTCGGGGATGTGTACTTTTTCCGAACGGGAGCTTTTCTTTTCACACAGGGCTTCGGACGGCAAAAGAGGAAATATGGCTGCATTTTTGGTACTTGAACAATGATAACGTTTTCAAACAAAAAACAAAACAGGGTAATGATATTCGGAGCAGCGGGTTTTATAGGCACGAATCTTACCTACAGACTGCTTAAGGACGACATCAGACCCATATGTGTGGATCTGCCGGGAAAAGACCTGTCTTTTGTGGAAGAAAGAGGAGCCAGGGTCATTTACGGCAGTATAAAGGACTTAAATGACGAGATATGCGATGCTCTTGACGGGACAGATATCGTGTATCATCTGGTATCGACCACATGTCCGTCAAATTCCGATCAGCGTATCGTTACCGAGCTTGAGGATAATGTACTGGCTACGGTAAAGCTTCTGGATGCCTGTGTGAAGCATAAGGTTGGCAGAGTTGTTTTCTTAAGCTCCGGAGGAACCGTTTACGGCAGGGAACACAAGGGAGTACTGAGTGAAGCCGATCCTACCAATCCGATATCCGGCTATGGTATTCAAAAACTGGTCATAGAGAAATATCTCTATCTGTACAGGGAACTGTATAAGCTCGATTACCGGATCGTCAGGCTTTCGAATCCTTACGGCCCCCATCAGCGCCCCGACGGCGTTCAGGGACTTGTGGCAGCCTGTACATGGAAGTTCCTGCACGGAGAGCCCATCGAGATATATGGGGACGGATCTGTTGTCCGTGATTATATCTATATTGATGATGCGATACAGGGCATTCTTAATATAGCCTCGGATTCGGCAAAATACCGGCTGTATAATCTTGGCAGCGGTGTCGGCAGAACCGTATCCGATATAGTTGAATCGGTTGCATATGTGCTTCATGTCAGACCGAGGATCGAGAAAAAAAGCGCCAGACACGTGGATGTTCCGGTCAATATACTTGATATTACTCGTTACGAGGCCGAATTCGGCAATCCGATCACGATAGAACTGGATGAAGGCATTTGGAGATTAGCGGATTTTTATGAAAGAATATAAAGATTACAGATTTGCGGCCATACCGGAAAACGTACATCCGCTGGTCTCGGTATGTGTCGCAGTATATAACAGCGAAGCGTATCTGCCTCGTTCGATAGATTCGATCCTGGTTCAGACCTATGATAATCTGGAGATAATCCTCGTTGATGACGGCTCCACGGATCACAGCGGAGATATCTGTGACGAATATGCACGTAAGGACAGCCGCATCAAAGTATATCATAAACCCAACGGCGGCCTGTATACGACCAGAAATGCAGGGATCGAGGCTGCAACAGGCGATTATATCTGTTTTCTTGACGGAGATGATTATATCGATAAGGATATGTATGAGCATATGCTTTCCGTCCTAATAAGCGAGGATGCGGAGCTTTGCGCAGTCAGATACAGACTGATCTTTGAGAACAACTCAGTTTCCGACAAATCAACGGATAAGGTCATCGTATATGATTCACAGGAGATGCTTAAACAGTTCCTCATAGAAGACGAGGCTGTGCTCATCCAGAATTCCGCCTGGAACAAGCTGTATAAAAGGAGTCTGATAAATGATCTCAGATTTCCGGACAGATGGTATGAAGATATGCTCTATACCCCTAAACTCCTTTCAAGACCCGCCAGGAGTGTATATATCGACAGAGCACATCATAATTATATCTGTGACAGATCAGCCTCGATCATGAACATGGGGATCAACCCGAGGATCTTTACCGATCTGATACCGAATCTGTATGACAGAAGCGCTTATCTTGAAGCGATCGGCAGGCATGATCTTGCGCTGATCTCGGACTATCACCTGTATAAAAAACTTCTTGGATTTGTCGATCAGATATATACAGGCTCCGACCCGGACAGAAAGTCACACCTCAGAACACTTGATAATTATATCCGGTCCGGAAAAGGTCGATTTGACGAGATTTACTCAATAGATTGCGCCAAACCCAATGATCGGAAGAAGATGAAGCTGTATATTGCATCGCCGCTGTTATATGAAACTACTATGATCCTCAACAGGAATATAAGACTGCCGCTCAGACTTAACTCAAAATAGATGGAATTCATTAACGGAAAACTTCAACTTAAAAATGTAACGCTGTGTGCCATGACCAGCGTCTGTGTATATGAGACGGTTCAGGCTCTTAAGTATTCCATGCGGGGGATAGATTTCGGAGATACGGTGCTTATCACACACAAAAAACCTGTTTATCTGCCGCACAATATCAGATATTCACATACGGACAGATTAAACAATATCGACGATTTCAATTACAAAATGCTTTACGAGCTGGGAGATCATATTCATACCGAATTTGCGTGTATCGTTCATTATGACGGCTTTATCGTTCATCCGGAGTGCTTCAGAGATGAATTTCTGGATTATGACTATATAGGCGCCCCGTGGCCGGATCCGCATGATGACTTTACCTACAGGGATAAATACGGCAGACTGTCGCGGGTGGGAAACAGCGTTGGATTCAGGTCAAAGAGACTGATCGATTTTCCCCGGACTGCCGGCATACCTTTTGAAGCAGATCATGGGTATTATCATGAAGACGGTTTTTTGTGTGTCAAGAACAGGCATCTTGTAGAAGAAGCGGGAATGCGGATCGCACCGCTCGAGGTCGCAAAGTATTTTTCACACGAGACCATGATCCCGGAGATTGAGGGGATAACCCCGTTCGCTTTCCACAAATGGGCGGGAACCAACAGCAGTTATCCGAGATTCAGGGGAGAACCCGTCCTTTTGAAACGTGTAAAAAAGAAGATCAAAAAGACTTTTAACAAGTGAGAGAAAAATGGTATACGATTGTTTTCAGTTTTTTAACGAATTGGACATACTAAAGATGAGGCTCCATGTGATGGGCGGTATCGCTGACAGGTTTGTGATCAGCGAATCCACCGTAACCTTTTCGGGAGAGCCGAAGAAACTGTATTATAACGAGCATAAATCCGATTATAAAGAGTTTGCGGACCGTATCATCCACAATATAGTAGACGATACTCCCATGGACTGCGATACCTTCACCAGAGATTCACATCAGAAATGTGCGGTAGCGAGAGGACTTAAAAATGCCAACCCCGATGATATTATCATTTTTTCCGATGTGGATGAGATCCCAAATCCCGTTGCCGTCAAAAAGGTGCTTGAGAATTTTGATCCTTCTAAGATCTATGCACTTGCCCAGAGAAACTTTTATGTATATATAGACATGGAAGAAAAATCCGGTAATCTGCTGAGTGTTACCGGCGAATTCGACGGTTTCGAAGGGAGTGACAGACGCTGGCTCGGTACAAAAATCTGTTCGGTCAGCATGCTCGAAACCCTTACGACGGAGCAGCTACGTGACAAGGCACAGAAACCGCTTATGATCAGGGTTCCCGAAGGGGGATGGCATTTCTCTTATATGGGTGGCAGCAAGCACGAATCCGCGGCCGCCAGAGCCAGATTTAAGATAAGATCTGCTGCGCATCAGGAGTATAATAAGAGAAGGATACTATGGAGTGTCGGTAAAAACATCAAGAATCATTCGGATATACTTGGTCGTGAATCTGATTTCAGGATCGTTCCGATCGATGATACTTACCCGGAATACCTGCGAGAACATCTTAAGGAATACAGACATCTGATATATCCGAGTGAAAGGAAAAAATACAGATAAGGGGATTAACAGTGTCACAGGTTTCCATTTGTATACCTGCCTATAAGGACGTGGAGGGTATCCGCAGGCTTCTGGGATCGATCTATGATTCGGAGTATACGGATTTTGAGGTTATTCTGTCTGACGATACTCCGGGCAGGGAGATTTCGGATCTCCTGGAGGATTTTGAGCTTCCGATCCGGTATGTCCATAATAAAAAGCCGCTTGGACCGGCAAAAAACTGGAATCAGGCTATCTCTATGGCCAAATCACCCTATGTCAAGATCATGCATCAGGATGACTGGTTCACCCATTCTCTCTGTCTCGGCAGATTTGTAGAAATGCTCGATGAGAACAGAGATGTGGATCTGGCGTTTTCCGGCACCAGACAGGTCAGTATCAACAAAAACGATCCCGAGGATCTGTCGGATTTCTATGACCGGGCGATATCTCCGGTACAGAGAACCCTTATTCAGCAGGATTACAGGAATCTGTTTCTGGGAGGGTTCATCGGCTCGCCCTCGGCCGTGATATTCAGACAGACCGACGCAAGATTCGATGAAAAACTCAGATGGCTCATAGACAGCGATTTCTATATGCAGGTATTGTCCGAGGGCAGTGGCTTCGTTAATGACAGATCACCGCTTGTATGCATAGGGGTTAGTAATACACAGCTCAGTCATACACTTGCACAGGATAAGGATATCAACATCTATGAGCACAGATATCTTTTCAAGAAATACAAACTGGATAAAACCCAGGAATACAGGGATAAGCTCATAGATGTCTGCGTAAGCTATAACGGAAAGTATTCGGATATAAGTGATCTCGGAATTACCAAAGAGGAATATAAATCCGTATACAGGATTCATGCAAAACGCCAGAGAAAATTTATCAAGCAGCTTATTTTGCGTAAGCTTCACCTTTCGGAATGACAGACAGTGGAAAGTTTATCGATAAATTATATACTCCCCGGATCAGGGAGGTCGGTCGTATATTCTTTTATATAGGACTGTTTTGCGAGATCATGATCTTTTTGTGGGACCGGTCTGACTGGATCGATCCCATTCAAAGCTATCTTTTCAGGATCACATTTATTTTCTTTACCGTAAAATGCATCTGTACCCGTTATTCAAAACGGGAATGGATATTTATCGCGCTTCTGGCTGTTTTCGGAATATTCACATACAGATCCTGCGGCAAGGATGAAGTCGTCCGTGCGTGTGTTTTTATGATCGCGATGAAGGATATGGATCTGAAACGGACATTGAAATTCGTCTTTTACCTGAGTACGCTGGGTATTTTTATGCTTGGTATCCTGTCGGTCCTTGGACTTCTCGGTAACGTCGGGTCGATCGGAACATACAGTGAAAAGGCCGGCGTTTATATGCTGGAATTCGGTCTCGGCAGCTCCAACACCTGGGCTATTCAGATCTGGCTTCTTGCCGCTCTGTTCGTATTTCTTTATCACGACAGGATGCGACGGATCGAGTATCCGCTCATATTACTGCTCGGTATCATAGTCTACATATTGAGCAAATGCCGTACGGCTCTGATAATGTTTGTATTTACTGTATTTTTGGGGCTGCTGGGAGATATTTCCAGACGATTTCGTGAAAGCCTTATCACATATCTTGCAGGCATCCTGATCACCCTTGCTTCGATTGCGTTTTCGGTTTATGCGGCTGCAACATCCAAATGGTGGGAGGATCAGACGGAATTTGAACTGTTTCTCAACCGGATAACCACGGGACGTATCCAATCCATTTATCCCTTTGAAAACGGAGGAGGAGTACTGTCCAATTGGAAGCTGTTCGGAGATCCCGGATTTACCGAATATTTTGATATGGGGTTCGTCAGACTCTTCTGGTGGTTTGGCATAATACCGGGGATACTAGCCGTTATATCCGTGATCGTCCTGATCATATATTATTACAGGCAGAAGGATTATGCCGCTTTTGAGCTGCTTATCTCAATGGTCGTATTTACCGTTCTGGAAGCCCATTTTATATCTCCCTTTATCGCAAGAAGCTGGTTTCTGTTTATGGCAGGAGCAGCATGGCCGCGTTTGCTGTCGTCTGTTTCGGACAGAGGATATGTTCCACACAGACACATTGCTTTTTATATCGGTTCCCTGTCCAAGGGAGGAGCAGAGAGGGTGTTTATCAACCTGGCCGGATATTTCCTGAGCGCAGGATATGATGTCACAATGATAACCCAGTATATCCGTGAAAACGAGTATCCGCTTCCCGACGGTGCAACGCGGGTTGTTTCGGATCTTACCGAAGAAGAGATGCACGGACGTATCTTTAATTTCTTTGCCAGGATAATGAAGCTTCACCGTATCATACGGGATACTGATGCAGATCTTTTGATGACCACCATCGGTAAGGCAAATTTTATGGCTATAGTCTGTTCGGCATTCCTTCCGACACGTGTAGTGGTATCGGTTGTGGCGGAACCTACGCTTGAATACCCTACACCGATAATGAAACTGCTTCTTCAGGTTCTCTTCGGTGATGCCGACGGTATCGTAATGCAGACACACAGACAGCAATTGTTCCTGAGATACGGACTGAGAAAGGCTTCCGTGATCCTTCCCAATTCGGTCAATCCGGCATTTGATCGGGAAAGATACGAAGGAGAACGTAAACTGAACGTATATACGGTCGGTCGTCTGGATGAAAACAAAAACCAGGCTATGGCGATAGACGCTTTTGGGAAAGTATTAAAGGCTCATCCGGATGCAAAGCTCATCCTGTGCGGAGAAGGTCCCCAAAAGGCATCCCTGATAAAACGTGCCGGGGATGCCGGCATTGAGGATCGGTGTGAGTTTGCGGGTCAGGTCAGTAACGTTGCGGACAGGCTGACGGAGGCTTACGCATTTGTTCTGACCTCCGATACCGAAGGAATGCCTAATACACTCCTGGAGGCAATGAGTCTGGGCATTGCCTGTATATCGACGGACTGCCCCTGTGGAGGACCCGCGGAGATGATCGAGAACGGTAAAAACGGAATACTTGTCGGAGTACGTGATTCAGACGCCCTGGCACGTGCGCTCATTAACATAATGGATGATCCCGCATATGCAGATGCACTTGGCCGTTCTGCACGCAACACCATGAAGGCTTATCGCCCTGAGGCGGTAAACAGGAAATGGCGCGAGTATTTTGACGGGATAATGACTCTTTAAGAAATTCTTCATAATTGTCTGATGTTTTTCTTTAAAATCCGGTGTTTATAATACTATCATGCACAGAAAGGAAAGGTTATGTCCAATATACTTGTATGCGATGATGATAAGTCTATCGTAGATGCCATTGAGATCTATCTGAATCAGGAGGGTTATACCGTATTTAAGGCTTATGACGGTGAGGAAGCGGTAAAGCTTTTGGAGAGTGAGGATATCCAACTGCTGATCATCGATATAATGATGCCTAAAATGGACGGGATCCATGCCACACTGAAGATCAGGGAGTCAAGCTCGATCCCCATTCTCATCCTGAGTGCCAAATCCGAAGATGCGGATAAGATACTCGGACTTAACATCGGAGCCGACGATTATATTACCAAGCCGTTTAATCCGCTGGAGCTTGTAGCCAGAGTCAAATCCGCTCTGAGGCGATATACCACATTGGGAAGTATATCCGCAGAGTCGGCAGCCATTTACTCCACCGGAAGTCTTGTTATCAACGACGATACCAAGCAGGTGTTTGTGGATGATGATGAAGTTAAACTCACTCCCATAGAGTTCAACATTTTGAAGTTTCTGGTCAGTAATGCGGGCAAGGTGTATTCTTCGGAACAGATCTATGAAAACATCTGGAATGAGGAAGCATACGGATCGGACAACATTGTGGCTGTGCATATAAGACACATAAGGGAAAAGGTCGAGATTGATCCCAAAAATCCGAGATATATCAAGGTAGTATGGGGGATCGGCTACAAAGCTGAGAAGATGTAACGGCATCGGGGAGGATCGCATGTCCGAGAATATGTCAATGAGGGAAATAGAAAAGGAAAACAAAAGACTTAAAAAAGAAGAGTTGAAAAAAGCCAAAAAGGAGGCCAGGGAGAGAAAACGCGAAACCGGAGGCTCCGGGAAAACGATCGGAACGGGAGCAATGAAGCTCCTTCAGCATTTTCTGATAGCATTATGTGCAGTAGCAGCTATCCTGCTCATTTCGAAATCCGTTGTAGTGGTTAACAGGTACAACGGGCGCGAGATACATACACAGTTTGGCTCGGATGCGGGGCGAAAATACGAGGATTCCGTTCTGTTTAATACGATCTTCGGCTATGAAGCCAGGGATATTCTGAAACTGGTAACCATCAGATCGCAAATGGAGACGGGCGGTGTATATGATCCTGACCGGATAATCGATATAGTACAGTATAACGCCAGACAATCCGAAACCTATACACCCGGTAAACAGATCACCGCCAGATATTATCTCGGAGACCTGCTGAAATGGAGAAAATACGGCTTCCATACCGAGACCGTACACAGTGATTTAATGGCAGCATCAGCCAACGCGCTTTTGTATGGCGACGACGGTACGGGAGATATGTCCGGATTTTACAATGATCATTACGATGATCTCCTGTATGACAGTTATTTTGATACCGGATATGACTATTCGTATGAAGCATCCGGTGATACGGAATCCGGGGATACGGCTGACGAGGAACTTAATTCCGCATTCAGCAAAGAGATCGTCATAAACAGGTATAAATCCACGGACGGAAAAAACCTGCAGGATTATGCCTCAAATTGGGAAGAATATGATGAACTGGCAAATGCTTTGTTTGAATGCGCCGATGATCTGTATACAAATTATATGGATTACCTCAAGATGCAGGAATACTTTGATTCCCTCAATTCGAATATACGTTACTGCGTGACAATGGGAGAAGGGGATGACAGAGAGGTATACACAAATGTAGGTGAGATCAATGCCATTATGCAGGATCAGACTATTGCGAAGCTTTTTGAGGGTTACGGCAGATATCTCAGATATGATTCGGACCGGATGATGTATGTCACAAATACGGCAGTTACGGAATCAACATTCAACACGCTTATCCAGAAATATAAATATGCTTACAGTGATGATTCCAAAATATATATAGCCGTTGATATGACAATGCCGGTAAATGATGCGGTCAGATCGGCATCAAGAAATTATACATCCATCATTCCCAACCGAAATGAGCTTATTCTGGCCATGACCGTATGTATACTGTTGTATCTGATACTGCTTGTGATCTGTACGATACATGAGGGCAGGACTGTCGATGCCGATGGAAATGTGTATATAAAATTTTCGGGATTCGATCATACTCCGATCGAATTATGGATACTGATCGTCAGTCTGATATTGTTTTTCATGTATGTGACCGCTGCTTTGGTTTATACCGGACTCGACTCCGAAAAGATCTACAGTATCATGGAATTCAAGGACAGTCCGTATACTTATGCGGTCTGTGGGATTCTGGTATTTATACTGGATATCGTAATACTGGGATTGTACTATTCTCTGGTGAGACGCATCAAGGGGAGACATATATGGAAACAGAGCTTTCTGTATAAGCTCATCCGGGCGATCGGTAAGATTGCATATTCGATTTACGATAACGGAAATACACTTCTAAGAAGCGTGGTGCCGTTTGCGGGACTCGGTATTATTAATCTGTTTCTTGTTGCAATGGCTGCGTCCGGTATCCTGCCGGTATTGGATATTCTGTCTATTATCATCATCGATATACTGGCCTGCGTCTTTGTTTTCAAACAGACCAGGGACCGCGAGAATATCATTGGGGGAATGAAACGTATCATTTCCGGTGATCTGGCATATAAATCCGATACATCCAGGGTGCACGGTGACAACAGGGAACTTTCGGAATGTGTCAATTCCATAAGCGACTCTGTCAGAAGCGCCGTGGAACAGAGTATGAAGGATGAACGGATGAAGACTGAGCTTGTCGCAAATGTAAGTCACGATATCCGTACGCCTCTTACATCCATCATCAACTATGTGGATCTGATCAAGAGGGAAAACATAGACAATGAAACCGTGAGGGGATATGTGGAGATACTGGATGAAAAATCCCAGCGGTTAAAGACACTGACCGATGACCTGATCGAGGCCAGCAAGGTTTCCAGCGGCAATGTGGAACTCGAACTGGTCAAAATGAACCTTCCCGAAATGGTGACACAGGCTCTGGGAGAATTCGATGAAAAGCTGTCGGAGAGGAATCTGAGCGTAGTGGTCAGATCAGACAGACTGGTCCGTTCCGAAATGATGGCAGACGGACGATCTCTCTGGAGAGTAATGGAAAACCTGTTCGGAAACGTATGCAAATACGCGATGCCGGGCACAAGGGTATTCGTTGACATGTTTAATGCGACCGGCACTACCGAAAAAATTGTTCTTCGTATCACAAATATGTCCGATACTCCTTTACCTGCCGATCTGAGTGAGCTTACGGAAAGATTTATCAGGGGAGATGAAAGCCGGACAACCGAAGGATCGGGCCTTGGGCTGTCGATAGCAAAGACGCTTACGGAACTGATGGGAGGAAGCTTCGAGATCGGAAGCGAAGCGGATCTTTTTAAGGCTGAGATAGCGTTTGATGTCGTGTGAAATCAGGGGACGGTTTGGACCCCGTGATCCAAACCGTCCCCAAAGATTTAAAAAGTAAATTCTTCGCGATTGTTGTATCGTTCAAGTATCTGACGGATCTTGTCTGTAGGGGTGCTCAGATCCGACATCGGAGCGTCGTGGTTCATGAAGTCGATGATCGAGGCGATGAACTTACCCATATCCGCCTGCAGATAGTAAGGACGATCGAGGATCGCAGGATCGGTATAATTCAGATTGGTTGTGATTATCTTATCGAAATAGCATTTTTCATATGCTTCGTCAAAAGCCTTAAGTCCGTCCGTAAACAAACCGAAAGTGGTACAGATATAAACTCTCTTGGCATTCATTTCCTTAAGCTGTCGGGAAGTGTCTATCATAGATCCGCCCGAGGAGATCATGTCATCGATTATTATACAGTCCTTGCCGTCTATGTTCTCACCTAGGAACTCATGAGCGACGATAGGATTCTTTCCGTTTACGAGTTTGGTATAATCGCGTCTCTTATAAAACACGCCCACATCAAGTCCCAGAACAGAAGCAAAATAGATAGATCTGTCCGTTGCTCCCTCGTCCGGAGAGATAATGATCGTGTGTTCCTTGTCAATGATCATATCGCGTTCGTTGGAAAGGAGTGTACGGGCAAACTGATACATGGGATTGAAATTATCGAATCCGGTAAAGGGCGCTGAATTCTGGATCCGGGGATCATGGGCGTCAAATGTAATGAAGTTCGAGATGCCCATGTTTGAGAGTTCTTTGAACATATACGCGGCATCCAGGGATTCGCGTCCGGTACGTCTGTGCTGTCTGCCCTCGTAGAGAAAGGGCATAATTACATTGATACGTGATGCCTTGCCGTCTATGGCGGCGATTATCCTCTTAAGATCCTGAAAGTGATCATCCGGAGAATAGTGGTTCTCATAACCGAACATACGATATGTGACGGAATGATTCGTAACATCGGTGATGATAAAAATGTCATCACCGCGTACGGATTCGCTGATCTTGCATTTCCCTTCACCGGTACCGAATCTGGAAAGCTCGATCCGGGCAATGTAATTGTCTTTGATATATCCCTGAAATGCCGGATCCGCTTTGAATTTCTTATGCAGATCGGATCTGAACTCGATCAGAAACTTATTAACGCTTTTGCCGAGCTTATCGACACAGGGCGGAACTATAAGCTTGATCGGTGCTACAGCCATCTTTTGTTCAAGTTTCTGTATGTTTGCCATCGTCCATCCTCTCAGAGCAGATAATCATTAACAATAATTCAACGGGAGATCAAACAAGAACAATTTATTTTATACATTTGTACTTAACTGCGTCAAGATTACATAATTCAGATTGGCGTTTTTTGACTTGTCGCAGGATATTCCGATAGACTATAATCATATGAGTGGAGTCCATAACATAAACGAGGAAATACAATGTCACGTAAGAAAAACCGACCCATAGTAGCCATAGTCGGACGTCCGAATGTCGGAAAATCGACTTTTTTTAACGCAATGGCCGGTGAAATGATATCGATAGTCAAGGATACTCCGGGTATTACCAGAGACCGCATATATGCCGATGTGGAGTGGGTAGGATATGAATTTACCATGATAGATACCGGCGGGATCGAGCCGGACAGCGGCGACATCATTCTGTCTCAGATGAGATCACAGGCTCAGATTGCAATTGATACGGCAGATGTGATCATCTTTATGACGGATGTCAGGCAGGGACTGGTAGACGATGATATGCGTGTGGCAGATATGATACGCAAATCCCATAAACCGGTGGTCCTGGCCGTAAACAAGGTGGACAGCTTCCAGAGGGATCTTGTTGATGTATATGAGTTCTATAATCTGGGGATCGGTGAGCCTTTTGCGATCTCAAGTGTCAACAAACTGGGTTTCGGTGAACTGCTGGATGCCGTTACAGAGCATTTTCCGGAGGAAGCAAGGGAAGAGATCGAGGATGAAGCCATACGAGTGGCGATCGTCGGCAAGCCTAATGTCGGAAAGAGCTCTATACTCAATAAGCTGGCCGGTGAGGAAAGGGCTATAGTATCGGATATTGCCGGAACCACCCGCGATGCAATTGATACCCGGATCACTCATGACGGAAAGGAATACCTGCTGATAGATACGGCCGGTCTGCGAAGAAAGAACAAGGTTAAGGAAGAACTTGAGAAATATATGATCCTGCGGACCGTCTCCGCAGTTGAAAGAGCCGATATCGTTCTTCTTATCATTGATGCGGTGGAGGGCATAACCGAACAGGACGCCAAGATCGCCGGAATAGCCCATGACCGGGGAAAGGCCATCATTATCGTGGTCAACAAATGGGATGCCATAGAGAAGACCGAAAAAACCACAAGAGAATATGAGGCGGATATAAGAACCGTACTCAGCTTTATGAACTATGCCCATATCATGTTCGTATCGGCCAAAACGGGACAGCGTCTGCCGAAACTGTATGAAACAATAGATGCAGTCAATGAAAACCATTCCATGAGAGTTGCAACAGGTGTGCTTAACGAGATCATGGCACAGGCCGTTGCAATGAAGCAGCCGCCTTCGGATAAAGGCAAGAGGCTGAAGCTTTATTATATTACCCAGGTTTCCGTCAGACCGCCTACATTTGTAATATTTGTAAACAACAGGGAACTGATGCATTTTTCATACACCAGATATATAGAGAATCAGATCCGTGAAACTTTTGGTTTTATCGGAACTCCTTTGAAGATCATCATACGTGAACGAAAGGATGACGGCAAAAACTGACGGAAGCCTTAAACATTGTTTCCATCTGTATTTCTACCGGGAGAACAGATCATGATAATACAGAGAATACTATGCATAATAATCGGATACTGCTTTGGTCTTATCCAGACAGGATTTCTGTACGGCAAGATGAAGGGGATAGATATCCGTGAACACGGCAGCGGTAATTCCGGTGCGACCAATACACTGCGTACGCTCGGAACCAAAGCCGGATTCATAGTTCTTTTCGGAGATGCGCTCAAATGTATCATAGCTATGCTGATCACATATCTTCTTTTCGGAAAGGCTAACCCCGAATACAGGTATCTATTTATGATCTATACGGCCTTCGGAGCCGTGATCGGTCATGATTTTCCGTTTTATCTGAATTTTAAAGGCGGTAAGGGCATAGCGGTGACGGCCGGACTGATCATAAGCTTTGGCCCCATGTTCGTAGCGGTTCACCTTGGCGTTTTTGCACTTGTTTTTCTGACTACGCATTACGTTTCGCTGGGATCGCTTTTGATCTATGCAACGTTTTTCGTAATGATGATCATCTGCGGCCAGACCGGTTATTTCGACAAGGGCGGCGTGATCATACCTCAGCCGCTTCTTACGGAAATGTACGTCATCATATTCATCATGACAGTCATCGCCTACTGGAGGCACAGGGCCAACATCATCAGGCTGCTGCATCATAATGAGAGCAAGGTTTATCTCACCGAAAAACTTAAGAAAAAGACCGGCAAGGACAAAACCGACGAGCTGGTGTAAATCCCGCCCGCGATCAAACCGTTAATAACCTGACAGGGATCGAATATATGATCACGCTGAAAATATAAAGGAGACTATAATGGCTGAAATCGGAATAATCGGAGCCGGCAGCTGGGGCACGGCTCTGGCGTGGCTGCTTAACAACAACGGACATAAGTGCAGGATATATTCGGCCCTTCCGGACGAGATCGAGATGTTTAAGAAATATCACGAGAACAGGGACAAGCTGCCGGGCGTCGTGCTCTTTGACAAAACGGACTATACGGCTGATCTGAGCGCTGCCATCCGTGACAAGGACGTGATAGTCATGGCGGTACCGTCACAGTTTGTGAGAAAGACGGCTGCACAGATGTCCGAATTCGTAAAGGACGGTCAGAAGATCATAGACGTGGCCAAGGGCATCGAGGAAGGCACCTGCATGACCATGTCACAGATCATCAAACAGGAGATACCGCAGGCAGACGTATCCGTGCTGTCCGGGCCCTCGCATGCGGAAGAGGTCGGAAAGGGGATCCCAACGACGATCGTGGTCGGCTCTAAGACCAAGGCCACAGCAGAGTACCTGCAGAACGTATTCATGAGCGATGTATTTCGGGTTTACATAAGTCCTGACCTGCTTGGAATGGAGGTGGGCGCCGCGCTTAAGAACGTGATCGCCCTGGCAGCCGGATGTGCTGACGGACTGGGGTATGGTGACAATACCAAGGCAGCCCTGATCACAAGAGGTATCGCGGAGATATCGAGGCTTGGTGTGGCCATGGGAGGCAATGCGGCGACCTTTGCCGGACTGACCGGCATGGGCGACCTGATAGTCACATGTGCATCGATGCACTCGAGAAACCGCAGATGCGGCATACTGATAGGACAGGGCAAGACACTCGAGGAAGCACAGGCTGAGATCAAGATGGTCGTGGAAGGCGTATTCTCGGCGAAAGCGGCTATGGAGCTTGCTCAAAAGTACAATGTTGAAATGCCCATCATAACAGAAGTCAATAAGGTGCTCTTTGAGGGAAAGAATGCCTCGGATGCCGTTAAAGATCTGATGATGAGGGACAAAAAGATCGAGAACCCGCTGATACCGTGGGAATAAGATGAATTGCCGACGGATACGGGCTTTGGAACCCGGAACCGGCACGGCAGGATCAATATGAAAAATGAGGTGAGAAATGTCTGATCAGAAATTTGCATCAACCAAAACGTACGTGGCCAGCGAGGAACTGCTGGATGCGGTAAACGTGGCCATGGTTCTGGAGAAACCGCTGCTGATAAAGGGCGAGCCCGGAACCGGCAAGACCATGCTCGCCGCCGCTATTGCTGAGAGCCTCGGAAAGAAGCTTATAATCTGGAATATCAAATCTACCACCAAGGCTCAGGACGGACTTTACATGTATGATACGATACAGCGTCTGTACGACGGACAGTTCGGCGAGGAGGGCGTGGATGACATCGCCAGATACATCAAGCTCGGCAAGCTCGGTGAGGCATTCAGTTCGGATGAGCAGGTAATACTCCTGATCGACGAGATCGATAAGGCAGATCTGGAATTCCCCAACGACCTGCTGTGGGAGCTCGACCAGATGGAATTTTACATCCATGAGACCAGGGAGACCGTAAAGGCAAAGACCAGGCCAGTCGTCATCATCACATCAAATGCCGAAAAGGAACTGCCCGACGCATTCCTGCGCAGGTGCATTTTCCACTACATAGATTTCCCGGAGGCTCCGCTGATGGAGGAGATCGTGAGAACGCATTATCCCGAAGTCGAGGAGAACCTGCTTAAGAATGCGATGGACGTGTTCTATTGGATCAGGGGACTGAAGGACGTTCGCAAGAAGCCATCCACTTCTGAACTCATCGACTGGGTCAACGCCCTGCAGATAGGCGGCATGGATCCCGCACTGATCAAGAAAAACCTGCCCAATCTCGGAGTGATCATCAAAAAGGATGAGGACCTCGCCGTAGTTAAGAGCAGGACAAATGAAATAAAATAAAATAATACCTCACATGAACCTGTAACCGGCTGCTGTAGCCGCAGTAATCGTAATGTTTACAAATTTTTATAATAATCTCAGAAAATTCGGTCTGGACGTGACCCTCAAGGAGTGGCTCACGCTCCAGGAGGCACTCGATAAGGATCTGGCGGGTTCTTCACTCACCAGGTTCTATTATCTGTCGCGTATGATCCTCGTAAAATCCGAGACCGAATACGATAAATTCGACATGGCGTTTGAGAATACCTTCAAATCCGCCAAATATGAGCCTGATATTACAGATACCATGTTGGCCTGGCTTGACAAGCCCGAGGCCTATGAACAATGGCTTGAGGAAAAGAAACATGAGATGAATCAGGATCCCGGCGACAACGCCCAGATCGACAGAGATGATGTGGAGAAAAAGTTCAGGGACCGCCTGAAGGAACAGGACTCCGAGCATAACGGAGGCTCCTACTGGATCGGCACCCAGGGCAAGACCTCGTTCGGCAACATGGGCGGTCACATGGGAGGCATCAGGGTCGGTGGACAGACCGGATACCAGTCCGCATTCGAAGTGATCGGAGCCCGCAAATACCAGGATTTCAGGGATGACAAGGTCCTTACGTCCAGGCAGTTCATGGCTGCATTAAAGAGCCTCAGGCAGTTTTCGACCAGGCTTGACGTGCCCAAGACCGAGCTTGACATTGACGGTACCGTCAACAAGACCTGCAATAACGGCGGGTATCTACAGATCGTCATGGAAAAGCCCAGGAAGAATTCCGTCAAGCTGCTGCTCCTCATGGATTCGGGCGGAACGATGATCCCGTACAGCACGCTGCTCAATGAACTTTTTCAGGCAGTGGACAAGATGGATCACTTCAAGGACGTCAAGACCTATTATTTCCACAACTGTATTTATGCCAAGGTGTATAACACTCCGGAGTGCGAAAACGGAGACTGGATCGACACCGACTGGCTGTTTAAGAATCTCGATTCCGACTATAAGGTCATGATAGTCGGGGATGCCGCCATGGCCCCTGAGGAACTGTATTCAACCACCGGCAATTACCGCGGCCCGAACAACGGACTGTCCGGATGGGACTGGCTGCACCTGATGAAGAGTCACTATAAGCACGTGGTATGGCTTAATCCCAAGATGGCGCCCGGAGACGCCCCGTGGCGGGAGGCGGAGACAGCCATCAAGACCGTTTTCCCGATGTACAAGCTGACGGTAGCCGGACTTAAGAGTGCCGTGGCCAGGCTGATGGTGAACAGATAATCTCCGGGAAAGACTTATTGATCGGCGGTTCCGCAATGCTGGAACGTAAAGTGATAGATTCAGCCGATCCGATCAGCTTCATGAAACGAAATAAATCAAGAGGCCTCAGGGGTTCGATCCTTGAGGAGATGATCAATCAGACAAATTCCATATACGAAGAGCGCGGACTGGCCTGTGTTCAGAAGATACCCACACCGATCACACCCATAGAGATGGATAAGGAGAGCCACCATATTACACTGGCATATTTTGATCAAAAGTCAACCGTGGACTACATCGGAGCCGTACAGGGCATTCCCGTCTGCTTTGATGCCAAGGAATGCGCGATCGACACTTTTTCTCTCCAGAATATCCATCAGCATCAGGTTGACTTCATGGTGAATTTTGAAAAACAGGACGGGATCGCCTTTTTTTTGATATACTATACACATCGTGACCTGTTTTATTATTTAAAGCTTGATCACCTGCTTCCATTCTGGAAAAGGGCGCAGGAAGGCGGTCGAAAGAGCTTCAGGTTCGAGGAACTTGACGAAAGCTATTGTCTGCCTGTCAGGCCGGGCGTTCCGGTTCCTTATCTGGATATGATGAAAAAGGATTTAGAGGAAAGATGTCCGGATGAATGATGACAGATGACTGATGAATAATGATTTATGACTGATGCTCCGGTGAATTTGGGCCGGATATGTATAGTAAACGAATGAAAGGAACGGTAAGAAATATTGAGCAAAAGGTTATTGCATACGCCTGAGGGCGTAAGGGACATATACGGAGAGGAATACAAGCGAAAGGAACGGATCGAATATCTGATACGTGAAAAGATTTACGATTTCGGATACGAGGGCATTCAGACACCCACGTTTGAGTTTTTTGACGTATTTTCACGTGAGATCGGCACGACCTCCAGCAAGGAACTCTACAAGTTCTTTGACAAGGAGGGCAATACACTGGTATTGAGACCTGACTTTACTCCGTCCGTGGCCAGATGCGCGGCCAAATACTATATGGAGACCAAAGATCCCGTCAGACTCATGTACTGCGGGAATTCCTATATCAACAATTCATCGCTTCAGGGCAGGCTTAAGGAAGCCACCCAGATGGGAGCGGAGCTTATCGGCGATAATTCGGTTGAAGCGGATGCGGAGATCATAGCACTGACCTGTGAATCCCTTTTTCATGCGGGACTGTCCGATTTCCAGATAAGTGTGGGCAATGCCGCGTTTTTTAAAGGATTATGCGCAGAAGCCGGCATCGATGAGGATACGGAGTATGAGCTGAGGGATTACATTTCGGGCAAGAACTTTTTCGGTGCCCGTGAATTCCTCGAAGATAAAGGCATCAAAAAGGGTGCTTTGGATAAGCTGCTGTCTGTATCCGGCCTTTTCGGTGGTGAGGATATACTGGAAAAAGCCTCTGACATCGCTGACAATGATCTGTCCAAAAAAGCGGTGAAGCGTCTGAAATCACTGTATAAAACACTGAAGCTTTATGATGTTGAAAAGTACGTATCCTTCGATCTCGGTCTGCTCTCTAAATACAATTATTATACCGGGATAGTATTTAAAGGCTATACCTACGGTGTCGGTGATGCGATAGTAAAAGGCGGACGATACGACACACTTCTTTCACGGTTCGGGAAGGATGCTGCGGCTGTTGGCTTTGTGATACTTGTTGACGATCTGCTGAGCGCGATGTCCAGGCAGAACGTGCCTGTCAGCATAGACGACGAAAAGATCATCACCCTGGAGTATGACAAGGATGACTATGAGAAGAAACTGGCCGAGGCACTGAAGCTGCGGCACGTGGGCGGAAGCCGTGTACGGCTGATCCCCGTGAAGCATTAAATAAGGGGAGAGAAAATGGAAGACAGATATTTGACTATAGCGCTTGCAAAAGGGCGACTGGCATATAAGACAATGGATCTCTTTAACGAGATCGGTATCTCCTGCAAGGAGATGGAAGATAAGGAATCACGTAAGCTGATCTTTACAAATGAGACGCTGAAGGTGAGATTTTTCCTTGCCAAGGCATCGGACGTGCCCACCTACGTCGAATACGGTGCGGCTGACATCGGTGTAGTCGGCAAGGATACTATCATGGAGGAAGGCAGGCGCGTGTACGAGGTGATGGATCTTAAGTTCGGCAAATGCAGGATGTGCGTGTGCGGCCCGGAATCTGCCAGGAATCTGCTGGAGCATCATGAAATGATCCGCGTGGCCACCAAATATCCGAACATCGCCAAGGATTATTTCTACAACAGCAAGCAGCAGACCGTGGACATCATCAAGCTAAACGGCTCCGTGGAGCTGGGCCCCATAGTGGACTTAAGCGACGTCATAGTGGACATAGTGGAGACCGGATCTACGCTAAAAGAAAACGGACTGACCGTGCTCGAGGAGATAACTCCCTTAAGCGCGCGCATGATAGTCAATCAGGTAACGATGCAGATGCAGACAGAGCGCATCAATAATCTGCTCGCCAGGTTGAAGGAGCATATTTAAGGACAACTACTGCACTGTGTTATGTAAACCAAATAGGAGATATTATGAGAATCATTGAATTAACGGAAAGCACAAAAAAAGACCTGTTGGACTCGCTCTTAAAGAGGAGTCCCAACAATTATACCGAATACGAGGACACGGTAAACGGGATCATAACCGACGTGAGAGCCCGCGGTGACGAGGCTGTCGTCGAACTTACGACGAAATTTGATGCATGGAAGGCTGCACCCGATAAGCTTCGCGTGACCCGTGAAGAGATCGATGAGGCATACAGGTCAGTGGATCCCGCACTCGTGGAGGTCATCAAAAAATCCGCTGCCAACATCCGTGCCTTTCACGAAAAACAGCTGCGAAACACCTGGATCGACATTAAGGATAACGGAACGATCCTCGGACAGCGTATAATGCCGATAGCAATCTCGGGAGTTTATGTGCCGGGAGGGAAGGCTGCCTATCCGAGTTCCGTGTTGATGAACATCGTTCCGGCCAGGGTGGCGGGAGTCGAGCGCATCATAATGTGTACTCCTGCCGACAAGGAACAGAATGGTAAGGTTAATCCCGGCACTCTGGTCGCAGCCGACATCGCCGGAGTTGATGAGATTTACAAGGTGGGCGGAGCTCAGGCCATCGCAGCCATGGCTTTCGGAACCGGAACAATTCCCAAGGTCGACAAGATAACCGGTCCCGGCAACATATTCGTGGCTCTGGCCAAAAAAGCATGCTTCGGATACGTTTCGATCGATTCCATAGCCGGTCCCAGCGAGATACTGGTAGTGGCCGATGATACCGCAAACCCCAGGTACGTGGCTGCCGACCTGCTGAGTCAGGCAGAGCATGACGAGCTGGCCAGCGCGATCCTGATCACTACATCCAAGTCGATCGCACATGCCGTTTCCGATGAGATAGACGCTTTTTTGCAGAAACTGGAAAGACGTGAGATCATTCAGAAGAGCCTGGATAACTACGGGTATATATTTGTTGCCTCCAATATGGCGGATGCTTATGACGCCGCCAATCAGATAGCCAGCGAACATCTGGAGATCATCACGAGGGATCCGTTTGAGTCCATGACTCATATAAAAAATGCAGGTGCAATATTCCTCGGACATTATTCCTCTGAGCCGCTGGGCGATTATTTCGCGGGACCCAATCACATACTGCCGACCAACGGCACCGCCAGGTTCTTTTCGCCGCTGTCGGTTGATGATTTCATCAAAAAGACAAGCATCATTTCGTACTCACAGGATGCGCTGCGGGCAGTGCACGAGGACATAGAGCTGTTTGCAAAGAGCGAGGGACTGACCGCACATGCAAATTCGATCGCGGTGAGGTTTGAATAGAGGGATTAACATGGAAAGAACGAGTGAGATAAACAGAAAAACAAAAGAAACCGACATTTCCGTCAGGCTGAGCATTGACGGATCGGGAAAAAGCAGCATAGATACCGGCATCGGTTTCTTTGACCACATGCTGGAGGGCTTCGCTAAGCACGGATTCTTTGACCTGGACTGCAAGGTCGATGGAGA
Source organism: Lachnospiraceae bacterium (assembly GCA_017460885.1). Classification (GTDB taxonomy): domain Bacteria; phylum Bacillota; class Clostridia; order Lachnospirales; family Lachnospiraceae; genus XBB2008. The sequence continues at coordinate 121,117 of JAFUAB010000034.1, forward strand.
CCTTCGGGTAGATGGTCACCACTCCGTGGAGGACACCGGAATCGTGATCGGAAACGCTATAAAGGAAGCTGTCGGCGACAAGGCCGGCATCAGACGATACGGCCACTTCATCCTGCCGATGGATGACGCGCTTGTGCTTGTTGCGGTCGACCTCTGCGGCAGACCGTATTTTAGTTTTGACGCGCAGTTTGACGTGCCCATGATCGGCGAACTGGATACGCAGCTGATCAGGGAATTCTTTTATGCTGTAAGCTATTCCGCCGAAATGAATCTGCATATCAAGGTTCTTGACGGCATCAACGGTCATCATATCGCCGAAGCGATGTTCAAGTCCTTCGCGAAGGCTCTTGACATGGCAACTTCATATGACGAACGCATCGAAGGAATACTCAGTACGAAGGGAACGCTGTGAAATGAATTATGATAAGAGTAAGATAACATCAGCCGGCAAAAAACCGGAATTTTCGTTCGATCAGGTAAAGACCGATGACAAAAGCCTGATACCCGTGATCGTACAGGACGACGATACCGATGAGGTGCTGATGCTTGCCTACATGAACAGGGAGGCTTACGAACTGACTCTTGAGAGAGGCGTCATGACGTATTACAGCCGCTCCAGGCAGGAGCTATGGCTTAAGGGCGACACTTCAGGGCATTATCAGTACGTCAGAAGTCTGGCGCTTGACTGCGACCTGGATACCATGCTGGCCAGGGTCGAGCAGGTCGGTGCGGCTTGTCACACCGGGCGTCATTCATGCTTCTTTAATGAAATATAAAATGAACCATGGGGACGGAGTCACGGTGTCATTTATGAGAAGAACAGTCTCCCGAAAATTAGCTTTAAGTGATGAAATACTGATGTCCGTGGACAAGCCGGCCAGGTACATAGGCGGTGAGGTCAATTCGGTCATGAAGGATAAGTCGGAGGTTGAGGTTCGTTTTGCCTTCGCCTTCCCGGACGTATACGACATCGGCATGGCCCATCTTGGCATACAGATACTCTATGACATGTTCAATTCATGGAGCGACGTCTGGTGCGAGAGGGTCTATTCGCCGTGGCCGGATTTAGACAGCATCATGAGGGATAGAAACATTCCGCTCTTTACGCTTGAGAGTCAGGATCCGGTGCGGGATTTTGATTTCCTGGGCATCACGCTGCAGTATGAGATGTGCTACACCAACATACTGCAGATCCTTGACCTGGCAGGCATTCCGGTGAGGGCGACAGACAGGACTGACGGGGACCCGATCGTGATCGGCGGCGGCCCGTGTTCGTATAATCCCGAACCGATCGCCGACTTTTTTGACGTGTTTTACATCGGAGAAGGCGAGACCAGGTATCGGGAACTGATCGACGCATACAGGGAATGCAGTGCATCCGGCATGCCTCGTGCGGATATTTTAAAAAGGATATGCCTGATACCAGGGATGTACGTGCCCTCACTTTACCGCGAGGAATACAATGACGACGGAACCATACGCAGACGTATCAAACTGTACGAAGAAGCGCCCGACGTGATAGTCAAGGAGCTGGTGACAGATCTGTCAGATACCTATTATCCGAGAAAGCCCCTTGTTCCGCTCATTCAGACGGCGCAGGACCGGATCACCCTGGAGATCCAGCGCGGATGCATCAGGGGCTGCAGGTTCTGTCAGGCGGGGCAGCTATATCGGCCGGTCAGGGAACGCGATCCGGAGTATCTGAAGCAGCTTGCTTTGGATATGATGGACTCCACAGGCATAGATGAGATGACCCTTAGTTCCCTTTCCTCCAGCGACTATTCGCATCTGGAGGAGCTGATCGGCTTTCTGATCGATGAGTGCGGCAAGAGACACGTCAACATTTCCCTGCCTTCGCTTCGCATAGACGCCTTTTCGCTGGACGTTATGAGCAAGGTCCAGGACATACGCAAGTCATCACTTACCTTTGCTCCTGAGGCCGGTTCCCAGCGCATGCGCAACATCATCAACAAAGGCCTCACCAAAGATGATATAATAAACGGAGCCACGCAGGCCTTCCTCGGCGGCTGGACCAGGGTCAAGCTGTATTTCATGTTGGGTCTGCCCTTTGAGACCGATGAGGACATAGAAGCCATCGGTGAACTCAGCAATGACGTGGCGGCGGCTTTTTTTGACACCGTACCCAAGGAAAAGAGACGCGAACCGGTTCAGATAGTGACATCGACTTCGTTCTTCATCCCCAAGCCCTTTACGCCGCTTCAGTGGGCGCCCATGGCAGACAGGGAGGAGTTTGTCCGCAAGGCTCACGTGTGCCTGTCGGGCATCCACTCACAGCTTAACCAGAAGCGTATCAAGTACAACTGGCATGACACCGACACGAGCGAGCTGGAGGGTATACTTGCCCGTGGTGACAGGCGTATCTGTGACCTGATTCAGAGAGTATATGAAAAGGGTGCCATCTTTGATGCCTGGACGGAGTATTTCAAATACGATACCTGGCTCGAAGCAATGAATGAACTGGGGATAGACAGAAGCTTTTATACGACCAGGGAGAGAGCGGATGACGAGATCTTTCCATGGGATTTCATAGATGCCGGCATACAAAAGAGCTTCCTTCTCAGGGAATGGCACAGGGCGCGCGAGGGCGCAGTCACGCCAAACTGCCGGGACGCCTGTTCAGGATGCGGCGCGGCCAGGTTTAAATGCGGGATATGCCTTACCGACAGGACCGGTACTTCTGACATACCGGGCAGTGGCACCCAAACCACCGATGAAGCTTTAACTGCCGCGGAGGTAAATGACCATGAAGCTTAGGGTGGCATTCAGGAAACACGGACCGGTCAAATTTATTGGTCATCTGGATACACAGAGATTCTTTCAGCGCTCGCTTAAACGTGCGGGATGGGACGTGGCTTATTCTCAGGGCTTTTCACCGCATCCGATCTTAAGCTTTGCGGCTCCTCTCGGCGTCGGGATTCAGAGCGATTCCGAGATTTTTGACATAGAGATGGTCAGCATCGGCAGCAGATCGGAAATGATGGCATCACTGAATGACGCAATGTGCGACGGTATGATGATAACGGATATCCGCATCATGGATGATAATTCGGGAAACGCCATGGCATCCGTTGCCGGAGCTGCATATACAGTGGATCTGCATGATCCAGCCGGCAATAACGACAGAAAGGATCAGGCAGGGGATGCTTCGGATCCGGTAACACATCTTGACGGTGCCATAAGTAAATTGATGTCATCCTCTGAGATCCTTATAAACAAGAAAACCAAAAAAAGCGAATCTGTGGTTGACATAAAACCCGGAATTTTTGAATTAAAGACCGTTTCAAACGGAATATATATGCTTGTAGATGCTTCCAGCGGAGGAAATATCAGACCAGAACAGGTAGTTGGTGCACTGTACAAGGTAATCGGGACCGAGGCACCCGATATCAGACTTCATGTTACCAGAAACGAAATCTATGGCAGAAGCTCCGACGGGAACCTTACGCCGCTGATCGAATTCGGTAATAGATTTTGAATTCCGAGGAAATGCAGATCGGATCCAACAACGGGACAGGATCGATAGTTTGGATTTAACGGCAATATTTTTGCAATATATATGCAATGAATAACGACAGGATCATCATTACAACCGTATATAACAGAACAGCCGCATTTTATATGTCGGACGGCAAGGCGGTACGCATACGTGTACTAAATGATGAAAAAGCTTTTTCTCTTGGTACGATCGTTATAGGACGCGTAAAAAAAATACTCGAATCGTCAGCGGCATGCTTTGTGGATATAGGTGATGACAAGGATTACTTTATGTCTGTTCCGAAGGATATCTCTTCCGTGATCTTTACAGACGGAGGAGAGCACTCATGTATCAGGAATGAGGATCATATCCTTGTGCAGATCAGCTCCGAGGAAGTGAAATTAAAGGCTCCCTGTGTTACCACAAAGATCTCGCTTCGTTCAAGATATGTTGTGATCGAACCCGGAAAGGGCGTTTCTTTCTCCGGCAAATTGAATGCCGAGTTCAAAAAGAAAATAGTTTTACCTCCAAATATCGATACTTTTTCATCAAAATATCATATAATAATAAGAACCGAATCTGCAGAGCTGGATGATATGGGGCAGTTGGCCCGTGATCTTGCCGGGCTTGACGAAACATACAGCTTAGTTATCCAAAAAGCCGGTACCTCGAGACTCAAAAATGTGCTGTATCGTGAAAGCTCAGGTGTTAAAGCCCTGCTTGAGGAATGGCTGAAATTCGGTGCGGGAGAAGTTATCTCGGATCTGGATAAATACAAAGATGATATCGCTTCTGCAGCAGGCATCAGGAATGTGACCTATACCGAATATAAGGACCGCGATTATCCACCCTGCAAATTGTATAAGCTCGAATCCGCAGTTGATAATGCTCTCGGGAAACGTGTGTCTCTTCGTTCCGGAGCATTCCTTGTGATCGAACAGGGCGAAACACTGACTGCCATAGATGTGAATTCCGGACATCGTATCAAAGGTGATAAGGAAGAAATATCATACAGTATAAACATAGAAGCGGTATCTGAGATATTCAGGCAGCTGAAGCTGCGCAATATAAGCGGGATGATACTCGTGGATTTCATAAATACCACGGATCCGGACCATGAGAGCGGACTTATAGAAGAGGTCCGGAAATACATCAAAAATGATGATGTTATGTGCAAATATGTGGATATAACAGGCCTCGGCCTGATGGAAATTACGCGTAAAAGAGTACGGATGAGTCTGGCGGAACAATGGAAAGCATCAAATTAAAGGGTTTCAAAAAAACAAAAGACGGTAAATATCTCAAAAATTACGAGCTGTATTATTCGAATAAATTCGGTCATGACAAGACCTTCGAGATCGTATCCTACAGAGATATAAAAGATATTTCCGAGCTCGGAACCTCCGTAGGCGGTGTGGTCATTGCCGGTATAAACAACGGCAGACTGCTTCTTCTGCGCGAATTCAGAATGGGTGTAAACAGATTTGTATATAACATGTGTGCAGGCCGCAGGGAACAGGGCGAAACCATCGAGGAGTGTGCCGAGAGAGAGCTTTATGAAGAAACAGGACTTAAATTAAGACGTATAATCGATGTCCTGAAACCCGCATACGGTGCCGTTGCATTGTCGGATATAGCCAATCAGCTGGTCATTGCCGAGCTTGAAGGCGAGATCTCCGATCATACCGAAGAAGACGAACTCATAGAAGCCGCTTTTTATACCAGGGAAGAGGTTGAGAGGCTGCTGCGTGACGAGCCTTTTTCGGCCCGGGCCCAATTTGTTGCATATTCTTTTACCAAGGGTATTTTTGATTGAGGGAATTCTTATGAATAACAGAAAAATCGGTGTTATGGCATCAATTAATCTAGATTCGGTACTCACACACGATCTTTTTTCAAAAATCCTGGATCAGTTCAAATCATATTGTGAGCAGAACGGTTTCATACTGACGTTTATCAACAGTGCTTCGCAGTTTCTTGCCAAGCACAGCGTTGTGGATCAGGTTAAGGAGCAGGATCTTAAAGGTCTGCTACTGATTACAGGAAATTATGACAGTCCGGAGCTGATCGATGTATTCGGTGCCGGTTTTCCTCTTGTTACGATCGACTGTACGCGTGACGGTGCTGTCAGTATCGTTTCGGATAATGAATCGGGTATCAGGACTCTGACCGAATATATCATTAACGAAAAGAAACACAGGAGACTGGCATACATCTCGGGAGACGCTGACAGCGTCGTTGCCCAGGCAAGATTAAAAAACTTTATTTCCACCTGTGAATCCCTCGGATGCCCTATAAGCCGCGAATATATCTGTGAATCCAGATTCAGGGATATCAGGCTTGTTGCCCGCAGGACTGAAGAGCTCCTCAACATGGAAGTACCACCCACATGTATCTTCTTCCCCGACGATTTTTCGGCTATAGGCGGTATAAATGTGATCCATAACCGCGGACTGGATGTTCCAAAGGATATCTCATACTGCGGATATGACGGTGTGAACCTTGTCGGCCTTTTTGATCCGCAGATCTGTACGATAATGCAGGATACGGAGGCTATGGGTACGGCAGCCGCAAAGGAAATGATACGTATGATAGACAACAATGATACAGGACATGGGGAGGAGATCGTGATCCCTACCAGGATACAGTACGGTCATACGGTAAGTCAGCTGCATTAAGGAGCATTATGACAACAGTTCTTTCTTTGATCCTTATATTGATGTGCGTATTGGGTGTCTTCCCCTTTTTGATGATCTCCAGGGGCAAGCATCCACAGCTTAACAGCGCTCTAAAATTCTTCTATGCAAACGCATTGATGGCCATGCTGGCTTGTGCCGTTCTGAATCTTCAGACCAATGAAACCAGTATTCTGATCCTGTATACGCTGTTTTATATCTTTTATGCATCGATGATGTTTGCCTTTACCAGGTTTATCTATGTATTCTGCATGGGCAGAGCACGGGATATTTTTGCTTCTCCGTCCATGTACGGAACATGTCTGATCATTTTCCTGCTGATCTATAATCTGTCCTCCAAAAGCTTTTTTACCGTCAGAACCGATGAGTTTCAGGGTATCATGTTCCCGTATTCGATACACAGGGATATGTTCTTTCTCTATTACATGTTCCTGATCCTTGAAGTAGTGATATCGGTCATTTATATGGTAAATGATCTGTTTAAGACAGCCAGGATATACAGAACCAGATACATCGTCCTGATCCTGATCTCCGTGTTCCATCTGGTACTTGAGTACATATGCCTGATCTACTCGATACCGGCAGTGATCAAGTGTATGTTTCTTTTGCCCGAGATCACGACCATTGTATATCTTTGCACTTATTATTCGCATAAGAGTCTGGTGGTCAGTGTCCTCAGATATGCCGTTGATAACCAGTCGGACGGATTTATGATCTATGATGAAAACGACTACCTGATCTACAGTAACGATACTATCAACAAAATATTCAGCGAAACCGATATTCACGGGTTTTCAAGACTGAGCCCCCTGAAGAATTGGATCAATGCCGAGCCGACCGAGGAAGAATACGAAAAGCTTCCGGAGAGTGCTAAAAACCTGAAATTGATCATTAAAGACGATAAGGAATTCTTCTATAAGGTCGTTATGCATTCGTTTCGCGAAGATAATGCATATATAGGCACCAGCTTTACATTCCAGGATGTCACACAGCAGGTGGAACGTTTCGAATTGATGGAAAGGGCCAATGTGGAACTTGCCAAGGCTGCGCATATGAAGTCTGACTTCCTGGCCAATATGAGTCATGAGATCCGTACTCCCATGAATGCGGTTATCGGTCTTGCAGAGATGTCGCTGAGAGAGGAGATGACGGACCAGGCGAGGGATTATATATCCCAGATCAAATCCTCGGGACGCGGGCTGCTCAATATCATCAATGATATACTGGATTTCTCGAAGATCGAATCCGGCAAGATGGATATCATTCCCGAACCATATGAGCCGTTCAGCGAGTTTAATGATGTTGCAAACACGCTTGTCAACAGGATCGGTGAAAAAGATATAGAACTGACCATCGAAGAGAATCCGAATATCCCCTGCAGACTTGAAGGTGATGTACTGCGTATAAGACAGATCCTTATTAATCTCGCCAATAATGCGATCAAATTTACCCAGAAGGGCCGTGTTCAGATCGTATGCGATTACGACTCCATCACCGAGGATGAGGTCATGCTGAGTTTCCATGTGGTTGATACCGGTATGGGCATACGCCCCGAGGATCTGAAGAAACTGTTTGTTTCCTTTCAGCAGGTTGATTCCAAGAGAAACAGATCCATCGAAGGAACCGGTCTCGGACTTGCCATTTCCAAATCACTGGTCGAAGCGATGGGCGGACAGATAGGCGTTGAAAGCGAATATGGTAAGGGATCGGATTTTTATTTTACAATACCTCAGAAGATAATCGATCCGATGCCCTCGGTCAGTGTTGAGGAACCTGAGACCAAATTTGCGTTTGGTATGTTTAACCGCAAATATATAGCGAGAAGATTCTTTATCGACTCAAGCAGGATGGGAACCTACTCCGCAGTACTCAGATATTTCGAAGATTATGAGGAAACCTGCAGGCTATACAGTGACATGCTTGAAGGTAAGAAAAGATTCATATTCTTTGAGGAAACAGATTATAATGAGGAGATCCGAAATATCCTCAGAAATGATCCCGAGCTTACGGGTATCATGATCATTGATTTCACGTCTGCCACAAAGCCGGATCTGAGCAATCTGCGTATCGTAAAGAAACCGTTCTCAACCGCGGCTATCGCGATGGCCCTGAATTCGCAGGAGATCAGGTTCGAATCGGACGAGGGGCAGGCCTTTATTAGTGACTTTACGGCTCCCGGAGCGGAAATACTCATCGTAGATGATAATCCGGTCAATCTTACCGTGGCGGAGGGATTGCTGGAGCCTCTCAAGATGAATGTAACATGTGCACTCTCCGGCAAGATAGCCCTTGAAAAACTTGCCCAGCAAAAGTTCGATATCGTATTTATGGACCACATGATGCCGGAACTTGACGGAGTCGAAACCACAAGGATCATACGGCGCATGCACCCCGAGCTGGATGATATGCCCATAATTGCCCTCACTGCAAATGCGATCGGCGGAGCCAAAGAGTTTTTCCTCAAAGAAGGTATGCAGGACTTTGTGCCTAAACCGATAGAGATACGTGACATAATGGTAAAGGTAAAGAAATGGCTTCCGGAGGAAAAGATCCAGAAGGGAACCAGTGTGGTCGATGCAACAGGTGTATCCGCCCAGGAAGCACCGGTAAATGTGGATATTCCCGGACTTGATACGGCTACGGCTGTAAGCATGGTCGGAACACCTAAACTGTATCTCAAGATACTTAAGGAATACTACAAAAACATTGTTTCAAATCATGAGCAGCTGCAGCTCGCATATGCAAATGAAGACTGGGAAAACTATACCATCAAGGTTCATGCACTTAAGAGTTCCTCCAAACAGATAGGAGCAATGGATTTATCGGAAAAAGCAGCCGCCCTTGAGGCAGCCGGTAAATCCGGAGATATTGATTATATCAAGGCTAATTCCGACGAAGCACTGGATGAGTATATCTCGCTCACCACCTTGCTTAAGGATTATTGTGAGGAAGAGGATGAAGGAAACAGGGAACCGATTCCGGACGATGTTCTGACCGACATTATGAACCGCGCCATAACCGCCAGTGACGATCTGGATATGGATGCCATGGAAGCGATCGTCGAAGAAATGAAAAAATATTCATTCAAAGAGGATATATCCGGACAGATAAATGAGTTTATGGAATCAGCGGAAATGATGGATGTGTTTACCTGCAAGGAGATAGCTGAGAAAATCCTTGACAGGTAGGGTTCACTGTTATATTATACTTGAGTATGCCGCTTGGCGAGGTATAAGCGTGATGATCCACCACCGAAGCCGGCGAGATTAGTAGGACAGGAGGAAAAATAAATGTACGCAATCATTGAAACAGGTGGTAAGCAGTACAAGGTGTCTGAAGGTGAAGAGATCAGCATCGAGAAGCTTGATGCTGAAGTAGGCGACAAGGTTACTTTTGACAAGGTCATCGCCGTTTCCGACGGATCACTTAAGGTAGCCGGTGATGTTGCCAGCTCAAGTGTAGACGCTACAGTCCTTGATCAGGGACGCGGTCGTAAAGTAGTTGTTTACAAGTATAAGAGAAAAACCGGATATCACAAGAAGAACGGTCACAGACAGCCTTTTACAAAGGTTCGTATCGACAGCATCAAGGCTTGAGATGACCGTAGTATATTTTACGGAAAATACCGACAGGAAGATCATAGGTTTCACAAGCCATGGTCATGCCGGATACAAAAAACGGGGACCGGACATTGTCTGTGCTGCTATATCGATATTGACCATCAATGCGGTTAATTCTCTCGAGGAGATAGCAGATGCCGATTTTGTTCATTCAGAAGATCAAAAAGAAGGGATCATCTCTGTAAAGCTTAAGAGTCGTCCCGATGAAAAGACGGAAACCATATTTCGCAGTCTGATCCTCGGACTCAAAGGTATTTCCGCAGAGTACGGCAGTAAATATTGCAAAGTGACGGTAAAGGAGGAGATACAATGTTAAAGTTAAATCTTCAGTTCTTTGCGCACAAGAAAGGAATGGGTTCTACCAAGAACGGCAGAGATTCCGAATCCAAAAGGCTTGGCGCAAAGCGTGCGGATGGCCAGTTTGTCAAGGCCGGTAATATATTGTACAGACAGCGTGGAACGCATATTCATCCCGGAAACAATGTGGGTATTGGCGGAGATGATACACTTTTCGCTCTTAAGGACGGAGTTCTCAGATTTGAGCGTAAGGGTAAGTTCAAGAAGCAGGCTTCGGTTTATCCTGTGGAAGATTAAAAATTTCAGGCTTCGGACGCTTGTTCCGAAGCCTTGTTTTTTGAAAGATTATGTTTGCAGACAGAGCTAAAATAACTGTAATAAGCGGTAAGGGCGGAGACGGACATGTTTCATTCAGGCGTGAGAAATACGTTCCGGACGGCGGACCCGACGGCGGAGACGGCGGGAACGGCGGCAGTGTGATCTTTGTTGTTGACAAGGGGCTGAACACACTGACCGATTTTCGTCACGTAAGGAAGTACGCCGCTGAGCACGGTGAAGAGGGTAAAAAGAAAAACTGCCACGGAAAAAACGGAGCCGATGTCATCCTTAAGGTCCCTGAGGGTACTATCATTAAGGATGCCGAAACCGGAAAGGTCATCATCGATATGTCAGGTGATACGACCGAATACTGCATACTCAAAGGTGGCAGGGGCGGCAACGGAAATCAGCATTATGCCACAAGCTCCATGCAGGCACCGAAGTATGCTCAGCCGGGTCAGCCGGCGCGATCACTTGAGCTTGTTCTTGAACTGAAGGTAATTGCGGATGTAGGTCTTGTAGGATTTCCGAATGTCGGGAAATCAACTTTTCTATCAAGGATATCCAATGCCAGACCCAAGATAGCAAATTATCATTTCACAACTCTCAGTCCAAATCTTGGAGTGGTTGACATGGAGGGCGCAGACGGTTTTGTGGTGGCCGATATTCCCGGTCTTATAGAGGGAGCTTCAGAGGGACTGGGCCTGGGGATCGAATTTTTGAGACATATCGAACGTACCCGGGCAATAATACATATGGTAGATGCCTCCGGCAGTGAGGGCAGAGATCCGATAGAGGATATATACACCATCAACAGGGAATTGTCCGAATACAATGCGGAGATTGCCTCACGTCCTCAGATAATAGCCGCCAATAAGATCGATATTATCCCCGAAGAGGCAGAGGCAGTGATCGGTCGACTTAAAGAGGAGTTTGAACCCTCCGGTGTCGAGGTTATGCCGATAAGCGCAGTGACCGGCGAAGGTATCAAAGAGCTGTTGTATAAGGTTGGTGAAATGCTTAACGAGCTTCCTAAGGAGCGTATCGTTTTCGAACAGGAATATGATCCCGAGGCCGAGCTCAGATTTGCGGACGAACCTTTTACGGTCGAATACGATGCGTCGGAGAACGAGTATGTTGTGGAGGGTCCGAGAATTGAAAAAATGCTCGGATATACGAATCTCGAATCCGAAAAGGGCTTTACCTTTTTTCAGAAGTTTATGCGTGAAAACGGAATACTCGATCAGCTCGAGGCTCTCGGCATAGAAGAGGGCGATACCGTCAGAATATACGGTCTGAGCTTTGACTATTATAAATAATGACATCAGGGTCATGTGTTATTATCAGGAACGATAAAGGAAATCAAAATGAAATTCATACAGACCAGTAAACAACGCGCACGTTTGAGAAGCCTGGCACAGAATCTGGATCCTATATTTCAGGTGGGTAAATCCAGTCTTACTCCGGAGGTCACGGAAGCCATCAGAGAAGCTTTCAATACAAGGGAACTGATCAAGATATCCGTATTGAAAAACTGCATGGATGATCCAAGAGAACTGGGCGAGATCATAGCCGAGAGAACAGGCTCCGAGCTTGTTCATACCATCGGAAAGAAGATAGTTCTGTACAAACGAGACATCGACAATCCCGGGATAGAGCTTTGATAAGAGCGGATCCATATGAATAACCTGACTTACGATTACCCACTTATTCGAAAAAAACTTGAGAAGGCACTGGATCCCGAAAGATACGAACACACTCTTGGGGTAGCAGTTACTTCCCGGATGCTTGCAAGGATATACGGAGCTGATGAGGCTTCCGCATATACGGCGGGACTTTTGCATGACTGTGCAAAAAATCTCCCCCATAAAGAAAAGCTTAAGATGTGCGAAAAGGAAAAGCTCGAGGTGAGCGAGGTGGAAAAAGCAAACCCCGGACTTCTTCATGCAAAGGTCGGAGCTATAGTTGCACGCGATGTATACGGGATCAGTGATCCGGACATTTTGAATGCGATACGCAGCCATACCACCGGAAGACCCGAAATGAGTCTGCTGGAAAAGATAATTTTTACGGCTGATTACATTGAACCCGGAAGAGAGGAACGTCCGGGATTGACCGAACTCAGGAAGGAAGCCTTCACAGATCTTGACGAATGTGTATTTCATATCCTCGATGCGACCCTAAGATATCTTGGAAATACAGCAAAAGCCATAGATCCGGCTACCAGAGAGACCTTTATATACTATTCAGACAGGAGATTGAAATGAGTGAAAGATCTGCTGAAATGGCAAAACTTGCCTACAGATGCCTTGAAAACAAGAAGGCAGACAATATTCAGATAATCGATATAAGTGAAATATCGGTCATAGCGGATTATTTTCTGATCGCCGGTGGAAACAACCGCAATCAGATACAGGCAATGTCGGATCATGTGGAAGAAGAACTCGGCAAGGCCGGATATGATCCGAGACAGATTGAAGGATATAATCAGTCAAATTGGGTTTTGCTTGATTATTCGGATATCATCATCCATATATTTGATAAGGAAAGCCGCTCCTTCTATGATCTGGAACGGCTTTGGAAAGATGGTAAACCTGTAGATATAAGCGATCTGTAAAAATATATACTATAAAATAAATTCCGATCAATAAGGTGCTTTCTAAAACTCCGTATAGTAGGGCATTATCAGATAGTGACCTGCTATGACCCTATCATCATTTAAATGATTGATATATCTGATCTCATTGATGTATGAATCAAGAGACTCATAATGATCGTAATTGATATATTCCGATGCAAGTGATCCGAGAGAAGCCCCATATGGGATCATGACGCTGGTATAAACCTTGGCAGTACTGTCAGTGCCGGGTTCGGATGCCCTGGACAGAAACGAAGTGAGGCCAAAAGCCGAAGACAGTACGATTATCAGTGCACAAGCGGCTATGACCGTCCTTCTGCGCAATTGACGCTGTCTGCGCCTGCGGTTACGCAATATCTTAAGTTCTCTAAGCTCTGAAGCGGATAATTCTCTGTTATTGTTTCTGCTGATCATCATATCCATAATGTTCCTCCGAAATCCGTTTCACCAAAAGCGTACATCCGTTCCGAACAACTGTTCTGTGTGTATGATACCGAACATTTATTCGTTTGTCAAGCAAAAACAGAACGAATGTTCCGAAAATTTGTTTGCATTTTTGTGAAATCATGTTATACTTGTTTACAGATAGCAGATTATTTACGTCTGTAATTCAATTATAACCGAGCATGTGTCCCATAAAACGGACAGAGAGGAGGCATTTTATGGCCAGTGGCAAAATATCCGCCAAGCAGCAGCAGATCCTGGAATATATTAAAGAAGAGATCCTTCAGAAGGGATATCCCCCGGCTGTTCGTGAGATATGCAATGCCGTCGATCTTAAGAGTACCTCCACAGTGCATGCCCATCTTGAAAAACTTGAAAAAAACGGTTATATTCGTAGAGACCCTACCAAACCGAGGGCAATCGAAATAGTGGATGATAATTTCCAGCAGGTTCGAACCGAGATGATCTCCATACCTGTTGTGGGCAGAGTTGCAGCCGGAGAACCGATATTTGCGGACCAGAATATATCCGGCTATTTCCCGGTTCCTGCTTCAATGGTTCCCGCAGGAGACAGTTTTGTACTTAATGTCAAAGGAGATTCCATGATCAATGCCGGTATATTCTCGGAGGATCAGATCTTTGTACATGCCTGCAATACCGCGAACAACGGAGAAATGGTCGTTGCTCTGATCGATGATTCGGCTACCGTCAAGACGTTTTATAAAGAGGACGGTCATATCAGGCTTCAGCCGGAAAACGACGATATGGATCCGATAATCGTTAACGATTGTCAGATACTGGGACGGGTATTCGGTGTGTTCAGAATGGTAAAATCAGGTTTCTGATAGTTTGGATTTTTTCGAGATAAGATGTTTAAACTGTTATTTACCGGTGTAGGCAGACGGATCGAGCTTTTACAGGCATTCAGAGAGGCTTCTCTGAATCTTAATATCGATATCAGGATTTACGGCGCAGATATGGCAGGATCTGCGCCTGCGCTGTGTTGGTGCGACGAGACCAGAAAAGTCTGCGCGATGAGGGATCCCGGATATATAGATGACCTCATCACCATTTGCAAAAATGATAATATAGATCTGCTTATCCCCACGATCGATACGGATCTGCTTGTGTTGTCTCATTCTATCGATCGATTTGCCGGGATCGGTACCAGAGTATTGATAAGTGATCCCGATATGATCTCTGTCTGCAGGGACAAAAACTATACCTCGGATTTCTTCCTGAAATGCGGTTTAAAAGCGCCGCGTACCTATAACGATACTGCTGACTATGACGGCGGTTTTCCCGCATTTATCAAGCCAAAGGACGGCTCCAGCTCCATAAATGCATATCGCGTTGATTCCGACAGTGAACTCTCTTCGTATGCCGGTATGATAGAGGATTATATTATCCAGCCCTTTGTTTCGGGAACCGAATATACCGTGGATATCTTCTGCGATTTTGAAGGTAATCCCGTGTATATCACCCCTCGGATAAGACTGGCTGTCAGGGCCGGAGAGGTCCTTAAGACCGAGATCGTAAAGGATGATATTATAGTTGATGAGATGAAGGCCTTATGCAGTGAGTTTAAACCCTGCGGCCCGATCACCGTACAGCTTATCCGTGATTCTTCATCCGGCGATGATTATTATATAGAGATCAATCCGAGGTTCGGAGGAGGCGCTCCGCTCAGTATGAAGGCAGGGGCCCGCAGCGCAGAGGCCATTTTAAGGCTTTTAGACGGAGAGCGTCCCGGCTTTGTTCCCGATGCCGCTGCTCCGGGACATATATACAGCCGGTTTGATCAAAGTGTATATATCCACAAACCCGATATCAAACGCATACGAGGCGCCATCTTTGATCTGGATGATACTCTTTATCCCGAATCAGAATATGTTATGAGCGGATACAGGCTTATTGCCGATCACCTCGGATACGCCGGCTATGCCGATATCCTTATGGATCATTTCCGAAATAAGGAACCCGCTGTCGACAGATTACTTGAAGATATCGGCCGGATCGATGAGAAAGAAGAGTGCATAAGGATCTATCGTGAACAGATGCCCTCTATCTCTTTATATGAAGGGGCCTCCGAACTGATACGCAGACTGATCGAAAATAATATTCGCGTCGGTATCATTACAGACGGACGTGTTTTGTCGCAAAGAAACAAGATCCTGGCTTTGGGCATAAACAAATTGATTGCGGATGACGATATCATTATTACCGATGCTCTCGGAGGACCGCAGTTCAGAAAACCCGATGATCTTTCTTTTCGCATCATGCAGCGCAGGTGGAAGCTGCCGGCCGAAGAGATGATCTACATCGGTGATAACCTGTCCAAAGACCATCAGGGACCACGCAAGGTCGGAATGGGATTTGTACATTTCAATAATCCTGACGGAATATATGATCATGACCATGGAATGTTTGATTACATTACGGTTAACAGCTTCAGTGAATTGACCGGTCTGTTCCGTGACCTGACCGGATGATCATATCTATAAGTCAGTACGGGGCAAAAATCACAGCCATACCGAGAGGAAATTAACATGAGTATAATCGGTGGTTTTATGGTACCTCATCCGCCTTTGATCATACCGGATATAGGCAGAGGCGAGGAAAAGAAGATTCAAAAAACAATAAATGCATATGATGAGGCAGCTGATCGTATCGGCAGTCTTAAGCCTGATACCATCATCATTTCCAGTCCGCATACCACCATGTATTCGGATTATTTCCATATTTCTCCCGGAGAATCGGCCAAAGGTGATTTCGGCGGCTACAGGGCTCCGCAGGTAAGCTTTAATGAAACATATGATCGTGAACTTGCGGATACCATAGTGCATTTAGCCGAAACAGAAGGCTTTCCGGCCGGATTTATGGGAGAACGCGATAAGACCCTGGATCACGGAACCATGATCCCCCTGTATTTTGTCAGAAAATACTGGAATGATTTTAAGATCGTACGTATCGGTCTGTCAGGACTTCCTCTTACCGACCATTACAGGCTCGGAACCTTTATACGCAGGGCAGTGGAACAGACCGGACGACGCGCAGTCTATATCGCAAGCGGCGATCTCTCTCATAAATTAAAGAATTCAGGTCCTTACGGATACGCTCCCGAGGGGCCGGATTATGATGAACGCATAATGGAAGTCATGGGAAGCGGAGATTTCGGCAGACTGTTTGATTTCAGCGAAGCTTTTTGCGATAGGGCAGCCGAATGCGGACACAAATCGTTTGTAATGATGGCAGGAGCGTTTGATGGCCGGGGCGTAATATCCGAAGTATTGTCACACGAAGATGTAACAGGTGTCGGTTATGGAATATGCTGCTTTGAACCCACAGAGCCTGATGAAAACAGATATTTTCTCGAACAATACTATGAACGCAGGGATAAAGAGATAGAACAGATGCGGGCAAGTGAGGATATATTTGTCAAAACCGCAAGGACCGCGTTGGAAGCACATATAAGAGACGGCAGAACGATCACTCCCGAAGAAGCAACGGGGAAGCTTGACCCGGATTCGGAGGAGTATAGAGAACTGTACGAGAGAGCTGCGGGAGCATTTGTGTCTATACACAAGGACGGCAGATTACGCGGATGTATAGGTACTATAAGCCCGCTTGAGAACTGTATTGCGGCAGAACTTGTCCGAAATGCCATTTCGGCGGCCACATCCGATCCCAGATTTGATCCCATAATGCCGGAGGAGCTGGCTAATCTCGAATACAGCGTGGATATACTGGGTACACCCGAACCGATATCTTCTCCTGAGGAGCTGGATGTTAAGCGCTACGGTGTCATTGTGAGCAAAGGATTCAGGAGAGGCTTGCTTTTACCGGATCTTGACGGTGTCGATACGGTAGAGGATCAGATTGAGATCGCGCGTAAAAAAGGCGGAATCGGAGAGCATGAAAAATATAAACTTGAACGTTTTGAAGTCATAAGGCATCACTGACTATTATGGTCAACAATTTAGGCGATGACCTAAACGGTCAACATCTTATACATACCATATTTTTCTTGATTATGATCCTCCAAAATGATAATATATTTTGTGTGTTTACACATGCCGGCGTGGCGGAATGGCAGACGCGGCAGACTCAAAATCTGTTATTGGCAACAATGTGCGGGTTCAAGTCCCGCCGCCGGCATATTTTCTTTTTTTTCAGTAGGCAGAGCCCGAGCTTTTATAGTTAACGAATTCGTTTACTATGGTTTCGGGCTTTTTATTTAAGCATATGGATTGTAAACAGGCAGAATCCCTGATTCCGGCATATCTTGAGAATTCACTTGAACCCGACGAATTGCTGGAATTTCTCAAACACATAGACGAATGCAGCGAATGCCGTGAGGAACTGTCCATACAGTTTCTGATAACCGACGGTCTTAATTCCCTCAATACCGGCGACAGTTATGATCTGCAGTCTGCAATGGAAGAGAAAGTCAGCCATTCCCGTAAAGAGATCGAGAGGCACGACCGGCTGTTTCGACTGCGTAATCTGCTGGTGACAATTGTTATCGCGGCGTTTGTTATTGCCGGTATCACGATTTATATGCATTTGGTATAGATATGGAAAAGATCGTTCTTATTGACGGCCACAGCATTTTAAACAGAGCTTTTTACGGAGTCCCGGAGCTGACTAATTCCGAAGGACTGCATACCAATGCGATCTATGGATTTTTAAACATATTGTTTATGATCCTCGATGAAGAAAAGCCTGATTATCTTGCGGTGGCTTTTGATGTTCATGCACCGACATTTCGCCACGAGATCTTCAGTGAATACAAGGGTACAAGACACCCGATGCCGGACGAGCTCAGAGAGCAGGTTCCCGTCATCCAGGATGTCTTAAGATCCATGCACATCCCGGTTATGATCAAAGCCGGCTACGAGGCCGATGATATCCTCGGAACCATCGCCAAGCGCTCGCAGGCAGAAGGACTTGAGGTCAGTCTGATCTCCGGTGACAGGGATCTTCTGCAGATCTCCGATGAGCATATCAGGATCAGGATCCCCAAGACCAAGGGCGGTAAGACCACCATCGAAAACTATTATCCGGGGGATGTGGTCAGTGAATATGGCGTAACTCCTCTTGTATTTATCGATATGAAGGCGCTTATGGGCGATACCTCCGATAATATCAAAGGTGTAACGGGAGTTGGTCCCAAATCGGCAGCAAAGCTTCTGTCAGAATACGGAAGTCTTGACGGAATATATGACAATATCGACGGAATGAAAAAATCCGCCGTCAAAGAAAACCTGATCCGCGATAAGGAGCAGGCATATCTTGCCCGAAAGCTTGTCACGATCCTTACCGATGCTCCGATAGAGCTTTCTTTTGAAGATGCCCGTGTCGGCGGATTTTTTAATCCGGAGTCCTATGTATTCTTCAGAAAGCTCGAGTTTAAAAACTTTCTGAAATACTTTGACAACGACAGCACAACGGATCTTTCAGCTGTCGAAGAAAGCTTCAAAACCATAGATGACCTGAATGAAGCGGAGGGCTTCTTTGCAGAACTGGAGGCAGGTATAAAGTCCGGCAATATCAGTGAACTGGCCGTTTATGCTCCGCTTGACAAATGCCGGTTCGATTTCGACCTTGTGTCCTTTGCCTTTCCAAAAGACAGGGTTACGACCATAATCTCGCAGGGACTTATAACACCCGACTATTTAAAGACCCGGCTTGGGAAACTGATCTGTACGGACAGCGAACTGAAGATAGTTACATGTTCGTCCAAGTATTTTCTGGAGGTAATGGATATCGAAGGACTCGAAGAAAGGACCTTTGATATCAGGATTGCAGCATATTTACTGGATCCCCTGCGAGGAGACTACGATCACGAATACATCTCCAATCTCTATCTGGGAGAAATGCTTCCCTCCGAAGCATCAATGCTTGATAAAAAACTCGACCTAAGAGGAAATTACAGGGCAGATCCCGATAATACCGTCAGATTTTCCTCTTATGTCTGCAGATGCGCACATCTGACCTTCGGGATCTTGAGGGATAAGCTTGAAGCGGAAGGTATGCTTAAACTTTTTACAGATATCGAGATGCCGCTTGCCAGAGTACTCGGTTCGATGGAGAACGTCGGCGTGAGGGTTCTTCCGGATAAGCTCAAAAGCTTTTCCGCAGGTCTCGGATCCCGGATGGAAGGCCTTGAGACTTCGATATACGAGAAGGCCGGAGAGAAGTTCAATATCCTTTCTCCCAAACAATTAGGCGTTATCCTGTTTGAAAAGCTGGGATTAAAGGGTGGTAAGAAGACTAAGACCGGCTATTCCACCTCCGTGGATGTGCTGGAAAAGATCTCAGATGAACCCATAGTCGCAGACATACTCGAATACCGTACATTAAGCAAATTAAGGAGCACCTATGCCGAAGGGCTGCTCGAATATATAGCCGACGGACGCATACATTCGACATTTCATCAGACAGTCACGGCTACAGGCAGGATCTCTTCGGCAGATCCGAACCTTCAGAATATTCCTACCAGGACACAGCTCGGGAGGGAGATCAGAAGGGCTTTCGTCGCTTCCGAGGGATGCATACTCGCGGATGCCGATTATTCCCAGATAGAGCTCAGGATCCTGGCACATATGTCAGGAGACCGGGAGCTTATAGAGGCATACAGGGAAGGCAAGGACATACATGCCATCACGGCATCAAGGGTGTTCCGTGTGGAGCTGTCCGAGGTCACGGATCTGCTGAGGCGACGCGCCAAGGCTGTCAATTTCGGAATAGTCTACGGTATATCATCCTACGGACTTTCCGAAGATATCGGAGTATCCAGAAAGGAAGCCCAGGACTATATAAACGATTACTTTAAGACATTCCCGGGTATCAAAAAATATCTTGATGACTGCGTTAATAATGCCAAAGAAAAGGGGTATGCAATAACCCTGTACGGACGCAAAAGACCTGTTCCCGAGCTGAAAAGCTCCAACTTCATGCAGCGTCAGTTCGGAGAGCGCGTTGCGATGAATTCTCCGATCCAGGGAACAGCCGCGGATATCATGAAGATCGCGATGATAAATGTTTGGAGAAGACTGAGAAAGGCAGGCTTAAGGTCAAACGTAGTACTTCAGGTTCATGATGAACTTATAATCGATACGATTGAATCTGAAAAAGATGCCGTATGTCTGATACTGAAGGAAGAAATGGAAAAAGCCGCTGATCTGAGTGTCGATATCCTGGTGGATCTCAACACAGGATCAGACTGGTATGAAGCAAAATAACATACAGAGAAACTTTATGAAGACAATAGGGATAACAGGCGGAATAGGAGCCGGCAAGTCAACAGTACTTGATTACATAAAAGACAACTATAACGCACATATCATCATTGCCGATATTCTTGCGTATGAACTGGAAAGTCCGGGTGGTATATGTTACGATAGTATAGTTGAGCTGTTGGGATCCGAGATACTGAAGGATGACGGTTATATCGATAAGAAAAGGATGGCCTCCGGGATATTCAAAGATCCGGAACTTCTCAAACAGGTAAACGGAATCATCCATCCCGCCGTGAAGGAGCATATCCTGAGCACGATCAGCCGGGAACGTTCAGCGGGCAGATATGATTACCTGATCGTTGAAGCGGCACTGCTGATCGAGGAAGGTTATGAAAGCATACTTGATGAACTGTGGTATGTCAGGACCGACCCGGAAATAAGACGTAAAAGACTGAAGGTTTCAAGAGGCTACAGCGATGAAAAGATAGATTCCATCTTTTCAAGCCAGCTTTCCGATACGGAATATGCCGCAAAATGCAAAGTCATTATTGATAACAGCGGTAACCCCGAAGAAGCTTTTAAACAGATAGATAATGCCTTGTCACCGCAAACCTGACAAAACGCTCATCAGAAGGAGACATAAATGAAATACCCCGAAAACCTTGTGTTCGGACTGGATATAGGTACAAGAAGCATAGTCGGAACCGTCGGTTATAAGCAGGGAGACCTGTTCTATGTGGTTGCGCAGCGAGCTAAAGAACATGAGACCAGAGCCATGCTCGACGGACAGATACACGATATCGCCAAGGTAGGCGATACTATCCGATACGTAAAGGAAGAGCTCGAAGAAGCCATAGGCCAGACGCTGACAGACGTATGTATAGCGGCCGCAGGTCGTGTGCTGCGTACCGTACAGGTCACCGTCGAGGAGGAATTCCAGCAGGAGAGATCCGTCAGCGATGAGGATATCTTTTCACTGAATACCCAGGGGATCGAATCGGCATATAACGTATTCACCGAAGAGGCCGATGAATCTATACGTGATATGAATTTCTACTGTGTCGGATATTCCGTTGTCAGATATTATCTGAACGGATATCAGATGGGCAATCTCGAAGGACATAATGCCAGAAAGATAGGCTGTGATATGATCGCGACCTTCCTTCCGGATGATGTCGTGGACGGACTGTATAAGGCCGTGGCGCTTGCGGATCTGAATGTCGCAAATATTACTCTGGAGCCTATAGCAGCTATTTCCCTGGCTATTCCCGAGATGTACCGCATGCTGAACATCGCACTTGTGGATGTCGGGGCGGGAACCTCAGATATTTCCATCACCAAGGACGGTACCATAGTAGCCTTCGGCATGATCCCCAAGGCCGGCGATGCCATAACCGAAGCCGTATGCCAGCACTGCCTGGTGGACTTCAATACTGCCGATCAGATCAAGAAGGATGCCGAGACTCAGGATACCATCGCATATCACGATATCATAGGTCTTGAGCAGACCATCAAAACAGAGGAGCTGCTTGCCGCCTGTGAGCCGGTCATCAATGACATGGCAGATATGGTAGCCGCCAAAATAAAAGAATTAAACGGTGACAAGTCTGTAAGCGCCGTATTTGTTGTCGGCGGAGGCGGCCGCATGAAGGGATATACGGACGCGCTTGCCGCAAAACTCGATCTGGTTCCCGAAAGAGTGGCCATCAGAGGCAAGGAGGTGATGAGCAAGATCGTCTTCCATCATGAGGATCTGACCATTGACTCCCTGCTTGTTACCCCCATAGGTATCTGTCTGAGTTATTACGACCAGAGCAATAACTTTATATATGTCAGCTTTAACGGCCGCAGCGTCAAGCTCTATGACAACGGAAAGACCTCAGTGATCGACGCGGCCATGCAGGCTCAGTTCTCCAATGAGGATCTGTTCCCCAAGAGAGGCAAACCGCTTAATTACAGTGTAAACGGCATCTCGCGCATGCAGAGAGGCGAACCCGGAGAAAGCGCCCAGATCTTTGTGAACGGCGCACCTGCCGATATCCATACTCCGATCAAGGACAAGGATCAGATCAAGGTCGTGGAATCCACAGAGGGCGCACCGGGACATATGGAAATAGGACAGATCCCGGAATACGGCTCGACAATGGATATTATTGTGAACGGGCAGAGCATTTCCCTGCCCAAGTTTGCGTCCGTAAACGGTGAGCTGCAGTCAAAATACTATGAGATACAGCCCGGTGACAAGATACACATGCTGGATTATTATACGGTCAGACAGGTTGTCGAATTTACGGATGTGATCCTGAATCCTCAGATGAATGTCTATGTCAACAACAAAAAGGCCAATGATGACACCCCGATATATGCCAACTTCGAGGTGGTATGGACACTTGAAGAGATACGTCAGGAGGATTTTTCCGCTCCTGCTGAATATGCATCTCTGCCCGAAGAGGAGGGAGAGGTTGAGTATAAAAGGCCGGAGGAAAGTGCGGCATACGACACCGCATACGCAGACAGAAGCAGTGACGAAGAATCGATACCCTATGATGCCGACCTCGAGATAGATCAGAGCTTCAAGGCAGGTCTGAACGGAGAATCCGGCGGTGAAGCCGAAACTGTTAATTCAGCTGGCTCGGACGTTCCGTTACAGACCACCGTCGATATTTCCGAACAGAAACCGGCGGCAGATGCATCTTCCGATAATTCGGACAGGATCAAAACAGCAGCCAGCCTTGCCGCAGCCGGTGTGGTCCATGACATTACGGTCCGGGTTAACGGCAATGATGTGATCCTGAGCGGCAAATCGTCATATGTTTTTGTAGATGTATTCGGCTTCATTGATTTCGATCTGTCATCTCCGAAAGGCAAGGGAGTTGTAACAAACCTTAACGGACATCCCGCGCAGTATATGGAATCAATAACAGAAGGCGATGAGATAGATATACATTGGGAAGTGTGAGATGAGGATATGTCCGATAGCCAGCGGATCGAGCGGCAATTCAATCTATATCGGTTCGGATAATACGCATGTTCTTATCGATTGCGGTATATCCGGCAAAAAAGTACGTACCGGAGTAGAGTCACTGGATCTGGATATGAGTGATATTTCCGCAATACTGGTCACCCACGAACACAGCGATCACATCAAGGGACTTGGAGTTATCGCACGCAGATACGGCATACCCATATATGCCACACAGGGCACTCTGGATGCCATCGTAAGGACCAAAGAGACCGGAGAGATCGACCCCGGGCTGCTTAACCCCGTAGAGGCGGATAAAAGATTTGAAATCGGCGATCTGAATATCAATCCAATGCACGTATCGCATGACGCCGTGGATCCGGTGGCTTACAGGGTATACTGCGGATGTAAAAAATGTGCCGTTGTCACGGATCTCGGAGTTTATACGGACTATACGGTTCAAAGCCTGGAGGGGATGGATGCCCTTGTCATTGAATCTAATCATGATATAAATATGCTTCAGGTAGGCTCGTATCCTTATCCGCTGAAGCAGCGGATCCTCTCCGAATTCGGCCACCTTTCAAACGACGCATGCGGACAGCTTCTCTGTCGTATATTGCATGATGGGATGAAGCATATTTTTCTCGGACATCTCAGCCATGAAAACAATCTGCCGGAGCTTGCTTTCGAATCCGTCAGAACCGAGATCACGGTCAGTGATACAACTCCCTATAAGGGTGGAGATTTCCCGATCACGGTGGCCAAACGTCATGAAGTCAGCCGCTGTGTTTCGTTCTGAGAATTCCCAATATCAATGGCGGATCCAACCCGATCGGTGACAAATACATCTATATAAATCAGAAAGAGGTTTAACATGGAAAAGGTAATCATAACTGTAGTTGGCAAAGATACTGTGGGAATAATCGCCGGAGTATGTACTTATCTTGCTGAGAATCACATCAACATTCTGGATATATCACAGACCATAGTTTCCGGATACTTCAATATGATGATGATAGTTGATATTTCCGGTGCAGATATCAGATTCGGAGATATTGCGGATCAGATCGAGACCGTAGGCTCGGACATCGGCGTTATCATCAAATGCCAGAAGGAAGAGATCTTTGATTCCATGCACAGGATATAACTGTGTATCAAAACGCTTATAACCTCGATATTATAATATTATGTAAACCTATAATGGAGGCGAAATGCTTAATATATATGAAGTCAATGAAACCAATAATATGATCGAAAAGGATAACCTGGATGTGAGAACGATCACTCTGGGTCTTTCCCTTTTGGACTGTATGGATTCGGACATTAACAAAGTATGCGACAAGATTTACGAACGGATCACATCCAAGGCAAAAAACCTGGTCAAAACCGGAGAAGAGATATCCAGAGAATTCGGAATACCGATAGTTAACAAAAGGATCAGCGTAACTCCGATCGGTATAGTCGGCTCAGCTGCCGCCCACAGCACGGATGATTTCATCAAAATAGCAGGAACTCTTGATAAAGCGGCTGAAGCAGTCGGTATCAACTTTATCGGAGGTTATTCCGCGCTTGTCAGCAAGGGGATGACTGCTGCCGATGAGATGCTGATCAGATCAATTCCCGAAGCTCTGGCACAAACACAGATCGTATGCAGCTCGGTCAACCTCGGTTCGACCCGTACAGGGCTCAATATGGATGCGGTCCGTCTGATGGGCGAGGTGATACTCGACACTGCCCGAAGAACCGTGGAAAACGACTGTCTCGGCTGCGCCAAGCTGGTTGTATTCTGCAATGCACCGGACGATAATCCATTTATGGCCGGGGCATTCCACGGAGTTACCGAAGCAGATGCGGTCATAAATGTCGGTGTAAGCGGTCCGGGGGTGGTTAAATATGCACTCTCCAAGGTGCGGGGAGCAGACTTCGAAACACTCTGTGAGACCATCAAAAAGACTTCCTTCAAGGTCACCAGAGTCGGACAGCTTGTTGCCAGAGAAGCTTCACGTATGCTCGATATCCCCTTTGGTATCGTTGACCTCTCGCTTGCTCCGACTCCGGCAATAGGGGATTCGGTTGCGGATATACTCTGTGAGATAGGTCTTGAAAAGGCCGGTGCTCCGGGTACCACGGCCGCTCTGGCTCTTTTAAACGACCAGGTCAAAAAGGGAGGAGTAATGGCAAGCTCATATGTGGGAGGCCTTTCCGGCGCCTTTATCCCCGTATCCGAGGATCAGGGAATGATAGATGCGGTTGAAGCCGGAGCTCTGACCATAGAAAAGCTTGAAGCCATGACCTGTGTATGCTCCGTAGGTCTTGATATGATCGCGATCCCCGGAGATACCAAAGCCACCACGATATCGGGTATCATTGCAGACGAAATGGCTATAGGAATGGTTAACCAGAAGACCACGGCTGTCCGTATTATCCCCGTTATCGGTAAGGGCGTGGGAGACAGGGTTGAATTCGGAGGTCTGCTGGGATATGCTCCGATCATGCCCGTAAACCGTTTCTCCTGTGATGATTTTATCAACAGAAAAGGACGGATCCCGGCACCGATCCATAGTTTTAAGAACTGAGGAAATACTGATTGATTCAGCGTATCCGGATCACATGAAAGGCAGGTTTACATAACAATATGCAGAGAACCCTCCCTCTTTACAGGGAACTTGGAATCAGCGAGAAGCTGCTGTCAAAGGCCGACAAAATACTGGAAGACATCTCGGAAAGATTTAAAGCCATAGACGATATTGCCGAATATAATCAGATCAAGGTTCTGAATGCCTTCAGAAAGGCGAGAGTATCCGAGGGATGTCTGTACGGATCCACGGGTTACGGCTACAATGACCTCGGAAGAGAGAAGCTTGAAGAGGTCTACTCATATATCTTCAAAACAGAGGATGCTCTCGTAAGGCCGCAGATCACCTGCGGAACTCATGCGCTTGCGCTTGCTCTTATGAGTAATCTGCGTCCCGGCGATGAGCTTCTGTGTCCTGCCGGAAAACCCTACGATACGCTGGATGAAGTCATAGGTATCAGACCTTCAAAGGGTTCACTGGCCGAATATGGCATTACATACAGGCAGGTCGATCTGCTTCCCGACGGCACATTTGATTATGACAGTATTAAGGCTGCCATAAGCGACAAAACCAGGCTGGTCGAGATACAGAGATCCCGGGGCTATGCCACCAGACCGACCTTTTCGGTGGAGCGGATCGGAGAGCTGATCTCCTTTATCAAAGAGATCAAGTCCGACGTGATCTGTATGGTCGACAACTGCTACGGAGAATTCGTTCAGACCATCGAGCCCGGTGAAGCCGGAGCGGATATGGTGGTCGGTAGCCTGATCAAGAATCCCGGCGGCGGATTATCACCTATAGGCGGTTACATAGCCGGTACCGCAGAATGCGTCGAACAGGCCTCCTGCAGACTCACATCGCCGGGACTCGGCAAGGAGGTCGGTGCTTCGTTAAATGCCATGCGAAGCATGTTCCAGGGACTCTTTCTGGCACCCGTAATTACATCAGGTGCGCTGAAAAGCGCGATTTTTGCATCATATATGCTGGAAGATATGGGAGTCAGGGTGTTTCCCCGGGCTTCCGAAGAGAGATATGATATCATTCAGGAAGCAATATTGGAGAAACCCGAAAGGCTTATTGCATTCTGCAAGGGCATTCAGTCTGCCGCGCCGGTTGATTCCTTTGTCACACCCGAACCGTGGGATATGCCGGGGTATGATGACGAGGTTATTATGGCAGCGGGGGCATTTATCTCCGGATCAAGTATTGAGTTGTCCGCCGACGGGCCGCTTCGTTCTCCTTATTCGGTCTATTTCCAGGGCGGTCTGACCTGGCCTCACGGCAAGGCGGGTATCCTTTCCGCCTGTCAGTGTCTGCTTGATACGGAATGATAATTATGATAAAATGACGATTGCGCTATAGTAAACGAATTAAGTAATTGCACTTTGCCGAGCCATAACTGCCATAAATTCAAGCATTATGGCTCGCCATACGGCAATTACTAAATTCGTTGACTATAATTGTGAATTTGTTTTTTCAGATGAGGAAAGCATATGAATTCCTACGGAATAGATCTTGGAACCAGTAACATCAAAATCTACGACAGCACCGACGGTCATACTCTGATAGAAAAGAATATGATCGCAGTCAATGATTCGGGAGAAATGTTTGCTTACGGAGATTCCGCATATGAAATGTACGAGAAGGCTCCCGCAAATATACATCTGTCATACCCACTCTGCAACGGTGTTATCGCAGAGCTTAAATACGAGGAAAACCTGATCCGCCATTTTATGCTGGATCTTATGAAGAATAACGTTCATCCCTCGGATTATTATATCGCGATCCCCTGGGATGTTACCGAGGTTGAGAAGAGGGCATTTTATGATCTGATCAAGGCCGCCAATCTCAAGGCAAAAAAAGTAATGATCGTTGAGAAAGCCGTTGCGGACGGTATAGGTATGGGAATCGACGTACTCAATGCCCAGGGTGTTCTTGTGGTCAATGTCGGTTTCGATACCACTGAGATCTCGATACTTTCTCTCGGGGGCATCGTGCTTTCAAGATTGATAAAGGTTGGGGGACTTAAATTCGATGATAATATCCGCAATGCCATCCGCAGTGAATACAGTCTGATCATAGGCGGGAAGACCGCGGCTACTGTCAAGCATTCCCTTTTTGATCTCGAACAGGAAAATGAAAATGCCATCGTATACGGCCGTGACATCGTGACAGGGCTTCCCGTTGAAAGATCGATCCCAACGGATCTTGTTGATGCCTGTCTGAAAGAGAATTTCACCACGATCATTGATAATGTAAGGGTTATACTTGAGCATACGCCGCCCGAACTCGCCGCAGATATATACAAACACGGACTGTATCTGACAGGCGGTGCTTCCCAGACTGCCAATCTGGTAGAGCAACTGGCTGCCGGGACCGGTCTCAAGGTTAACATCGCCACTTCACCGATCACCAGCGTAGTTGACGGTATAGCAAAGGTAATAGAAGACGATCATTACAGAACCGTTGCTTACGTTCCCAGATAAGATATCTTATGAGTCCGGTTATTCAGCAAAAAGGAGAAAAATTTACCTTTACGAGTAAATATCTCCTTTTTATTTTAACAATTCTATGTACAATCCTGATGATCCTGTGCTATACAACGTCGTTTGTCGGAAACGCGCTGAACTATGCGGCAGGTTTTATTGTCGTTCCGTTCGAAAGCGGTATCTCCAAGGTAGGATATTATATGGCCAACCGGGCCGAACAGCTTTCCACGATACGTGAGCTTCTCAGTGAAAACGAGGAACTCAAGGCGCGTGTTGATGAGCTTACTACGGAGAATACCCTCCTTCAGCAGGATAAATATGAGCTGATAGTTCTGCGTGAGCTGTATAATCTCGACAATGAATACTCATCCTACGAGAAAACCGGTGCAAGAGTAATATCGAGAGACGCCGGCAACTGGTATTCGACCTTTATCATTGATAAGGGCTCAAAGGATGGCATCGAAGTGGATATGAATGTCATGGCGGACGGAGGACTTGTAGGCAGGATAACGGCTGTCGGTACACACTGGGCCCAGGTCAAAAGCATAATCGATGACGATTCTTATGTTTCGTCCCAGATACTGTCCAATTCGGATATACTGATGGTAACCGGAGATCTGGCACTTTATTCCGACGGAGTCATTTCGTTTTCACAGCTTGTGGATCCGGATTCGGAAGTAACGCCCGGTGCAAAGGTGGTCACAAGCAATATTTCCGACAAATACCTTCCGGGCATATTGATAGGTTATATAGACACCATCAATCCCGATTCAAACAATATTACAAAATCGGGGACTCTGAGACCGGCAGTTGATTTTGAACATATATCCGACGTTTTGATAATTATGAAGAAAAAGACACTTGCAGAAGATGATTAAAAAGATAATCGCGGCTGTTCTGGGGGTATGGCTCTGCTTTATACTCCAGAGTACAGTACTTTCCAATATGAATATAGGTAATACGGTACCAAATCTGCTGATAATCCTCACTGCATGCTTCGGTTTCATGGAGGGTGAGATGTTCGGCCTGCTCGTAGGCTTTTTCTGCGGAGCGCTGATGGACATATTTTTCAGTACCTTTAACGGTTTCTATGCGCTGATCTTTATGTACCTCGGATATCTGAACGGCAAATTCTGCAATATCTTTTTCCCGGAGGATATCAAGCTGCCCCTCGGACTGATCATAAGCACGGATCTGCTCTACGGCCTTTCGTGTTATGTATTTTTGTTTTTACTGCGCGGCAGATTTGACTTTGCTTTTTATTTTTCGCATATCATTTTTCCGGAAGTCATTGCAACCGTCATAATCACACTGTTTGTTTATCCTTTGATACTTAAGATCCATAAATCCATTCAGCCTCAGCTGCATTGATAAGGATTGGAAATGATAGAAGATTTACGTGAAAAACTTATCAGCATATTTTCTTCCAGACTTCTGATCCTTTTTGTTCTGATAATCGGGATCGGCGCCGCTTTGATACACCGGGTTTTTGATCTTCAGATAGTCAACGGGGCTTCCTATCTCCAGGATTTCCAGATGACCATCGAGAAGAGCAGATCGATCAAGGCCGCAAGAGGAAACATCTTTGACCGGAACGGAGTTCTGCTGGCATATAATGAGCTCGCATATTCGGTCACCATTGAAGACGTTTACGAATCGGGATCCGGCAAAAACGCTGCCCTGAATGAGAGCATCAGACGTCTGATAAGCATTATTGAGGAAAACGGTGATGAAACGGTTCATGATTTCGGCATAGAGCTGGACAGATACGGCAATTATGTGTTTAACCAGGAGGGCAGCCGCAAACTCAGGTTTCTGGCAGATGTTTACGGACATACAAAAACCGATGACCTGGAGGTCAAAGAACTAAACGCCACTCCGAACGATGTTATCGAGTACCTGTGCGGACGTACCAGATTCGGAATAGGTGATTACAAAAATACCAACGATAAAAACAGCTTTACTGTCGGACTCGGATACACTCCGGAGGAGCTGCTGAAGGTACTTACCATACGGTATGACATGAGTACCAACAGCTACCAGAAGTATATCGCCACCACTGTAGCCGTGGATGTACGCAGCGAAACCGTTGCAAAAGTTTTGGAAAATTCGGATACTCTGCCCGGCGTAAGCATCTTTGAGGATACTATCCGCAAGTATAACTGCAGTAAGTATATGTCTCATATTCTCGGATATACCGGAAAGATAGACCGTGATGAGCTGGCAGCTCTCCAGGAGCAGAATCCCGATTACGACCTGAATGACACCGTAGGCAAATCGGGCATTGAAGCTTCGATGGAGCTGACACTGCAGGGAACAAAGGGCAGCGAGACCGTTTATGTTGATAACGTGGGTAAGGAGATATCCACCACGGATCATGTTGCGCCGATAGCCGGAGATGATCTGTATCTGTCCATTGATACGGATCTGCAGAAGGCTGCCACAGATATCCTGGAGCAGAAGCTTGCGGCCATAATACTGGCCAAGCTCGCGAATATCAAGG
Organism: Lachnospiraceae bacterium; assembly: GCA_017460885.1. Taxonomy (GTDB): domain Bacteria; phylum Bacillota; class Clostridia; order Lachnospirales; family Lachnospiraceae; genus XBB2008. The sequence continues at coordinate 152,400 of JAFUAB010000034.1, forward strand.
AATATAATGCGTCCGAAAACTCATCAAGCTCGGAGATCGTAATACCAATATACTCCGTATATTTTGCCTGTATCGAAAATGATATCATCAATATTGATCATTTTTCCGACAGATTTGCCAGCGAAACGGAGGACGAGGTATATAAGTCCTATCTGGACAAAAAAGAACGTGTTCTTGCTACCATTGAAGACGAGCTTTATAACAGCCGGACGCCATATTCGGAATTGAACAGGGAATACCAGGTATACGAATCACTGATCGTTTCCAAAATGTATTCGTCGGGCGTATTAATGGAAGATGTGATAGACAAGACTGATCCCACCTATATAGCCTGGACCAGTGATGAGGTCATTTCTCTGGCGGAATACCTGGATTATTGTATCTCTATGAGCTGGGTGAATGTCGGTATGCTTGATATAGGCAGCGAATATTCCGATAAAAACGAGATATTTGACAGTCTGAATACATATATACGACAACTGCTCGAAGAGGACAGCGATTTTACCGGCAGACTTTATAAATACATGATCTTAAATGACGAGATCACGGGAAAGCAGATCTGCCAGCTCCTGCTGGACCAGGATAAAGTCGATATCCCGGAAGAAGAGTACAAGCAGTTCATAAGCGGAAATGAGACCGCATATGCATTTATACATAAAAGGATCGAAAACCTGGATCTTACTCCTGCGGCTCTCGGGCTCGATCCCTGCACCGGTTCCATAGTTATAACCGACGTAAATTCCGGCGAGGTGCTGGCCCTTGTCAGCTATCCGACATATGATAACAATAAGATGGCCAACGGAGTAGATGCCGATTATTACGCTCATATAAGAACGGTACAGGCTTCTCCGCTGATCAATTACGCCACTTACCAGAAGACCGCTCCGGGTTCCACGTTCAAAATGGTGTCTGCAACAGCAGGTCTTATGGAGGATTCCATAGATACTTCCGATACTATCACGTGTCAGGGTATATTCGATAAGATCGATACTCCGGCCAGATGCTGGATCTATCCGGGAGCTCACGGTTCCCTTAACGTTGCCGGAGGTATCAGGAATTCCTGTAACTGTTTCTTTTATGAAATAGGATACCGTCTGTCGACCGTATCGGGATCCTTCAAATCTGAAACCGGCCTTGAAAAGATTGCAAAATATGCCGATCTTTACGGGCTCAGCGAGACCACCGGGATTCAGATAGAGGAGGCGACACCGGAGATATCGGATCTCGACCCTGTCAGAAGCGCTATCGGACAGGGTACCCATAACTATACGACCGTAGGTCTGTCCAGGTATGTTACGGCAGTAGCCAACAACGGAACCTGCTTCAACCTGACATTGCTGACTAAATCGACGGATTATGCGGGTAATATCAAGGAAAGCTATCCTGCCGGGATAAGAAATAACATAGTAATGCCGGAAAACTACTGGAACGTGATCCATGCGGGCATGAGAGGAGTAGTGGAATCAAAAGCCTATTATTCCGATCTTGCCGTAAACGTAGCGGGAAAGACCGGTACCGCACAGGAATCCAGATCCAGACCCAACCATGCTCTTTTTGTAAGCTATGCTCCGTATGAAAAGCCGGAGATCAGCGTAACGGTCAGGGTCGCCAACGGATACACTTCGGATTACGCGGCTCAGATAGCACGTGAGGTATATAAGTATTACTTCGGACTGATCGAGGAGGATGAGATCGGAAGTAATCTGACTATAGAAGAAGGAACAATAAACGGAGATTAAAAATGGCACAAAGCACTATTATCATCAAAAGTTATAACGGAGGACTCTGCATCCATATGGATCCGGAGGCAGATATCGAGCAGATCAAAGCCGATCTCTCCGCAAAGCTGACGGAGTCTGCCGCATTCTTTAAAGATGCAACCGTAGCGATCAGCTTTGAGGGACGTGATATCGATTCACAGACCGAAATAGATCTGATCAATGTGATAACCTCATCATCAAGCCTAAAGGTTGCCTGTGTGGCCGGCAAAAACAAGCTTACCCAGGAACTGATCATCAATGCACTGAATGAAGTGGAATACAAATCCGAATCCAACATCGATACCAGCGTACAGATAGTCAGGGGAACCGTTAAGGACAGCACCATAGTCGATGTTCCCGGTTCTCTGCTTATCCTCGGTGATGTATACCCGGGTTCCTCGGTGATCGCGGGAGGAGACATATATGTACTTGGCGCCCTCAGGGGACAGGCATATGCGGGTAACAACGGCGATCCTGACAGATGTATATGCGCCCTTGATATGAATCCCGAGAAGCTGAGGATTGCCGGTATCAGATATAAACCCGATATCAAACCCAAATGGACGCTCAAATCCAAAAATACAGCCGTTCCCAAAATGGCCCGGCTCGTGGATACCGAAATCACTTTTTCGACGATAGACGCAAATTTCTGGAAAAACTACACTTACGGATATAAACAGGAAGAATAGTATGCTGATTAAGCTGTACAAGCTTAAGGATTACGATTTTAAGCTTATCGTACTGGTTTCCGCACTGGCAGTGATCGGGATATACGCGGTATCCAGTGCAAACGAATCATATCATTCCAGACAGTTGATGGGTGTGCTCATCGGCACATTCTTTATGATATTTTTGTCATTATTTGACTATAATCTGATCCTTAAGCTCTACTGGATAATCTATATTGCAAATATTGCGCTCCTGATAGCGGTTAAACTTCAGGGAGTCAACCGCGGCGGTGCGACGAGATGGCTCGTCATCGGCGGTATCCAGTTCCAGCCGTCCGAAACCGCAAAGATCGCCACGATCATGTTCTTTGCCGCCTTTTTCATGAAGCATGCGGAGGAGATCAAAAGCCTGAAGGTATTTATCTTTACCCTGCTTCTTTTCGGACCGATATTTTATCTGATCTATGACCAGCCCGATATGTCAACCTCCCTTGTGCTGATGATACTCTTTGCGATAATGTTTTTTGAAGCGGGCATCAGCTGGAAGATGATACTCGGAGTATGCGCGGTTGCCGTTCCGGTTTTTATTATTCTCCTTATGCTGGTGCTGCAAACCGACCAGAACATCATTGAGCCGTATCAGCAGAACAGGATACTTGCTTTCTTAAATCCCGAGGAATATTCTTCATCTGAGGCTTACCAGCAGATTAATTCCGTCATGGCGATAGGGTCGGGACAATTGCTCGGAAAAGGATACGATTCGGATGAGATCAATTCCGTTAAAAACGGTAATTTTATATCCGAACCGCAAACCGACTTTATTTTTGCGGTAATAGGCGAGGAATTCGGTTTTATAGGCACATGTACGGTCATCATACTGTTGATTTTAATCTCAATTGAATGTATTATTATAGCTAAGCGGGCAAAAGATATGGCAGGTCTGATAATAGCATCGGGCATGGGGAGTCTGATAGCTATACAGGGGTTTATGAACATCGGGGTTGCCACACAGTTGTTTCCGAATACCGGACTGCCGTTACCGTTTGTCAGTTACGGCACGACCAGTCTTATCAGTATGTATATCGGTATGGGCCTGGTTCTGAATGTGCGCCTGCAATGTAATATCAGACCGGCATCAAGAGAGGGGATTTCATGAATATAGCTCTGATAGCGCACGACGCTAAGAAGAAGCTGATGCAGAATTTCTGTATCGCTTATAGGGGTATTTTAAGCAAAAATGACCTGTATGCAACAGGAACTACGGGCAGATTGATCGAAGAAGTGACAAATCTGAACGTGCACAAATATCTGGCCGGACACCTCGGAGGGGAACAGCAGATAGGGGCCCAGATAGAACATAATCAGATCGACCTCGTGATCTTTTTGCGAGACCCGCAGGGTCCCGCCCTTCATGAGCCTGATATCGATAACCTCAGCAAATTATGCGATATGCACAACATTCCTCTCGCTACCAATCTGGCCAGTGCAGAGCTCCTGATCAAGTCACTCGACCGTGGTGATATGGAATGGCGTGAGATGTATAAATAACGGAAGTATAGATGCGGCATAAAAGCATTTTGATATATTCTATAATACTGTGTCTTTTGTTGACGGGCTGTGGAACCGCGTTTTCATCTCCATATACACTTCATAATGACATTTCCGTATTTAATGTCGGAGTGACCGAGGAAACGGCTTCCACATTTCCTTCTTTCGCAGAGGATCTCTGTGTAGTCAGCAACAATATTGCAACGGATATGGTAGATCTCGGAACAACGGAGGCGGGATCTCTTTTTGATATTAACAATTCGGAGACCCTTTATGCCAAGAATCCGAATACCCAGGTTCATCCGGCGTCTCTGACCAAGGTCATGACTGCGCTTGTGGCATTGAAATATGCTTCTCCCAATCTGACTCTTACCGCATCCGAAAATGTACAGATCACGGAGCCGGGAGCACAGCTGCTGGGGTTAAAGCCCGGAGATATGATGACCCTGGATCAGGCACTTCATATCCTGTTGATCTATTCGGCAAATGATGTGGCTGTTCTGATCGCGGAGGGTATCGGCGGTAATATTGATGCATTCTGCGATCTGATGAATGAAGAGGCACTGTCCATAGGTGCGACCAATTCTCATTTTATGAATCCCCACGGACTGACCGAGGACGGACATTACGTTACAGCCTATGATATGTATCTGATCTTCAGTGAGGCCCTGCAGTACAGCCTTTTTAACGAGATCATCAGTACCCCTGTTTATGAGACGGTGTATTACGCTTCAGACGGGACTCAGCGGGAGGTGAGCGTCGAATCCACCGTTCTGTATCTGAAGGGAACGGTTAACGGTCCCGGTCCCGTAACGGTGATCGGCGGAAAAACCGGTACAACAGCAGCAGCGGGTCATTGTCTGATACTGTATTCCCGCGACAGCTCCGGCAATCCTTTTATTTCCGTTATCATGAATGCGGAATCGTCCGATGCGCTGTATGAACAGATGAATAAATTGTTAGAGTACGAATCGGATAACAGTGGTTGAATTATTGAGTTTAAACAGATATAATATAAACATATTTTTCTACATTAAGGAGGTACGATCCAATGGTGCAGCTGATCATAGGAAATAAAGGAAAAGGCAAGACAAAGGTATTGCTTGACAAGGCAAACAGCGAGATAAAGGATATTGCAGGTAATGTAGTATACCTGGATAAAAGTACTGAGCACATGTTTGAGCTCAATAACCGTATCAGACTTATCGATGTATGTGAATATGGAATCTCCACGTCGGATCAGTTTGTCGGATTTGTTACCGGAATCATTTCACAGGATCACGATCTTGAACAGATGTATCTGGATTGTTTCCTCAATATAGCCGGCATAGAAGTCGAGGATGCAGTACCTGTCATCAAGAAGCTTGATGAGATCGGTACCAAATTTAATGTAAGTATCATTATCAGTGTAACTATGGATCCTGACAACGTTCCTGAGGATCTCAAAGACAAAGTGATCGCTTCGTTATAATCTGAAACCCAGGCCCCCGGGTTTACCGGGGGCGTTTATTTTTCAACAGGAAATTGCTCTGCACGGGAATTTCGCAAACGGAATTCATTTTTTTTATGGCTGATGCTCCTACCAATATAATCAAATACAGAAAACCAAGCAGGATCAATGTCGGCATATTGGTATTTGTCTTTCTCCTGATCGAGATGATAGTTGCGGTTTCCAATTATCTTAACACCAAGCATATATCCCCATATGAAGTCCGGACCGGTTCCCTATATACCAACAGTCTGTATACGGGAGTAGCCCTTCGACGTGAAAAAACAGTTGCCGCCGAGGATTCGGGGTATGTGAATTACTATGTCCGTGAAGGACAGCATGTAGCTGTCGGAGATCTTGTATATACCGTGGATGAAACAGGACGTCTTTCGGATGCTGCGGCAGAGCTGACCGAGGCAAACAGTATGACTGACTCGGATCTTGCCAGAATACGTACGGAGATCAGCGGATTCGCTTCCAATTTTAACGAAAACTATTTTTCGGAGGTCTACAGTTTCAAAAACAACTTAAACAGTAAAGCGATCGAACTTTCAAATCTGGATGTTCTCAACTCTATTTCCGATATTTCCAGCCTGAACTCTTCATTGGTACATTACAGATATTCACAGGATGCCGGAGTAGTGACTTATACATATGACGGATATGAGGAAAAGACCCTGGAGGATATAACAGCCGATGATTTCGATCAGTCTCTTTACAGCTATACCCAGATGACTGCCAACAATCTGGTCAGCAACGGTGATATCATATACAGATTATGTACCGACGAGGACTGGATGATAGTTATCCAGACCGATCCGGAAACAGCAGAGCTTCTGATGGAAATGGAATATGTGGAGGTTAAGTTCACCCGTAATCAGTATACCTCATGGGCTTCCGTCAGTGAACACGTGGACGAAGAGGGAAACTATTATATCGGGCTGTCCTTCACCAATTCGATGATCACCTTTTCGATGGACAGATTCATCAGCATTGAGCTGCTGCTCGATAACCATTCCGGGCTCAAGATTCCCAACTCCGCGATCGCTGTTAAGGATTTCTATATCGTTCCGAGAGAGTATATAACCATAGGAGACTCCGGAAAGGAAGGCGTGCTGCGTGAATCCACCGATGATGAGGGCAACCCGACCGTAGAATTTATCGAAACATCCATTTATTCGGAGACCGAGGACGAATACTACCTCGATAATCTGGAATTGCGTCAGGGAGATGTGCTGGATAAGGCTGATTCCACGGATACATATACTATCAGACTGACCGGGAGTCTGCAGGGTGTATATAACATCAATAAAGGGTATGCCGAATTCAGGGAGATCGCCATTCAGTATTCAAACGAGGATTATTCGATCGTTAAGCCCAATACCACCTACGGTCTCAATGAATACGACTATATTGTACTTGATGCAGGAACCGTGACGGACGGTGAGATGTTATATGAATAGGACCGCCCAGATGCGGGAATGAAGCTATGAGCATAATATATAATTATACAAAAGTAAAAGAAAATATTGAAAAATCGTGTATCAGAGCCAAACGCGATGTATCGGATGTGACCCTCATTGCGGTTTCCAAGACCAAACCCGTGTCGGACATACAGCAGGTCTATGATGCGGGATGCCGTGATTTCGGTGAAAATAAAGTCCAGGAGATCATGGATAAATATCCCCGGCTGCCGGATGACATACGCTGGCATATGATAGGACATCTGCAGACCAATAAGGTTAAATATATCATCGATAAGGTCTATATGATCCACAGCGTAGACAGCACCAGACTGGCGGATACTATATCCAAAGAAGCCGTCAAAAAGGGGGTTACGGTTAAAATACTGATCGAGGTCAATGTTGCCGCTGAGGAATCAAAATTCGGAACCGGACTGAAAGAAGCTGCGGAACTGTACGACTATGCGGCAGCCTTACCCGGTATTGAGGTCTGCGGGTTTATGACGATAGCACCATATACTGTGGATGCCGAGCAAAATCGTCAATATTTTGTGGATTTAAAACGATTATCTGTTGACATAATACAACAAAGCAATCATAATAGTATATGTATGGAATTATCCATGGGAATGACAGGAGATTATTGTGTTGCGATAGAGGAAGGTGCAACTTTTGTCAGAGTCGGTACCGGTATCTTCGGGGAACGATGATCTTCGGATTGGGAGGAATTTTAAAATGAGTATGAAAGACAGGATGAAGAATATATTCCAGATTGACGCTTCGGATGATTCGTTTTACGATGAAGATGAAGGGTATCTGGATGATCCCGAACCTGTATTCCATAAACAAAAGGATACCGATCCTTCGGATGGTGAATCGGCTCCGAAACGACAGATAAGAAACATAACCAGTGTAAAAAGTAACAGGAATAAAAATTCAGGTAACGGTATGGAAGTATGTGCAATCAAACCTACAATGTTTGAGGATTCCAGAGAAATAACCGAAACTCTTTTGTCCAACAGGACTGTTGTGCTTAATCTTGAAGGTCTCAATGTCGATATCGCACAGAGGATCATTGATTTCGCTTCAGGCTCCTGTTTCGCCATGGGGGGTAATCTGCAGAAGATTTCTAACTATATATTTATCATAACACCTCCCAGTGTTGATATTTCGGGAGATTTCCAGGATCTGATCTCAGGTACTCTTGATGTAGAGATACATCGATAAAACAATTCAGAGCCTTCCCGAAAGGGAAGGCTTTTGAAATTTACGGAGAAAATAATGGTTAAATATGTTAAGGACGACCGTCTTACCGTAAAAAGAGACGGCGAAAGGATCTATGATATAGTTTATTCCGATTCCTTCGAAGGGATCAAAACAGAGATCCTAACATTGGAAAAAAGCTACAAGCGGATCTGCATAGTGACGGACACAAATGTCGGTCCCCTCTATTCCGATCAGTTAAAGGCCGCACTGACCGGTTACGAAGTCAGTGTATATGAGATCCCGGCCGGTGAGGAGCACAAAAATCTGGATGAGATACGAAAGATCTATACTTATCTGATCGAGAACCATTTTGACCGCAGGGATCTGCTGATCGCTCTTGGCGGCGGAGTTACGGGAGATATGTGCGGTTATACCGCAGCCACATATCTGCGAGGCATTGACTTTATACAGGTTCCGACAACTCTGCTCGCACAATGCGATTCGTCTATCGGAGGGAAAACAGGTGTTGATCTGGACGGATATAAAAACATGGTCGGAGCCTTCTATATGCCGGTTCTTGTTTACATGAACCTCAAGGTACTTGATTCGCTCGATGACAGACAGTATTACTCCGGGTTTGCGGAGGTCATGAAACATGGTCTGATCAAGGATGATAAGTTCTATTCCTGGCTGATAGACAATATGTATGAGATATGTGACAGGGACTATGAAACACTTAAGATCATGATATATAACAACTGCCTTATCAAGGGAAAGGTAGTCGAAGCAGACCCTACCGAAAAGGGAGAACGGGCCATCCTGAACTTCGGTCATACCATCGGACATTCCATAGAAAAGGCCTCCGGATTCAGACGGCTGCATGGCGAATGCGTAGCGCTCGGATGTGTTGCTGCAGCCTATATTTCCTGGCATCATAAGCTCATATCCATGGAGGAGTATTATGAGATCAGAGATATGTTTGTCCCTTTTAATCTGCCGATTTCCGTAGATGATGTAGATCCCGAAGATATCCTTAAGTATACCAGATCCGACAAGAAGATGGCGGGAGATAAGATACGTTTTATCCTGCTTTCACGCATCGGTAATGCACTTATAGACGAAACCGTGACCGATCAGGATATTCTCGATGCGGTTAATGCAATTCTCTGGAAGGATGAAGACTGATGACAAAAAAAACAGTCCCGAATCTCATTATTGATATGGTATTTCTGATCGCTCTTGTTGTATTGGATCAGTTCTCCAAGGCATGGGCAGTCGCAAGCCTTAAGGATAAACCTGCAATTCCCATCATTAACGGAGTTTTGGAATTGAATTATCTCGAAAACAAGGGCGCTGCATTCGGAATGCTGCAAAACCAGCGTATCTTTTTTATACTTGTCGCAATAGTGATCCTGACATGTATAGTATATATCCTGGTTAAGGCTCCGTGTACCAAAAGATATTTTATCCTGCACGTATTACTCAGCCTTATTGCGGCAGGTGCGATCGGAAACATGATAGACAGGGTCAGCCTTAATTATGTGGTTGACTTTATTTACTTCAAGCTTATAGATTTTCCCGTATTTAACTGCGCTGATATATATGTTACAGTTTCAACTTTTGTACTGATCATTGTACTGCTGTTTGTTTACAAGGATAACGATCTCAGATTCCTGAGCTTCAGAACAAAAGGCTACAGAACCCTGGACGACAAGATCTCCACTGCGTCCGCCGAAGTATCGGACCATGGGGAAAAGGAGAATCCGGATGCCTGATGACGATAACAGAGTATTAAATCCCGAATCTGAAACGGATGCATATGAATATATATTTTCCGATATAGTGGATGATGAGGATGACGGGAAACGCCTCGATAAATGGATATCCGATAATCACCCCGGGTATTCACGTAACTATATCCAGTCCCTTATTTCCGGTCAAAAGGTTACCATAGATGATAAGATCATCACCAAAAACTCGTATCGTATAGTTTCCGGAACTTCGGTCCGGATCCTCATACCGGAGAATGAGATCCCCGATATAACTCCCTGGGATCATCCACTGGATATAATATACGAGGATGATGATATCCTTATCGTAAATAAGCCCAAGGGAATGGTGGTACATCCGGCCCCCGGACATTTCAACGACACGCTGGTCAATGCTCTCGTATTTCACTGTAAGGATTCTCTGTCGGGAATCAACGGAGTATACCGTCCCGGTATCGTACACAGGATAGATAAGGATACCACAGGTTCCCTGGTGGTATGTAAGAATAACCACGCACACAATTCTCTCGCACAGCAGCTCAAAGAGCACAGCATCAAAAGATCATACAGAGCCATTCTCTGCGGCGTTATCGACGATGATGATATCACGGTTGATTCAAATATCGGGCGGGATGTTCGCGACAGAATGAGATTTGCCGTCACGGATGATGAACACGGTAAAGAAGCCGTCACTCATATTCATGTGTTAAACCGGTTTAAAAACTTCACAGAGGTGGAATGCAGGCTTGAAACCGGCAGGACGCACCAGATCAGGGTACATTCCAACCATATCCATCATCCCGTGCTTGGAGACCCGCTTTATGGAGGCAATCTGGGACTAAAGCCTCCCATGAGTCTGGAGGGGCAGTGCCTGCATGCGCAGATCCTCGGATTCGTCCATCCCACAACGGGAAAATATATGGAGTTTGAAGCTCCGCTTCCGGAGTATTATAATAAGCTAACAGGGATATTAAACACATAGGGGGTAATATATGAATACTATAATAACAATAGGACGACAATTCGGTTCAGGCGGTCGTGAGATCGGCGAAAAGCTTGCAGAACATTTTGGGATCAAATACTATGATAAGGAACTCATTAACCGGGTTGCCAAGGAATCGGGCTTCTGTAAGGAGATCATCGAAAATAACGACGAAAGACCTACAAGCTCGTTTCTCTACAACCTCGTTATGGACACATATTCCTTCGGATACAATTCGTCATCCTTTGTAGATATGCCGATAAGCCATAAGATCTTTCTGGCTCAGTTTGATACGATCAAAGCCATAGCCGATGAGGGACCATGCGTTATAGTCGGCAGATGCGCCGATTACGCCCTTGCCGAGCGTGACAATGTCGTTAACGTCTTTATCTGTGCCAACGAAGAATGCAAGATCAAAAGGATCCTTGAGAGACATAAGGATGTTACATCGGAGTCCAAGGCGCGTGAGATGATGAATAAAAAGGATAAACAGCGTCAGAGCTATTACAATTACTATGCATCCTCCAAATGGGGAAATGCAAACACATACGACATGACGATCAACAGTTCGGTGCTTGGAATAGACGGTACGGTTAAACTGATAGCCCAGTTTGTAGAGGACTTCGAATCCAGATGACACTCAATCTACCGGCAGTCGCCCGATCGATATTATATATTATCCGTATTGGAGATGTCCGGACCGGATGTAGATGTAAGACTTACCATACCGTTGTCAAAAATTGATTCCAATTCAATGTATGGTATGGGTATAACGGATGATCCCGACTGGATCGTAAATATTTCCGCAGCTGACCTGTTCAATGTGAAGTCGGTAGCCATAGAATACTCTATCGACTAAACCGGTCAATGTTGACCAATCCGGTCGATTCATAAATAACATGCTTATTTATCCCTTTTGAAATCAACCGCACCTGCAGCCAGACGTTTATGCTCGTCATCAATAGCAGCATAGTAGTCTATGGTAGTATTAACGTTTTCATGTCCCAGAACGTCTGCTACAAGCCTGATATCACCTGTTTCACGGTATAGGGCAGTACCATAGGTACTTCTGAGCTTATGTGGCGTTATCTTTTTGTTAGGAACCACCATTTTTGCGTATTTCTTTACGAGTATCTCAATGGCATCCACACTTATTCTTTTGCGCTGAAGGGAGAGGAAGAGAGCTTTTTCTCCGTTCTTTTCGGGTATTATATTGGCTCTTTCACCGGCAATATAGGTCTGCAGAGCCTGATTTACCTCATCACCGAAGTAGATGATATCCTGTCCTCCTCCCTTTCTGACGATTGTTAAAGAATTAACAATAAAGTCGACATCACCGACATCCAGACCCGCACATTCGGATACTCGAATTCCTGTATTCAGCATCAGTGTGAGGATCGCCAGATCTCTTTCGCGGGTTTTTGCGGCGTATTTAAGCTGCCTATCGGACATCTGCGAGTTGCCGTATTCAATGGCATTTAATATGGCGCGAACCTCATAATTGTCCATACGAACAATGTTTTTATCCTTTTTTAGCACCGGTAATTTGACCAGTTGCATCGGATCCTTGGCAATATATTCATGTTCATACAGATATTTGAACATTCCGCGTAAGGGACTCATTTTTCTGGCGATCGCACGTTTGCCGTTTTCGTGAGCTTCACCTATGGAATTAAACTCCAGATACCTCTGAAATTCGACCATGTCTTCGGAAGCCAGATTGGCCAGATCGTCTGTATTGATTTTTGAGATCTCTTTAACGGAGAAATATGGGTTGCGTTCCCTCAAAAATCGAAAAAAAACAAGGAGGTCGTAACAATATGCAATAAGTGTCCCGGGCTGTGCCGAAATCTGCTTTTCGTAGATATAGTCACGTGCAGGCTGCGGAAGCTCTGTGAGAAGCTCCTGAAGTTTAGCCTTCATATTATGGTTTTTGCTCTTATAATACTCGGAATCTTTACCCATATCGCTTAAACACCGTCCTGTGCATATACAGCATATTGTAGACGCAAACCACTCTTCCTACTATTTATAGCCTTATCTATCGGATAAACTGATATTTAACCGATAGATTCATATATCTGTATACTACTCTTTTTAAGGCATTTTGTCAATGAATTCTGATATAAATTGTCCCAAATTGTCCCAGATTGTCCCAGTCCGCATTTAGCTAAATCAAAGTAAAATTGCCATAATATCCATCAATCAATTTTTTGATAAAAATCCGATATGACTTTTTCGGCAGGCTTGCCGTATACGCCGTATCCCTTGTCCTTATTGGCTTCGTTCAATGAATGCAGCTTGATGCCCCAGTCCCAGATGAAGAATCCTGACACGAAATCCCGCCGTGAAACGGCCTCAAACATGGCCTCATACCATCTGGCCTGTTCTTCGGGAGCGGCGTCACCCCTGATGCTCCAGTCATTGGGAACCATCGATGAACCAACGGTAGACTTGCATCCGGCTTCGGCAAAGAAGAACGGCTTGCCAAACCTTTTGACCACGGCCTCTATCCTGTCAAGCTGTCCCTCCCAGTCATCTATTGGGTAATAACCGCTTGAGCATATGCAGTCCAGGCAGTCCCACCAAGTCACGTTGTCCTCCTGGTATTTATCGGTATTATATGTTACAGGCCCCTTATAAGCCTGTCTTATTTCCGATATCAGCTTTCTCCACTCCGCCTCGCGATGCTCTGACTGTACCATCTCGCATCCGGCTATGAACATATCAGCTTTCATTTCTTCTGCGATGCGGGCATAATGCAGCTGAAAATCCGTATAGGCCTCAAACCATACAGACCATTTCGGCTCACACGGCACATCCTTATCAAAAAAACAGATATGCGCACGCCAGGTTCCGTTCTTGCAGTTCACGGTAGGCTTAAGTGCCACCTTTAGGCCCTTGTCGTGGACGTAGCCGATCATGCGCTTCAGCTCGTCGTCTTTCATCGTGGCCGGTGAGACGTAGTCTATGGTCTGTGACTGCGGCGTGTCCTGCAGGCCGTTTGGAACCAGAACCACGTAATTGGCCGAAGTCCTTTCGATCAGCTTGTCGAGGCTGTCGTATGCCTGTTTCTTTTTAAACGAGCCTGCGGGCGCGAAAGCTCCGAACGTTACTCCTTTGACGTACTCCATCATCTTTCCTTTCCACCAACTTGATAGTCTTCCACTTGCCCTGGCCGTATCTGATAAGCGAGGCTATGCCGGTAATGAGCCAGGTAAGCGCCGTTGCCAGCCATACGCCCCACTTGCCGACTGCAGGGATGAGCGTCAGCGTATTTGAGAATACGATCCTTCCGGCCACTTCCACGCAGCCGTTCATTAACGAATAGGTTGCATCTCCTGCTCCGTTCAGGAGTCCCCTTACTATATATATTATGCCAAGCGGCAGGTAAAACCAAGAGGTTATCCTGAATGCCTGCGTTCCGAATTCGATGACCTCCGTTTCCGTAACGAACAGCCTCATGACGTCATTGCCGAATACGTTAAGCAGCGTCAGCATGAACAGGCTGAATGCGGTGATCATGATGAATGCGCGGCTGAATGCCTTTTTTACCCTGTCAAGCTTACCGGCGCCCATGTTCTGGCCGGTAAAGGTGGACAGTGCCATGCCAACGGAATTGTAAGGCTGCTGAACCAACTGCTCCACCCTGGAGGTAGCCGTGAAGGCCGCAACGACCACTGATCCGAAGGTATTGACCACGCTCTGGAGTGCCACGCACGAGATGGCTATCAGCGATGACTGAAGCGCAAGCGGGATGCCCAGGCGGTAGCACTTGGACGCTATGTCACGGTCAAACTTCATCTCTTCCCTGCGAATCTTAAAGTAAGGGTTGTTTTTGATCGCAAAGGCGAGGCTTCCGACTGCCGACAGCACCTGCGAGATGATCGTGGCGTATGCCACTCCCCTGACTCCCATGTTAAAGTTTACGACCAGCACGAGATCCAGCACCACGTTGATGAGGCTGGCCATGATCAGAAACTTCAGGGGAGTCTTGGAATCGCCCAGCGCCCTGAGTATGGCAGACACGCAGTTATACGAGGCAACGCCTATAATCCCCATGCTTGCTATCTGCATGTAGGCCACTGAGTCAGGCAGGATGTTGGAGGGTGTCTTCAGCCAGGTCAGCACGGGCCTGGCGAGCAATACTCCCAGAAACGACATCAGCATGGCCGCGGATATGATTATGTATATTGAGTTAAAAATGGCCTTTCTCACTCCCTGATGCTCTTCTGCGCCGAAATGCTGTGATATGACCACTCCGAGTCCTCCGGTCAGTCCCACACAGAGCGAAAAGAACAGGAAGTTCAGGGATCCCGTGGCTCCGACTGCCGCGAGGGCGTCAGCCCCCACGTACCTGCCCACGATGATCGAATCCACCATGTTGTATACCTGCTGAAACATGTTGCCTATAAGCATTGGCACGGCAAATCGAACCAGGTGACCCATTTCACTGCCGTGTGTCATGTCATTTACGTAAGTCTTGCTCATTTTTTCATCTCCCCGCACGCCGGCACTTGCGGCGCGCAACTTTTTATGTCTTGCGATTAGTCTGGGTCACGTTGATTATCCCGGGTTCGTCATTTTTTTCATGACCGTCACGGGCTCTTCCATGATCCATATTTACAATAGAACAAGTTAATTCAAAATGATATAATAAAACGGTATGCTTATTGAATAAATCTCTCGTGATTACTGTAATCTCTCTATTTTATGGGATATTTTTGTTGAAAAAATGTTTTACGTCTGCTTGTTGAAGTAATTTAAGGAGAACGGCATGAACTATCTGTATGAATACAGCGACACGCTGAACCGTCCATATGAAGCATTCCTGTTCGATACATCAGAGCACGAATTTCCGGTGCGGCCTCACTGGCATCATTACGTGGAGATCCTCTACGTCATCGAGGGCAACATGATAGCCAGGGTCAACGAACGCGATTACTTCTTGGGAGAACGCAATTTCATCCTGTTTCACAATGAGGACATTCATTCACTGCTCGCCTGTTCCATGGACAAATGCATTTTCATGGGGATCAAATTTGACGTATCCAGGCTCAACGTAAACACTCAGTCCAGCCCCAAGCTTGCCACGCTGCTAAAGGCGGCCAGGGATCAGCGTGCCAGGATACTGTTTGATGACGAAAAGGAGCGTCTTGAGTTTGAGCGTTATTTCAGGGAGTCATTAAGCGAGATGAATGAGGCCCCCCTTGGCTATGAGGTTGCCATCCATGCCAGGCTGTGCCTGATGTTCCTCGGTCTCATACGCATATGGCAGGAAGAAGGGATCAGCTTTGATGACCTGTCCGATTACATTTCATCAACCGAGACTTCCATGACAAACATTTTGGAATACATAGACCTGCATGTCGAGGACAACTTAAAGGTCAGGGACCTGGCAGCCATGTGCAACATGAGCTACTCCAGTTTTGCCAGGAGCTTTATGAATTCATACGGCCGATCCTGCAAGGATTACCTCGAAATGGTCAGGGTTGAAAAAGCCGAAGAAATGCTCAAGTTCACGGACCGCCCCTTAAGCGACATAGCCCAGGAGCTTGGGTATTCGGACTCCAGCCACTTTGTGAGGGAATTTAAGAAATTTAAAGGTATCACACCGGGAAGCTATCGTAATTAACCCCGAACCGCTCAGTCATTCAATAGGAATCATGTATATCCAGCTTTTCCCGATAATCCTCGGAGGAATTGTATTTTGTTACGTAATTGTTCCTGCCGTTTTCGCGTCCGCTCCCCATTCTCGTTTTTTTGAGATAGGTTTCATGATACTCTTTAACTGAATCAAAGGTTTTATTGCGGCGTTCTTTTCTGCGTCTGAAGATAAAGATGGTTATGACCGCCAAAAAGATCGTAGTCAGGATTATGGTTTTGATAATATAATTCATTTGCATATCCTACCCGCAGAATAAAGTCTATTTCTGCCCGTTATCATCACCGGACATCTCGATATCATCCTCATCAAGGATCATTTCATTTTTGTTTGCCCGGCTTTTTTTGTCCAGGCCGATTATCTCAAGCAGGCCACGCGGCTTGACCGGCACGTATTCTATAAAGCTTCCGTCCTTCTCTACGGAGCCTACGTTGATGTATGAAGCGGTATCCTGGGGCATATCCTTGTGTCTGAGTGTACGGTTGATCTTGTATTTAACAAGCGCATACAATACACCGAATGTCGGAACTCCCAGGATCCACCCGGCTACCCCGAACATTCCTCCGAATACCGTGATGGCAAATATAACCCAGAAGCTGGATAAACCGGTGGAATCTCCAAGTATCTTCGGTCCGATCACATTACCGTCCAGCTGCTGAAGGATCAGTATGATTATCACAAAATACAAAGCTTTGAGCGGATCGATCATCAGAACAAGTATGGTTGAAGGAATCGCACCGATATAAGGACCGAAAAAAGGAATGATATTGGTCACTCCGACTATAACGCTGACCAGGATCGCATACGGTATATCAACCAGACTGATGACTATAAAACACAAAACGCCGATTATAACGGAATCAATAAGCTTTCCCGACAGAAAACCGGTAAATGTCCTGTGGGTATATCTGACGCCGGCTATCACACGATTGGCTTCTTTGGTGTCCAGCAAAGCATATGCGATCTTTTTTGCCTGCCCTGCCATCAGCTCCTTGGAATACATCAGATATATCGAGATGATGAATCCGAGAATGATATTCAGGATCGTTTTAAACACCCTGACAACACTTAACGAAACCAGGCGCAATATGTTTTCCGTCTGCGGAAGCAGTGTATTCTGAAGGAAACTGGTGGTCTCGTCATATATGGAATCCAGCACAGAGTTTACCGTAGACTCCAGTTCGGGGTTTCCTTTGATAAGCCTGTCGATCAAAACCTGCAGGTTATTTACATATTTGGGAAGCTGATAAATGATGTTACGGATACTGTTGATCAGTTGGGGGATGACAAGCCTGAAAAAAAGATACAGCAAACAAAAAAACAACGCATAGGTTACCAGAATGGACAATCCTCTCCGGCTTCTTTTCTTCCTGGAATCCATTGAAATACCGCGTTTTTTGTATATCCATCCAACCCAGTGCTGTTCAACGAAATTAAGTACGGGAGTCAGAATATACGCAAGCGCTATTCCATTTATGATCGGTGACATGATCCTGATAAATGACGTGATCAGTCCGAGGATCGTCGAGAAATGGAAAATTACATAAATCGCAAACGCTGACGCGCAAACCGTCAAAAAGGCGGTCACTCCGATTGCAGTGTACTTATTGTCTTTAAAAAATCTGTTCATGGCTGTTTCGAAATAGAATGTGATCTACGCTCTCTATTCTATCACCTATCCGGCCGACTGTTAAGAAATAACGGATCGTATTCACATGATATAATTATGCAGGATATATTCACATTGTCCGGTCGCATCGGGATACACGCGTCTGTCTATCCTGATCAGATCAGGCTCACGGTTCAGCCAGGTCAGCTGTCTTTTGGCATAATGTCTCGAATCACGTTTAATAAGCCTTATCGCCTCGTCAAGGTCATACTCCCCGCTCACATATGCTAACATCTGCTTATAACCTATGCCCTGCATGGATGTCATTTCCGGTGTACAGCCCATTTCGAGCAGATTGTGTACTTCTGCTTCCAGTCCGGCCTGTATCATCCTGTCAACACGTGCATCGATCCTTTTATAAATTTCGGTGCGATCATCCGTGATCACCAGATAATGATAATCATACGGACTGATCCTCGCACGTTGTTCACTGTTGTGCTCCGAGATCGGTCTGTTGTTCTGTCTGGCAAATTCTATGGCACGGATGACCCTTTTTACATTGTTTGGATGAAGCTCAACGGCAGCAGCGGGATCCAGTTCCCTAAGCATATCATGAAGGGCAACCGGGCCCTGTTCATTGGCGATGTTCTGCAGCTCATCACGAAGCGCCGCATCCTCTCCGCCCTGCGTAAAATCGATATCATATAGCAGAGCCTGTATGTAGAAGCCTGTACCTCCCACCACGATGGGGATTTTACCGCGAGAGTAGATGTCATCGCATGCCTCTTTGGCTCTATGCTGAAAATCGACTACATGAAAGGGCTCGGTCGGGTCGATAATATCGATCAGATGATGCACAACTCCGCGCATTTCCTCCGGAGTGATCTTGGCAGTACCTATATTCATATGACGGTACACCTGCATTGAATCCGCCGAGATCACTTCTCCGTCTATCCGAAGGGCCAGCTCCACACCAAGGTCTGATTTGCCGGAGGCTGTAGGGCCGGCTACTATGATCAATTTTGGTTTGTTTTTTTTCATACGATACGGTGAAATCTCTTATCCATTTCGGTTTTGGACATTGTGATCAGTGTCGGTCTGCCATGCGGGCAGTTATACGGATTGTCAAGTGTCAGCATCTCATCCAAAAGCACTTCAACCTCTTCAACGCTCATGCGGTTATTGCCCTTTACCGAAGCCTTGCAGGCCATGGTGGCGATACGGGTCCGGATCGAATCCGGTGTGGATCCGCGCTTCATATCCATCAGATCCGTGATTATCTCTCCCACCAGCTCTGCCGGCCTGTTGTCAAAGAGATCCATGGGAATCGAGCGGATCGCTATCTCGTGATCTCCGAATTCGTCTATCTTAAACCCGAGCTCGCCGAAATAATCGAGATTTTCCATCAGTATCTGCATCTCACGGTTAGACAGGGTACAGATCTCGGGAGGACTTATCAGTTGAGAAGGTATTTCTGTTTTTGATCCGATACGTGCCATAAACCTCTCAAAATTCACCTTTTCATGAGCCGCATGCTGATCCATGATCATCAGGGTATCATTGTACTCTATCAGCCAGTAGGTCTTAAACACCTGTCCGATGATACGGTACTGTCTGCGTGCTTCTCTGGACAGAACCCTGTCATCCTCCAGGAAGCTGGTCTGTTCGTATTTGGCCGCGATCTGTCGGTATTCCTCAGCGATCTCATCGTGAAGCGGAGCGGCTTCGTCCGGACTGAGCATCCGTGAAACGGGGGTTGAAGATTCCGATGATGACACCATGACTCCGTCCCCGGGGGTCCTTCCTGATTCGGGAGATACTGATCCCGCAGATGACACTCTGACACCCTCCCCCGGTGTCATTTGGGAGCCGTCTTCGTTAAAGATGATCTCATCATCATTAAACCTTACTGAAAAACTGTAATCGGATGAAGCCTCGGAAGAACCATCGGTTTCTGATGAGGCCATGGCTTCAACTCTTTCGCTTCTGTTTTTATTCTGAATCCGGTTCTGCTCAAAGGATTCGGGGAGCCTGACCTTTTCCGCGATCGACGGTGAAGCGGTTCGGCTCTCTCGTTGAGAGTTATAATTGACAGCGGCATCATCCAGCATTTCACGGCTTTTTAGCGCTGAAGCCACCTGTTCTACGATATAATCGCTTACCTCCTTCTCGGAGCTGATGCGGACCTCCTGCTTGGTGGGATGAACATTGACATCCACCAGACCGGGATCGAATTCCAGGTTAAGCACACAGAACGGGAATTTATGCTGCATCAGGTACTCAATATAGCCCTCCTCCACGGCTCTGGAAAGCAAAGGACTCTTCACATACCTGTGATTGACAAAAAATATCTCCGATGATCTGTTTGAACGGTTGATCGCAGGCTGTCCGAGATATCCGGAGAGTCTCAGAGACAGCTCCTCCGAGGTCACATCTATCTCTCTAAGGTTAGAGGCCGTTTCCTTACCGAAAATCCGGTAAATGACCTCTCTCAGATCACTGTGTCCCGAAGTGGAGAATCGTACAGTGCCGTTATTTATGAACTGAAATGAGATCTCCGGCATCGAAAGTGCCATATGCTCCATCACGTCAGCGATCAGATTACCCTCTGACATTGCAGTCTTTAGAAATTTAAGCCGTGGCAGCGTATTATAAAAGATATCCCTTACTATAAAGGTGGTTCCCGCAGGAGCTCCAACCTCCTCATACACCGTCTCATTGCCGCCCTCTGCCATAAAATGGATTCCGTACAGACTGTCCGCAGTCTTCGTGGTCAGCTCCACCCTGCTTACCGCCGCGATACTGGACAGAGCCTCACCTCGAAACCCCAGAGTCGTCAGATGATGAAGATCCTCGCTGTCATTGATCTTACTGGTGGCATGAGCCAGAAATGCCCGTCTTACCTGCGACGGCTCGATCCCACAGCCGTTATCGGTGACACGTATCGATTTCATGCCTCCGTCCCTTATCTCGACCGTGATGATCGTTGCACCGGCATCTATAGAGTTCTCTACCAGTTCCTTGACTATGCTCACAGGTCTTTCGACAACTTCTCCTGCCGCGATCTTGTCTATCGTATTATTATCAAGAATATGTATCTCGTTCATCATTTATCTTTTCATTTCAGGGAAAAATATCAGCTTCATTGATATTGCCCCGCTCAATTACCCTTCCACCGGTTCTTCAGCATATTCTGGAGCCTGTACAGCTCATTCAATGCATCGATGGGTGTCAGAGTAGTTATGTCAACCTCCCCAAGTTCCTTCAGTATACTGTTGTCATCCATGGTATCAAACAATGACATCTGACCGAGATCCACCTCATCGTAATGATGATCGGATGCCTTATCCGTTTTACCCGAGGTAGATACTTCGATAGACCGAAGCTTCGCTGTCAGATCGTTATCGGACAGCTCCGCGGAGATCTCCTTGGCACGGTCGATGACCATGTCCGGCACTCCCGCCAGCCTGGCTACCTGTATGCCATAGCTCCTGTCGGCGCCGCCCTTGATTATCTTACGTAAGAATACTATCGAATCCCCCTGTTCCTTAACGGCTATGCAGTAATTGTGTACATTTTCTATGCGTCCCTCCAGCTCTGTCAGCTCATGGTAATGGGTGGCAAAGAGTGTCCGCGCTCCCAGAAGTCTCTTATTGCTGATATGCTCGATCACGGCCCAGGCTATGCTCATACCGTCAAAGGTAGAGGTACCCCTGCCTATCTCATCCAATATGAGAAGTGAATCCGAAGTGGCATTTCTTAAGATATTGGCAACCTCATTCATTTCCACCATAAAGGTAGACTGTCCGCTGGAAAGATCATCAGATGCACCGACTCTGGTAAATATCCTGTCGGTGATGCCTATATGCGCACTTGCGGCAGGCACGAAGCTTCCCATCTGAGTCATCAGCACGATCAGGGCGCTCTGTCTCATATATGTAGACTTGCCGGCCATATTCGGCCCTGTGATTATCGCAACTGAATTCTTCTTTTTATCCAGATAGGTGTCGTTTGAGATAAACGGAACATCCGGATGCAGCTTCTCGATCACAGGATGTCGTCCTTCCTTGATATCAATGATGCCGTCATCCGAAACCTCGGGACGTACATAGTGATTACGCTCCGCTATAAGGCTCAGATCAGTATATACATCTATCTGAGCTATGCCCTTGGCTGTCTTCTGCATTCGCGAGATATTTTCGGATAACAGGGTCCTGAGCTCCACGAAGAGATCGTATTCCAGGGTATAGAGCTTATCCTCGGCATTTAAGATAGTATCCTCCAGCTCTTTAAGCCTGGCGTTTGTATATCTCTCACTCCCGGTCAGAGTCTGCTTGCGGATATAATCCTCGGGAACCTTGTCGGCATATGAATTCGTCACCTCAAAGTAATACCCGAAAACCTTGTTATATTTGATCTTAAGGTTTTTGATACCGGTTCTCTCACGATCATTCTCTTCAAGCTCCGCCAGCCACTTGCGGCCGTCGGTCTTGGCGTTTCTTAATGTGTCTATATCTGTGCTGTAACCGGTTTTAAAGATCCCGCCCTCGTGTACGGTAATGGGCGGTTCATCCTCTATGGCGGCATCAATTCTTTCACACAGGTCAGCCAGCGTATCGATCTCCTCACAGATATCCCCTGCGGCCTGCGATCTCATATCGGAAAGTATGTTTTTGATCGCCGGAAGATACTGCATCGAGCTTTTGAGCGCCAGCATATCCCTGGGATTGATGGTTCCAAGACTGATCTTGGCTATCAGTCTTTCTATATCATAGATGCTGCCGAGATACTCTCGCAGCTCATCCCTTTCGATCGCATTTGCCGAGCATTCACTGACTATGTCCAGACGGTATTCTATATCCTCGATATTGATAAGAGGCTGTTCGATAAAGCGTCTAAGCAGCCTTCCGCCCATGGCGGTTCTTGTCGAATCCAGTACGCCGAGCAGCGATCCGACCTTCAGCTTATCTCTCATGGTTTCCGTAAGCTCCAGATTTCGCCTGGTAGAGGAATCTATCAGCATATATTTACTGGTCACGTAAGGGTACAGATGCGTAAACTGTACAAGGTCGTTCTTCTGGGTTTCATACAGATAATCAAGCAATGCCCCGGCAGCGCAGACACCGACGTTAAAGTCCGCGACACCCATTCCGATAAGGCTTGATACGTGAAAATGCTTGAGCAGCAGTCTTTTGGCATGATCCTCATCAAAAAGTCTCTCATCTACCGATGTAATCGAAGTATTGTATTTGGTCTTCAGCTCCGTCAGGTCAAAACCGCTGAGAAGAAAGGCCTCATTGCAGATGATCTCGGAGGGCGTATATTTACTCAGTTCATCCCGGAGATTGGACAGATGCTCGAGCTCGGTCAGATAATAATCGCCCGTTGTTACGTCCGCAAATGAAAACCCTATACAGTTGTCCATATACAGGATCGATACGATATAGTTATTCTTTTTGCTGTCCAGGGATTCCACTATAGGGTTGGTGCCGGGCGTCACGACCCTGACGACCTCCCTTTTGACCAGTCCCTTAGCCAGCTTGGGATCCTCGACCTGTTCACATATGGCTACCTTGTATCCGTGGTTGACAAGCCTGGCCATATAGGACTCGACGGCGTGAAAGGGCACACCGCACATCGGAGCGCGCTCCTCCAGGCCGCAGCTCTTGCCGGTCAGCGTGATCTCCAGAACCTTACTTGCCTTAAGCGCATCGTCAAAGAACATCTCATAGAAGTCACCCAGACGATAAAAAAGGATGCAGTCCGGGTACTCTGCCTTGGTATCCAGATAATTCTGCATCATGGGTGAAACCTGAGTTTTCAGTTCCTCGTAATTGTATTTATTGTTTTCCGTATCTGTACTCATCTGTCAAAAATATGTTCTCAGAATATCGTTTTCCTCAGGATCTGTTACAACTCCTCAGGAAACACTGATCAAAGTGTTTCCCGCTCCGTATAGCCGGATCGATCCGTTCTGCTTCCGATAAAATAAAAGCCCCTGCATTCCTCCAGCTTCACCGGATACAGTTCTCCGATCATGGACTCATCTCCGGGAAGATGCACCAGCAGATTGTTGGACAGACGTCCCGTCACAAGCCCCGGATCATGATCGGAAACCGTTTCTATCAGAGCGATATCGGTCTCTCCTGTGTGCTTCGCACAAGAGCATCTGGCTGTTTCCTGCACAACCTTAAGCACACGGTCAAAATGGTCCTTCATGGCCTCATCCGAGAGCTGATCCGGATATCCGGCCGCAGGAGTTCCTGTACGTTTGGAATACTGAAAGGTATATGCATTATCAAATTCAGCCTGTCTGATCAGATCGATCGTATCTTCAACATCCGCATCGGTCTCACCCGGAAACCCCATGATCAGATCTGTAGTGATCGAAATATCTGGCATCGCTGTACGGATCTTTCGAACCAGCTCAAGATAATGCTCTCTGGTATAGCGGCGGTTCATTGCCTTTAACAGAGCGTTCGAACCCGACTGGACAGGCAGATGGATATGACGGCATATCTTATCCGAGGACGCACAGACCTCTATCAGCTCATCGGAAAGATCCTTGGGATGAGAGGTCATAAACCGTATCCTTTTTATCCCATCTACCTTTTCAACCCTTCTTAGCAGCTCTGCAAAGCTGATCGGAGTATCAAGATTCCGTCCGTATGAATTGACGTTCTGTCCCAGCAGCATGACCTCGATCACCCCGCTTTCCGCCAGCTTCCTGACCTCATCAATGATATCCTCGGGAGCTCTGCTCCTCTCACGTCCCCTCACATACGGCACTATGCAGTAGGTACAGAAGTTATTGCAGCCGAACATGATATTCACACCGGATTTGTATGAATATTTACGTTCAACCGGCAGTTCCTCCACGATCTGGTCGGTCTCCTGCCAGATGTCTATCGTCATCTCACCCGGGTTCTCGATCATCGTGCACATCAGCTCCGCGAATTTAAAAATGTTATGTGTGCCGAAGATCAGGTCGACAAAGGAATAACTCGTCTTAATTTTATCTATACAATCCTGTTCCTGCATCATGCAGCCGCAAAGGATCACCTTTAACGCCCTGTTTTCTTTCTTCAGATTCTTGATCGCACCAAGCCTGCCGTATACACGCTGGTTGGCGTTATCCCTGACGGAACAAGTGTTGTAAAGTATCAGATCGGCATCCTTTTCATCCTCGGTATCAGCATATCCCGCGGACTTAAGTATACCCAGAAGCTTCTCTGAATCTCTGGCATTCATCTGACAGCCGAAGGTAACCACACAGGCCTTTGGAGTCCGGCCGATCTCATCGGTCAGCCTTGAAACATGCCCTTTAAGCCTGTCTATATACATAATTTGACGGCGGGTCTCCTCGCCGTCATTGTGTGAACTATATTCTTCCGGTCTCATATACGTATCTTTCTGCTGCAGGCCAGTGCCAGCGAGCCCGGTCCGATGTGACAGGACACAGACAGACTGAGCGGATCCACATTGATATCCGTATACCCGGGAAACGCTTCCTGCACCTGCTGCTTATAATCCTCAGCAATACTGGAATTGTATGTATAGGCAATGTCCAGATGCATATTGTCCGGACTGTCACCGCCCATTCTCTCCTTCATATCCTTACGGATGGCATCGATCATCTTGGTTCTTGCGACCCCGACGGTACGTGCAACCGAAAAAGCATCCAGCTTTTCACCCTGTATCTGGAGTACGGGCTTGATCTTGAGCGCCGTGCCTATCGCAGCCGCAGCCGGAGTGATCCTGCCACCTCGTTTGAGATAATACAGAGTGTCCAGCATAATATAGATACTGGACTCGTATTTCACTTGTTCAAGATGCTCTTTGATCTCGGAAGCACTTCTGCCGGCCTCCCTGAGTTCTACAGCATCATAAACAGAGCGCTTCTGCGTGACCGATATCCGCTGGTTATTGACAACATGAACCCTGCCGTCATAATCCTCGGCCATCATCAAAGCTGAAGAACACGATCCGGAAAGCCCGCTGCTCATCGGTATATGTACTATCTCGTCATAATCCTCAAGAATCTTATCCCATTCGGAAGTAACTTCACCCAGTGTAGGCTGTGAGGTTCGTAAGTCGGTTCGCGTAGAGAGTACCTCATAAAACCGCTGCTGGGAAATATCGATACCCTCAAAAAAAGTATCGCTGCCTATGATAACCGGCATAGGCAATACAAAAAGCCCTTCATAAGCCGCAGCTTCTTCAGGCAAAATGCCACTGTTTGAATCAGTGACTATCGCTATCCTGGTCATATATAATTCCTCGCATTACTATATATGGACACCACGCACTACATTTTGTAGACAATAATAAATATTTTACTTTATTTTGTATACGAAATCAATATGGCACGATAATAAATCGAACAGGCAGCAGGACATCCGTATCGTATCACATCAGATACTACTGATACCGGCGCATATGACTACATCCAATAATACATTATTAAACCCGAATCAACAAGAATTAAAAATATGTGAAACGCTGATCAAAGCATTTCCCCGACATTAAATCTCTGCGGCCGTCACATCCTCCTTCGCCCACATGATGAGCTCGGAATCCTGATAGATATCACCGATCTTAAAGATGATATCACCGCTCTGGCGTATACCGAAGATATCACCTGGGCCGCGAAGCTCCATATCCTTTGAAGCTATCTCAAAGCCGTCATTGGAATTAAGCAAAATATCGAGACGCTCCCGGGATTTATCCGATGCGTTGTTCATCATAAAGATGCAGTAGCTCTGCTTGTCAGATCTGCCCACACGACCTCTGAGCTGATGAAGCTGCGCCAGTCCGAACCGCTCGGCATTCTCGATATACATTACCGTAGCGTTCGGCACATTTACTCCCACCTCCACAACTGTGGTCGATACGAGTATGTCTATATTTCCCCCGGCGAACTCGTCCATTATCTTGTCCTTGGCCGTGGATTTCATCTGACCGTGAAGTACGCCGATGCGTATGTCATTGGGAAGTGCCACCCTCAGAGATGCGCTGTATTCGGTAACATTTTCAACCCCGATAAGCTCGCCCGAATCCACCTGCGGACAGATTATGTAAACCTGATTTCCTTTTCTGACCTCATCTGTAATAAACTTATATGCAGTCGGTCTGTATCCGGTATCCACGACACAGTTTTTGATCGGAAGCCTGCCTGCCGGCATCGTATGTATGGTGCTCACCTCGAGATCGCCGTACAGGATCATTGCAAGTGTACGCGGTATCGGCGTAGCAGACATGATAAGCACATGCGGCGAACCGCCTTTTTGCATCAGTGCCTCACGCTGCAAAACCCCGAATCTGTGCTGCTCATCCGTAACAACAAACCCGAGCTTATGATATTCCACAGCCTCCTGAAAAAGGGCATGCGTCCCGATGATCAGATTGGCATCTCCCGACGCTATCGCACCAAGAGTGTCTTTTCTCAATGCACCCTTTACGAGTCCTGTCAGTAAAACAGGCTTGAAGGGCAGATCGAATTTTTTGGTCATCCCACGGATCGTATCGTAGTGCTGGACAGCGAGAACCTCGGTCGGAGCCATAAAGGCACCCTGATATCCGTTGCAGACCGCCATAAGCAGCCCGAGTACGGCTATTATCGTCTTGCCGGAGCCCACATCACCCTGCAGCAGTCTGGTCATCACATTTCCGCTGCAAAGATCCATATTTATACTGTCCCATACCGCCTTTTGATCCGATGTCAGCTGAAACGGAAGCTTTTCCAGCAGTCTTCCGGTATCCGCTACATCGATCATCGGATACTCCGATCTACGTGGTGTATATCCTCTTTCGAGCATATGCAGGATGTATTCGTAAAACTCCTGGTAAGCCAGTCTGTTTCTGGCCTCTATAAGCTTTTCTTTGCTCTGAGGCATATGTATATTGAGGATCGCCTCATAATATGGCATCAGCCCCCTTTTTTCGATGATCCCGGCGGGTAGCCTGTCAAAAAGCGGTGAATTCTTATACATGACCCCGGCCGAAACCTCGGTCTCATAGGCCTTACGCACGGCCTTCTGGATAGCCGCCGAGGACAGACCCTTAGTCGTATGGTAGATGGGCTGATCGGTACCCGCCAGTGCCTCATAATCCGTGATCTTGTATTTTCTGGGATTATTGAAGGACAGGCGTTTGCCTCTCAAAGTGGCACGTCCTCGGAATACGCACTCCTCTCCCTTTTTGATGGAGCTTCTGAGATACGGTGCATTGAAATAAACTATATTCATCTCATCCGAGCCGTCCGAGACATTGAAGCTCAATATGCTCATGCTTTTGATATATCTGACTGCAGGTGGGGAAGTTATGTAAACTCGAATAGCAGCTACATCACCCTCCTTAAGCTCATTGATCTGACATATCGGCCCGAAATGATCGTAATCTGCCGGAAAGAAATTCAGCAGATCTGCCGTATCCTTAATATTCAGTTTATCAAAAAGGGCAGCAGTTTTTTCACCGATGCCCTTGAGATTCTTTATATCCATTTGCCCTGTTCGATTTCGATATCCGATCTAAATCCCGTGATCAAAACACATTTGCGCGGGATTTCATCATTCTACCGAAATGATATATGAATACACCGGCTGTCCTCCGAATTGGAGTTCAACATCAACTCCGTCGAATCTGGAGGACAGTTCATCGGCAAGTGCATTCGCCGTATCCTCATCCACGTCCTCACCGTAATAAACACTGATGAGCTCAGAATCCTCACTTACCATTTTACCGACCATATCCAGGGTCACTTCCTTTTTATCCGGTCCTACCGAAAGGATCCCGGCATCGCCGATACCCATAAAGTCGTTCTCTCTGATCTGCTTGTCGTCTATAACGGTATCCCGCACAGCATACGTGACCTGTCCGGTGCTGACCGTGGTGATCTGGCCGGACATCGCCTCGGCGTTTTCCTTTACGGATACATCGGGCGTATATGCGATCATAGCCGTGATTCCCTGCGGAACAGTCTTAGTGGGGATCACAATGATCTCCTTGTCATCCGTCATATTGGAAGCCTGCTGTGCAGCCATAATGATGTTCTTGTTGTTCGGCAGGATAAAAATATGATCGGCATTGATCTTGTCTATGGCATTAAGCATATCCTCGGTCGAAGGATTCATAGTCTGTCCGCCCTCGATTATCATATCAACGCCGAGACTGGCAAATATATCACTCAGTCCCTGACCAGCCGAAACAGCAATGAAACCGGTATCCTTACGAGGTTCGTCAGCGGCAGCTTCCTTATTCGCTTCGGCTTCAAGTGCTTTTATATCCGGATGAACATAAGGCTTGCCGCCGATGGACATGTTCTCGATCTTGATCTTATCCAGCTGCCCGTATTTGATACCGCGCTGTATCGCATTGCCGGGATCGTTGGTATGCACATGAACCTTGACTATATCGTTGTCGTCTACCGCTACGACGATCGAATCGCCGATGGATTCCAGATATTCCTTAAAATCTATCTCCTTCTTGACATTAAAGGTATCCTTAAGATGGATAAAGAACTCGGTACAATACAGATATTTCAGTCTGACCGGGGCCTCCATCTGAACCGGCTTGTCCTTCTTTTCCTCAGAAGCGGAAATACGGGAGAAATCCACCTCCTTGCCCATAAAAGCATCATACGCGCCGTGAAGTACTTCCATCAGTCCCTGTCCGCCGGAATCAACAACTCCGGCCTGTTTAAGTACAGGCAGCATCTCGGGAGTCTGAAGAAGTATCTCATCACCTTGTTTAATGGACTCCACGATGATGATCTGCAAATCGGTCTCCCCGGAATCCACAAGCTCGGAAACCTTGTCGGATACCGCTTTTGACACAGTCAGGATCGTGCCTTCCTTCGGCTTCATAACCGCCTTATATGCTGTTTCAACGGCCTTGTCACATGCCTCCGCAAGTATGGAAGCATTTATCTCGCCGTCTGTTTTCTTTACGACCTTTGTAAATCCTCTGAAAAGCTGTGACAAAATGACACCCGAATTTCCCCTGGCACCCTTGAGCGAGCCCGATGAAATAGCCTTGCAAAGTGTTTCCATGTCTATATCGCCGGTCGAGTAAAGCGAAGATACGTCATCGGCCGCCGAACACACCGTCAGTGTCATATTGGTTCCGGTATCTCCGTCCGGCACGGGAAAAACATTCAATTCATTTATTATTTCTTTCTGCGATTCCAGTCTTCTGGCACCGGCAACAAACATACCGGCTATCCGCTTTGCGTCAAGCGATGTAACACTCACAGTAATTCCTCCTATCAATCAATGACCTTTACGCCCTCAACAAAGACGTTGATCTTCTCAACCTCGATTCCGGCAAACTCTTCAACCTTATATTTGATCTCACTGATAATGTTATCGGATACGGCCATGATCGAAACTCCGTATGCTACGATAATATGCAGATCCAGTGTAAGCTTGTTGTTGTTAAGCGTCACATTAACACCGCGGTTTAAATTATCAAGCTTAAGAAGCTTAACCAATCCGTCGCGGACATTTATACCCGCCATTCCTACAACTCCGAAGCACTCCGAAGCGATCGCTCCGGCGAACTGTGCGATGACATCACTTTGGATCTCAATATTTCCGAGATGTGTATCCATTGATGATTTCTTCATATTCGTGTCCTTTCTATTAGTTTACAGCCTCCGCAGCGCCGATGGATGTTTTGGAAAACGATCCGGAAGCCGATTTACTTTTAAGTTCAAAGTACTTTGGTTATTGTATCATTCTCTATATAAAAATAAAAGTCAAAAACTGATAAAAAATCTTGCATTCCATAACAAATAATGGTAATATACCAATGTTGCGTTTTAAACAGATACGATAAAAGGAGGTCTCGTCATGGCAAAGTGTGATATATGCGGTAAAGGCGCTCACTTCGGCAATAATGTCAGCCATTCTCATAGAAGATCCAACAGAATCTGGAATTCCAACGTTCAGAAGGTTAAATGCAAGGTGAACGGCGGAGCAAAGAGAATGCATGTCTGCGCATCCTGCTTAAGAAGCGGACTTGTTGAGCGTGCCTGATTGAATTTTAAAACTGACAGGAGGTGGCGACACCTCCTGTTTTTTGTCCTTATTTATCGGGATCAGCCGATACCCTCATTTCCGATCTTGCCCTGCAGACGCTCGTATTCTATTGTGATGGCCTTAAACAATCCCTGATCTCCGGCCATATTATCCGGATGGTATATCTTAACCAGATCCTTGTAACGCTTCTTAAGCATCAAAGGATTACTGATGCCGACAAAAAGCGTTCTTGCAACAGGAGCCCCGTAACCGGGAATATCGTCATCCCCGTAATACGCGGTCTGTGCTTCCTTTCTCATCCGCTCGGCCTCCAGCTCTCTCTTGGCCTTATCCAGATCCGCAAATCCGGCCTTGAGGATCTCCATCTTTTTATCAAAAAACTGCTGATCCTGCTTAAGACGCTGACGTTCTCTGGTCACCTGACCGGTGAGAAGGTTCATCTCATCACGGAACTGGGCGCGGTCTTTGATGAACTTTTCATTGCGGGCTTCGATATCCTTTGCCTTGGTATTGAGCTCTTCTTCGTAAGCCTTCAGACGTTCTTTCTCTTCCTCAAGGCGTCGCTCAACCTCCTGCAGGCGTATGTTCTCCTCAAAGAGCCAGTTCTTTGATTCAGTATCCGGGATCGGATCCTTAACTGGTTCGGGTTCAGGCTTTTCTTCCGATACCGGAGATTCCTCCTCGGTGAGAGCCTCATCCGCGATCGGTTCATCGGATGCTTCCCCGCCTACGGCCGTGATATCTTCGGATTCTGCGATTTCTGCCTGTTTTTCGGGATCTTCAACCATGCTCTCCGGTAACGGAGCATTATCCCTCGGATCGTCAACGAACCGCACGGGCATAGGCCCACCGATAGTGGGCGCTACAGCGTCCTCGGAAACCTCATTCTGTTCAGGCTCGTCCGACATATCAAAAAGATTCTGCATGTCAAGCTCAACCTGCGTGTCAAAATCATCCAGAATAGAAGTAAGATTCCTCGGATCCAATCTTTTAAATGTTTCTGTACTGCCAGCTGTCATTAAACGGTCCTCAAAACGTGCTTCGATCATTCGTGCTTTTCATCGGGAAATGCGATGTCCAACGCCTCTTTATCATCAAGCATGTCCTTGGGCTTGGTAAATCTGTCAACGATCTCCGGCACCATATCCAGTATCTTGGTGACAGCATCCTGATTCTTGACATTTACAAGCTTTGTAGAGCCGTTCTGGATGACAAGAACCGCACTGGGAGTCATCTTTCCGGCAAAACCTCCGCCGCCGCCGTTTTTCTTCTCTGCCG
Organism: Lachnospiraceae bacterium; assembly: GCA_017460885.1. Taxonomy (GTDB): domain Bacteria; phylum Bacillota; class Clostridia; order Lachnospirales; family Lachnospiraceae; genus XBB2008. The sequence continues at coordinate 184,877 of JAFUAB010000034.1, forward strand.
AGTTGGCACCTGCGCCTACACCAAAAGAAACATCAACCAAAGGAAGAATGATCGTATCTCCGACTTTCGTAGGCTCTCCAACCACTGTCTTTGAAGAAAGAACGGTATTCATACCTTTCATAAGAGAATCAATGACTCCGTTAAAATTATTGGTCTCCGCCATCAGCGTATTCCTCCTTAATGCTTTCGTTTACTTCTTTCTTCGCAATGTGTTTCCTTCGTTTCCTCTTTTTGGGAGGTTGTTTTCTGAACAGTCTGATAAGCTTTTTAAAATCTCTGTCTAACAGATACAACACCCCCGTCCAGACGATCACACAGACAAATACCCGGCCTTTGATAAGACCTGCACCTTTGATGATCTCTTCGTCAAAATTACAATTGACACGTACATGGTCTCCGGTAAAGGGATAAAGTATACCGGCTATGGCCATAACTTCTCCGGTCGTATAAGGATCGTCAAAGCCGACTTCGAGCGCTATGTCACATTTACGCGGTGCCAGGCTTTTCAGCAGCCGGTGTACCCGTTTTTTTGTCTTTTCCAGGGTCCTCTCAAAAAGCTCGCTCGTAAGTATCGTATGATAATAGTGTATGTCCTTTTTCAGTTTTTCCATCCTGTCGGATATCTGAACAGCACTGTTTTTGATTTTATCATAGGATTCCCGGATTGTATACACTATCTTGCGAACGAGATCCGCGATCCTACCAAATATAGATCTCTCTTCTTCCTCTTCCCCGGACTGATCTTCGTCGTCCGCAGGTTGCTCTGTCTCGTCCACGGGTTGATCTGCCTCGTCCGCAGGTTGCTCTGTCTCGTCCACGGGTTGATCCGCCTCGTCCGCGGGTTTATCTGTCGCGTCTGCGGATTGAGCTGTTTCATCCGCCGGATGCCCATCCTCGTTCCCATGTTGTTCTGCTTCATCGGAAGGTTTATCTGTTACTGCGGCCTGTTCCTTAAGCTTTTCTTCCTTCTTAAGTCTCTTTTCCTCGGCTTTAAGCTTCTCTTCCTCAGTCAGCGGGAGCCTGAATATCGGGATCCCGAATACCCTGATATATACATATCTGGATTCTCTGTCCGGATACCAGAACGACACGTGGACAATGTGCAGCAGCCAGCTGACATATCCCTTGGCATCTACCGGAGGATCATCCTGTGCCGCAGTCCTGACAAAGCTTATCTTATATCTGATCGGCACAAAAAGCACCAGCAAAACCAGCAGCAGTACGAAACCGAGTATGGATCCAATGACGATACCAAGGATTTTTAATATAGTCAATAATACTGTTAAAAACATCGGTCAATACTCGTTCAAAAACCGCATAAGCTGCGGATAGCCGTATTTTTCAACAGATTTTTGCGTCAGAGCTATCACAAAGGCAACCGCCTCATCATAGTTTTTGGTAAAGGCCAGGATCGGTCTCGGATCAGCTGCCATAAACTTCTGTTTAAAAAAATCGGCTCTGATTATCTCCAGTTCATCGGGCAGATCAGCCTGTCGAATGATATAGATGCCCGGAATGATCTTTCCGGATCTGAATCTTCTGATCACTCTTTTTTTGTTTCTGATCCTGTCGGAAATAAATACACTATCTGATACAGTCATGTTTAATGTACCCGATGCCTCAAAATCAAACATACTCATACATAATTAATGTTACCATACCTTGACTATTTTGTGTTAACCTTTTAATATTTTGTATATGAAAACCGTTGCACGCATTACCCTTAAGGCCGGAGACATTCTCGGCGAGGATATTATTTCCAATCATGGCGAGAAGCTCTATTCCAAGGGCACAAAACTCGATCTGAAAGCACTGGACAGACTTGCCAGGCATAATATCATGGCCGTCACGATAATGGAGGATATCGACTTTGCCGAGACTCATACCGAGAAGGTCAAATTAAGTGATGGCTTTAAGACGTTCAAAACCGCCTATTATGAGTGCGTTCCCCAGTTTCGCAGGATCATAGACAATTGTGTGATAGACCATGTGCGTCCGCCCATCGATCAGTTGCTTGGGATATATGTCAAGCTGGCTTCTCTTGCCGCAACGGGAAATATCCTTCTTGAATATCTGGTGAACATTCCTCCCGATATGGAAAACATGATATATGAGCATATGCTGAATACCGGCATGATAGCTTCGGTCTTTGCCAACTGGCTGGGAATGACCAAACAGGAAATGTTCACATTTATACAATGCGGATTTCTATATGATATCGGCAAACTCTGTCTTCCCAAGGAGCTTATATATAAGCCGTCCAAACTTACTGACGAGGAGTTTGCGATGATGAAGACCCATACCACTCTCGGTCACGACCTGCTTGTTTCCGTCGGCCTCGGAGGCACGATCTCGGACTGCGCTCTTCAGCATCACGAAAAGGGAGACGGTTCGGGATACCCCAACCATCTTAAGATCAGTGATATAGATAACTTTGCGCAGTATATCTCCATTATCGATGCCTATGAAGCCATGTCGGCTCCCAAGACATATCGTTTCCCGCTCAACGCCTTTGAGATCATATCCAATTTTGAGAAAGATGTGATGAAGTATAACAAAATGAAGCTTGATGCGATAATGTTCCATATCGCATCAACACAGATGGGACTTCACGCCAAGCTTAACGACGGTCGTGAAGGTGATATAATCTTTATCAATAATCTGCACTGTGCAAGACCCATGCTCCGCGACGAGAGCGGAAACATAATCGATCTGTCCAAGGAACCCGAGAACATACAGATCTACGCACTGTTCTGAAGCCTGTGAATTCGGATTTATCCGTTCTTCTCCCGGGCATATCCCGGGATCAGTAAACACCGAAATACTTATCAAACATTCTCTTTGCTATAGGCACGGCATATTCGCCTCCGCTGCCCGCTCCCTCGATAATGATCGTAACAGCTATCTCAGGATCCTCTGCGGGCGCAAATCCGGTAAACCAGGCATGTGAATCGTCCTTACTGTAATTATTGAATTCAGCGGACCCGGTTTTGCCGGCCGCCGTATACACATCATTCTTAAGTCTGGTTCCGGTACCGGACTGTACTACCCCGATCATCAGCTCCGTGAGCAGTCTGCTTTCGTCTCCGGTCATGAGTACTCCCGCCTTTTCGGGATTAAATTTTGCGACGGACGAACCCGAAGCAGACTCGATACGGTCGATCAGGATGGGCTTCATCAGAACTCCGCCGTTAGCTATGGCACACGTAATCATATTCAAATGCAGCGGGCTCATGGCATCCTGTCCCTGTCCGATCGAGGCCTGCATAAGATTATGACTGTCCACATCCTCTTCAATAGCGGTAGACGAGACCGAGGTAGGCAGGTCACATGGCAGCCTTTGACCGAATCTCAGATCTTCGAGAGTCTTTTTGAAGGATGCGGGATCCAGGCCCAGACCCACATTGGCAAAGGAAGAATTACAGCTCTTGGCAAACGAGCCCGCAAAATCCAGCGATCCGTGAACCGAGCCGTGATAACACTTGATGGTCGTGTCTTCGTAAGTAAACTTTCCGTTGCAGTTAAAATGATATCCCGCATAGGAATTATTGTTCTCCCGGAGATATTCCAGTGTCGTGATGATCTTGAAGGTTGATCCCGGAGGATAGAGTCCCTGTGTGACCCTGTTTAAAAGATTCGAATTGTTCCTGTCGGAGATCAGCTCATCCCACATTGCCTCGATATTATTGGGATCAAAATCCGGCTTGCTGACCATAGCCAGTATATGGCCGGTCCTGACCTCGGTGATCACTACCGCACCCTTATACACGCCCAGAGAATCATATGCAACCTGCTGCAGACCGGTATCCAGTGTGGTTATGCAGGAGTCAGCGGTAAGCGGGCCCTCATCTCCGGCTTCGGATCTGGCAATATCTCCGATCCCGGTATGACAGTTTAACAGATAATAATTCGCCAGGCTTTCAACTCCCATACGGCCGTGCGTACTGTATCCGACGGCATGAGCAAACATATTCTGATACGGATACACCCGGGTCTGCGAAGCCGCATCGTCTCCGGTTGAATAAGCCAGCACCTCTCCGTCCGCAGAGATTATGGATCCTCTTAAGTATTCCTTTGCCAGACGATAGGAATAGGAGTTATAACTGTTGTCGAACATTTCGATCTTATTGTTTCTGGAAAAGGTGACCATATAAACGCAAAGAACCGCAAAGACCAGGCTTATTGCCGCTCCGGTGAAATACAATGCATAGGTCGAGTTCCTCTTATGACTGTATGCTTTTGTCTCTTGTTCCTTCGTTGTGTTCATTTATCTTCTCATAGAATATCTCTTCATCCATTCTGATCATACTTACTCCCATCAGTACCTCAAATAACAGTATACTGGTCAGAACGGAGCTTCCACCGTAGCTCACAAACGGTAACGTAACGCCTGTAAGAGGGATAAACTTCACACCGCCTCCGACCGTTACGAATACCTGAAAAATATATGAAGTCCCAAGTCCCACGGCCAGCAGCCTGTAATACATTGACGAAAGGGCTGCTGCCAGTCTGATGGATGCCAGAAAACTCAAAAGGCATATCACGAGCAGCGAGATTCCCACAACGAATCCCATCTCTTCAACAACGGCCGAAAACACAAAATCATCCTCGACAAAAGGGATGGACGCAGGATTCCCTTTCATAAGTCCAAGTCCCCATGTGGATCCTGAGCTAATGGCAAAAAGTGACTGTGTGATCTGATATCCGGTATCATCGATCGTACTCCACGGATCCAGCCATGCCTGCACTCGTGTACGCACATGTGCAAACCTCTGGTATGCCACAAGTGCTGCTGCGAATGCTGCCGCGCCGCCCCCAAGCAGATACAGAATATTTCCGGTAGCGACAAAGACCATTACCAGATAGACAACACCGTATATAAGCGCACTTCCCAGGTCACGGCTAAGTACCAGGATAAGCACATGCACCACGGCGATCGACGCTGAGATCAAGACCTCATTAAGGCCTCTGGCTCTGACAAAGCACGAGGCCACAAAGAATACAAAGACGATCTTTATTATCTCAGAAGGCTGAAAGGTGATACCGCCGATGGTATATGAAATATTGGCTCCATAGGTGATCTGTCCGGCTATCAGGACGGCTCCGAGTGCCCCTATTCCAATAGAGGCATATATCCACTTAAGGGTATACAGGAGCCTGATCCTGCGTATGATCAAAGGAACCCCCATACTGACTATAAAAGAGACCGTTACGATCAGAAGCTGCTTAAGCGATTTATTGACATTTAAACGTGTCAGAATTACAAATCCGACGCTTAACAGCATGCACATATTGTTGCCGAAAAGTCTGTTTGCATCGGGATAAAGTATAGACCCGATCACGATTATGCCGATCATCAATACCTGTTCTATAAAGAAGTAAAGCATGATACGGGTATCTCCGGTCACGGAGCTGATACACAAAAAAGCCGTAAAGCTGAAAAGAAACATACATACGGACTGTGCATGAAGCAGAACCGAATTATCATAGTCCGGGTCATCCCTTATCAGTAACGTGATGCCCAGCACACAGTAGAGTATCAGGAATATCCCCAGGAAATACCTGGATAATGTGGTTATATATATATTCAGATAAGTACTCACCTAAAGCACTCCTCGTTTCAAATGTCCCGTAGTGTGTTCCATACGTCCGAGCCGTCCGATCATATCCGGATCACCGGACAGAAACGCTCCCAGGATCATTTCGGATTCATCCTTATCTTCTACAGTCAGATTGATCCTCAAACCCGAGATACCTGTCCTTTTAATATCCTTTATCATGTTATGTAAACTTAATGGAAGTGAATTGAGTATCACATTCGTGCACGCATTACAGTCAGTTATCACCGGGAATGCCGCATCCTTGCGGTCCCTCAGCACAACCTCCCCGAAGCTTCTTCTGTGATCGCATGAATTCAGGGTCTTTTTGACACATCCGGCACTTATCATGACAGGTATACGGCCATAGACAACTGTCGAAAAAACGAAGTCCGGGTCCATCTGTTTACCGGTAATGCCTCTGTCCGGATCATCGGGGCAACACTGTCCGGATGTTTCCTTAACATCCGGGTTGACTCCCGTTATGTTATATATATCCCTTAGTCTTGCCTCATAGGGGATCGTGATCCTGTTTACTCCCAATCCCGCTAATTTCAAAGCGGCCTTTGAATTTAACGCATAGATCTGTGCATCCGCATATATCCGCATACCCGGCAGATGTCTGATCACGAAATAAAGCTCATCGAGTGTATGAACCATAACTCCGCTGACATCCGTACGTCTACGGATAGTTTCGCAGATCTCTCCAAAAAGCTCATCATCCCTGTGCCTGAGGACAAAGGGCAGGGAAACAAACAGTTCCGGATAGCCTTCCGGGTTCGTTTTGTGCGCCGGAAGCTTTACTTTTTTTGCGAGATCATAATCAAAAATGAGCCTGTCAAACAGATCTGAACAATTAATGGCCGCAGCAAGCTGGGCCTCCGTGCTCACATATATATCCATGTCGCAGCCACCGCTTTCTCTGCCATGATCCTCCCCGACTATAATCGTATTCTCTTCTGCTGTCCGTGTTTTTGGTGGAGGATCGGATCGTTCCGGTCCCGGAGCCTTAATATCCTTTAATATACGGTACCCCGCTTTTTTCTGCTCCAGCTCTTCCAGAACACGTCTGCGCAGATCGTTAAGTGCACTCACGGGCAAAAATATATCGTCCCCTGCATCAATATCAATATTTCCGCACTCAAACGGAGAATCACCGGTCTTACCTATACTCCTGATAATGTTTTCACGTGAAAGCGGAGCATTCTTCGCCTTCTGCACAACCGCTCCGGTCACTGTGACCATCGTATCGTCACAGATCGCGGTAATATGGCTTTCCTTACCGGAATATAACTCAGCCCTGATATCTACGGATCTGCGTGGATAGTCACGTACATATTTTTCACGGATGGCAGCAGCCTTTTGATCATCGACACCGTTGTATCCCGGACCTTTCAGTGTGATCAGAGACCTCCCGGTACTTCCTTCATAATAGCCTTTGGAAATATCGGTACGTATATAGAGCGAACACAGATCGCGGATGTCTGATTTACTTACACTGAAGCCCTCAGGGCCGGCATTCATATACATATCGATATACTTACGATAAATGGCTGTCACGCCTGCAACATACTCGGGGGACTTCATCCTTCCCTCGATCTTGAACGAATCTATACCGGCTTCTATCAGCTCCGGCAGGATCTCTACGGTACACATATCCTTCATGCTGAGGAGATAACCGGATGAAGCTGCGGCTCCTTTCCTGTCACTGTCCGAAAGTATCTGACCTGTAAATGCTTCTGCTCTGAATGGAAGTCTGCAGGTACCGGCGCATCTGCCCCGATTGCCGCTTCTGCCCCCGATCATCGAGCTCATCAGGCATAAGCCGGAATATGAGTAACACATGGCGCCGTGGATAAAACATTCAAGTTCTATATCAACATTCTTCTTTATAGTACGGATTTCCTGCAGTGTGAGCTCCCTGGCGGGCACAACCCTGGATAATCCGAGCTCCTTACAAAGGAGTGCACCCTCCGAATGCATTATACTCATCTGAGTGGATGCGTGAATCGGGAGATCCGGGAATTCGCTCCCAAGCATATCGATCAGGCCAAGATCCTGAATAATGATACCGTCAAGTCCGCTCTCATAGAGCGGAATGACCAGATCACGGGCCTGTTTGATCTCATCATCCGTAAGAAGCGTGTTAAGGGCAAGATAGATCCTGACGCCGCAAAGATGCGCACGCCTGATCCCTCTTACAAGTTCCTCTCCGGATATGTTATCGGCATAAGCCCTTGCCGAAAACCTGTCTGCCCCGACATATACGGCATCCGCGCCGGCATTTATCGCAGCCTTCAGACACTCGGTGTTTCCGGCGGGCGAAAGAAGTTCACAGCCCATCGATCCCTCTCAAAAATAAAGGCTGTCTTTACGGACAGCCCTTTTCCTGTGCTCTTTTCAGATTTCGTTCCATATTCTCCATCTTGATCTGTGTAGCTATCAATTCATGCTTCAGATCATAGAGTTCTTTCTCTTTATTCTCGATTTCCTGTTCGAGCTGTTCTATCTGTTGCCTGGCCTTAAAGAAATCATCGGCGATATTGAGCTCTATAAGTACCGCCTGTGTATCTATCGGCAGTCTCTTGAAATTCTCATCCCCGGTATTCTCGGAGATCTTATTGTTAAGATATGACGCTACCTTCTGCAGATATTCCTCGCTCTCATATCCGCTCAAAGTAAACACCTTACCGCCTATGATAACCTCTGCATCGGTCTTTACAGCCATAGCTCTCCTCCGTAAACGAAAAATACACTAAAAGTATAGTATTATCAGGTAGGAAATTCAAGTCCCAAATGGTGATACGCCAATTCCGTGCAGACTCTTCCACGGTGTGTTCTGTTGATGAAGCCCTGCATGATAAGATAGGGTTCGATAACATCTTCCAGTGTACCCGGATCCTCTCCCAAAGCCGTGGCCAGTGTATCCAGGCCGACCGGGCCTCCGCCGAACTTATGGATGATCGTCTCGAGTGCATTCCTGTCTATCCTGTCGAGACCGAGCGAATCCACATCCAGCAGATCAAGGGAAGTACGTGCAACATCAAGAGTTATCACACCGTCATATCTGACCTGAGCATAATCTCTGACACGTTTAAGCATACGGTTGGCCAGTCGTGGCGTTCCTCTGCTTCTTAAGGCTATCTCCTTTGCACCGTCATCATCTATCTCAACATTCAGAATATGTGCCGAGTTAAAAATGATCTGCCTAAGTTCACCGACCGTATAATACTCAAGCCTGTGTATCATTCCGAACCTGTCACGAAGCGGTGCGGTAAGCAGACCCGCTCTGGTGGTCGCACCCACCAGCGTGAATCTCGGCAGTGGGATCCTCCGCGATACAACGCTCTCTCCCTTACTGTAGATCACATCCACCGCAAAGTCCTCCATAGCCGAATACAGAGTCTCCTCCACCTGGCGGTTCAGCCTGTGGATCTCATCTATAAACAGGACATCACCCTTCTGAAGCTTGGACAGGATAGCGACTATATCACCGGGGTTCTCGATCGCCGGTCCCGATGAGATCACACATTTAGATCCCATCTCATTGGCAATGATCCCGGCCAGTGTAGTCTTGCCCAATCCCGGAGGACCGTAAAAAAGGCAATGATCCAGAGCTTCTCCTCTCATCCTGGCAGCTTCTATAAAGACCTTGAGGTTTTCCTTGGTCTTTTCCTGTCCGATATAGTTATCAAAGGTCTTCGGCCTCAGGATATTCTCCATGCTGATATCGTCACCGACACGGTCGGTTATCAGTGTGGGATTGGGTTTATATGAAGCCTGCGATGCTTTGCTCACTGACGCCGCACCGCCGTTTCCGGGATCCGGACCGTATGAGCTGTTTATACTCGCGTTTTGATCGATATCTGTCTGTATGCTCCGTTTCATCGAATCACCTTCAATGCCTCCGCTATGATGTCATCCACATCCATATCCTCCGTCAGCTCCAGAGATCTGATGGCAGATACGGCCTCTGTGGTATTAAAGCCGAGTGCACCAAGCACGTCAGCTGCCTCGCTGACCCTGGCGTTCATCATATTATCGGGCAGATCCGACGTATCCTGCGATGCGGTCACCTTGATCATAGAGCCCGAATCGTATTTGCCCTTCAGATCCACGATAAGCCTCTCTGCGGATTTTTTACCCAGCCCCGGTGCCTTGGCGAGACTCTTGGAGTCGCCGGTGATTATGGCGATACGTACACTGTTTGCATCCATTACAGACAACAGATTAAGCGCACTCTTCGGTCCGATACCGCTGACGGATATCAGATCCTTGAACATGGCCAGATCATCCTTATCCAGGAATCCCATAAGCTCTATCGCATCCTCCCTGACCGATGTATAAGTATAGAGCCTGACTTCACCTCCTATCGGAGGAAGTTTGTTGGCTGTAGACTGTGAAATAATGATATTATAACCGATATGTCCTACATCCAGGACCACTCTGTCGGGATAGAGATCGGCTACAATTCCCTGTATATATGCGTACATGTGTCTCTCCGTAATATTCTGACAGGTTCAAAAGGTATTTTGCCCCTGACGTATTCTGTGTAATACCGCAGCCGCCACGGTACCGAGCAATGCCCCTGTGACAGCCCCGCTAATGACAAGTATCGGAAGATATGATACTATCCCTGCCGTATGCATCATTACCATGGCTATCATCAGCTGCCCCAGATTATGAGCGACACCTCCGGAGATACTGATTCCCATGGGACTGAATCTGTCGATCCTCCAAAACAGAGTCATAACACTGAAGCTTAGCAATGCCCCGGTCATAGAATAAAGCATCATGGCCGAATTTCCAAACAAAAGCCCTGACAACAGGACCTTGAGGATATCAATGGTCAGGGCTTCTTTCCATCCGAAAGCAAACAGCGTAATGACTATCACCAGATTGGAAAGCCCCAGTTTAACACCCGGAACCGCAAAATCAAAAGGTATAAGAGTCTCGACATACCCGAGGATAAGAGCAAGCGCCAGGCCGCTTCCCATATAGGCAACCCGCTGTGATACCGACACGGATCCGTTGTGTGGATCGGATTTTACAGGTTTACTCATTGCTCTCACCAGGTCACAGCATCAGGCTGCCCACCATCGAGGCGGTTCCCATTCCCGGAAAACGACGCCTCCCCGTCACTGCCCGCTCTTACAGTCACGATCACTCCGTGCGGCAAACAGCATACAGTCTGTCCGGTTACTGATATTGCGCCCGATCTGACACACAATCCGTCCGGGCATGTTGCTTCGATCATCCGGACATGCCCATCCGTGACTTCCAGAATATTAACGTCGGTCTTTCCGTCAATAAGCCTGTCAAACCCGTCGGAAAAGGATCTTGCTTCCTCCAATCCGGACAGGATTTCCGGCGTAATACCGGTAAGTGTTTCTCCGCCGTCAGATACAACCGCGAGACTGCCATTAAAGGTAACGACCGCGATATATCCGTTTTTGTTCAACGGATATACGACAGAGTATGTGTCCCGTGACTGACCGGAACACCTGACGTTTACTTCAATCGCCCCTCCGCTGTCTCCGGATCCGGAAAACAGAAAAAAAACCAATGCAATCAACAAACATGCCGCAAGTAAGAAAAAATCATTTTTATACCTGCGGCGTGTGGATACTGTATTTATATTATCACTATCGAACATTTGTTTCAAGTATGCAAAAGCTTCTCGGCTTAATGCTGATCACGTTTGTATCATCATAAGTATTGGTATCATCACTGGTCAGCGTCAGCTCCCACTTCATACCGCCCCTGATCCTGGGTACGGCGATAGTCTGTTCCTCCCAGTGCATGTTATAGATCAGATAAACCAGCCTGTTGTCCTTTTCATCGGCATATCTGTCATAATAGAGGATGCCGAAACTGTGTGACGTGGGACCGATATCAGCCCTCCAGAGCTCCTCTCCGTGCATTGACACGTCGGGATAGCCGTACGACAGATAATCCCTTCCCGTCAGACTGTGATCACAGCCTATCGAGGGATGTGAGTTTCTGATACGGACAAGTTCTTTGATAAAACTCAAAAGTTCATTGGCAAAAGCACTTTTGGTCCATTTAATATATCCCGTGGCATTATCCTGATTATAGGGATTATTGTTTCCGTACTGAGTATTTCCGAATTCATCACCGCCGTAAATAAGCGGTGTACCCTGACTCAGAAGAGTCATGGCAAATGCATTCTTAAACTGCTTCCTGCGCAGCTCCAGGATGGATTTTTTTCTCGTATTGCCTTCATATCCGCAATTCCAGCTGTAATTATAATCAACGCCGTCTATTCCGTTTTCGCCGTTGGCCAGATTATGTTTCTCATTGTATGATACGATATCAAAGGCTCTCATCGTATCCTGTCTGGCTATATAACATACGGGATGTGTGACCGGATCGCAGTTTTTAAGCTGGAAGGAAGCTCCTGTCGCGGAATTTGGATCTCCCTTTAAGAACTTGCGGATATCTGTCATAAAACCTATATCCATATAGCCGTGTTCGGGATTGTATTTTTCATCAGTCCTGGAAAGTGACTCATCATAGAGTATCTTACAGCCATACAATATCGGATCCTGCATGATCTCATCGATCGGAAGCCCGCCGCCGATAAGCTGATATCCGTCCACATCATAGCCTGCACGCCAGAATCTGAGGATATCGGTTATCTCCCTGACGGTCATTCCGTTCCTGAACCTGAACTGCAGTATCACTTCCATTCCCGCATTATGAATGGCATCCACCAGCTCATGCATTTCCATGACAGGATTGCCCGATGCGGAATAGGAATACTTCGGAACATAATAATATCCGTCCGTGTAACCCCAGAAATTAACCATTGCCGGCTTCTCGTCATCCTTTCGGATGATATCTGGAGCATAGATCAGCTCATTAAACTCATAAACGGGCATCAGGACCAGTCCAGTAACCCCAAGACTCTGAATATAAGGCAATTTACGTATAAGCCCCCGGAATGTGCCCTTATCACGAATACCGGAAGACGAATGTGCGGTATAGCCGCGTACATGGAGCATATACAGCAGACTCTTTGAATACGGCTTTGGAATGAACGGATCCGGATGCTCATATTTATCATTTCCGACCCTCGAAAAGGGTGAAGTAACCTTACCGAATTCACCAAAGCCGTCGGAATCCTGCATATACGGATCGGGAAATACCTCATCACCGCAATAATACAGATACTTGAGGCCTCTTCCATCGGAATCCGTCAGATAGCGGCTGACTGCATCCGCTCCGCCAAAACGGATCTCCACTGCGCGTATCCTCCCCTCTTTGGACCATGAAGGAAACGGTATTTTTATCATGGTGCTGGTATTTGACGGATAGATCAGAACCCCGCAATCAGCGTCATTGCAAAGCTCGCAGGAGAATCTTACCCCTTTTTCCGTATAAGATGAACCGAGCGGGTAAGCATTTGTTTTATGTAATGAATAAATGGTTGAAGCCATATGATCCTTTCGCGTAACATTATTCCGCAGGAAGGGTAATAGTCGGTCGGAACACACGTTGTATCCGGACTTTCATAACTTAACACCCCAAACTATCATATGATTATACACTTTTTAGCGGATAATTAACATACCATATCCTGAATTAAATGGAAACGCTGTCGAAATACAGGAATATATGATAAGATATTTTAAGCAAAACACTTCAGATTTCCGTTGTCTGATCAGATCACAATGAACCGGAGGAAATAAAATGGCTGATAATAAAAATACCGATAATAATCTAGTGGAGAATGAGAATGATACCGAAGAAATGACCGTAACTCTCGAACTTGACGAAGGTAACGTGGAATGTGCCGTAGTCGCCATATTTGAATGTGAGGGAAAAGACTATATCGCACTTCTCCCCATGGATGAAGAAGGAAATAACACCGACGGAGAGGTATGGCTCTACGGATACAGCGAGAATCCCGATGATCCTAACGAAGAGCCGGAGCTTCGAAATATCGATGATGACGAGGAATTCGAAAAGGTCGAAGAGGCTTTCGATGAATTCCTTGATTCGGTTGAATTCGACGAAATGGTCTGATGTGTCAAAGGGATGCATCCGGCAACACAAAATGTGTCAAATGGATGCATCCGGCAACACATTAACGGGGACAGTCCATAAAAGAACTGTCCCCGTTTCGTTTATCTTTATCGCAATGATCTTCAGCCTTTAACAACTATATTTACGATCTTTCCGGGTACATAGATCTCTTTGACGATCTCTTTTCCTTCGATACGGTCGCCAAGTGCTTCCTTGCCGGCGCTTATAGCAGAATCCTTATCAACATCCGCGGGCACACTGATCGTCACACGAACCTTACCGTTAACCTGAACTGCGATCTCGATCGTGCTCTCTACGGTCTTGGCCTCATCATATTCCGGCCAGCTCTGCTCGTATACATATCCTTCATATCCGAGAACAGACCATATTTCCTCAGTGATATGCGGAGCAACCGGATTGAGCAGTGTCAGGAATGTCTTTAATTCATCCTTTGTTACGCTGCCCTTTTTGGTGAAATCATTGATAAGGCTCATCAAAGCCGCAATGGCAGTATTAAACTTAAGCGTCTCAAAGTCGGAGCTGACTTTTCTGATAGTCTTATGCATCGTTGCTTCGAGATCCGATGAATATCCCGATTCATCCGACACTATATCCTGAAGCTTCCATACTCTCTCAAGGAATCTGCGGCAGCCTCTTACACCCTCATCCTGCCAGCTTGCGGCCAGATCAAAGGCTCCGATAAACATTTCGTAGGTTCTCAGAGTATCCGCACCGAATTCATCTATGATCTCATCCGGATTAACGACGTTTCCGCGCGATTTGGACATCTTCTCGCCGTTCGATCCGAGGATCATGCCGTGACTCGTCCTCTTCCGATAAGGCTCCTTGCACGGAACTACTCCCTGATCGTAGAGAAATCTGTGCCAGAATCTGGAATAAAGAAGATGAAGTGTGGTATGCTCCATTCCGCCGTTATACCAGTCTACCGGCATCCAGTATTTAAGTGCCTCGGGACTGGCCAGTGCTTCCTTATTATTTGGATCCGTGTATCTCAGGAAATACCAGGAGCTGCCTGCCCACTGAGGCATGGTATCGGTCTCTCTTTTGGCCGGTCCGCCGCAGCAGGGGCATGTCGTATTGACCCAGTCAGTCATAGCCGAAAGAGGCGATTCACCGGTATCCGTAGGCATATAGCTTTCCACCTCAGGCAATTCAAGCGGAAGCTCGCTCTCAGGTATCGCAACATATCCGCACTTATCGCAATGAACGATCGGTATGGGTTCACCCCAGTAACGCTGTCTTGAGAATACCCAGTCTCTCAGCTTGTAATTGACTTTGGCACATCCGATGCCCTTTTCCTCAAGGTAAGCGATCATCTTTTCCTTGGCATCCGCAACACTGAGTCCGTTCAAAAATCCGGAATTAACAAGTGTCCCCGTGGCAACATCGGAATAAACCTGCTTCTGAACATCCTCTCCGCCTGCCACTACTTCAACTATGGGCAGATCAAAGGCCTTTGCAAAATCCCAGTCTCTTTCATCATGGGCAGGCACAGCCATGATGGCGCCTGTACCGTAGCTCATAAGTACATAATCCGAAACAAAGATGGGTATCTCCTTTTCGTTAACGGGATTTATGGCTGAAAGACCCTGAAGTACTACTCCGGTCTTCTCCTTGTTCAGCTCACTTCTCTCGAAATCCGACTTTCTGGCAGCCTGGGCACGATAATCCTCGACGGCATTCCAGTTGTTTATGTCGTCCCGGTATTTATCAAGGATCGGGTGCTCCGGACTGACTACCATATAAGTCGCACCAAAAAGCGTATCACATCTGGTAGTATAAACGCGAAGCTTATCGGGCTTATCCTTTATCTGAAAATCAACCTCGGCTCCGGTACTGCGGCCTATCCAGTTACGCTGTGAAACCGCGATGCGTTCAACATAATCAACATCCTCGAGACCATCGATCAGTTTCTGTGCATATTCGGTGATCTTGAGCATCCACTGGCTCTTGACCTTGCGAACCACCTCGGAACCGCAACGCTCGCAAACCCCGTTTACAACCTCTTCGTTGGCCAGACCGACCTTGCATCCCGTACACCAGTTGATGGGCATTTCAGCCTTGTATGCAAGTCCCTCCTTAAAAAGCTGAAGGAATATCCACTGTGTCCAGTGATAATAGTCGGGATCCGTGGTATTGATCTCGCGGTTCCAGTCGAAGGAATACCCTATGGACTGAAGCTGACCCTTAAATCTTGCAACGTTGTTTTTGGTTACTATCCTGGGATGGATCTTGTTTTTGATCGCATAATTCTCCGTAGGAAGACCGAATGCATCCCATCCCATAGGGAACAGAACATTGTAGCCCTGCATCCGGCGCTTACGTGAAACGATATCCATCGCGGTATACGGACGCGGATGTCCTACATGAAGACCCTGTCCCGACGGATACGGGAACTCAACCAATGCATAATACTTGGGCCTGGAATAATCGTCCGATGTGGCAAATGCCTGATTTTCCTCCCATATTTTCTGCCATTTTGACTCCACAAGCTTATGATTGTATACTTCTGACATATTTATACTCCTCTGTATAATTTTTACTACGAAATCATACCACCGGATATGATCCAAAGCAAATTATTAATTCACAAAAAAACGCAAAATCAGTTCCAGTCATCGATAACGGCAATGCACTCATCCACATCCATGGAATTAACCGCATTTTTGAGTGCTTCATATTTCTCTTTCCATTTACCGGTATATGAAAGCTCACTCATATCCGAGATCACGGCCTCCATTTCGTCCATATCCAGTTCGTCACAGGCTGTGCGCATACGTTCGAACAGATCCGTCAGAATATCCATGCTGACTTCGATCTTATTGTCGGCTGCAGCCGGATCCTCTTTTTCTTCAAACAAATATGAAAGCTTATCCTTATATGCCAGATAATCCTCAAGCAGTTTATCGGTATTTCCGATGATATAGGCCGTATCAAGATTTTTGCCGGCGTCCTCCAGACTCGCTGCAGCGGCTCCGAGCTGCATTGCGCCGATCTGTCTTGAAGCGCTCTTTAACGCATGAACCTCGATCGTATACTGAGGCCAGTTCTTACTGTTATAGTGCCTGCGGATCTCGGCGGCACGGGAATCGATAGCCTCATAATAGGTCTTAAGAATGCTCATAAAGAGCTTTTCCGATCCGAGCATCTTAAGCGCCGTAGCTGTATCAAGATCGGCTATCACAAGACCTCCGCTGTTTTCCCCGGACTCCATCCTGCTCTGTGATGATGCCAGATTCTCATCCGCCACCAGCTGTTCATCGGTATGGGTCACGCGGCATATCTTTTCGGCAGGAACATATCTTCGGAAGGCATCAACAAGCAGTTTGACCTCGATCGGCTTTGCCACAAAGTCATTCATGCCCTCTTTCATGAACATTTCCTTTGCGTCACTAAGGGCATTTGCAGTCAATGCGATGATAGGAACATCGGCATAATCGGGCATGGTGCGGCGAATGATCCTGGTAGTGTCGATACCGTCGAGTTCGGGCATCATATGATCCATAAAAATGATGTCATACAGCTCGTCCGCTTTGTTCATCATCTCTATGGCCTCTTTACCGCTGGAAGCGATATCTATCTTAGCCTTAAGAGGTTCAAGCAGTCCCTGTGCAACGGTAAGATTGACAATATTATCGTCAACGACCAGAACCCTGGCGTCCTCGGCGGTAAAGCTGTAGGTCTCGGTCTGGTCATGCTTCTCGAGATGTGTCTGTGTTGTTCCCTTGTTAAATAGATTTCCAAGATTAAATACGGAAACCGGCTTGCGCAGAAACATCAGTTCCTTATATTCCGACAACTGTCTGAGGTCGGCAAAGGTATCGGCAATTATTACCGGCGTTATATTCAGATCGTGTGAAGTATGTTCAAGCATCGCAGGATCAAAATACTGCTGGTCTATGAAGAAATACAGCTTTTCCCCTTCCTGAGCTTTTTTGAACCACTCTTCTATATGCTGTTCACGATTCTCATAATCATAGAATATTTCACAGTTAACCCCGAGCTTACCGGCATCATTCACAAAATCCGCGGCAACATCACTGTTTTCGAATGCAGCTCCGAGATAAATGCTATCGGCATCTTCGATAGCGATCGAGCATGCCGGATCCACTATCTCCTGAACAAGATCAAAGCTGAAGGTTGATCCCTCACCGTAAACACTTTCCACATGCAGTTCGGAATCCATCATCTCCAGAAGCCGACGGCATATGCTGAGCCCCAGTCCGGATCCTTCGATATTACGATTTCTCTTCGAATCTACCTGCTGAAAGGAATTGAAGATCTTTTCCATATCCTGCTCTTTGATGCCTATACCTGTATCGATCACCGAAAAATGCAGACAAACATGCTTATCATCTATTCTGTCACAGCCCGTATAGAGTCTGACATAACCGGTGTTGGTAAATTTTGTGGCATTGTTGCACAGATTGATAAGGATCTGTCTGATACGTATATTATCTCCAAAAACCTTAAGCGGAATATTCGGATCGACGTCTATCAAAAGTTCAACATCCTTATCCATAAGTCTGGTCATAATGATATTGGCAATATCATCGATGAGCGAAAGCGGTTCGTATTCTATGGGAATAAGCTCCATCTTTCCCGATTCGATCTTGGAATAGTCGAGAATATCGTTAATTATGGCCAGAAGAGCATTACCGGAGCTCTTGATCTGCTGAATATAATTCTCGGCCTCGGGAGGGAGATTCTCACGCAGCGCCATCTCCGCAAAGCCGATAACAGCATTCATGGGCGTACGGATCTCATGGCTCATGTTCGCAAGAAAATCAGCCTGCATACGGGCAGCACGTTCAAGCTCGACATTGGCCTGCATAGCCTTATATTCGCCGTAAGCCATATCAGACAGAACTCCCGACAGAGTATATAAAAAAGCGGCAGCCTTATCTATCTGATCCTTATCTATAACAGGTATCTTCTGGATCGCTGCCCAGTATTCATCCTCGTTGATATCCAATTCTCTGGCGATGCGACGTATGTTCTCCTCTTCCGGAAGTTCATAGAGAACCTGTCCGCCGATGAAGCATCCGACCATCTGGCCGTCTGCCAGAATGGGTGCGGAAAAATCCACCAGACCGGAATGGCATATATACGTAGTAAAGCGCCCGGTCTTATGAGTGACCTCGGCGCCATACCTGTCGCATTCTTCACAAAGAGATTTACCGACCTCCGAACATCTGGTGTACTTCATACAATAGTCGGTAAAATTGGATCCTTCGGTGACAGCCGTTCCGTCCGCTTCCGTAGTAAGGGCAGCCATCCCGACTGTCGCCGCAAAAGAATCCTGAATCTTCTGTAATACATCAACTGGGATAAGATCGGTTAATTTTACTTCCAGTTTATGACTCATAATAAATTATACAAAGATCAATCTTCACTGTTCTCAGCAACCTTGGCAGCTCTTGCCGCCACTTCCTTCTCCTGGATATCCTGAGGAGCCTGCTCATAGCGTACGAATTCGTATTCATATACGCCACTGCCACCGGTCATGGATCTGAGTACGGTACAATATCCGTTAAGACTTGCCGTAGGGATCTCGGCCTCTACGACAGTCTTGCCGTCGCCGGCGGGGTTCATACCAAGCACACGACCACGCCGCTTGTTCAGATCTCCCATAACGTCTCCGGTATAGTTATCCGGTACGGTAACCTTAAGATTTGCAATTGGTTCAAGAAGGACCGGACCTGCCTCCATGAAGCCCTTCTTAAATGCCTGCAGTGCAGCGGTCTTAAATGCCATTTCCGAAGAATCTACCGGGTGATATGATCCGTCATAAAGAACGGCCTTAACACCTACAACAGGATAAGCTGCCAAAGGTCCTCTCGTCACACCCTCAGCAATACCCTTTTCAACAGCAGGGAAATAATTCTTCGGAACGGCTCCGCCGACTACTTCCTGATCAAATTCGTACTGTTCCTCGGGATTGGATGAGGGACTGAATCTCATTTTAACGTGACCATACTGTCCGTGACCGCCCGACTGCTTCTTATACTTGTATTCCACATCGGATGTCTTCCTGATCGTCTCTCTGTAAGCGATCTTGGGATCCATAAGCTCGATCTCAACCTTATACTCGTTCTTAAGCTTCGAAGCCACAACATCAAGCTGCATATCTCCGATACCGTACACAAGCGTCTGTCTGTTCTCTGCATCGGAAACTATCTTTAACGTCTGATCCTCATGACTCATCTTCTGCAGCGACTGGGCTACCTTGTCTATATCATTCTTGTTCGGAACAAAATATCTCTTGACCGTATAGGGCTTGGATATTTCGGCTTTGCCGTATCTGATGGTGGTAGCCTTGGTAGAAAGGGTGTCTCCGGTACGTGCAGCTGTCAGCTTGGCGATAGCGCCGATATCTCCGGCATGAAGTTCCTTGATCTCCTCGGGTTTGGAACCACGCAGGATATAGAGTTTGTTGACCTTCTCTTCAACATCCTTATCGTCATTGAACAGGGTGTCGTCAGATTTGATAACGCCTGAGCAAACCTTGATCAGTGAATACTTACCGATAAAGGGATCCACGATGGTCTTGAAAATATAAGCACTCTTGGCCTTGGAGAAATCGTAATTGGCCTCAAATACTTCGTTGGTCTTAAGGTTAACGCCCGCAAGCTTCCTGTTATCGGGGCTCGGCATATACTTGACGATATCATCCAGCAGTGTGAACACGCCCTGGCACAGTATCGAGGATCCCATCGATACGGGAACAATGGAGCAGTCTCCGACGTTCTGCTTAACAGCGGATCTGATCTCTGCCTCGGAGAAGGTCTCACCGTTAAAGTAACGATCCATCATATCCTCACTGGTCTCGGCAACGGATTCCATAAGGGTCTCACGGTATTCCTCAAGATAGGGCTTGTTATAATCCGGTGTATCGCAGGGTACGACCTCCTTACCCTCCCATTTGTATGCCTGCTCGGCAATTATATTAACGTAACCCACAAATTTCTCGTTTTCACGGATCGGAAGATGAAATGGAGCTATCTTTTTGCCGTATTTCTCGGTGAGCGCATCCACAACGTTCTTATAGGATGCATTGTCTACGTCCATATCCGTTACAAAAACAAATCTCGGAAGCTTATATTTTTCGCACATTTCCCATGCTTTTTCGGTACCGACTTCTATACCGGCCTTACCGGAAACAACTATTATAGCGGCGTCCGCAGCCGATACGGCCTCTTCAGCTTCTCCGATAAAGTCAAAAAATCCGGGGGTGTCCAGGATATTGATCTTGGTATCCTGCCATTCTATGGGAACTACGCTTGTGGAAATCGAAAAATGTCTCTTCTGTTCTTCCTTGCCATAGTCACTTATCGTATTGCCGTCTTCAACCTTGCCCATGCGCGAAGTAAGACCTGCCAGATACGCCATGGCCTCTGTAAGTGTAGTCTTACCGCATCCTCCATGTCCCAAAAGAACGACATTACGAATCTTGTCAGTAGTATAGATGTTCATGAACCCTCCGTTCCGGCAGTGATTATGATCTGCCATGATTATTTATGTAGTTAAATTGACTAAAAATATTCTTCCGCCACTTAACCCTATTAGATACATTCTACTAAAATTTGATTCCCATTACAAGATTTTTTAGGCGAGTATTGAGATTGCGGTATGTGATCCGTCAAAGTCAATTATGATAAAACAACAAAATATTTTCATTTATACTAATTTAACATGTTTAAACGTGATCAAATTATGATAAAATCTCAATGGCTGTATATGTGTCAAGCATACATCCATACACATATGCGGATAAAGACATCTGTTTTACGGTCATAGATAAAAGGGAAAAGCAAATGAACAATTCATACACTTTTGGATTCGTAGGTCTTGGACTCATAGGCGGATCGATCGCCAGGGCTCTCAGAAAGATATTTCCTAAATGCCGCATACTGCTCTTTACAAGAAGCGAGTCCACATACTCAATGGCAATTGCGGACGGAGTTGCAGACGAAAAGCTCGAGCTCCATGACAGCAGATGGGCAGAATGCGATTATATATTCCTGTGCGCGCCCGTCGAAACAAACAATGCGCTCCTGTCAGACATAGCGCCGCAGATCGGTCCGGATACGATCATAACCGACGTGGGCAGCGTAAAGGGTCCCATCCTGGACGAGGTGATCTTGCTCGGGCTCGAGGAACACTTCATAGGCGGGCATCCGATGGCCGGCTCAGAGAGGTACGGCTATGCCAATTCCAATCCCGCGATCCTCGAAAATGCATATTACATACTCGCGCCCACTGACAAGGTTTCTACGGAACGCGTGTATGAGTTGCGTGAAATAGTTGAATCCATAGGCACCATACCGCTCATACTCGACGCCCGGCTGCATGACTACGTGACCGGCGCGATCTCTCACCTGCCGCACGTGATCAGCGCCGCCCTCGTAAACCTCGTGCATGACGAGGACAATGCCGACGGCATCATGAAGCTGGTGGCAGCAGGCGGATTCAAGGACATCACCCGCATCTCGTCATCCTCGCCCGACATATGGCAGCAGATATGTCTGACCAACAAGGAAAACATACTGATCCTGCTGGATCATTACATGAGCTCTTTGGAGACGATACGGGACGAAATAAGCCGGACCGAAGAAAAGAACATACACGCTTTCTTTGAAAAGGCCCGCACTTACAGGGAGTCCTTCACGAATTCAAACGCCGGCCCCATCAAGACAGAATACGTGATAACGGTAGACATTGCCGACAAACCGGGCGCGATCGCTACCATAGCTTCCATCCTTTCGGAGGAATCTATAAATATCAAGAACATCGGCATCAATCACAACCGCGAGTTCCAGCAGGGAGCGCTTCGCATCGAGTTCTACAGAAAGGAAGACACCGAGGCGGCTATCAGGATCATGACAAAACACGGTTATGTCATTCATTCAAAGGATAACGCATAAATCATAATATAAAATCGGAAGTTCCGTAACAGATCATCATCAGGAGCATTAAATGATCACATATAAAGTACCGTGCATATACAATAAAATATCAAGTGCCGCACGCTTAACCCCCTGCTCCGTTACGGTTCCGGGATCAAAAAGCATAACCAACCGTGCATTGCTGATCGCAGCGCTTGCAAGCGGCAGGTCGACGATTAAGAACGCCCTCTTTTCCGATGACTCCAGGGTTTTTATCGACTGCATCCGCAGCCTGGGCATCGATGCTGACGTCAACGAATCTACCAAAACCATTGTCATAAACGGTACCGGCGGCGTGCTGCCGGGATCAGGGGAAATATATGTCGGAAGTGCCGGAACCGCGGCCAGGTTTCTGACGGCAGCTCTCGGGCTTTCAAACGGCGATTACGTGCTTGATTCATCCGAACAGATGAAGCGCCGCCCCATCGCTCCCCTGCTTGAAACCTTAAGGAGTCAGGGAACCGAAGTGGCCTTTATGGAAAAAGAAGGGCATTTCCCTTTCATGCTGCATTCTCACGGATTTAACGGAAGTCCCATGTCCGTGAACATTGATGACAGCTCGCAGTTCCTTAGCGCGCTGCTGATCGCTTCGGTAATGTCGGATCAGGACGTGCGCATTGACGTGACCGGTCATCACGGGATGTCATACATTGACATGACCGTCAAGATGATGGAGCAGTTTAACGTCAAGGTTGAATGTTCGGAAAAACGTGACCCGGAAGACGGTTTTTACGACGAGCAATCAGGTCATGACAAGGATCTTATTACCGGATCGAATTCCTCCATTAAGGTGAAAGATGCCGAATCTGACGGGAAAACATTTCAAATTCCGGCATCTTCTTCGTATTCTTCAAAGGATTATTACATTGAACCCGACATGAGCGCCGCGGCATACTTTTTTGCCGCATCTCCGATCCTGGGCATAAAGACTCTCGTAAGAGGCACCTCATTTGATTCCATGCAGGGCGACGTGCAATTTGTCCATGCCCTCGAAAAAATGGGCTGCACTGCCGAGGAATCACCCGACGGCATAATCATGAATCCTCCGAAAGACGGCTCCATACATGGCATCGACATGGACATGTCGGCGTTTTCCGACCAGGCGATCACCCTGGCATGCGTGGCAACTTTTGCGGATTCACCGACCACCATTCGCGGCATAGGACACATACGCCTGCAGGAATCGGACAGGCTGAGCGCCATTGCAAACGAAATGCGTAAAATAGGAATAGCCGTGGACGAAAACGCGGACTCCATCACGATCTACCCCGGCTCTCCCTCTTCCGCCATCATCGAGACATATGACGATCACCGCATCGCCATGGGGTTTTCCCTGATAGGATTAAGAAGCCCCGGGATTGAAATATCCAACCCCGGGTGCGTGGCCAAAACCTTTGAAAATTATTACGATGTCCTTGAAGGGATGATCGCAGACCTGCGATCACGATAACAGCACCTTCGCAACGTCTTCCGCCGAGTCCGCGAAGCAGGTCGCGCCTGCGGTGAGCATGCCCTCCACGCTGCCATATCCGTATTATGACTTTTTTTCAAATGGAAGAGAAGACAATATTTTTGATATGATCCTGCTATTCAGATATGAAGGATTCAATGATCTTTTATTGTATTGGAGATATGTTCCGTTGCTCTTTTCAACAAGTAAAAACGTAAAGTATCTCTCCCAGCTAAAGAATTCCGTAATCTCAATGTGTTCTTCCGGAGATGCCAGAATATTCCTCACCTCAGCATCATTCAGAACGTCCGAATCCAAAATGACCCATTCAAATGATTCAGGAAGAAACAGTGTAATGTCGCTTCTGTTAGATATCGAATCATATATCCTCGCCATCTGTGCCCCAAAGGCAGCTCCGTCAGCAATTATAAGAGTATTTCCGGTGATCTCACCACTGTTAATGAGATTAAATATATTATCACGTCCTTTTGCAGTTATGCATTTTGAATCAGAAAACACTCCGGTCCAGAATTCATATCCGGCATTACTGTCTTCCACCATAACCGTTTGGAATGCATTTTCGCTTTTTTCAATGATTTCGTCTGAATAAATGCGATACAATTCATGATAAACCGGCTCAAGCGAATTAAAGCGGCCGGAACTATGGATTCCATAAATCTCCGTTACGCTGTAAGGAAGAGCCATCAGGCTTTCCCTGGTAATGATCAGGTAATAGTTGTCAGAATGCCTGATTGCATCAGCAAAATCATATGATGACACGAATCTGTTGCCTTCATCTATCAAGACTATGCTCTCATGTATCCTTGAAAGCCGATCCTGCCAGTCTTTGCCCTCCAGTACGGTACAAGCTATGTCGCAACTGATGCTGATGCCCGTGTCAGTACCGTTTAAACTGTATTCACGCACCATATCAGCAAGCGTAGTCTTGCCGGTTGCACTGTCACCCTGAATTATGGTGACGTTTCGGATTACGTCAAACTCATATTTAAGATGTGTGCTTTGTATTATCAGATGATGTCTGCCCTTCATGGTTATACGTACCGTCCTGCTATACGGACAAATTCCTTCATGTTTGTTACTGTTTCATTCGTATTTAATATTCGGATCATAAAATCATCCCGATCAAAATGCATGATGTGCCGCAGGTTAACCGTTATGTCTTTTTTTTCACCTAACCTAAGCAGCCATTCGGAACAGTTGTCTCCACAGTTTGATGCATTAAAGATTTTATCTTCAACCTTGTCAATAAGGATAAGCGTCTTAACTCCGCCTGACAAGGATATCGGCGCAATGATTCCTAATACGGGGCTATCTATCGCACCATTTCCAAGAACCTCTGAATTGTCCACGTCGCGTATCATTTGAATGACGTCGGGATCAGAAAGCCAATCCTCCTGATAATTAAATTTAAAATATGCTGAGGTATTGTAGATGACCTCATCAATATCTCCTAAATAAACATTTAACATATAAAGACACTCTCCCGGTTAAGGTGTTTCTCAATCCGTCAACCATGCGACGCCATTCGGCGTGGTGCTGATCAACCCTGACGGGGCGGTCTGCCGGTTTATTGTCTTATTGATGACACTGATGAGACCGCTCTTGTCAACATATATATTTTTTAACCATTTTTAATGATAACACAAAACAGGCGGCCATTGAAGACCGCCCGTAATACTTGTAATCCGTATGCCATTTGTGATTTCGATATAACTTGTTGTGGTAAGATCACCTTTTACTATGAGAGTAGCACCTTCTTCTATGGTGAATACGCATCCGATCTTCACGTCTCCAGGAATGGTTACCACGGCACCATTGGTTATCTTGACGCTATCGTACAGACCATTAGGTGCAAATTCAAACTGACTCCGTCCCCGTGGGTCATCCGTTCGTCAGTTTTTCAATCCTGCAGCTGTACCTGCCGGTCTTTTTGGTGTAGTTTATTCCCACGAGAAGAATTTCTCCGCTGTAGTCCGACAAGGCTCCGGCGTATTCCCTGTCACGGATCTGCCTGATGGCGGCCCTGGCTGAGCGGGTCCACTTAAGCTCCACGATCATCGCGGGATGCTCTCCTTCATTTCTTGGGATGAATGCGATGTCCGCAAAGCCTCTTCCGGCGGGCAGTTCTCGTTTAACGTAATAATACTTTCTGGCAGTGTAATAACTCATCATGACGGCGCAGGCCAGGGCGTTTTCGTCATTGAAATTGATGATGGACGCATAGTCCTGCTGCGACTTACTGATAACTTCGGCCACCTTCTTTTCGTCTCCGGCCCAGGTGGACTTAAGCAGGGCATCCGAAGACCTGAGCGCATCCTGCACATCAGTCCAGTCGCCCACCTTTACGGCACTCTCAAACACCTCCCTGACCTCTTCGTTGGGGACAAATGCCTCGCCGGTCTCCGGATCATATCCAAGGTATCCCATGTGGATCAGGGCCGTCAGCACGTCGTCCTTGGTCTTATAGTGAGTCAGGTCATTCTGAAACGTGGAGGCGTCCACCGGGCGGCGTTCTCCCGCGATCATGGCAACGACGTCATTCTTCAATCCGGCCTCGTTTAGCTCAATGTAGTCATTTATGGTTTCAAATGCTCCGGTATTTTTCCAATAGCTCTCCGTGGTGCCGTCAAGCATGGCATGCACGAGTGAGTTTGGATTGTAAATGTGTATCTTTTTCAGATCATGTTCCCTGCCCTCATGCCACTGCATGCGGTATCCGTCATACCAGTTCCTCACTTCATCCGCATCCATGTTGTAGTCCCTGCACAGACATTCAACCTCCTGCTCCGTAAAGCCAAAAAATGGCGCAAGCTGTTTGGGAGATATCATGGTATATTCGGTAAAGTTGTTGAGTGCGGATTCTCCCCTGACTTTTTTGATGGGCAGTATCCCGGTAATGTATCCAAGAGCCAGGAACCTTTTGGATTCCTCTGTCTTAAAGAAACCGCGCAGATATTTGAGGTAATCCGTTATCAGCTTCTCATCGTCCTTGGCATCGCGGATAATGCATTCCCATTCGTCGATGATAACTATGAACCGGATCCCATCATGCTCATAAACCGAGAACATGGCCGCAGGCGTATTTACCGGTTTCTCTTCCTTGAGAAACGGAAACTCTTTTTTCATGGACTCCAGCAGGGCTTCATCCATCATCGGGATCACGTCCTCCGGAGTCTTAGCCGCATTAAGAAAAGTGGCCACGTCAAAATGCAGCACGTTGTACTTGTTCAGGTGCGTCTTGAAATCCGGAACCTTCGAAATCTCATACTTTGAGAACAGTGCTTCGGAATCACATCCACGGCTGTAATAAGCGTCTATCATCCCGGCGGCCATGGACTTGCCGAAGCGTCTGGCACGGCTGACGGCGAAGAAATGGTTTTCTTTTCCAATGGAATGGTTCAGAACCTCCAACAGTCCCGTTTTATCTATGTATATGTCCGAATTAATTGCAAGCTGAAAGCTTTCGCTTCCGGGATTTACGTAAGTTCCCATATGTTACGTCTCCGATCGGATTGTCCTTACAAAACATCAATTACGCCGATTCATTAGGTGACGTGCTGATCATTTCAATCACCTTTTCATGTCCGGTCCAAACGGTGGGCATGCAACCCTATGCTTCCCTTGATGCCCATTCAGTAAAGAATGGTACCGTATCAAAGAGAAAGTCATTTTCATGTATTTCCATGATCAACTCCTCGATAGTAAAAGGAGCGTATCCGCCATGTTCAAAAATTTTTTCCATATGCTTCATCATTTCAGTCTCGGAAAATCCCTTAATAAACTTTTTAAAATCCTTGTTTATGGCACATGTTCTTTTTAAATACTCGATGGCTTTATCATGGTTGCCAAGTTTATAATACAATATTGTCATCGGCAGCACCATC
The DNA here is from genome assembly GCA_017460885.1 of Lachnospiraceae bacterium. Classification (GTDB taxonomy): domain Bacteria; phylum Bacillota; class Clostridia; order Lachnospirales; family Lachnospiraceae; genus XBB2008. The sequence goes on from JAFUAB010000034.1 coordinate 212,850, forward strand.
TGAGTCTCATCATGTTCTTCATATTTTGACAAAAGACTGAGTGCCGATTCCTCATCCTCAAGATAAGCATACAGATGCATGAGGGAAAACCTCACTCCCAGGTTGTCTTCGTTGTTCAGCCTGATGATCTCCTCTCCCTCAGCTGCCGCAGCTTTCATCATCCCGCTCTTGATCAGCGCATCTAAATAGGCCTGACGTGCTCTCATGTATGGCCTTGTGTCATGTATTAACCAATACTCACCGATGCTTTCGTCATTATCAAGACCGGCTGCCTTAAGCAGCCTGTCCCCATGTTCGATAACTCTTTTCAGCTTATTCAAAAGATCATGATTGTTACCGGTCCCGTTTTCCGCCATAAGCCTCTCGGCATCAAGATTGTCCTTATCAAGTTTGAATGCCTTTTTGGCATAACGAAATGCGTTGGATTTATCAAACATCTCATCCGCTTCTTCTGCCAGTTCGACAAAATCTTCCGCCGTCTTAGCCGTTTTATCCGTAAGCCTGTCATGTGGCCGGCTATTGTATTCCGACATAAACTGTTGAAGAAGGTCATTCATTTCATCCTCTGACATGTCTTCTGATCCATGTTCATCAAGATACTTCTCCAGCTCTCGATGAGCTCTCTCCATAAAATTATTACTCATGACATCCTATTCCTCCGTTTTTTTCGATCCTGCAGCTGTACCTGCCGGTCTTTTTGGTGTAGTTTATCCCGACGAGAAGAATTTCTCCGCTGTAGTCCGACAAGGCTCCGGCGTATTCCTTATCGCGTATCTGCCTGATGGCGGCCCTGGCTGAGCGGTTCCACTTAAGCTCCACGATCATCGCGGGATGCTCTCCTTCATTTCTTGGGATGAATGCGATGTCCGCAAAGCCTCTTCCGGCGGGTAGTTCTCGTTTAACGTAATAATACTTCCTGGCGGTGTAATAACTCATCATGACGGCGCAGGCCAGCGCGTTTTCATCATTGAAATTAATGATGGACGCATAGTCCTGCTGCGACTTACTGATGACTTCCGCCACCTTCTTTTCGTCTCCGGCCCAGGTAGCCTTAAGCAGGGCATCCGAAGACCTGAGCGCATCCTGCACTTCAGTCCAGTCTCCCACCTTTACGGCACTCTCAAACACTTCCCTGACCTCTTCGTTGGGGACAAATGCCTCGCCGGACTCCGGATCATATCCAAGGTATCCCATGTGGATCAGGGCCGTCAGCACGTCGTCCTTGGTCTTGTAGTGAGTCAGGTCATTCTGAAACATGGAGACGTCTACCGGGCGGCGTTCTCCGGCAAGCATGGCAATTATGTCATCTTTTAAGCCGGCCATGTTAAGCGCGATGTAATTGTTTAGACCAGCAAAGGCTCCTGTATTTTTCCAGAAGCTTCGCTGTGATCTCCATAACAATGACTGAACGACGGAATCAGGATTGTAGACGTGAACCTGTTTGGTGTCTATTCCGTTCATAAGGTATCCGTCGTACCACTTCTTCAACAGTTCCGGATCCTGCTCCCGTTTTTTACACGCTTCCTCTATTTCCTCATACGTAAATCCAAAATACCTTAGCAGCTCACCGGGATAAATCATGGTATATTCGGTAAAATTATTAAGTGCAGACTCGCCATCCACCTTTTTGATCGGCAGTATTCCGGTGATATAGCCAAGCGCAAGGAACTTCTTGGATTCCTCAGTCTTAAAGAAGCCGCGCAGGTATTTGAGATAATCCGTGATCAGCTTCTCGTCGTCCTTGGCGTCACGGATGATGCAGTCATATTCATCAATGATCACGATAAACTGCGTATTATCATGTTTGTATGCCAGATTAATCGCATCAGGAACATCCTCCGGATTCCTGTCGATCAGATAGGGAAACTCTTCCTTCATTTCCTCCAATATCCTTCGATCCATCATCGGGATCACGTCCTCCGGAGTCTTAGCCGCATTGAGAAAAGTAGCCGTGTCAAAATGCAGCACGTTGTACTTGTTCAGGTGCGTCCTGAAATCCGGTGACTTTGAGATTTCATACTTTGAAAAAAGTGTTTCAGAATCACATCCACGGCTGTAATAGGCATCTATCATCCCGGCTGCCATTGACTTGCCGAAGCGTCTGGGACGGCTGACTGCGAAGAAATGATTCGGACCCGAAATCGACCTATTCAGTATCTCAATCAGTCCCGTCTTGTCAACATATATTTCTCCGCCCGTATCAGTAGTAAAGCTTTTGTTTTCGGGATTTACGTAAGTTCCCATATTGCATCTCCGATCAATTCATTTCATGGAGTCTGTTCAACATTTCCTTTATGATAACACAAAACAGGCGGCCATTGAAGACCGCCTGTAAGTAATGACATTATGTATTATCTGTTATTCCCTGCCTCAGCAACTCAGCTCAAATTCTTTATCTGATGCCGTGGATGGCCTTACTTCACCGTCACCTTGCAAGGAAGTTCGACTCCGGCCACGTTTACCGTGATCGTGCACTCGCCTGCGGCGATTCCCTTCACCTTGCCGGTCTCATCGACAGTTGCAATTGCCTCATCCGAGGATTTGAAAGTGATGTCCGTGCCACCCTTTTTCGCCTTAAACCTGGTGCCCTTTACCGATATCTTCAGGCTCTTTCCTGCCTTGAGTTCAACGGCGGACTTGGACAGCGTGGGTTTAACGACTGATACCTCACAGGCATAGACGGGGAATTTGACGCCGTCCATCGCTGCCTGTATGATCACCTTGCCCTCGGTATCTTCGTTATACTTGAGTGCCGTGATCTTTCCGGAATTTTCATCAACCGAGACGTACTCGGGATAATTGCTGCTCCAGGTGACCTTTGAGGTCTTTGAAACACCGTTAAGCTTAAGCAACAGAGCCGCATTGCTCTGCAGTGATGCAGCGGTCTTGGATATCTTGGGAATGTTAACCTTGACAGTGAAGGAATACTTGGCTGACAAGGCAGAATCCGGATCTCCAAACACTGCCGTGACCTTGACGCTTCCCTTTGATATTGCATAAATGATCCCCTTTTCAGCGTCATATCCTGCAATGGGAGTTTTGGTCCTGGCAAAAGTCCACGCAGAAGGCACCGCCTCAGTGTCAGCCACCAGAGATGAAGTCAAAACGGCGGCCTGCTCGCCGGTATATAGCTCCGCATCATAAGGCATGGTAAACGTCACTGTCTTAGGCAGTTTGGGTTTCTGCGCGGTAAACGTATATGCCTTTGCTTCTACATATTTTCCCTTGTTGTTCTTTTCAAGTCCCGTAATGGTGATCTTGCCATCCGATGGAACCCTCTTTACGGTTGCGATTCCCTTGGATACAGACGCTGCTCCCTTAGGCGTCACGGCATACTTTGCGTAAGTCTTGCCAAAAATGACTTCATCAGTGGTGTCAATCTTCTGGTTCACTACGTACATGCCGCCGGTAATGGTCTCTACGGTTTCTACATCATCCGGATCAGTATTATCATCATTTGCAGGTGCTTTTCCGGTAAGCTGAGGATAACTGTAGCTTCCGGTTTCATCCATGGTCCATACTACGTCAAAGTCCCAACCTGAATATGAAAACATATCAGCCATGGCAGTCGAACTCAGTTTATTAGCACTTAACCCGGCTACCGCCTCTCCGGCAATATCACCGGCCGCAGAATTGGCAATGTTGTTCTCCAGGTAATATGTTGAAAGTATTCTGCAGGTTCCTGCATCAGTTGTATCCCTGGCAGCGATCTCATATGCCGGAATGCTTCCCTTCTTTATCTCTCCGACATTATAGCTGCTCTTTATTGTCGCATTCCTCATACGGCCAACAAGTCCCGCCGTAGCGCCACAGTTATTAGGCATTGAAGTCGATCTGCTTGCATCTACCATGCCGGCATTATAACAATCAGTCATATTCAGGTTATCTGCATAACCCACCAGACCTGCAGTTCCGGCGAATGTTTCTTCCGTTGTGTTGGTCTGTGTGATCAATCCTAAATTATAGGATCTCTTAATGACTAACGAACCGGGGCCCTCTTCTTTTCCATTAGAATCATAAATGGAAGGTTTTGAAGCCAGGATCAATCCGGCAGCCTCAGATCCGGATACGTCGCCAGTATTATGACAATTATCGACCTTCACGATAGACGTAGGAGACATAACTCCGATAATGCCGGAGGCGGCAACTGCAGAAGAAACGCTACCCGTGTTAACGCATCCGGTAACTCTCTCGGCATCACATTCTCCAAAAAGTCCTGCCGCACCGCCAAATCCGTCCTTTATGCCCGATAATCCGGTTATATTACTCCTAATACTGCCCTCATTACGACAATCCGATATAGTCATATGCCTGTTATTTGCCGAGGATGAAATGCCAGCTGCTCCTATTTCACCAATCAGCTCTCCCGTATTTTTGCAGCCCGAAATGGTAGTGCCGGATCCTACGTCGGCAATGCCTGAAACATAATCACCCTTTATCGTTCCATTATTGATATTATCCGTAACCTCACAGGACCCCGTTTCACCGTATTTTACTCCAACACCCATAGCTATGCCTGCGGCGTTGAATGACCTATTTAACGTGGCATCAAGCAATGCATTATTCACGTTTCCTTTTAGTATGCCCTTTTCGTTACTTTTTGCATTGATTGAATATACAATGCCGGCAACTCCACTTGCAGGCAATACCCACCATGTATAATCAAGATAATCTGCGTTCACCTTGATGTAAGAATCCTGCGTGGTGGAACAATTCTCAACGTCAATCGCAGAATATACAATTCCTGCTATATAAGCGGACGTATCACATTGCAATTTTGCATCATATATGCAGTTTAGTACTTTTCCGGATGCTTCACAGGCCAGTCCGGCAAATTCCCGAATGTCGTTAGCAGCATCCGTACTAATGCTTCCCGTTATTTTGCAATTGCTCATATCTGTGACATGTATTGCCAGAGCTGCCATATAATAACTATCGCCTTTATAATATACGTTATTGACAATAACGTCCTTAAGCTCCGTCACCGATCCTTTTGACCCAAACAATGCTGCATAGGTTTTCTCCTGAGCGTTGCCATTACTCTCGACAGAAACGGTCTCAGGTTCAATGCACAGATTGCTGATGGTATGTCCGTCGCCGTCCAGATGACATCCCCTGGGATCTACGGGCGTTCATACGTTAGGGCTGTTTTCGTCCGGCGCAGATTCATTAGCCTGTATGTCGGCAGTCAGCTTGTAATATAAACCTTCGGTCGACTGGTCACCGATGGCTTTCAGCTGGTCATAGTTTGAGATGAGGTAAGGGTCTGCTGCGGTACCACTGCCGCCGGCAAATGCCGTGCCATATGTAATGGTACCTGACATTTCGTCACTAAATGTCACGCTCTCCCCATCCTTTAACGTATAAAGGTGTGAAACCGCCGCTTCTCCATAAGGTTCTGCGCCAACAAGCTCAACCTGCTGAAGCTGCTCATAGTCATACCCTTCCAATGCGGCGGGAACGGCACCGAGATTTTCAATGGGGACCTCTGCCACGACTTCATCGCCATGATATTCCGCCGCATTGATCCCCATGGGCAATCCGGTAAATACCATGCTGACCGACAGCAATGCTGCCAAAAATTTAGTTTTCACTTTTTCTCCTCCTTCCGTCCGATCCTCCCGGACAAAACAAAACAGGCATTCATGATATGGCCCGGGTATACTGGTTCCAGTAACGTCTCACGTAATCTTCATCATATTCGCCGTTAAGGTATTCCTTAAGGCTCTCATATTCGTCCATGATCTCTATGACCCGGTAACCCTTTACGTAGTTTTTGGGATCCATGAAAGTCATCGTGATAAGTTTCTTGATGTTTCTCAGATAAAAAAATCCATTGTCGACTTCACTGTCACCTTCCAAATACTTTTTATGCGCCCTGATCATTCTTTCCACGTCACCGTCTATGTTTGACAGCTGTTCAAAAAATGACAGGTTTTCCCATGAACTCTTATCCATAATCACTTCACCCATTCAAAAAGAATCTCTGACAGCTCATCTATTGTTCTCTCATCCGTGAGCAGTCGTCCGTGTCCCCCAAGACTTCTGTTTCTTTCGATGTTCGGATGTGCTTCCCATACCACTTCAGGAGGATCGCAGTCTATCATAATGTTTCCGCCATAGATATCCACATATTCAGAACCGTCATCGAACAGGACATGTTCCATGTCATTATGCATTTCTTCATCTATGCATACAACCCGGCGTTTCATGTCGATGCAGAATTTAATCATGTCAGGAAAGTATCTGTTTCCTGTGTTTATCAGGTCTTTAAGTTCTATTTTGTCTCTTAATATCATTTCTATATCTGAATCTGACTTATGTTCTATTTGGAGATGCCGAAGCGTCCCGGGCTGCCGAAACAATTCATTGAATAATGATACCACAAAACAGGCGGCCATTAAAGACCGCCTGCAGTTTGAAGAAAAACCTTTTCTACAATCATCATGCCATGATTATTACCCGGCAATTTTATTGATCACGTTCTGCGTCGTCTCCTCGATGTTCTCTATCTGCTCTACCAGCACCTCTGTCAGCTTGAGCTGACGATCCTGGCTCTCTGACTGCACCTTGAGGTTCTGCTTCATGTCCTCTATGTCAGCCGAGAAACTGTCTATTATCTCCAGTATCTTGCTGGATGCGACCTTGATGTCATTAGCAAGACGCTGCATTTCGGCTGCAACGACGTTGAAGCCCTTGCCTACCTCACCACTGCGGGCGGCCTCGATTGAGGCATTCAGTGACAGGATCGTGGTCTTGCCGGAAATGGCCTGTATGCTTTTGACGAAAGACTGTATCTCGGTGACGTTCTTCATGATCCTCTCGGTGGAGTCATTTATGGCCTCGCTGCTGTCCTTTATCTTGTCACTGTACTCCTTTGTCTCGGAAATCTCCTCCTGCACGCTGTTGACCGCATTCAACAGCTGTTCGGATGCCTCCCTGGTGTAGGTTTCGTTCTCAAGGCTGATGGCTATGCCCATGGTCCCCACGATCTGGGTTCCGTCCTTGATGGCGATGGTAATGGCCCTGAACTCGAATCCGTAGACGGACGCAGGACATATCTGCTCCAGCTTTTTGCCGGTGGTAAAGCTTATCCACATGGGATCGTCCTGGGACAGCTTATCGCCCACGTGAATGTCGGCGACCATCTTGTCACCCCTCCAGTAAGCGAGGAATTCATAGCCGTCCGTGATGCTCATCATGATGTCCATGCCGAACGCATCCTTGATAACAGGAACAATTTTGATGTAAGACTCCAGTACTTCGTTCATTTTTCCTCCTTTAAGCCCATCCGCACAAGCATAAAACAGGCATCCCCGACAAATGACGTCCAATCATCATTTGAAGAGAATGCCTGATCAATGCACGATAATCGCATGCTTACGCATGCAGGTCGGTTCATCATCAAGTCTCGGCACGCAGGCATCAGTATGAATATTTAAATGTCCGATGCCGGAATTTAATGTTAAAACCAAAATTTATTATATAACCAGCGGCGTCTTCAGTTCAAGTTTTTTCTGTCAGGTTAACGAGCGGATCCTCGATCAAAGGTTTCTTGGCACAACCTATGGGCATTCATGATATGACCCGGGTATACTGGTTCCATCATCTCGCCTTAAACTTCACCTTCACTTTACCTTTAACGCCTGACCCGTCGTTGGAATATACCGTAAATGTAACCGTCCCGTTTTTATGAGGGATCATGACAAGTACAGCACCCATTGGAGAAAATTCACAATATGCGGACGCTATAGCCGGATTGGAACTCACTACCGTCGCTCCACCTCCGGGACTGTCAAATTCATATGTATAATACTCATGGTCATAACTGTTATAATACTCTCTGACGCAACATATATCCATTAAATATGTGTACTCGGGTTCATATATCCAGTTGATCGTACTGATCTTGTCCCACTTCGGAATTGGATTCCAATTGGTGGTATACTCCGTATACATTGCAAGTTTTTTGGCCGGTTGGGTAAAGTCCACCTCATAACTGCCGGATGCTCCGCTGCCGTCTGCAACGGTTGCAGTGACTCTGACTCCGGGATAAACTCCGTTCAATTCAAGATTCCCGGTATAGTCCTTGCTATAGCGGTTATACAGATCATAATCCGAACCATAAAGGCCCTGTATGATATGTTCCCTGGGAATTGAAAGCTTTCCGTTGCCAAGCTTTATCTTTTTGGAAAGCTTTATACTGTCACCATCCGCAAGATCAACAGTCTTTCTTTCGACACTGTCCGTGGTTTTATTATATACATACATAACAAGTATCGGAGCGTAATCCCATAACACCTTTTTGTTATCGGGAATACCGTAAGCAGTACCCGAGACCGCCTTAAGCTGTAAGGATTTACCATATCCGAGGACATTCGAATACCCGTTTTTGTTCCGGGGGACAACGCTGATATCCGAAGCAGGGGTAATTACATTTACCTTGATCACCGCCTTCTTTTTGCTTCCGTCCTGTACCTGACAGGTGATATTAGCCTTGCCCTTGCCTGTTGCCAGAAGGATCGCTTTATTTCCGTTTGCGGAAATGCTGACTGCCTTATCATTCGAGGTTGTCCAATTCAGCTTTACGGAATTGCTGATATCCTCACTTCCCGCGAATACATTTGCGTTTATCGTGATCTTCCGTTCGTTTACCCCGTCGGTACCTGCGATATTTACATTGTAAAGCTGTACGGATGTAAGTATCCCCTTTTTGTTTTTCTGGATGTTGTAATTTACACCTGTTTCAGCCGTGTCGAGTGTAATGACAGTCGCCTTTGCCGTTGAAACCGCATTACCGGATTCCGAAGACCGGGCTGTCCCTTTCGCGGAACCTGCAGTTACTCCCATCAGCTTTGCAAGGTCGATAATACCTGCGCCCATCTGAGGAGAACCACATTTGCTCACACTCTTTTTCAGTAACGCAGCCATCTCATCCGGTGATTTTACTCCGTTGGCACTCATGTAAAGAGCGCATGCACCCGAAACTATCGGTGTGGCCATGGAAGTTCCGTCGAGTATCGTATATGATGACGAACTCTCGTTGTATGTGGAATAGATGTCCGAGCCCGGTGCCGATATATCGATCTGATTACCAAAGGAGGAAAAATCCGATCTTTCACCGCTCTGATTAACCGAGCCGACGACTATTATATGATTCTGACCCTTTTTATCCATGTCAAATGACGCGGGATAATGCAGGCTGTTTGAGGAAGAATTACCGGCAGATATCACAACCGTGATCCCGCTCTCATAAGCCTTTTCAATCACGGCTTTTTCTGCCGCAGCATACGTATCACCGCCAAGACTCATATTGATGATCTGAGCCTTTTTACCCTGTATGACATACTCTATCCCCTTGATCAGATTGGATGAGGAATAATGCTCTGTTGTTACCGCTTCTCCTTTCTCATCTTTTCCTCCGAATACATTCACGCAGAGCAATCTGACCCCGGGAGCTATACCGGCTCCACCCTTGCCGTTCCCTGCGGCGGCGGCAACTATGCCGGCCACATGAGTACCATGTCCGTTCTTACCTCCGTCTCCGGTCACATCGTATGTCGAAAGTCTTCCTTTAAACTCTTCATGCCCCTGATATACGCCAGAATCGATCACTGCAACGGTTATATCGCTGCTTCCTCTGGTAACCGTCCAGGCATCATAGGTATGCACCATATCATGCATCCATTGGTAATTGTCACTCAGCGGGTTCAATGCGGGATCGTTTAACCCCAGCCCGCCTTCTATGATGTTATTTCCGTAAAAAGCTTTTTCCCAGGCAGCTCCCGCAGGATCTGCCCCGAGGTCATCTATTACTTCAATACCATCATCCGATTCCGGGTCATCAAGTGTGACAATATAGTCGGGTTCAACCGCCGGCAGATTGTTATCCGCTCTTGCACCGAGTTCAACGGCATCCGATACGGTCAATCCGGAATCCGATAGATCAATGATAGCCACTCCAAGCTCATAACTGTCTAAGGTTCCGCCATAGGCCATTGCAGCAAGCATAGCCTGATCTTCATCTTCAACCAGACAGTAGACCCTGTCTCTGACATAATCAATCCCCTCTTCCATAGAGGAGACAGTGTCGGTGATATTATGTGATCGAACATCCTCTTTGATCTGAAGCTGATAATCCTTCAGTTCAAAATCATATACCACCCCCTGATCCGGTGTGGTCTGATCCTGATCGGATATATCATTGTCCATGCTTTCTTCTACCGAAACAGCTTCGTCAATATATGTCCCGGATTCATCTTCTACGGTATGTATCTCAATATTTTCTGAATCTTCCGTGTTTTCAACGGTTATGACAGAGCTTTCCTCCTGAGCCGCCACATTAGCAGGTGATCCGGTTACGATCATGCAGAATGCCAGTCCGACGGCCAATAATCTGCGAATTTGTTTATTCATATCTTATTACCTCATATCTTAACAATTGCCTTTTTAGGGCACTTTTCCACACATGTTCCGCAATGGGTACACTTCGTCTGGTCTATGGCAGCCAGCGGTCCGTCCATGGTAATGGCTTCCGAAGGACAGTTGCGCATGCACAGGCTGCAGCCGATGCAGCCTATCTCACAGGCTTTCATGACCACCGGCCCCTTGTCCTTGGACATGCAGGACACTATGTACTTCGCGTCATATGGCTCCAGAGAGATCAGGTGCTTGGGACATACCTCCACGCACTTGCCGCAGGCCTTGCAGGCTTCCCTGTCAACCTTTGCAACCCCGTTAACCACATGTATCGCATCAAAAGGACAGACATCCACGCAGGAGCCGTACCCCAGGCACCCGTAATTACAGGATTTTGCGCCGCCATTTGGTACAAAACTAAGCATCCGGCAGTCGTGAACTCCCGAATAGTCATAATCCACCTTTGTCTTTTCGCAATCACCCTGGCAGTGAACATAGGCAACCTTTCGTTCACTTGCTTCCGCCTCGACTCCCATAATGCCGGCGATCACCTTGCCTACGGCTTCACCGCCAACGGGACATTGATTTACAGCGGCATCGCCTTTAACTATAGCTGCTGCCAGACCGGAGCATCCGGGATAGCCGCATCCACCGCAATTATTGCCGGGCAATGCATCAAGTACGGCATCTTCACGCGGATCCGTTTCAACTTTAAACTTTATTGAAGCAACTCCGAGCAGCAGACCGATTATAAGGCCGGTGACTCCCACCAGTATAGTTGCAGTTATTATTCCGTTAATCATTTGATTTTCCTCATATTGGTTTACATAAAATCAAGCAAGGACTGTCTCCGCTTCAAAGCAGACCGGAGAAGCCGCAGAATGCGATAGCCATCAGTCCCGCGGTCAGGAGCACTATAGGCATACCCTTAAATGGCTTGGGAACATCGTTATACTGCATTTTTTCACGAAGTCCGGCGAGTATGACTATCGAGATCGTAAAACCGACTGCCGTGGCAAATCCGTTGACTATTCCCTGCAGGATCCCGTATGACTTCTGAACATTGGTCAGAGCTACTCCAAGCACCGCACAGTTGGTGGTGATCAGGGGAAGATATACTCCCAGCGCCTTATACAGAGACGGTATATATTTCTTAAGCACCATTTCCACAAACTGAACAAGAGCCGCTATAACAAGTATAAACACTATCGTCTGCAGATATGTCGCATCCAGTGGAGTCAGAATAAACTTATATATCACGCCTGCCACTGCAGATGCCAGAGTTATGACGAATATTACAGCAACACCCATACCTGCAGCTGTCCTGGTGTTCTTGGAAACTCCCAGGAAAGGGCACAGTCCGAGGAACTGACTCAGGACCACGTTGCTTACGAGTGAAGAACCTATCAGGAGGATCAGCAATTCCTTAACCATTTATTTGTCCTCCTTTCCTTCGGCATTATTTTCATTTTCTTCTTCAGGCTTGTCTTCAGCCTTATCTTCGGCCTTTTCCTCAGCCTCTTTTTCAGTCTTTTCATCAGCCTTGTTTTCGGTCTTTTCCTCAGCCTTTACCTCAGACTTTTCTTTGGGGTTTGCCTCGGCATCACGCCTTTTTGCACCCTCTTCAAGTGATTCTCCGGGCACGGCTTCGGTATCTATGAATTTACGTGCGCATCCATCGCTCTCCGCGCAGTTGGCACAATCCATATCCACACAGCCCGATCCGATCTTAGACGCATCCTTACCTTTGGCTTCCATTGTCATTTTGACCTTATTCATGATCGCGGTAAGAGTCGCCAGCACAAAGAACGCACCCGGAGCCATTATAAAAATACGGATCGGTTCGTAGGAGGCAGGCATAACCCTGGCTCCGAATATCTCTCCGGCTCCCAGCAACTCCCTGACGGCACCGATTATCGTCAGTGCACAGGTAAAGCCCAGTCCCATGCCTATACCGTCAAACAGAGAAGCAACCACTCCGTTCTTGGAAGCATAGCTTTCGGCGCGGCCGAGAATTATACAGTTAACCACGATCAACGGAATATAAATTCCAAGAGCCTCGTACAGCGAGGGTATAAACCCTTCCAGAAGGAACTGAGTTATCGTAACAAAGCTGGCAATGATCACGATAAAAGCAGGAATCCTCACTCTGTCCGGGATCACCTTACGCAGTGCCGAGATCAGAGCATTGCTGAGTGCAAGCACAACCATGGTAGTCAGTCCCATGCCCATACCGTTTATTGCGGATGTTGTAACAGCCAGTGTAGGACACATTCCCAGCATCAGTACAAAGGTGGGATTTTCTTTAAAAAGGCCGCCCACGAGCCTGTCTTTTATTTCGCTCATTGCATACCTCCTATCCCGTTATAGAAATAATACATACCGGCATTAACGGCATTTACGACCGCATTGGTTGTGATCGTCGCACCACTGATGGCATCGATCTCATTATCGGCTGTCGCTCCGTTTTTGGTATAGGAGAAGCTGGTCACCTTCCTGTTCTCAAACTGGGGTACAAGCACATCTCCGGCCTGCATTCCAAGACCGGCGGTCTCAGATATGGACAGGATCGAGATACCGTTCAGATTACCGTCTAAGGTTACTCCCATCATAAGAGTGATGTCCCCGCCATATCCCTCATGAGTAGTCACTGTAATTATATATCCGAGGAGTTCCTCATCTGCGGAAAGTGCCTCCATACAGTCGGTTATCTCTTCTCCTGGATACATGGTAAGCACCACGGATGTGGGACCGTCTGATTCAAATTCATCCGTCGTCTGATAAATCTCAGCCTCATCAAATACCTCGGAGCAGGCTTTTACAACGGCGAGATCCTGCTGATAGGCGATGGGCTCCTTGGTTATTTCATATACGGCACCAAGCAAAACTCCGGCAATAACTGTTATCGCAAAAAGGATCAGAGCATCTTTTATTCCGTCTTTCATATACGCTCCCCTCCTCTCCCGAATGCTTTGGGATATGTAATCTTTTCGATCAGAGGTACGATCAGATTACCGAGAATGATCGCATAACTGACTCCCTCGGCGGAAGGTCCGAACAATCTGAATATACCTGTCATTATCCCAAGGAATATTCCGAATACATACTGTCCTATCTTGGTAATGGGACGCGTAGTATAATCGGTAGCCATAAAGAAAGCTCCCAGCATCAGTCCGCCTCCGGCCAGATGAGCTGAAATATATGCGGGATCCCATCCGTGTCCGGAAAAGATCATCAGAAACAATACAAAGGATACGATATAAGATCCAGGTACCCTGAGATCTATGACTCCCATGATTATCAGGAAGCATGCTCCGATCGCTATGGCTATCATGCTGGTCTCGCCAATGGTTCCGGATGTGGTACCGACCACCATACTGAGAATATTTACCGGTGATCCGGCTTTAAGTGCAGCCAGCGGCGTTGCACTCGACACACCATCTCCCATTATCGGGAAATCCGTCATTATCCTGGTAAAACTCAGCAGAAGGAAACACCTTGCGCCCAACGCCGGATTCATGAAATTCTGCCCCAGACCGCCAAAGAGCATCTTAACAACCAGGATCGCAAACACTCCGCCAATAAGCGCTATCCACCAGGGTGCGGTACTCGGCAGGTTAAGTCCGAGCAGCAGTCCGGTAACCACGGCAGACATATCACCTATTGTGATCTTTTTCTTAAGTATCAGCTCGTATATGAGCTCGGTAAGCACTGCGGAAGCGACGCTGACCAGAATAAGGACCAGCGCATTTAATCCGAAATTGTATACACCGAATCCTGCAGCCGGCAGAAGCGCGATAACCACACAGGACATAATACGTCCGGTAGTTGCCTTCGACCTTATATGAGGATTCGAAGATACTTTTAATAATTTATCCATTCTCCGTCTCCTCCTACTTTTTCTTTCTCTTGCCCAAAATTATCTTACGCATGGATTTGATAGACTGAGTCAGGGGTCTCTTAGCCGGACAGGTAAAGGAACAGCATCCGCATTCACAGCATTCCATACCTCCCAGACTCACAAATCTCTCTTCATCATAGTGCTCCGCACATTCTGCCAACAGCTTCGGCATGACACGTCCGGGGCATACCTCCACGCAACGTCCGCAGTTTATGCAGGCTGATGACTCCATTGCGGATACATCATCATAGGTAAGCGCAAGTAACGCAGAAGCGGTTTTGGTAGTAGGAAGATCCAGATCGAATATTCCGAACCCCATCATGGGACCTCCGGATACGATCTTGACAGGTTCGGCAATAAAGCCTCCGGCTTCATCGATCAATTCGTGATAATTCGTACCGATATGAACCCGGAAATTGCAAGGATCCTTGATAGCATCTCCGGTAACCGTTACAATACGTTCCATCAGCGGGCGCCTCTCCATCACACCGTGATATATCGCAACTACGGTGTCGATATTATCCACGATACAGCCGGCATCCGCGGGCAGCATATCGGAGTTGATAGCACGTCCGGTTGAAGCATATATGAGCTGTCTCTCAGCACCCTGAGGATACTTGGTCTTCAACTCCTTAACACTTATCTTATGGTCGTCTGCAACGAGCGACCTGATCAGACTGATGCAATCCTTTTTGTTATCTTCTATAGCTATGATCCCTTTGGCATTATCAAAAAGCTTAAGAATGCACCTGAGACCACCGACTACCTTCTCGGGTTCCTCAAGCATCCTTCGGTAATCACTGGTCAGATAAGGTTCACACTCGGCTCCGTTTACGATCACATAATCAATCTTGTCGGGTTCTTTGGGGCTCAGCTTAACGTGAGTAGGAAAACCGGCTCCGCCCATGCCTACCACACCTGCATCACGTACGCAGGCGATGATCTCCTCCACGGACATTTCATCCAGTGGTTTGGCATCGGGATATTCGACTTCCTTATATTCATTGTCATTTTCGATTATAATGCTTTCGATCAGATCTCCGGTGACGACCCTTCTGGGTTCGATAGATTTGACAGTGCCCGATACACTACTGTAAATGGGCGCAGAAACAAAACCGCCGGCCTCCGCGATCATCTGTCCCCGAAGCACATGGTCACCCTTCTTAACTATTGGTTTGGCCGGTGCCCCGATGTGCTGACTCATCGGATATACCAGTTCCCCCTTCGGCAGATAGTCACGGATCGGCTTGTCTTTGGACAGGTCCTTCCCATCATACGGATGGATCCCGCCTGTAAAAGTATACTTAGCCATTTCGTTCCTTTCCAATTATGATAGATTGAAATAATCCGCAATAAGAAAAAATATTATGATTTTATTGAAATTATTTCTTTTATATTTTACGATATAAGTTAAAAGGATACAAGCTATGAATATTATCACAAAACAACTGAACATACGGGAAAACAGCATAGATCTCAGCAGATTCGGAAATTTAGACGATATTCTGTTCATTGATATAGAAACCACAGGTTTTACGGCCGCATCATCTTCGCTGTATCTGATAGGATGCGCTTTTTATGATGGGATTTCGTTTACCTGCAAACAGTTCTTTGCCGAGAAGCCGTCAGAGGAATCCGATATTCTCAGACAGTTTCTGGGATTTGCTTCCAAATACAGGATACTCATTCATTTTAACGGCAACAATTTCGACATCCCCTATATTCAGGAGAAATGTCAGAAATACGGATTGGAATGCAATATCTCGAGTATGATAGGCATAGATCTGTACAGAAGGATCTCTCCTCTCAAGAATTTTCTCAAGCTTCCGAATGTAAAGCAGAAGACTCTCGAGCAGTATCTCCGCATTGACAGAAAGGATACATATTCGGGCAAGGATCTTATCAATGTATATCACGATTATGTGACTCTTTTTAATGTAGATGCATTATCAAAGCTTCTGACACATAATTCCGAAGATCTGCAGGGGATGATAAACATCTGTCCTATGTTGGGATACTCGGATATATTTACCGAGAAGCTGACCGTTACCAAGGTTAATATGGACCGGTATACGGATATGGAAGGAAATGAAAAGGCCGAGCTTGTTATGAAGCTTAAACTCCCTTCTGTTCTCCCTCAGGAGATCACACACGCTGATTACGGGTATTATTTCAAAGGTGAGGGTGACACCGGTATACTCAAAGCTCCTGTTTTTGACTGTGAGCTTAAATATTTTTATGCCAATTACAAGGATTATTATTATCTGCCCGAAGAGGACGAAGCGCTGCACAAATCCGTAGCAAGCTTTGTTGACAAGGATCATCGTGAGCAGGCCACCGCTGCCAACTGCTACACCAGAGTACACTCTCTGTTTCTTCAGCAATGGGAGCCGCTCTTCTCTCCTTTTTACAAGATCGATTATCACTCAAAGAATATCTTCCTCGAGATCACAAAGGAACGCAAACAGGATCGTGAATTCTTTTCAGCATATGTGTCTCATGTTCTGAACTATATTACAAGATAGGGATTCTCGGAATCTGATGGAAATAACAAATAAAACAGGGACGGCCGGCTGCCGTCCCTTTACTTTACTATCCTGAATATGAAAACCGTTTAATCGGGCTTGCGATAGAAGAAAGAATTAGCTCTTTCGAAACCGCACTGCTTATATGTAACTATCTGCTCCGTAGAACCTATGAAAAGCATACCGCCCTTGACCAGAGAATTCGAGAATTTCTGATAGATCTCGGCCTTTGCTTCCTCTGTAAAGTAGATAACCACATTCCTGCATACGATAAGGTGATAATTCTCGAAATACTTGTCCTTAAGCAGATTGTGCTGCTGGAATGTAACACACTTCTTAACATCCTCGGAGATCTGATATGAGCTTCCCACCTGAGTAAAGAATTTCTTTTTGTACTCTGCAGGTACACCGGCAATGCTCTTCTCGTTATAAAGACCCACCTTGGCCTGAGCCATAACCTGCTTATCAAGATCCGTAGCCGTAATACGTATCTGATTAAGCGGAATAAACTTGCTCAGACACATGACAAGCGAATACGGTTCATCACCCGTAGAACATGCAGCACTCCAGATCTTGAGGTTCTTCCCGAACTTGTCGATCAGCTTGGGAAATACTTCCTTTTCAAGAAATACCCACTGATCGGGATTACGATAAAACTCCGAAACATTTATAGTCAGATAATTGACAAACTCTTCGAATTTAGCTTTATCGGTTTTTAAGAGATTGACATACTTATCATAACCAACGATTCCGTTACGATCGATAAGAGTATCGATACGTCTCTTCATCTGCTTTTCTTTATAAGCATTAAGATCGATCTTGGTCAGGTCATAAACCGCCTTCTTAAACCATTCGTAGTCATATGCTGCCATTCCAGTGCCGCCCCCTTATTCTTCAGTCGTTTCCTCAGCTACTGCAGTCTCTTCCGATGCTTCCTCAACCGCAGGTTCTTCCTGTGCGGCGATCTCGGCTTCAACATCTACGGGAACAGCCTCGTCACTGTCCTCTGATTCCTCCTCTACTGTCTGAGGTGCGCTGAGTGCTCTGACGCTGAGAGAGATCTTATGCGATTCCGTATTGAAATCAACGATCTTGGCTGTGATCTCTTCTCCGAGCTTAAGAACATCCGAAGGCTTCTCGACTCTGTCTCTGGAGATCTGTGACACATGAAGCAAGGCATCAATACCCTGTTCAAGCTCAATAAATGCTCCGAACTCGGTCATGCGAGCCACACGTCCGGTAACAATATTACCGATGGCATATTTCTCTTCCGCACCCTTCCATGGATTCTCATCCTCAAACTTACGTGAAAGGGCGATTTTCGAACCGTTGATCTCCTTAACAAGAACCTTAACCGTATCTCCGGACTTGAACACCTTCTTGGGATTCTCGATACGACCCCAACTCATCTCGGAAATATGAAGCAGACCGTCTGCTCCGCCGAGGTCTACAAATGCGCCGAAATCGGTAACATTCTTGACTGTACCCTCGATAACATCTCCAACATGAAGGGTTTCGAAGAGTTTCTTCTGAAGCTCGGCTTTTTCTGCGGCAACAAGCTGTCTGCGATCACCGATATATCTGCGTCTGCGGGGATTATATTCCGTGATCACAAATTCGATCTCCTGATCCTTATACTTGGAAAGATCCCTCTCATAAGAATCGGAAACAAGGCTTGCGGGGATGAAGATACGAACCTCATCAACCACAACGCAAAGCCCGCCGTCAAGAACCTGTGAAACGGGTGCCTTGAGAACCTCCTTATTGTTGAAGGCTTCCTCAATACGTTTATTACCGCGATCTGCGGCAAGTCTCTTATAAGAAAGGAGCACCTGACCCTCGCCGTCGTTGACTTTGATAACCTTAACTTCCATCGTATCGCCAACCTTGGCTACAGTCGTAAGGTCAGTACGCTCATTGCTGTATTCGGCCTGTGTCAGAATACCGTCAGACTTGTATCCGATGTTGAGTACTAACTCTTCAGGCTTAACATCGATAACCGTACCTTCAACTACCTCTCCTGTGTGTATTGTTTTAAATGATTCGTCTAACATTTGTTCAAAAGTTAATTCTTCCATGCTTTTTGAACCTCCTCGATAATATTTTGCGGAGTAGACGCCCCCGCTGTAATACCCACCAGTCGAACAGATTTAGGTACATCTAAATTCAAGTCATCCAGTGTTTCTATGAACAAGGCAGACCGGCAGTTTTTCTCGCATATTTCGAATAATTTACGTGAATTAGAGGAATGCCTGTCCCCTATGACTATCATCATGTCCACCCGTTTTGAGAGTTCCT
This sequence comes from Lachnospiraceae bacterium, assembly GCA_017460885.1. GTDB lineage: Bacteria > Bacillota > Clostridia > Lachnospirales > Lachnospiraceae > XBB2008. The sequence continues at coordinate 231,993 of JAFUAB010000034.1, forward strand.
CGGCCTCTGTCTGACGCTTAAGGGTAGCATTACAGATAGTATTCATAACGTTAACATTATACTCTTTGGATTCAAGAATTTCAACTATATCTTCAAATTTATTATGGTTAAAAGTTGTCTGACTGACTACCCTGACCGGTCCGTCGGTAACCGGAGTATATTCACGTGCTTCTTCGGGAGTTTCCAGAACGGTATACGGACCGTGACACCATCCGCAGATCCCCTGAACCTCGGGATGCTCTCTCGAGCCCAGGATCAATATCTCGTCTCCGGCATCGGAAGCACTTTTGACTATCTCGTGTATCTTGTTTACAAAAGGGCAGGTCGCATCCACAAGTTCAAGCCCCGCTTCATTCACCGCCTTATGAACACTTTCCGGGGCACCGTGCGATCTGATGACCACCACGGCATCCTCATCCTTTATCCCCTCAAGCTCTTCCGGACTGTCTATCACATTAACGCCCTTGCTTCTCAGATCGTTAACCACATACTCATTATGTATGATCGGGCCGTATGTATATATACTTCTGCCCAAACCTGCGAGCTCATATACTTTTTCCACAGCTCTGCGTACTCCGAAGCAGAATCCCGCGGATACAGCAGTCTCTATTTTCATACTATCCTCCGGTATTGATAGTCCTCTTAACGGCACTTCGCTTATGCTCCCGGGCTCAGCGGAGTTGATCCTTAATAATGCCAATGATCCGCGCTTTTACTTCCTCAATGCTCAGATATGACGAATCGATCTCAATGGCATCATCCGCTTTTTTTAACGGTGCGATCTCCCTGCTCATATCACGTTCGTCCCTGTCTATGATATCCTGTCTGATAACATCGATATCAGCAGTCTCTCCCTTGTCGGTAAGCTCGTCATAGCGTCTCTTTGCACGGACATCAGCCGATGCGGTCAGATAGATCTTAACCTCCGCATCCGGAAGAACGCATGTACCGATGTCTCTGCCGTCCATCACCACATCATTTTGGGCGGCCATTTTTCGCTGTATCCCGAGAAGAGCCTCCCGGACCTCCGGAATTCTTGCGACAACCGATGCCATATTTCCGGTTTCTTCGGTTCTGAGATAAGCAGTAACATCCTCGTCATTGATAAAAACGTGCTGCGTGCCGTCCACATAGCGGATATCCGCACTTACCGGCTTTACCTTCCCGGCAATAACAGTTTCATCACCGGCCTTTAATCCCAAACCGGTCATGTGATATGCAATACCCCGGTAAAGCGCCCCGGTATCCACATAGATATATCCCATCTCCGAAGCTATGCTTTTTGCTATGGTACTCTTACCTGCACCTGCAGGACCGTCAATCGCTACATTCATATTATCACCATCCTATTCCCGTGCCCGCAAGATAACCCGTAGACCATGCGATCTGCAGATTATATCCTCCCGTAAGCGCGTCAACATCTATCATTTCTCCCGCAAGGGAAAGTCCGCCTACCAGTTTGGACGTCAGATCCGAGGGATTTATTTCCTTCACATTCACGCCGCCGCCCGTAACAATTGCTTCTTTAAACCCGGCTGTACCGGTAACCGGGATATCAAAGGACTTTAAAAGCTTTACCAATCCGGCCCGTTCTTCAGATGTCACCTGATGAACCTTCTTATCATGATCTATCCCTGATCTTTCCACTACCACGGGGATAAGGCTCTTGGGAAGCAGTCTGTCAAGTGAATTTCCAAAGGATCTGTTGTTATACTCCCTGAAATCCCTGCGGATCCGCTCATCAAGAGTCCTTTCATTCAATGCCGGCTTGAGATCCAGAACAAACTCGTCACCCTTTGTGTATCTGCTGCTTAAGCTGAGTACGATAGGTCCGCTTATGCCCTCGTGCGTAAACAGCATTTCTCCGAATTCGGATACCGTTTCCCTTCCGTTCCGGAGCAGTCTTCCCGTAACATTTTTGAGTGAAAGGCCGGCGATCTCATGAACCCATTTTGCAGGTGATAAAAGAGGTACAAGTGCGGGATACGGCTTTCTTATGCTGTGTCCGAGAGTCTCCGCAAGCTTATATCCGGATCCGTCGGAGCCTGTTGACGGATAGGAAGCACCGCCGCAGGCCAATATCACATGATCCGCAGCCAGATACTCTCCACCTGCAAGTCTGACTCCGGTTACGCTCCCGTCTTTAACCGATGCGGAGCGCACATCACATCCGGGCCGGATATCCACTCCCGTTTCACGAAGTCTGCTCTCTAAGGCCCTGATAACATCCGAAGAATGGTCGGATACCGGAAAGACGCGGTTACCGCGTTCGACCTTGACCGGGCATCCCGCAGACTCCACGAATCTGATCATATCATTATTATCCCACGCATTAAAGGCGCTGTACAGAAATTTGGGATTATTCACGATCTGTGAGTAGAAGGATTCGATCCCGCTTGCATTAGTGAGGTTGCATCGGCCCTTTCCGGTAATAAAGACCTTCTTTCCGAGCTTTTCGTTCCGTTCAAGTAATATCACATTATGACCGCTGACGGCCGCCCCGTAAGCTGCCATCATGCCTGCGGCTCCGCCGCCCACCACGATTACATTCATTATTCCTGTCGCCACAGCGGCACATTGAGCATAGGCTCATCACCGATAAAATTGATCTCATCATTGAGATAAACCTGATAGTTATTCCAGGCAAATTCAAGCTCCTTGAGGTTCTCGCGAGTGGCATCGGGAGCCTTGAGAACAAGCGCCACGACCAGCGCATTTATAACACTGAGCGGTGCGACCAGCGAATCCACGATTGAAACCATATCGCTTCTGGCCAGCAGATTACATGCGCTGTACAGATTCATGGGGCTGTATACGGAGTCTGTGATCGTGACTACGTTGGCATTCCTGTCATTGGCGAATTCGAGTGCCTTGAGGGTACGCATCGAATAACGCGGAAATGATATTCCAACCATGCAGTCCTCATCGGAGATCCTGATCATCTGTTCAAAGGTTTCGGTAACCGATGTCGTATCTATAAGGATGACATCCGGTCTGATCATGTTGAGGTAAAAATGCAGAAATCTGGCCAGAGGTTCACAGGACCTGAGTCCCATGATATAAACGTGTTTGGCATTGAGCATAAAATCAACAGCGGTTTCGAATGCCACAGGGTCAAGGTTTTCTATTGTGTGCTGGATCTTTTCTATATCCGACCCGAGTACGGAATTCAGAATGTCGGACTGGGAGCTTCTTCCATAGCGGACATCCACACGTGAAACCGCGGATAACTTATCCTGTATAAATGCCTCAAGATCACGCTGGAACTCCGGATATCCTTCATAACCGATAAAAGTCGCAAAACGGACCACGGTAGACTCGGATACTCCGACCTCTTTACCGATCTTGGCAGCGGTCATAAAAGCAGCCTGTTCAAAGTTATCATAGATATATGACGCAATAGCCTTCTGGCCTTTACTCATACGGGCAAAGTTTTCATTTATCCTGGTAATAAAGTCTTTCTTGAATTCCATTATGCGAATACCTTTTCAGCATCCTCGAGAAGCTTACGTGTCGCAGTGCTGTCAAGATCATAATCATCCGTCAGGCACATACATGCGCTTCCGTGGATAAGCATCCACATCTTCATAAAAAGGCTCTCGGGATCGGCGCAGCCCTGTTCTTTGGCGGCCGATATCTGGTTTTTAAGAAATCCGGTCTTGCCGTTCAGAAGCTCAACAAGGCTCTTTCCGTATCTGTTGGACGACAGAAAGAGCAAACGAAACAGCTCTTTATCCTTCTGTGCAAAACTGATATAAGCCAATCCGAGGTTGACAAACGCAACCTGGCTCTCTGCCGGATAGCTTTCGCAGAAATCACTGAATATATCGGCCGAAACGGCAAAAACATCGGCGTAAAGTTCATCCATATTCTGATATGCCCTGAAAATAGGCTGAGTAGAACAGCCGGCTTCCCTGGCAAGCTTACGGGCAGTCAGAGCGGCCGCACCTTCTTTTCTGAGCAATTCTATGGAAGCATCTATAAGATTCTGTTTGGTTATCGTGATTGTTCTTGGCATAATTACCCCCGGATCATTAGAATTTTATGTTAACTTATAACAGACGTTATTATAAATCAAATAAAAAACCCTGTCAACACAAAATTGACAGGGTTTTGAATACTTATAAAAATCGTCAGGGACTGACTCCCCGGAGGATCAAACGGGATAGCTTCCGTTCTCCTTGTCCGCAACCGAAGCATCAATGCCGGTCTGCTGTGCCTCGCGGTATTCGAAGAAGTCCTTTGCAACCTGAGGGAACAGCGCATAGCTGAGAACATCCTCTTCCTGCTGCTTGTACTGCTTCATCTCTGCTTCTATGGAAGCAAGCTCGGGTTCCGTACGGCCGGTGGCTTCAGCACTTCTCGCTGTAGATCTGGGCTCCCCGGGAATAACCTTATCGATAACCTCCTGGCTCATGGGCTTAATGGTCTGACCGTAATTACCTCTGAGCAGATCCTTAAACTCGCCTGTTGCCATCTTGTATCTCTCACCCATCAGCACATTAAAGATAGCCTGTGTACCAACGATCTGGGATGAAGGCGTAACAAGCGGAGGCTCGCCGCAGTCCTTACGCACTCTCGGGATCTCCTCAAGCACTTCTCTGTATTTGTCTTCGGCATGCTGCTCCTTCAGCTGGCTTACCATGTTGGAAAGCATACCGCCGGGTACCTGGTAGAGCAGGGTCTTGATATTTACACCAAGGACCTTTGTACTCATCAGACCGCTCTTGAGGCACTCTTCTCTGTATGGTGTGAAGTAATCGGCGATCTCTGCAAGGATCGTCTGGTCATATCCGGTATCATATTCCGTACCCTTGAAGGTCTCAACCATAACCTCTGTTGCAGGCTGCGAAGTACCAAGCGCAAACGGAGAGATCGCGCAGTCGATAACATCAACGCCGGCCTCGACTGCCTTTAAGTATGTCATCGAAGCGACACCTGACGTATAGTGAGTATGAAGCTGGATGGGAAGCTTGGTATTCTCCTTGAGAGTCTTAACAAGCTCAGCAGCCTTATAGGGAACCAGAAGTCCGGCCATATCCTTGATACAGATCGAATCTGCACCCATCTCCTCTATCTGCTTTGCGGTCTTTGCCCAATACTCCAGAGTGTAGGCGTCACCGAGCGTATAAGAAAGGGCTATCTGTGAAGAACCTCTGCCCTCCTGCTTCTTGATCTTATTGGTAGCGTCTACGGCTGCCTGCAGGTTACGAAGATCGTTCAGGCAGTCAAAAATCCTTATGATATCGATTCCGTTTGCGATCGATCTTTCTACGAAGGCATATACAACATCATCTGCGTAGGGACGATATCCGAGAATATTCTGTCCGCGGAAAAGCATCTGAAGCTTTGTGTTCTTGAAGCCGTCTCTTAACTTTCTGAGCCTCTCCCAGGGATCTTCCTTAAGGAAGCGAAGAGATGCATCAAAGGTAGCGCCGCCCCAGCACTCAACTGCGGCATATCCGACCTTATCCATTGTATCAACGATCGGAAGCATTACTTCGGTAGGCATTCTCGTAGCTATCAGGGACTGATGAGCATCACGAAGAACCGTTTCCATGATACCGACCGGTTTCTTTGTTATTTCTGACATTTAAGTTCTCCTCTCTAAAAATATACAGACCAATAACCCTGCGGTTATGATTGATCAGAATACTCCGAACACAGCCATAAATGTACCGGCGGCAACTGCCGTACCGATAACTCCGGCCACGTTAGGTCCCATGGCATGCATGAGCAGGAAATTGGTAGGATCGGCTTCCGCACCAACCTTCTGTGATACTCTGGCAGCCATAGGCACAGCAGATACACCTGCCGAACCGATCAGCGGATTAACCTTGCCCTTGGTAGCAATACACATCAGCTTGCCAAAGAGGACTCCCGCCGCTGTACCGAATGCAAAAGCAACAAGTCCGAGTATAACGATCTTGATCGTATCCCAGTTAAGGAATGCCTCGGCCGAAGTGGTTGCTCCTACCGAAGTACCAAGAACGATAACTACGATATACATAAGAGCGTTGGATGCAGTCTCCTGAAGCTGACGTACAACTCCCGACTCTCTGAACAGGTTACCGAGCATCAGCATACCTACAAGCGGTGCCGTAGTAGGAAGTATAAGACATACAACCACGGTAACGATTATGGGGAAAAGGATTTTTTCCAGCTTGGAAACGGGACGGAGCTGAGCCATCTTGATCTTGCGCTCTTTCTCTGTCGTGAACAGTTTCATTATAGGCGGCTGAATGATCGGCACAAGTGACATATACGAATATGCTGCCACCGCAATCGGACCAAGCAAAGCCGTCTGTCCGAGCTTACCTGCAAGGAATATCGATGTAGGGCCGTCCGCACCACCGATTATCGATATGGCTGCAGCGGACTTGTCGTTGAATCCCATCCAGATAGCTCCGAAATATGCAGCAAAGATACCGAACTGAGCTGCCGCTCCCAGAAGGAAGCTCTTGGGATTGGCTATCAAAGGACCGAAGTCTGTCATCGCGCCCACGCCCATGAAGATCAATGACGGCAGTATCGACCATTCATCCAGCAGGTAGAAATAATACAAGAGTCCACCGCCGGAGCCTCCGTCACTGACAGGTTTCATGATATCCGGATAAATGTTGACAAGCAGCATACCGAACGCAATGGGTACCAGAAGCAGAGGTTCAAAGCCCTTGGCGATAGCCAGATAAAGGAAAACCAGCGCTACGATGATCATGGCAAAATTACCGACCGTCAGATTAAAAAACGCGGTCTGGTGTACCAGATTATCAAGCGTATTTGCTATATATGACATTTACTCTAACCTCCTGTTTTGCCTTTACGTGCAGTATTACTTGAGCGTGGCAAGTACAGCGCCTGCCTCCACAGCATCACCTACCGCAACATCAATACTTGCTACTGTGCCGTCTTCGGGAGCAACAACAGGGATCTCCATCTTCATAGCCTCAACAATAACTACTGCGTCACCCTTCTTTACAGTCTGCCCTACACTTGCTTCGATCTTAAATACCTTACCGGCAGCACCGGCTTCAACCTTGATCGAGCCTGCGCCTGCACTGGGCGTGGGAGCTGCTGCCTTGGGAGCTGCTGCGGGGGCTGCAGCCGGTCTGGGAGCTGCGGGTGCGGATACTGCACCGCTTCCTGTTCCCTCTTCTACTGTTACATCATACACGTTTCCGTTAACCGTAATGGTATAATTCTTCATCTTGTTACCATACCTTTCTTTAAATAATGCTTATGCTCTTTTACGAATGCTTCTTACTACAAAGCCGTCTGTACCTGCCGAGCCTTCGCTCGCAGCTATGGCGGCTGTTATTACAGCTACCAATTCAAGATCCTCTTCCTGTTTAACGATCCTTGCAATGGTATTATCCACAGCCTCTTCCTTAATGATCTTAACCTCTTCGGCTTTCTCCTTCCTGGAGAATTTGGACTGAATAACAGGGATCAGGTTAAATGCGCTGATAATCAGACTGATCAGGATAAGGACTACAAATACCGTACCCATACCGATCAGAGTATTGAGCGCTGCCTTTGTCATCAACTCGCCCATGCTGTATTTGATATTGGTAGTGATCGATTTGGCTCCCTCGGGTCCCAGGATCATTTCCACAACAGCGTTGTGAACGGTACCTCCCACGGAAACATCGATTACCACCTCGTCCGAGCCGATCTCCGACTGGATATCTTCGATCCCGGTAAATTCGCCGATCTCATCCATTGCGCTTTCCCAGCTGAGCAGACCATTGTAGCTGACCTCGTCAGCCGCATACTGGTCCATCATACCGCTGCGTACTATGAAATCCATGTTATTTACCGTATTCTCACCTATGCTCGCAGCTTCTTCCGGTGTGCATAAAGGATTTTCGACCACTGCCGGTACAGAAGAGCCGCAGGCGCTCAGACCCAGCATGCAGGCAAGTATCATAAGTACTGCCAGACTCTTTTTCATAGTGTTCATCCTTTCTTTAAACTGTTCCATGCTTTCTCACCGGACCTTCCACAGCCTTATTCGAGAGCATCTCGAACGCGCCGATAACATACTTTCTGGTATCGGCAGGTTCTGCGATCTGATCCACATATCCGCGTGCTGCAGCGGAATTGACATTATTCTGAAGTGCCTTATAATCGGCTGCTGTCTTGCTGATCTCCTCTGCGCTCTTACCGGAAGCCAGGATCTTTGCTGCCATATCGGCATCCATGCATCCGATCTCGGCGTCAGGCCATGCGATCGTGATATCAGCGCCGAGTGACTTGGAATTCATGGCCACGTAAGCACTTCCGTATGCCTTGCCGGTATAAACGTTAACCTTGGGAACCGTAGCTGATGCAAAGGCAGAAACGAGCTTGGCAACGTTTGATGCAAGCATCTTTTCGCAGCATTTGCATGCCTTGAACCCGGTCACATCTGTAAGTGTAAGAACCGGAATGTCAAATGCGTCACAGAAGCTGACAAATCTGGCCGCCTTGGCCGCACCTCTCGAACTGAGCACGGTGTCAAACTTCTCCGCAACCTCTCCGTCCTCTCCGACTACGGCGCTTCTGTTGGCAACGACACCGACGGTAGCTCCGTTAAGACGGATGAAAGCGGTAACGATCTCTTTGGCGCATCCGGGACGTGTCTCAAAAACATATCCGCTGTCCGCGATATCCGAGATCGCAATGATGGAGTCGCCCGCAGTCCTGTTAACATTTGAAGAAGCACGATTAAGATCATCCGTGCAATCAGCCACTGCTATATCTGAATTGTTGGAGGGAAGGAGCGCGATAAGATCGCGGATACCTGCATAAATAGAAGCCTCATCACCGACGAAATCCACATTGCCGGCTTCAAGCTGGAACTCTGCAGAGGACGTATCACACTTATTCGTGCTGTTTCCTTCTATAGCATTGGGTGAATTAACAAAGAGCTTTCCGTTCTTCTCATCGATAAATGTAAAATCGGAAAGTGAAGCCGCTACAGCCAGTCCTCCGCCGCAGCTGCCGAATACGGCCGTGATCTGAGGTATGATGCCGCTGGCAAGCGACTGCTTATAATAGATCTCACCAAAAGCCTCAAGTGCATCGGTGGATTCCTCAAGTCTTAAGCCTGCGGAATCGATGAGTCCGATCACAGGGGCTCCGGTCTTGAGTGCAAGGTCATAAAGACCCGAAATCTTTTTGGCATGCATCTCGCCTACGCTTCCGCCCAGAACCTTGGAATCCTGAGCGTATACATAAACAAGACGATCACCTATCACTCCGTATCCGGTAACTACACCGTCGGAAGGAGTGTCTGTCTGTTTCAGATTGAAGTCAGTAGCTCTCGCTGTAACACGTGCGCCGATTTCAACGAAACTGTTGGCATCGAGCAGGGAATCGATCCTCGCTCTAGCTTGCGTGGTACTACTCATTTATTTATGCCCTCCATTAAAAAATTAAAAGATGTTACTAGTACAAAACACCATTAAGAGTTATTTTAACACAATTAAATATATATCGTAAATACTTTGAGTAATTAAAATATAATTCGTAGAAGCACTTATGCGGGGCTCAGTCCGTATAATACATGATCACAGGAGTACCGACCTCTGCAAGCTCATAAAGCCTGCTGACCGCATCCATGGGAGTGTTGATACACCCGTGAGACCCGTTTTTCATATAGATATCTCCTCCGAACGAGCTTCTCCATGTTGCATCATGAATACCTATATGTCCGTTAACCGCCATCCAGTAATTCACAAAAGTCGCATAATCGGGTCCGATCAGTGTCCTGTTGCGCTGTTTGAAATAAATATAATTGGTTCCGCTCGGAGTGCTCATCCTTCTCGCCATATCACCGGTTACCACGGGAGTTTCTATTATGAGTTCTCCGTTTTGATAGTAATACAGATTCTGAGCCGTCATATTGACCTCTATATATGTATCTCCGATATCATCCGATCCCTGATAGAGAGCCATCTGTTCATACTCAGGAACATGCTCCTCGATCAGATGAATCTTCACGGCGTTTTTGAGATATTCCTTTTCGGCCTTCCGGTTGAGCTTATTGCCGTATATGCCTCCGGATATCTCGATCTCACCGGAATCAGTGGTCATGAACTTTCTGACGGCGCCTACGGTATCATAGCGATCCGCCAGGTCATCCACCCAGGCCTCTATCGCTTCATCATCCCAAAGATACGGTTCCGCCGGTGCGGCATCCTCTGCCGGATCTGTTATCTGACCGTTGTCATTTGGGATATCCCGTCCTTCGACGGAATCAGAGAGTACAGGATTTCCATCCCCGTCTCTGAGCAGGAACCCGCTCAGTACGGATTCGTCGAGCTCCTCCCTGTCTTCTCCCATCAGATAAGTAACGCGTGCCCCGAGCATGGATTTGATATCCGAATACTCCTCAATGATATGCATCTGTTCCGAAGTATAGGTACAGTCGTAAAAATACGAGTCATCCAGGACAAGCAATTCCTCGGAGTTGTAAATACAGTCGCTGACAGCGTTCCTGATCTTTTCGGTTTCGGGGCGGTGCATCAGGTTATCCTTAAGCACATAGACCCCGTTCTCACAGCTGTAGGACACTTCGGGCTCCTCATCATACGTAAATATTCCCTCCGTATCCAGAACCGCGTCAAGTTTATCCGTATTAAAGCTGACGATCGGATTGAGTGTACGTGAACTGGAAGAAACGAGATTTGCCGGCCAGAGCCATGAATTCTGGGAATTAAGAAAGAAACCGAGAGCCTGTCCGAAATCATAATTAAAATCTATGGACTGAGGATCTATATGCATATTGAAATCATCATTTTCGGTCTTTATCGTCAGTCCGTGGTATTCATACCGGTCCGTGAGCATACGGTTGATCTCCTCGGGCGTATGTCCGGTGCAGTATATACCGTTGATCTGGGTACCGTAGCTGAAAGAGTCACGATAATAATAACCCAGGCCCAGATAAACCAGGCCCAGGATAAGAAATGCCGACAGTATAAATGCCAAAAGCGTTTTTGTTATAAACGATCTCATAGATCAGATGCGTCAAAAGTCTTATCAAGCGGAGCGCCGGGTGATGACATCGGAAATACCTTATCATCCTCCGGGATAATGCAGTTCAATACGACCGGAGTACCTGCTTTTGCAAGTTCAAGAGCCCTCGAAACGGCAGGTTCGACCTCTTCTTTTGTGCTGACAAGTATCGCCTCGCAGCCAAGTCCCTCCGCAACCTTGCAGAAATCCACCTTATCCGTGAGTACGGTCTGTGAATATCTCTGACCGTAATACAGGGTCTGCCACTGACGTACCATTCCGAGCACGTGGTTGTTTATAACAACCTCGATGATACCTATATCATATCTGCTGGCTGTGGCAAGCTCCTGCATATTCATTCTGAAGCAGCCGTCACCCGCTATATTTATACATATCCTGTCGGGACGGCCGACCTTGGCTCCTATGCAGGCTCCGAGTCCGTAGCCCATTGTACCGAGTCCGCCGGACGAAAGGAATGTACGCGGCTCCGAATAAGTGTAATATTGGGACGCCCACATCTGATGCTGTCCGACATCCGTTGTTATGATAGCGTTTCCTGCCGTCTGTTCATAGATTTTCTGCATGATATACGGACACGATAGCCCGCTCTCGTCATATGAAAGAGGATACTTATCCTTAAGCTCCCTGATCTCGGCAAGCCATTCGGAATGATCGGCCTGCTTGACCTTACCGTTGAGTTCGGACAATATAGACTTAAGATCACCTACAAGGAATGCATCTGCGTGAATGTTCTTATGTATCTCGGCAGCATCGATATCGATATGAATGATACGGGCCTCCGATGCGAACGATCTCGGATCGCCGATAACACGGTCTGAAAATCTGGCACCGAGTGCGATCAGCAGATCACACCTGCATACCCCGAAATTCGAAGCCTTTGTGCCGTGCATGCCTATCATTCCCGTATACTTTTCATCTTTTCCGTCAAACACTCCCTTGCCCATCAGTGTGTCGCAGACCGGGGAATCGGCAAGCTGTGCCAGCTCCCTGACCTCCCTGTAAGCTCCGGAGATGACCGCACCTCCACCGACATAGATAAACGGACGCTTTGCGCTGTTTATCATTTCAGCTATCCTGTCAAGATCCTCTTCGGACACTTCGGACTTAACCCCCGGGATATCGATACGGACCGGTTCATATTCACAGGTATTTGCAGTTACATCCTTCGTAATATCCACAAGCACCGGACCGGGTCTGCCCGTTCTGGCTATCCTGAACGCGTTGCGTATGGTGTCGGCCAGGATATTGACATCCTTTACGATATAGCCATGCTTGGTTATAGGCATTGTCACGCCGGCGATATCCACCTCCTGAAACGAATCCTTGCCCAGTGCAGGCAGATTAACATTACAGGTAATGGCGACCATGGGAACACTGTCCATATATGCGGTCGCGATACCGGTAACCAGATTTGTGGCACCAGGGCCTGATGTAGCCATGCATACGCCTACCTTTCCGGTAGCTCTGGCATATCCGTCCGCGGCATGTGCCGCTCCCTGCTCATGGCTGGTAAGCACATGCCTGATCTCTGACGAATGCTTATAAAGGGCATCATACACATTAAGGATGGTTCCTCCGGGATAACCGAAAACGGTATCCACGCCCTGTTCCTTCAAACACTCCACAACAATTTCAGCACCGGTTAATTGCATCTTATTATCTCCTATACTTTATTATCTTCGACCGTGGATCTCTGGCAGCTCCAAGGGAGCCGCATCCGGTGATCACTTAATCTCAAGGACCGCCCCGCGGTTTCCGCTGGTGACCATTTTTTCATAACGGGACAGATAACCCGTTGTAACCTTAGGCTCTCTCGGAGTCCATGCCGCACGTCTCTTCTCCATCTCTTCATCGGAGATTTCAACATTCAGAGTCATGTTAGGTATATCAATTGAGATCGTATCGCCCTCATGAACAAGAGCTATAGGTCCGCCGACAGCGGCCTCGGGAGACACATGTCCGATGGATGCCCCGCGGCTGGCTCCCGAGAATCTTCCGTCAGTTATAAGCGCTACTGAGGATCCGAGCCCCATACCCGCTATGGCGGATGTGGGATTGAGCATCTCTCTCATGCCGGGGCCGCCTTTGGGTCCCTCATATCTGATCACAACCACATCACCGGCCACGATCCTGCCGGACTTGATGGCATCAATGGCGTCCTCTTCACATTCAAATACTCTGGCAGGTCCCGAGTGCACCATCATTTCCTCTACGACCGCGGATCTTTTGACAACAGATCCGTCCGGAGCAAGATTACCCTTGAGCACGGCCAGTCCGCCGGTCTTTGAATACGGATTATCCAGAGGTCTGATAACCTCGGGATCCTTATTTACCGCATCCCTGATGTTTTCCCCGACTGTCCTGCCCGTAACGGTCATGCAGTCAAGGTTTAAAAGTCCGATCTCGGAAAGCTCTTTCATTACGGCATATACGCCTCCGGCCTCGTTGAGATCCTCCATGTATGTCGGACCGGCAGGTGCCAAATGGCAGAGATTGGGGGTTTTTTCCGAAATCTCATTTGCATATGCGATATCGAAATCAAAACCTATCTCATGGGCTATCGCAGGCAGATGCAGCATGGAATTTGTCGAGCATCCGAGAGCCATGTCGACGGTAAGGGCATTGATGATGGCTTCCCTGGTCATGATATCCCTGGGTTTGATATCCTTCTTAAGCATTTCCATCACGGCATATCCGGCCTTCTTGGCCAGCTTGATACGTTCGGAATATACCGCAGGTATGGTTCCGTTGCCCCTAAGCCCCATTCCGAGAGCTTCAGTCAGACAGTTCATGGAATTGGCAGTATACATTCCCGAGCAGGAACCGCAGGTAGGACATACCTTGGCTTCAAATTCCTTTACATCCTCCTCGGTCATTGTGCCGGCCGAGTACGATCCGACAGCCTCAAACATACTTGAAAGGCTTCTCTTCTGTCCTTTAACGCGGCCCGCAAGCATAGGACCTCCGGAAACGAATACGGTAGGCACATTTATCCTTGCTGCGGCCATCAGCAGACCGGGTACATTCTTGTCACAGTTGGGAACCATCACGAGCGCATCGAACTGATGTGCCAGTGCCATACATTCAGTGGAATCAGCTATCAGATCTCTTGTTACAAGCGAATACTTCATTCCGATATGCCCCATGGCTATACCGTCGCATACAGCTATCGCGGGAAATACCACCGGCACTCCTCCGGCCTCGGCAACTCCCTGTTTAACCGCATTCACAATCTTATCGAGATTCATATGCCCCGGCACGATCTCATTGTAGGAGCTGACAATACCGACCATAGGCCTGTTCATCTCTTCCTCGGTAAAGCCCAGCGCATTAAACAGCGATCTGTGCGGGGCCTGCTGCATTCCCTTCTTTACATTATCACTTTTCATTTTTACCTCCGTTTTCAGGTCAGTTGCCAGCATACACTTCATAATAAGTATTTCTCAGAAGCTGTTTCATTCCGTTTATTTTTGCGTGATCAACGGAACTGTGATCATAATAGAATTCCCAATGATATTCCGCATCGGGATCGAGCATTTCCTTATCCAGGATAATTATATCCGCCTCATTCATGGGAACCGATTCCGGATATTCATCATAGAGGAATCTGTACATGTATTCCTGGTCACAGTCGGTCAGACATATCTTAAGTCCCTCATCGGCATATTCGTCGAGCCTCACCTGACGCATTAACTCCAGTACAGCCTGCTCCTTATCTCCATAAGGGGTATTATAATCGCTGCTGAAGATATAAGCAAATGCAATCGCCGTTACAATTAACGATAATCCGTTTGTAAACATTGGACGAAGTGCACCAAACAGAACATACAGCAGATACGAAATGCACATTGCAACAGCAACGGCATAAAACATGAATGTTCTTACATAAGGCAGTTTGGACTGTATAAAAACGGTAACAGGCGTAACGAGTGCAAAGCAGATCACCAGCCACGAAAAGCATATCAGCCGGTCCCCCGTCTCATCGGATGAGACCTTTACATGCTTTGAGGAAATGCTTTCTCCGGTATTACCGGTGACTCCTGTCCCTTTCAGATACAGTCTGCGTGAAATGACCGTCATAACGGCCAGCAGCATCGACAGAGCCGTCAGTATCATCAGCACGATCCCGAAAGGATAATAATGATTGAAGATATCGACGAAATGATCCGTAAACGCCCTGATATAACCCTCTCGCGAAACACTCTGTATATAGGGAGTCGCCAGCATATATTCCGCCCCTGTACGTAATGCCCCGACAGGATCTGCCTTGATAACGTTAAGCTGATACATGCCGAAATACATTCCGCCCTCCTCTTTGCTGAGCAGGTTGGAGCCAATGGCAAGCCACACCACGGAGTATACAAACAGAGTCCCGACCGCTGCCGCCACCGAGGAGATTATCACTCTGACAAGCCGGCGCGGTTTATTTAACGCCAAAAGACATGTGAGCGCACAGAAACAGATCGTTACGACCCAATACAGAGTCGTCATAACGGTATAGAAACCGAGTACCATGGAAAAGGCCCAAAGTACATAATACCTGATACCGTCCTCCTCGTCGAAGCAGATGTGCAGCAAACACACTACAGCCAACAACATCATATTAGCGGAAAGTGCATATCCCCTTCCCTGAACGGTGATGACATTGACCTGCCACGCTCCAATGTATATCGCCGGGATAAGAGGTGCAAATCCGCGTCCCGTCAGTCTTCTTGAGATCATACACAGCATGATCAGATTGCCGATGGATGCAAGGAACGAAATCCCTCTGAGCGCGATATACGGATTGCGTATGATCATATAGACCGCCCCGCTCAGAGCGGAATACCCGAGATGATTGTTCGGTACCGGCCAATGGATGCCCGCATACACAGGTCCCCTGCTTATGAAAAAATTATAGGTATAAAGCTCGTCATACCACGGGGCAAAAGCAAACATCCTGTATGCATAGTAGATGCCTGCGATCACCGTCATAACCGCAAGGAGATCCCATTCGATATCCCTTATGCGGTTTTGTATACGCTCTTTATTCAGATGCATTCGACTATCCTGTCTCCCATTTCGGCCGTTCCGACACGCGTGATCCCGTTCATATCATCCGCAGGCATGATATCTATGGTACGATATCCCTTCTCAAGCACATTTCGAACAGCCTCTTCGATGGCATCCGCCTCTTTATCCATATCAAATGAAAACCTGAGCATCATGGCTGCGGAAAGAATCGTAGCTATCGGGTTTGCGATCCCTTTTCCCGCAATATCAGGTGCGGATCCGCCGCTGGGCTCGTAAAGGCCGAATTTTGTGTCATTAAGAGATGCGGAAGGCAGCATGCCGATGGATCCCGTGATCATGCTTGCTTCATCGGAAAGAATATCTCCAAACATATTCTCGGTCAGCATAACATCAAACTGGGCCGGATCCTTCACAAGCTGCATTGCGGCATTGTCTACAAGCATATGCTCTACCTGAACCTCAGGATAATCGGCAGCAACCTCGTTGACAACCTTTCTCCAAAGCCTTGACGAATCAAGAACATTGGCCTTATCCACGCTGATCACCTTCTTGTGGCGTTTCATGGCTACTTCAAAGGCCTTGATCGCAACTCGCCTGATCTCTGATTCGGAATAAACAAGAGTGTCGGTGGCGACCATCTCACCGTTCTTTTCTTCGGTCGATCTGGCACCGAAGTACAGGCCGCCTGTCAGTTCCCGCATTATCAGCATATCAAATCCTCTGTCGGCAACCTCTCTTTTGAGCGGACATGCCTCCGAAAGCTCCGGATAAAGCATCGCGGGGCGAAGATTTGCAAAAAGGCCCAATGCCTTACGTATCCCCAGGAGGCCAGCTTCGGGTCTCTTTTCAGGGGGAAGCTTATACCAGGGTGAGGTGCTTGTATTTCCGCCGATGGAGCCCATAAGCACCGCATCTGCGGCCTTTGCCGCCTCAATGGTTTCATCCGTGAGAGGGATACCGTATTTGTCTATACTTGCTCCTCCCATCAGAACATCCTTATAGACGAATTCATGTCCGAATCTATCGGCAACCGCATTCAGCACCTTCTTTGCCTCTGCGACTATCTCCGGACCTATCCCGTCACCGGGTATGCATGTGATATTTTTTTTCATGGTCTTTTTCTGCCGTCAGATAATAACGACGACAATTCCTCCTTCTTAATTCAGTCTTTGTTCTCCGTAACGGTTTCCACAGTCGTATCGGGATCCATATCCGCAACCGTTTCCGCTGTCATATCGGGATCAATATCATTAACTGCGGCTTTTTGAGCCTCTGCCTCCTTTTTTTGCTTCCTGGTCAGATAAGTAAAGCCCTCCCATACGTTCAGCTCCTGACGGCCGTATTTACGACCGAGCAGGATCACTATCACGATCGCGATAACGGTCACTATGTTAGCAAGCACAGTGCCCTCAACGCCGAAGCCCACATCATATATCCAGGTACTTCTGGCAGTGGACGCATCAAGCTTAAAGACCGAATATGGACTCACTATACCGCTGTTGGGCAGACCAAACAAGATATTCTGGGTAAAGTTCCACGCGGCATGAGCAGCCATTCCAAACCAGATGCTGTCAAAATAATAGATCACAAAGCTGTACAATACAGCAATGATAACAATACTTATCACAGACATCGCATTCATTCCATCATTAAAGAGATGCAGGGTCATGAATATTACTCCGTTGACAATTATCGCAACCAAAGGGTTCTTATAGCCCTTTCTGAGTCTCTGGTAATGAAATGCTCTGCAGACCAGCTCTTCCGAGGAAGACTGGATAAACACTACAGCAAAAAGTGCCAGGAACTTGATCATATCCAGATGATCAAAATAGATATAAATGTCCTTATGCAGATACGCACACAGCACACAGAATGCATTCATGCCGAACCCCGCAAGAAGTCCGATCAGAAGCATCCTGAAATTATTACCTGCGGCATCCTTCCAAAGGGCCCTGAAGATCGGTCTGTTATATTTGGTGATCGCCATATACGCCACGGCAAATATCCATGTACCTATCGTACTGAAATACATAAAAAAGATTGACCAGAAGCCTTCATCGGCAATCAGCTTGCCAAACGGAAGTATGACCAGCTGTCCGACCACAGATCCGACCAAAACCAAAAACCATACCAGCAGTGACGAGATCAGCAGATTGTCATGCCATGTAAACCCTTTGTTATGAATTTTTTCAAAAAAAGATTTCTTTTCCACAATTCACCTCCCAACAGAAACGCTACTGATTAAGGGAATTCCCAAAAACAGCGCCTGTGACTTCACAGACGCCGTCAGGTTCAAACTCAGTTACCGCTGTCCTCACCGGCCGATCCGGCTTTTTCTATTTGAACAATAGCGGATTTCTGCATAGGAATTCGACAATTACGGTTGTTTCCGAATTCCACTATGACCGTGTCATCTGCTATATCTATAACGATACCGTAGAATCCTGCCGTAGTCAGCACGCTGTCGCCTATCTCAAGTGAACTAAGCAGAGCGTTTTTCTTTTTCTGCTCGTTCTTCTGCGGCCTGATCATGAAGAAATATACGAAAGCCACGATCAGAACAATATAAACCACCATAATTATGCCGCCAAATTGATTGGCCGGCTCCTGTCCAGTCAACAAAATACCCATTTCTATTCATCCTCCTTAATGATCCTTTCAGACTTTCATCTGACTATTTTACTTTATATTGCTGATATGTGCAAACAGTTCCTGAATATATCCTGCCGGTATCGCATATTACCGCACTGATCACCTAAGCCTGTTCCGACATCCGCATTTTCTCAAGAGCCTGTCTTTTAAACTCGCTGTATCTGTCATCATCTATTGCCTCTCTTATCTCGGTCATCAGATGATTGTAATAGTACAGATTATGCATGACACAGAACCTCATGCCCAGCATTTCCCCGGCTTTCATCAGATGTCTGATATAAGCCCTGGAATAGCCGCCGCTGCAGGCAGGACATCCGCATCCTTCCTCGATAGGGCTCAGATCCTTCTCATATTTTGCGTTAAAAAGATTCAGTTTCCCTTTATGCGTATACACATGTCCGTGCCGCCCGTTCCTCGACGGATAGACACAGTCAAAAAAATCGACTCCGCGCTCTACCGCTTCAAGGATGTTGGCAGGGGTACCGACTCCCATCAGATATACCGGCTTGTCATCGGGCAGATGCGGGACCGTCACATCCAGTATGTGATACATTTCCTCTGCAGTCTCTCCAACCGCAAGTCCTCCGATGGAATAACCCGGAAGCTCCAGTTCCGCGATCCTTTTGGCATTATCTATACGGATATCCTCATATACCGCACCCTGATTGATACCAAAAAGCATCTGATCGGGATTTACGGTATCATCCAAGCCGTTAAGTCTCTCCATCTCGGCCTTGCATCTGATAAGCCATCTGAAGGTCCTTTCAACCGAATCCGTAACATACTTACGTTCCGCTTTGGACGGCGGACATTCATCAAAGGCCATTGCAACGGTCGATCCGAGATTTGACTGGATCTGCATGCTTTCCTCAGGTCCCATAAAGATCTTATGCCCGTCAATATGTGATCTGAAAGTAACTCCCTCTTCGGCGATCTTTCTCATGGATGCAAGAGAAAAAACCTGAAATCCGCCGGAATCCGTAAGAATAGGTTTATGCCAGTTCATAAACTTATGTAAACCGCCAAGTTCTTTTATCAGCTTATCCCCGGTTCTGACGTGCAGATGATATGTATTCGAAAGCTCTATCTGCGTCCCAAGCTTATCCAGATCATCGGCAGAGACCGCCCCCTTGATGGCACCGACCGTTCCGACGTTCATAAAGACAGGCGTCTGTACGGTACCGTGTACGGTTATGAACTCGCCTCTTTTAGCCAGTCCGTCCTTTTTCAGCAATTTATACATTTACAGGTATTTCTCCCAGAATTCTTCAAGAGTGATAGATTCCCCGGCTATGATCTTTGCAGCATTTCTGCCGACATACCGGAAGTGCCAGGGTTCATATTCGATTCCGGTAATATCCTCTTTACCCTCCGGATATCTGACGATAAAGCCGTATTCAAAAGAATGCTCAGCGAGCCACTTACCGGCTTTGGTTTCGCCGAATCCCGCATTAAGACTCGAATAGCTGTCGCTGATGATATCTATGGCCAGGCCGATCTCATGCTCACTGGTTCCGGGGATCGTAACCGCCTGGGCAGCAGTCTTATATGCATCCATATAACTCATACCCTGAGAGGTATATTTGGTCACCTTTCTGTTAAACAGCATCTGCTGTCTGGAATCATCACGATACGGAGAACATATCAGCAGGTTCACACCATCAGCAAGCGCTCCCTCCATCATGCTGTAAAGATCGGGGATCACCCTTTCATCGCACTTCATCGAACCCTTGATCGTGCCAAGCGTAAAAGTATAGTCTTCTGCTATGGGATGATTTTTGTTGACCAGCACGATCTCCCAGTCATCCCTCGAAAACGATATCTCATCCTCCCCGGAGGGATCTTCGTGATCAGAGATACCATCGTTAACGGATCCGGCGAGAGATCCCAGAATATCCGTACCCGAAACGGTATCTATGGTCGATACGTCGGAAATGTTCTCGGGATCGTCTTCCTCTTCATCCTCATCATCGGACATGGTAAGCGTCTCGGTATCGACTTCGGACTCAACGGCAAGTGAAGCGTCGGATCTTTCCGTCTCGTAATATACCGCGGAAGCCTCAGTAAAATCATGTTCGCTTCCGTCCCATATCACGGAGCTGAAGGAACAGCTGACAAAAGCAAAAAGCAGGGTCATCGCCACAACAACATATTTACGATAACCCGATCTGATGACACTCCAGACTCTGTCAAGGGTCAACAGAACTATACTCAGTATCATCATAGGGATCCTGAGTCGGGGATTCTTGCTGATCGTCCGTCTATATCGGCTTAAAACCTTATCCTTAAATGTAGGATTCATTAAAACTACTACCAAATATGCATTAATTCATATACAAACATACAGTATTTAGTATATATTCAGTGCCGGGGTCAGTCAAGTGAACTATGTTGAAAAAACGACGAAATTCCAATGGTTTTACTTGCTTTTGTTAGATTATTTTTTTAGAATCAAAAGATGAGATGATGTAAGGTCAAAAGGGGTTCGCCTCTGACCGGATATGCGAATTGCATGTTTAGTACCTGAACTAAAAGAAGGAGATCAAAATGGCCGGATCGACGATCGGAACCATATTCAAAGTCACAACCTGGGGAGAATCCCACGGAAAAGCCATAGGAGCAGTTATAGACGGTGTCCCCGCCGGACTTAAGCTTACCGAAAGCGATATCCAGCCATATATGGACAGAAGGGCCCCGGGGCGAAGCTTAATATCAACTCCCCGCAAAGAGTCCGATACCGTCGAGATATTATCCGGAGTATTCGAGGGCATGACCACCGGATGTCCGATCTCACTCATGATCAGAAACACATCGCAGCATTCGGCCGATTACAGTGCCATATCCGAAATATACCGTCCGGGTCATGCGGATTATACCTTTGACCGGAAGTACGGTTTCAGGGATTACAGAGGAGGCGGCAGGTCATCGGGCAGGGAAACGGCTGCAAGGGTTGCTGCCGGTGCAGTTGCACTCAGGATACTTAATTTTCTCGGTATCGATATATGCTCCTATACGCTAAGTATCGGACCTGTTCATATCGATAAAGATAAATTCGACCGATCTCTGATCTCCTTATCCGCCACCTGTATGCCCGATCCCGATGCTGACAAGGAGGCTGTGGCTTATATTGAGGCAATGAGGGATCAAACCGACTCGGCAGGCGGTGTCACAGAAACCGTGATAAAGGGAATGCCCGTCGGCATAGGCGATCCTGTTTTTGAGAAGCTGAGTGCAAATCTGGCTAAGGCAACAATGAGTATCGGAGGCTGCAAAGCAGTTGAATTCGGTGACGGCATCAATGTCTCCTCTTCTGTCGGATCCGAAAATAACGATCCCTTCAGGATGAGTGATGATAAAACCGTAACCAAGGCAGCAAATCACAGCGGCGGACTGCTCGGCGGTATGTCCGACGGCAGCGACATTATCATCCGTAACTATTTCAAGCCGACGCCAAGCATTTATAAAACCCAGCATACGGTTACCAGATCGGGAGAAAACACGGACATAAATATAGCGGGACGCCATGATCCCGTCATAGTGCCCCGCGCCGTGGTTGTTGTCGAAAGTATGTGTGCGATCACCATACTTGATGAGCTTATGATCAATATGAGTTCCCGTCTCTCCTATCTCAGTGAATTCTACGGAAAGCCTCGCTGTAAAAATACCTGAAGTTATCTGCTTTTACTGTTCCTTCTAAGTCCTACCACCGCAAATACTATACCGGCTGTCAGGCACATAACGATCATCACGAGCAGTATCGCAAATATCACCGGATACCCCTCCGGGCTGGCCAGATGAGCCATACGTCCGTAGGTCATATTGCCTTCGGAATCATATACATCATCCCCCACCGATACGGATTCCGTGATCATATCATCTTCGGTAAGTATCCCGTCATTCTCCAGAAAAGCCTTATCATCATATTTATCGTCCGAAAGAAGCTCATCAAGTCCGAGCGAAAGTGCGCTCTTCTCATTATCATTTACATCCTCGGCCAGAGCAGTCTCATCATCATCCTCTATCACGATGATATCGTCATCATCATCAAAATAATAATCCGCTGCATCATCCGACGATTTTGATCTTGACGGTTCATCGACCGAGGTCAAAGACAGCGTCGAAGATCCGGTGCTTTTTGCAGCCGTGCCCGTGCCTGAGGATCTTGACTGGGTTACTGCATTTCCTGTTGCCGCTGTTCCGGAGGATGTTCTGCCGGATCCGGCGGAGACGGTGGTCTGGGCCGTCGATGCCACCGTATAAGCCTTTGTTATATTTGTTAAAAGCTTATAATTATTGTTGCTGAGAGCTGTTACTCTTGCCGTAACGGTGTTTCCGTTCCTTGAAAAAGCAACAGTCGCATTACACGTATCTCCGGAAATCAGATTTTTCACAACCGGTTTACATGCAGCCTCACTGACAAATTCAGACGGCCATTCAAGCTCGGCAGCGATCGGAACTATGGTAATTGTAGCACTTCCCGTCTTGTCTTCATAATCCGATCCGGTGATCTTATAATAGATCTTATATGCACCCACGGTCTTGAACATACGGCTGCTCAGTGAATTGATGTTGTCAGGGCTTACGCCGTACATAACCGTGGTATCCGCGGGAAGATTAGTTCCGTCAGGCATCATCGGCCTGTAGGAAGGATTGTAGTCACCGGTATAGTCAAAGGTCCTGTTCTGCATCGTCACGCCGGCCAGTGATTTCCTGACGATCTTAAGCCATCCGTTGGTAATATCGAATGACACATTGAAATTATCATTTTTATTTACAAACTTATCCTTCAGGATCAGCTCATAGGTGCCCGCCTCGGAGGCTGTAACGATATCTGTACCGATAAAGCTCAGATTCCCGCTGTTGATCTGATAGAGGGAATTACCCGAAACTATACTGTATCCGCTGACTCTCTGGATTGTGCCGTCATAGACTCTGGTGGCGGTACTGCCCTTGATCGTAACCGTAACATTCTGTTTCCCGATGACTGCCGTAACAAAGCCCGATCCGTCGGTATCATTATAGTTCTCACTGCCGGTGAGTCTGTAATATACTTTGTATTCACCGGCATCCACTGCCTTATCATTACCGGCCGCAAAGCTTCTGCCGTCAAAACTGTACTCAATGACTCCCGATCCGATACCCTCGGCTGTTACCAGTGTCTGGGAATTACCGTTATATGTAAGTCCCGCAACTGCAGCAGGTACAAAATCCGCCTTTGAAATAACGAAGGGAACACTGACGGAGCCCGAATATTTACCTATACCGTTGATCACGGCGACGGCCTGTCCGGCATTAATGTTGTTGCGGCATGACAAAACATAATCCGAGTCGGGATACAGTGTCTCATTTCCGTAAGTAACGGTCACCTCCGGGATTATCTCCGCACCCGTATATGTGTAGTTTCCGTTAACCGTGATCCTCACATCCGGATCCGTGACCGGGATCGAAACGGAATTATAATAGTTCAGATAAAATACGTATTCCGTCGAAGCCGTACTTATCCGAACCCAGGCATCGGCTGATGTCGAATATGCAAAACCGTTAGCGGCAGTCGAGGAAATTCTCAAAGATAAGGACGACGAATCGACGGTAAAAAGACTGCCCGTAATATTTCCGGACACGACGCCGGTAACAGGATCATTGATCCCGGCAGCCGAAAGAACGTCCCGCAGAGCCGCCGTGTCTCCGTTAATTGTTACCGTACCGCCGTCATATACAAATTCAATAACGGAAGCACCGCCGGAATTCTCGGCAGCATAAGACGATCCGCACATGCAGACAAAAGATATCACAAATACTGTGAACGCCAAAATCAACTTTTTCATAACTTCTCCTCAAAAACTCTATATTTATTATGTCAGAGCCAAAAGGCATTTTGTTCCTGACATGATTTCAGAATCTATTATAGAATACCTTTTAATTCTGCACAAACAATCAGAAAGTAAACACCTTAGTGTGTATCCGACGATTTCTTTCTGATCGAAAGGATCAAAAATACTATACCGGCTGCCAGACAAAGGATCAGGATACTCAATGTAATGGCAAGGATCACCGGATAACGTTCGGGATCGGCAAGATGTACCATACGTCCGTAAGTCATCATGCCATCCGAATCATAGATATCATAATCCACATAATAATCATCTTCGTAGTAGTCATCATCATCATAGTAATAATCTTCATCATCTTCATACAGATCAGCCTCATCTACGGCATTTTCCGCAAGCAGGCTGCTGAGATCCGAGGTAGATTTACCCGTTCCGCCGTTAGCGATATCATCAGCTGCGGCATTGAGTTCATCCATGGTCATCAACCCTGTTCCGGGAAGTGAAGTTGATGATGACGACCCTGTATCGGAATCGGATGTTGTATCCAGATCGGACAGGCTGCTGCCGGTACTGCCTGAGGACTTGGATCCTGAGGAGGTACTGCTCGAAGTGCTGCTGCCTGTCGACCCTGCAGTCTTACTGCTCGAGGAGCTTGTCGTTCCGCTCGGGGTCGTGGACTTGGATGATGTAGTGTTTGCGGCACCTGTAGTAGATGTTTTAGTAGTTGTATTTGTACCGCTGGTTGTATTCGTAGACGTATTACTTTTTACAGTATAAGAATGTGTTTTATTTGTTCCAATTATATAGTTTTTACAAGAGGTTCCGGTTAACTCACCAGAAAATGTCACTCCACTTGTATCGGATGATATAACATAGGATCTAGCACTAACACTATCTCCGTTCACCGTTCCAGATACAGATGGCGTGATCGCACTGCTACTGTATGAATTAGGCCAGGTAAGAGAAACAGACTTTGGTGTAATGGTCACAGTCTGACTCCCGTACACATCATCATATCCATCAGCTGTAACTTTATAAACTATATTATATGTACCAACATCCTTGCATACAGGATGATTCTCAGAATAATTTGTTGAAGTAGACAACCTATATACGGTTTTTGTTGAAACATTATTACCCGAAGAATCCTTCGCAGAAACCGTGATATTATGAGAATTCCCATCATATACTTTTGACACAGGACTGGATGAAACCGTCATTATACCCTTTGAATCACTTATCGTCAAAGCCCCGTCTTTTACAATAACAAACGTGACATCAAAATTTGTATTTGTGTTTTTAAAATCTTCTGCGGCAAGCCCCATGTAATACACACCAACAGCTGTACCCTTTGCAGTCGGCTGGCTCTCTATATTCTCACTGTAGTATTTAAAATCAGAAGTGGTATAACCGGTTTTATAACCTGCTTTATTAAATTCTTCACAATCAATCGAAAGTTTACTATATCCAACTACAGATAATTCAGATCCAGTATAGGATTTTGTTTCTGATTTTCCGGTTATTTTAAGTGTTGCTTTAACAGGACTAATCTTAACGGAAACATAGTTTTCCGTAGACGAGCTCGATGATGGATTATTGTAATTATCATCTAAAGCCCCTGTGACCTTGTAATACACTTTATATGTACCTGCATTTTTTCCCTTGGGTATAGTACTACTATAATCGGCATCAGTTTCCAATTTAAACTTAACACTATCCTTGTATTTCGCGTCAATTGACACTAAATCCTGGTCTGTCGTATTATAGGTCAATTCATTAACTGTAGGCTTGAAATCAGCTTTATTTATTGTAAAAGTTTTACTGACAGTTCCAATATAACCTTTCTTATCTACTGAAGTCGCCGGTAGTCCTTTAACATAAATAATACCAGTGCCAGCATTTATATTATTTGTATAAGTAACGGCATAATCCGTTGCCCCTTTAAGTTCATTTCCATTATATTTTACCGTTACCTCAGGTGTAATAGCCGATCCCGAATAAGTAAAAGTTGTTTCCTTGGTAGTAATTACAACAGAATCATCTGTAAGTATCTCAGATTCAGTTGTTGTGCATGATATTTTAAAATTGTACGATTTTGTAGAATCTGAACCTGTCCCTTTAAGAATAATATCGTAATTTACTTCAGCCCCTACAGTTCCAACAAATGTTATCATTCCATTTGAATACTGTAGGTTTGTGGTATCGTAAGTATCTACTGCTACGGTTGCTGAATCAATATCGAAATACTGCAACAACTCATCAAGTGAAACACTCTTACCGGCTTTGACATAATTGTCTGACTCATAGAGGATCGATAAAACATATTTAATCTCAGTCGAAGCTGTAGGATCGGTTGCATCATCTGTATTCGTCGGAGTTTCATCTGCTGAATCAGATTGAGTACCATCCTCCTCATAACTTTCGGTTTGAAATGTGGTTTGAAACATACTATCTGAGGGCAAATTAGCCCCTAATTGAATACCTGTTTCAGTTTCGTACTGTGTTTGCGCTGCATAAGAGACTCCTGTCATATTTCCAATACCCAGCGCAAATCCCAATATAAATGCCAAAGCTTTACATGTACTTCTATTCATAATTTATTCCTCAGAAACCTCAGTTTCATCAAACCCATATCATTGAGCATTTGCCATACACGTTTGGTTCTGTCTTTCTCAGAACATTGCGGCCAACCCTTCTCTAAAATATGTGGCCGCAGGAACATGAACCTTGCGATATTGCAATGCGACATTGGAGCGAGTCCGTCGTGTTTCTTGGAAATATCTCACTATCCCAGGGGAAAACCCGCACGGATGCGGGTTTTAGGCTCGACGAGAATGGATTCGAGTCTCGAGCCGCCCCGTAAGTCTTTACAAACTCTGTCGATATTTCTTAGAAACACAGGATGAGCGACCATGAGCATTGCAATGTCGTAATGTTCATGATCTCTCGGCTCTTATGTCAACTTACATAATAACACACATTATTGCACTTGTACACAAAAATAATTCGTCATTATGCACAATACCGTAAACTCCCTAAAATATAGGGACAGAGTTTCCTCGCATCTTCGCATATAGCTCTATTATCCACATTTTTCTATATCTCGGTTATCTTGTTCGCTTTGCCAAAAAGCTATATAATGATCCCGAAGATGATTCTACCCACTTTCATTTGAAAGTCTGTCAGAGAAACAGGATGCATTCCGGAGAGTAATGGATCTGGTCGAAAGAATGTCCGATGACAAGCTGAAGGGTTTCATTTTATCCGGTATGATGGTTTTTGGAGATAAAGTCATACTTCCGGAGGATGCGGAGGAGATAAGGAGGAAAATTATGTCTAATCCACTTGAAAGAATGATCGAACAAGAGCTGCAGGCGGCGTATGACAGGGCGATAGCGGATACTACGAAGAAGGTTACTGAAGAGGTCACCGAATCCGTTTCATCCCGGATTGCCAGAAATATGTTGATGCAAGGGGATTCCGTGGATAAAATCGCAATGACAACGGAAATGTCAGTCGAAGCTGTCAAACAGTTGCAGGCAGCTATGGCATAAAATGGTACAAGCATCATAATTTCAGTGGCAGAGCTATTCAAAACGCTCTGCCTCATCCTGCTTTGCGTAGAATTTCTTCATGCCGACGATCTCGGTAATACGTCTGCAGCACTCATCGTAGAACCCATCCTCATAATGCACGATATGGGCTCCGCCCAAAGGAAAAGCA
This sequence comes from Lachnospiraceae bacterium, assembly GCA_017460885.1. Lineage (GTDB taxonomy): Bacteria > Bacillota > Clostridia > Lachnospirales > Lachnospiraceae > XBB2008. The sequence continues at coordinate 260,231 of JAFUAB010000034.1, forward strand.
TCCGAAGCATTATACTCTCCGGCTATATCTATGACCCTGCAGCCGGTGATCTCTTCAAACAGATCCTCAAACTTCTTCACATATATTTTTTTATCGTCAAACGCAGGATCAAACTTTAGTCTCTGCAGTTCTCCGTCCAGGTCGAGATATTCATCCTTCAGATCTATCTTTACAAGTATTATGTTCTTACCGTATTTCTCCCTGATAAACTCTGCGAACTTCCTGAAACTGTCTACTGCCTCATTATCGAACACATCATCAAAAAGATACGTCGTCTGCTTTCCTCTTCCGATTTCTTTAAAGAAGGCCGTCCTCTTGATAAAATCATCAAGTTCAAGATAGTCATCACCGATCTTGCACACCTCGGTAACAAGATCATACAGATCCACAACGATCCACTCGGCCGCGCGATCCTTAAGTCTCTCTATGCCGTCATGCTTAACCGAGCCGATCATGGTATGCATCCGCCATGCATTGTTCTCATAATACGATACATCTGAGGGAGTATCTATATCCATCGGCTCGTTAAACGCAAGTATCGCAGGCTGCTTGAAAATATAATTGGCAACTACGATATCTTCATTTCTCGAAACACTCGTACGTGTGATACAGCTTCCCCAGATATCAATATTAGCCTTCTTGTGGGCGAAGTCCGCAATATACTCCTCCCTGTTATCCAGATGTGATGAAGCAAAAGGTATCTCGGCTATCGACACGGGATAATCCATAAGCTCGGTCAGCTGCGCAGCATAGTTCTTATTGATATTAAATCCGTACCGAAGCATCAACGCCTCTTCCTTACGGGAAGGTAGCCTGTTGTTATCTATTGCCAGGATCGCGCCGGCAGCGGTAATGATCTCGGAAGAAAGCTCCGTAAACCTCTCCATATCCTCAAGCGCTTTGATCCCTTTTTGTTTAAGGGATACGATATCAGTCGCAAACTCAGACACAAAACTGCGTGAGGTATTCATGATCAGCATACCGGCGGCATCGCCCTTGTCGACAAGCCAATTCCAATAGGACCTTGCGGAGCAATTGTCATAGTATCTGATCACCCTGTGTATCCACAGATCATCATCCTGCTCGTAATGGTAAGTCCGGGCATTTCGGGAAAAGATCATATCCAGCCGGTTTCGTACATCGGTATAGAATGCGGGTTCAAAATCCGTGCGCCGGTTTCCGCAAGCCGCATCCCCGAAGTAGTAACCGGAAATATCTATCACCACGGGATGGGCAAGCTCGATAAACGCCTGCTCCAAAAACTGCAGTCTCTCATTGATACGAGCTTCATTCCTTCCGTTTCTGAGCTGGTCATATACCACTCTTCGGTCATTTATATCAAGTCTCAGCAAAATGATCCTTGATGATCCAAAGCTGTTCTTCAGGGCGGTACATAACCCGGATATTATCACTGCGGCATCAAATGTATCGTCCTCCGCCGCCGTAAGCATGTCAAGCATTACATATGAACCGGTACCGTATTCCCGGACATAGCTGTCGATCTCTCCGGAATCAAGTATTGCCGCAAAACTATTTCCGCAGTGTTTAAGCTCCGCATCATACTGAATGGTATCATCAAATATCTTTTCCATGATCCCGGAACCTATACAAAGGATATGCGGCTTATCCTCGGGGATCACATTACCAAGGATCCCGTTTATACGGCGATATGCAGCTTCCTGTCCGTCATTGACCGGTCTCTCGACACATACCACCTTCATTCCGGCCGGATGCAGTTCGCTGTAAAAAGGTATATATGAACAATTACCCTGTACATCATCATGGTTTTTGGTAAGTCTGAGCACCAGTGCCGCACCGTCCCTGTTTCCCTTCATTTCATTCATCGTCGTAATGAAATTTCCGAGGGAATACGCACAGAGGACTTTTCTGCCGTTCTCCGTCTCAATGATCTCCGCCTTCTGCAAAAGATGGGGATGTGAGCCTATTATCAGATCCGCTCCGCACTCTGCGATGAAACGGGCTTCCTCACTCTGTGATCGCGTGACCGATACGGAATTCATATTGCCCCAGTGCATGCACACAACAATATAGTCGGTATCGTCGGATTTTGCGATCCGGATCAGTTCCGACACAAGCTCACGGCTGTAACGCCCGATATTTCTGAAGCCGGGCGAATCATCGGTTTCCATCTCCCGCCCGTTACATATCATACAAAGTGAAATAAGTGCAACACGTATACCGCCCGCATCGATATAGACCGGATTATCGAAGAATGTGCCGGAATTAGACATTTTGTGCCGGCGTATGTTTGAAACAGTAGACTTAAGCCCTATGCTCCCACCGTCACAGTTATGGTTATTGGCTGTGATCAGAACATCAAACCCCGCTCTTTTGAGGGCTCTAAGGAAGGTAGACGGAGAATTGCAGTTTGGTGCACCGTTCGGAAGCCTGCTCTCCTCGTATTCATACGGAAGCGAATCACAGATCACCGTCTCGAGAACGCCGACCCTTGCGTCGGCAAACGAAAGTCTTTTGCGTATAAAAGACATAGAATCCGTGAAATCATAGTTTCGCGGATAAGCATCCCGCTGATGTCTGTAAGCACACATCAGATCTCCGGTAAACACGATGCTCCCGTTCAGTATACCCCTGAGCTCATTACCCCGGCCGACACTGACATTGGTAACGGCGAAGTTTTCCTCATCCATGGCGGTAACGATCAGCGCATCACCGTCCGACAGTGCGATCACGGCACCGGTATCATCAACCCTGACGACGTCCGGATTGGTGGACTCAAATATAACTTCGGGACGTGTGTTTTTGTATTCCCATTCGATCCTGGCGGTTTCTCCAACCTGCAGGCAAAGCTTGTTCTGTGCCTTAAGCACATTGCTTACAGGAATAAAGGAGACCTTATCCGAAGCCTGTCCGGTGATCTCCTCTCCATTTGCAGACAGAACAAAAGCTCTGATGTCTGCCAGATACTCGCTGCCATTCTTAAATCCCAGAACCGACTTGGGAGATTTCTCGGTACGCCTTGTTTTGATCGCTTTTTCGGGTGCTTCTGCGTTGTAATATGTCAGAAGATACCCGTCAGCGCCCTCCACCGGTTCAAAATGAGCCGTTGCGCATGTGTCCCCTGCTTCGATTTTGAAATTCTGAGGAATGCCAAGAGTATTATCCATATTCAATATCCTTTTCGTAATCTGATATGCGGGATGTCAAAAACTAAATGTTCTCAGACAACTCGATGTAGAACTGGCTGTAATCCTTCCTTCCCTTATCTATACACTCTATAGCAGCTCTGGGATGCTGGTTCAGAATGCCGGTAAGAATATAAGGAACATCATAGCCCCATTTTACCCCGGATTCCCTGAGCGCAACAATATGCTTCTCGATAAACTTAAGTATCGGATCAATGCGGTACTTGGGATTCTTAAGGAATCCCAGCAGCAGCTCGCTGGGGCAGTTACCCGCACCACGGCCAAGGCTTGAAACAGTGGCATCCAGATAGCATACTCCAGCTCTGATGCCCTCTATCGTATTGGCAAACGCAAGCTGCTGATTATTGTGAGTATGAATACCTACCGTCTTGCCGTAAGCATCCGCTATATCGACATACATGGAGCATAATGCCTGAGCCTGCTCGGGATACAATGATCCGTAGCTGTCAACCACATAAATGATATCTACGCTTGATCTGGCTATCTGTTCGAGAGCTGCTGTTACATCCTCCTTGGATGATTTGGATACGGCCATTATGTTACATGAGGTCTCATAGCCCTTGGCATGGGCGTCCTCTACCATGGCTACGGCCGCGGGTATAGTATTGATATAGGTCGCCACCCTGACAAGATCCACCGGAGAATGCTCACGATCCGATATATCGGTCTGATAATCACATCTCCCCACATCAGCCATAATGGAAATATCCATGGTCTCAGGGGATTTATCCGCCTGAATGATCTCCCTGATGTCATTATCCGAGGCAAATTTCCATTTGCCGAATTTGTTGACATCAAACATCTCCCTGGATGCTCTGTAACCAAATTCCATGTAGTCAACGCCTGATCTGATATTAGCCAGATAGAGCTCTCTTGCAAACTCATCCGTAAACTTAAAATCATTGGTCAGTCCGCCGTCACGGAGTGTACAATCCAATACTCTCAGTTCGGGAGTATATGAAAGCAGTGTTCTTTCTGTCTTTTCCCTGGGTGCCTCATTGTTTCTTTTCAGCGGCATTGTGATTATCTCCTTTATCGTTTCTGCATTCATTCTACTGTTACTCTCTTGAAACTCTTTTTACCCTTTTTAACTATAAAGTCTCCGGACACTATCTGATCCCTGGAATATGATGTTGAAATATCGGTCACCTTCTCGTCATTGACGGATACTCCGCCCTGATCTACGGCTCTTCTGGCCTCGCTTCTGGAGGTAACCAGCCCTGCACCGACCAGGATTCCCAGAATATCGATTTTATCCTCGGTAAATTTATCAGCCGTAAGTACTGACTGGGGGATGTTTTCCAGACTGGCTCCTCCACCGAAAAGCGCCTGGGCGGCTTCCTCGGCCTTATCTGCTTCCTCCCTGCCGTGTACAAGCTCTGTAAGCTCGTGCGCAAGGATCTTCTTTGCCTTGTTCAGATCCTCTCCCTGCCATCCTTCCATATCACGGATCTGCTCCAAAGGGAGGAAAGTCAACATCTTGATGCACTTGATCACATCGGCATCATCCACGTTTCTCCAATATTGATAAAACTCATACGGTGTGGTCTTGTTGGGATCGAGCCACACCGCTCCCTTCTGTGTCTTGCCCATCTTCTTGCCTTCGGAATTAAGCAGAAGCGTGATGGTCATGGCATACGCATCCTTGCCGAGCTTTTTGCGAATCAGTTCGGTTCCGCCAAGCATGTTGGACCACTGATCGTCTCCGCCAAACTGCATGTTACAGCCGTATTTCTGATACAGCATCAGGAAGTCGTATGACTGCATGATCATATAATTAAACTCAAGGAAGCTTAAACCTTTCTCCATACGCTGCTTGTAGCACTCGGCTCTCAGCATATTGTTGACTGAGAAGCAGACTCCGATATCTCTGATAAAATCGATATAATTGAGATCCCTGAGCCAGTCTGCATTGTTGATCATCATGGCCTTGCCGTCACCGAACTCGATAAATCTGCTCATCTGCTTCTTGAAGCATTCGCAGTTGTAATCGATGGTCTCGGTGGTCATCATGGTACGCAGATCACTTCTGCCGGAGGGATCTCCGATCATTCCGGTGCCGCCGCCCACAAGCGCTATCGGACGGTTGCCGGCCATCTGAAGTCTCTTCATCAGACAGAGCGCCATGAAATGGCCTACATGAAGTGAATCGGCCGTAGGGTCAAAACCGATATAAAATGTTGCCTTACCGGTATTGACAAGTTCCCTGATCTCCTTCTCATCGGTCAGCTGTGCGAGCAGCCCCCGTTCCTGTAATTCCTCAAAAATTTCCATAATATTACACTCCTCATTTGATATATTCTTCAGGATACATGATCCTATATTCCTTCATGATCAAAAACCCACGATTTTAACTGTATTATTTTCGATTATTTTTGTCAATAACCTGAGTTCAACGCCGTCGTCTGCCATGACTGTTATCTCTGATCATACGGTAGATCACATTGGTCAGGATGATAAGTACGACCAGTATACATAGGCAGAAAACTGCCACTATTATCATATATCTGAGATCAGGTCCGCTCCCGTCCACCGACCTGACTCTCTTCCCGGGATCCGTATCCGTCCTGTCGATCTCGGTATATTCGACTTCATCGGTAGCTTCCCGTTCTTCCTCTTCTACGATATATTTGGATACATAATACGGTTCGGATTCCGTATAGAGGTTAAACAGATTGTATACCCTGAACACCACATACATATCACGTTCGGTTGAAAGCGGTACAGATACGTGAGCGGTCGATCCTCCGGGTGTTTTGTCGATCTCTATACCATTTTCATTCTCCCATCTGAATCTGTCGGACCAATGTATGCCTCCGTCTGTCGAATAGCTGTAATACAGCATCCTTGAATCCGGATCCTCGGCATATATATCCGTTTTTATCCTGTATGTACCTCCATCCTCATACACATCTCCGAATTCGACGGCCACCGCAGCCGGTGAAGTATCGTCAGGGCTGACGACAGAATCCGGGATCGGAGTATGCTCATATGAATATCCCGAATAATCCACCCCGAGCCCGTCACTTTTAAGCCCGTAATAAAGTGCCACCGCCGTAGCATCCAGTTTACCATATTCGATCAGCTTGTCATAATGATCATAATAAGGCTGATCTTCGGCATGATCCAGATGACAGTGCTCTATGATAACTCCGGGGATACCCTCCAGATCTCCAACACGCAGCACTCCGTAATAATTTGTTCCCCTGCCGTTAAGTCTGGTCTTGATGCCTCTGTCGTAGAGTCCGGTATCGGTAAGCAGCTGCATCTCGATCCTCGAAAAATCCATCGCTCTGGCATAATTTTCACCAAAGGCGGATATCCAGCATTCAGCACCATACATATCATGATCGACTGACATATTGAAATGCAGGCAGAAGAAAAAATCGGCTCCGACATCCGTCGCATATTTCACGCGGTCTTCAAGAGACATATCCACATCTGATGTCCTGGTCATAAATACTTCTATGCCGGAGTACTTCTCAAGCTCGTCCCTCATAGCCTCCGCAACGATCATTGTCATGTCCTTTTCGACATAATCATCCCAGAGTGCTCCTTCATTTTCACCTCCGTGCCCCGGGTCTATACAGATCTTAATGACATCACCATCAGCATCATTTTCGGCAGCGCATACGTTCAATAGCCCTCTGTCAGCAATTCCGGTGATCAGGCACAACAGAAATATCGAAAGAAGTACTATGTAATTAACGGTCTTTAGTAGCAAATTACGTTTCATCTAACCAAAAAACCGGCTGCCAAAGTCTGGTAGCCGGTAAAATCCATACTATCGGATGATCAGGTAAGCTCACCCGTCTCATCTGTAACAGGATGCTCTTTAACCGCAGTCGGAATATTGACATTCAGATCGGTTACATCCTGCATGATATCCGCATCGGGATGAAGATCGGCTCTGTTTGACGTTACAACATTATGATAACTGGCCATAGACTTCATGAACTCCTCATAATAGGCACTGGTGGTATTCATACTGTGGGTAACCAGTTTATCAAGGTGTTCAAGCATATCATCCAGATACTGCATAGCGGCATCTCTGACCGACTTTGCTTCCATAGCGGCATTATCCAGCAGCTGCTGTGCCTGCTCGGAAGCAAGCGTCACTATCTCGTCTGCCTGCGCATAGGCCTGCTGCATGATCTCGTGCTCGTTAACCAGCTGATTTGTGGTTGCGGTAGCATCCTTTATAAGCTTATCGGCTCTCTCACGAGCCTTTGCGAGGATCTCCTCGCGCTGTTCGATGATCTTTTTGTACTGTTTGATCTCATCGGGAGTCTTATTTCTGAGCTCCCCGATCAGTTCATCGATCTCTTCCTTATTGACAATGATATTGATCTTGCTGAGCGGCTGGTACTTGCAGCCGTCAATATAATCTTCAATTTCTTCAATAAGCTGTTCGATTTTACTACTCATGATCAAGTCTGCTCCTTAATCTATACCGTATTTTTCGTAAATCCTGGCTGCGACCGAATCCGGCACACACCTGGAGATATCTCTTCCGTAGCTGGCCATTTCCCTGACTACGGAACTGCTCAGATATGCATATTCCAAACTGGTGATGAAGAACATCGTATCAACCTTATCATCGGAGAACTTGCGATTGGTCTGTGCTATCTGCAGTTCATATTCGAAATCTGACACAGCCCTGAGACCCCTGATAAGCACGCTGACATCTCTGTCAAGCGCATACTGAAGGGTCAACCCATCGAAAGCCTCAACCTGTACATTGTCCAGATCGGAAGTCACATCTTTTATCATATTAACACGTTCATCGATAGAAAACAACGCTGTCTTCGCCGAATTATTGAGTACACCCACATATAAACGGTCAAAAACAGCGGATGCTCTCTTGATGATATCAAGATGTCCGTATGTTATCGGATCGAAGCTTCCGGGATAGATAGCAGCCTTCATAGTTTCCCTTTCCGAAATCAAAGTGACTTCCTTAACCAAACATGTTTATTCGTCTTATAACACTTCTCTTTAATTATGTCAAATCCGAAATCTGCCGCAAAACCCATATTCTTATCCAGCTCGGCCTCTATTATGACCACAGTATCCTCAGTCACATAAGGCATATGTGAAAGCGTATCCAGAATCCCCGGTTCAAGACCGGCCTGATAGGGAGGATCCGCAAATATCACATCGGCTCTTTCCTCCCGGATCATATTCAGACCGGAACAGGCCTCACGTTTTATTACCGTGGCCTTACCGTCCAGTTTGGTAAATCTAAGATTCTCCGAGATGCAGTTGATACATGAGGAATCGCTGTCAATGAAATATGCGCATCTCGCCCCCCGGCTCAACGCCTCAATACCGATCCCGCCGCTCCCGCTGCAGACATCGACAAATACGGAATCCGGCACATAGGTCTGAAGCATATTAAATAAAGTTTCCTTGATCCTGTCCGTAGTAGGCCTCGTATCCATGCCTTTGGGAGTTTTGAGAGGCATACTGCGGGCGGTTCCTGCTATTACTCGCATATGACTATCCTCTATACACGAACCTTGGTTCCCTTGGAATCTCTGGTTCCGAGCTTAAGCTTACCAAGCTCCAGATCCTTATCCTTATACTGTATCGTCAGATCCTCTCCGAATCTGGTGTAATATACATTCTCTATACGGTCCGATGCACCTAACTTCATCCCTCTTACTCCGACCGCGGTTTTCTTTTTCTCGGGGATGGTCGCGGGATCAAATCTTAAGAAAAATCCATCCTTTGTCTGGAAAATGATATTCTTCATATCCGTAAACTTGATCACACTTACCAGCTCGTCATCATCCATAAGATTGGTGGCCGCTACTGTACGCTTGGATACATCAAACTCACCGCCGTCTACTATCTTGCACATGCTCCTGGCCGTTACAAAGATAAGTCTGTACATATTCAGATCCGACTGGGAAGCCGCATATATGATGTATTCGGATTCGGACTTATAATTGCTGACATTATCCACCGGCACTCCCTTGTCACGGAATTTACCGTAGGGCAGATCCTTGACCTTGATGCTGTGAAGCTGTCCCGTATTGGTGAATACCACTACCTTGCCGGTGTTTTTACACTTAAAGACGAATCTGTTCTCCTCAAGCGCGGTTTCCTTGTTTCTCTCGTATGTAGCGACATCTATAACGCGTGCATATCCGAAACGGTCCATAAGGAAGATCATATCCATCTCCTCGACCTTCTTCTCGACAAAAACGGCTTCCTCGGCATTTGTGATCTCGGTGCGTCTCTTACGCGCGAATTTCTTTTTATAGTTTTCAAGATCGGCCATCAGAACCGTCATCATCGAGTCGCGGCTCTCCAGGATATCCTCGTACTTATAGATATTCGCTACCGTTTCCTCGTGCTCCTTGATAAGGGCGTCCAGTTCCAGTCCGATCAGCTTGTACAGACGCATCTCAAGTATAGCGTTGGCCTGTTTGTCGGTAAACATCAGCTGTGCAGCCATAGCCCTGGACTCGCGGGACTTGAAATTGATCCCGGTGGTATCGCCCTCTACCAGACATCTTTTGGCCATTGCCCGGTCCTTGGAGCCTCTGAGTATCTCGATAACCAGATCGATGACATTGCAGGCCTTGATCAGACCCTCCTGTATCTCTCTCTTTTCGGTCTCCTTATTGAGCAGATTGGTATATTTACGCGTTGCGACCTCGATCTGGAAGTCAACATTTGCCTGAAGGATCGCCTTTAAGCCCATGGTCTCCGGCCTGCCCTTGTCGATGGCCAGCATGTTTACTCCGAAGGTATCCTCAAGACGGGTCTTTTTATATAGCAGATTCTTGAGATTCTCCACATCGGCATCCTTCTTTAACTCAAGGACTATCCTGATGCCCTCCTTGGAGGACTGATTGGAGATATCCACAATATCCGTAGTTTTTCGTGTCTCGACCAGATCAGCCACATCCGACAGGAACTTCCCGATATTCATGCCGATCATCGTATAGGGTATCTCGGTGATGACGAGGTTTACCTTGCCTCCCTTGACCTTTTCTTCCTCAACGCGGCCTCTGATCTTGATCTTGCCGGCACCGGTCTCATAGATCTCAGCCAGCTCATCCTTATTGATGACGATCCCACCCGTAGGGAAATCGGGACCTTTGATATATCGCATCAGCTGTGCTGTGGAAAGCTCGGGATTCTCCATATAAGCCTTCAAAGCATCTATCACCTCTCCGAGGTTATGCGGAGGCGTGGATGTAGCCATACCTACGGCGATACCCTCAGAGCCGTTGATCAGGAAATTGGGAATACGGACCGGAAGTACCGTCGGCTCCTTTTCCGTCTCATCGAAATTGGGCATGAAATCGACGACATCCTTGTCCAGATCCGCCAGAAAGGCCTCTTCCGTAACAGGCGCAAGTCTGGCCTCGGTATACCTCATGGCAGCGGCTCCGTCTCCTTCGATATTTCCGAAGTTGCCGTGTCCGTCAACCAGCGGTATCCCCTTTTTGAAGTCCTGGCTCATTACCACAAGGGCTTCATAAATGGAGCTGTCGCCGTGGGGATGATATTTACCCATGGTATCGCCCACGATACGCGCAGATTTTCTGTAGGGCTTATCGGATCTGATGCCCAGCTCGTACATATCATACAGGGTTCTGCGCTGTACCGGCTTTAAGCCGTCACGGACATCCGGGAGCGCACGGGCGATGATAACGCTCATCGCGTAATCTATAAAGCTCTTCTCCATTATTTCGGAGAATTCGGTTTTGATTATTCTGTCATGTGTAGTGTTCATTATATATCTCCGGTTTGCGGTGCATCACTTGATCCGGGGTGAAAGTCAGTATCATCCCGGATATCAGAAATAATCCCGCATCAATTAAATATCAAGGTTTGCATCATTGGCATGATCATAGATAAACTGCTTACGCGGCGCTACGTCATTACCCATCAATATGCCCGTTATCTCAGATGCCATACGTGCATCCTCGATCTCTACGAGCTTGAGCAGTCTCCTCTCAGGGTCGAGCGTGGTCTCCCAGAGCTGCTCGGCATCCATCTCGCCGAGACCCTTGTACCGCTGCAATGTAAAGCTGCCCTTGTGCGTCTTACGGTATTTATCAAGGGCTGCATCATCGTAGAGATACTCCTCGGAACCCTTGGAGGGTATGGCCTTATACAGCGGCGGCATCGCCACATAGACATGCCCTTCGTATATCAGTTCGGGCATGAATCTGTAAAAAAGCGTAAGCAGCAGCGTGGAGATGTGCTCACCGTCCACGTCCGCATCCGCCATGATGATTATCTTATCATATCTGAGCTTGGTTATGTCGAAGTCATTGCCGTATCCTTCGGAGAAACCACAGCCGAAGGCATTGATCATGGTCTTGATCTCGGCGTTTCCGAGTACCTTGTCTATGGAAGCCTTCTCTACGTTCAGTATCTTACCTCTGATGGGCAGGATCGCCTGATACATACGGTTACGTGCCATCTTGGCGCTGCCGCCGGCGGAATCACCCTCGACTATGAATATCTCACACTTGGACGCATCCTTGGATTCGCAGTTGGCCAGCTTGCCGTTGGAGTCAAAGCTGAACTTCTGCTTGGTCAGCATGTTGGTCTTGGCCTTTTCCTCGGTCTTGCGGATCTTCGCGGCCTTTTCGGCACATCCGATTATGGTCTTGAGCGTCTCCAGGTTACGGTCAAAGAACCGGATGACCTCATCGCCCACGACCTTGGCCACTACCTTCGCGGCATCCTGATTGTCCAGCTTGGTCTTGGTCTGGCCCTCGAACCTCGGATCGGGATGCTTGATCGACACCACCGCCGTCATGCCGTTTCGCACGTCCGCTCCGGTGAAGTTCACGTCCTTTTCCTTGAGGTTTCCGAGGGAACGGGCATAGTTGTTGATGACGGTCGTAAATACCTGCTTGAAGCCGGTCAGGTGCGTTCCGCCCTCGGAATTGTATATGTTGTTGCAGAAGCCCAGGACTTCCTCATGGAACTCATTGACGTACTGAAAGGCGACCTCGACCTCGATGCCCTCGCTTTCTCCCTTCAGGTAAACAGGCTCATGCAGGGTCTCGCTGGACTTATTGATCTCCTTTACAAATCCGGTGAGTCCGTCCGGCTCATGAAATTCGATCTTTTCGATCTCGTCCTTACGCCTGTCCTCGAAATATATGGTGAGGTTCGGATTAAGGTAGGCCGTCTCGTGCATGCGGCTCTTGACGTCGTCTTCCTTGAACCGCGTTTTTTCGAATATCGTGTCATCCGGCAGGAAATTTATCTCGGTGCCGGTCTCCCTGGTCCTGCCTATTTCCGGCAAAAGACCGTTCACCAGCTCGGTGGTCGGAATGCCGCGCTCATAGGTGTCCCTGTATACGCGGCCGCCGGTCCTGACCGTGACCGTCATGTGATCAGACAGCGCATTTACGACCGAGGAACCCACGCCGTGGAGGCCTCCGCTGGTCTTGTATGCATTATTGTCAAACTTGCCGCCGGCATGCAGCGTAGTAAAGACGAGACGCTCCGCGGACATGCCCTTTTCATGCATGTCAACCGGGATTCCCCGTCCGTTGTCCGAAACCGTGCAGGAACCGTCCGCTTCCAGCGTCACCCATATCTTGTCGCAATGACCTGCCAGGTGCTCGTCCACGGAGTTGTCCACGATCTCATATATCAAGTGATTAAGTCCCTTGGTGGATACCGATCCGATATACATGCCGGGACGCATGCGCACCGCCTCAAGTCCCTCCAGGACCGCGATGGACGACGCGTTGTATGTTTCTTTAGGCAATTATTTCACTCCCTTCTTTCAAATCAGGCATCTATTCCCAGAATATCATGGAAATACCGCAATGTTGAATACTTGTATCTTCTTAGGTACTCCTGCTCCGAAATATGGTCTTCAAGCATCTTTTGATATGACACGTAATCATCGACGTATTTAAGCACCTCATCAACAATTCTGTCCATGTTTCTCATCATTTCAGCGTATTCATCGGAATCTATTATTCCGGGATTAGTATCAATATACTCGGTATTTCTGATTATCACAGACTTTGAGTAATCCAAAGCAGATTTTCCAATCCGCGATCTTGCCGAATTTCGGAAATGATATGCATATTTGTGCCTCACCTGAGACCGAAAAGGAATGCAGATAAAATAGTCATAATGCGACTGAATTATCAAACAGTTATATCTTCGGTTTGGTTTTAATTCAATTTCAGTATAAGGCGGATTAGGATAATCCAAATAAAACTCTGGCGTCAGTTTTAACACCTGATGATCATAAACATCCATATAAATCTCCACGGGAAGTAAATTCGGAACCTCGACGCGGTTCCCAAGCAAGAGAGATTGGCTAAGCCAATCTCTCCAAGAATCATCAGCCCGGTCACTTTTTATTTTACCGTCGAGTCAGAACCGTCACTCGACATCATCACTCGGTCACTTTTTATTTTACCGTCGAGTCAGAACCGTCACTCGACATCTTTTAGCTGAAGGGAGACTTCGTCTCCTACTTGTATATTACACATTGGAGAGCTAAAATGCAATGCTTTTTATATAATTTCACCTTTGATTCCGAAATTCCAATCTACGATGTGACATTATACTTCGATTCTAAAAAAATCAATAATTCCCTCCCGTCATCAGAAGCCAAAAACAAACGCCCTATCGTATGCATACACCAAAAAGTACAAATACCACCGCAGCAATTGCTTTCAGTTTTTTACTTATTGTCATATCTGCAATATACCACTCCAAACCATCACTCAAAATACAATAGGATAGCACCGATTACTTGAAGTTTATCTCCCTACAGTTCCTTAACGAATCAAGGTTGCAGCGGCGCCGTCAAAGATGCTGTCACGACGCCGGACGGATCACGACTTTTTTTAATCGTCCCATGGTTCATCCTGAAATTGACACTGTGACTCCGTCCCCATGGTTCATCCAGATAGAATCTTTTCCTTGACTGTGCCAATCTTCTATGGCTACACCTATAGGAATAACGCTAACATGATTGCCATAATCTTTTATTTTTTCAAACTGCTCCTTAACTCCTCAACAAATTTTCGATATTTATTTTGATTATCTCCTGCCCCAATTAGTTTATATGCATGATATGCCGCCATATATTGCGCACCTCCAATCCGGCTTAACGGCAGTGTCAATACATCAAATGCCAGCATATTATAAAAAATAGAATCTTCTTTTTCTAATAGATACTCTATAAATAAATATACAACCATACTATTGGAATTTTCTGCTATTCTGTATATTTCATTATATATCCTATCTGAATCATAGTTGAATATCATATTATAGGCTTCATCAAAATGAAGATATTTTATTTTTTCAAACAAATCATTTATCTTCATTCCACTCCCATAATCGCCCTTGACTTTATTTGTTACAAATCCAAGTGCTACGGGGTTATTACTGTCTTTTTCCAGAATCTCTTCAGCATACTTCAAATAATCCCTTCTTTCTGCATATACATCTGGAATATAGTACAGCTCAAGTATTCTAATCTTGCTATCAAGATCATCCGGATATCTGTTAATTTGCTGTTTCAAGTGATATACCGCCATTTGATATGCACCTTCTATATAGCATAATGCGCATGACAAAACAGCATCCAAAATTTTATATACATAAAGAGAATTATGTTCTTTCAGTAAGCTTAACATAAAGGGATATACCGCCATTTCATTTTCTTCTGCAACTGACAATATAGTAATTTCCCTCTCAGCATTTGGCAATGATTTGAAAATCTGTATTGCATCCGAGTATTCTATGTTCAATATTTTTGAAACAAATTTAGAATAACAACTATTTTTCATGGTAAAATCCATCTATCACCAATCTTTATCAATCCATTGCAATCATTAAATGTTACCATAGGGATCATACTCGTATGTTCCTACAAGGGTACCTGTCGCAGTGTAGATCGCCGCCACATCTCCCATGGCATTCCTAATTACGGAATAATGACCTCATTGACATCCTTCAGTATTCCTCCATTTCATTCCCAGAATGAGAGTGCAATAAAAAACACTGTTCGATATTATTTACTCACTTCAGAAATTAAATCCGACAATTCTGAATATGCTTTTCTAAACGGAAGCCAGAATCCCATTTGCACAAGTAGTTCTCCTCCAATAAATAACAGCACTCCCTGCCAAAATACTCCGCCAATAATTAAGATTATTAGAAAAACAGAAAGTATAATATGAAAAAACAGGCTAAACTCGGATCTTGCACAAAGAGTAATTTGCTCATTTTCTTCTTCTGTTTTCTCGAGTGAAAAAATTGGCATTAACGAATTCCTGGAACTGTAATGCTTTTGCTGAATGGGAACCAATTCA
>JAFUAB010000035.1 GCA_017460885.1 Lachnospiraceae bacterium
TATAGCCCATTATTTGGGGATTTGGTTTTCAAGGTACAAAATTTATAAACAATGAGTCACTGTGAAGTTGCTTTTGTCGGTATCATCATATTATACCACGTACAGGCATCAGTTTGAAAACACCAAAGCAAGTATCAGCGCACCAATTTTAACCTATCGACCAATATCTCCGATACATCCCTTAAGAATGTGAGTTTTAACCCCAATTATACTAAGAATTCCTTCGCTTGACTCAATCCACTATGATTCTACTCTCATCGACTTGTATGTCTTGCCACAACCCTCTGGAACGGGAAATCCCATCTCCCGACACACAAGAAGCTGTTTCCCAACAAACGGGGGCACCAGAGTCCTTTGCTGATCCGCATATTCTACAATACGAATCTTGCGCATTACGAATTTTATAATGCAATATATAGTTGACATTTAATTTTGAAGATGTTATATTTAATGCAATATATATGTTGCATTTTGAGGTGCACTGATGATCACAAACCGAATTAGAGAACATAGAAAATCCAATGGTTTGACACAACAGGAATTGGCGCAGCGAACCGGGGTTACCCGTCAAACGATCGGGCTTATAGAAACCGGGGAATTTAATCCGTCAATCAAACTGTGTCTCGCCATATGTGATGCACTTAATGTTACTCTTAATGACCTGTTCTGGATCCCTGCAGAAGAAAGGAGAGCCTATGAAAGTATTGGAAATAAAAAACATTCTTGATGAGCAGCAGGAACAAACCCTGCTTCGTATAGAGCATAACGGATTCTGGATCACTTTCTGGGGGTTAATCGCACTTATACTTGTTAAACTATTCCTCGGCACTGATATCAGTTCACTTGCCGGTGAACTGATAGTCTTTGCGATAGTTGACATATATATGGGTGTATCCTGCATTCAAAACGGCATCTGGGACAGGCACGTGAGTATGAAAACGTCCAATATTGTCATAATATCAGCTGCTGCTGGTATCATCATAGGCGGGCTGATCTTTATCCGAACACTATTCCATCATGCAGATATTCTGAAAAAAGCCTTCCTTATGGGAACGATAACTGCGCTTGCCACTTTCGGATTGTTGTTTCTAGTTCTTATTACATTCCGCCGGATCATACGCTCAAGAATCAACAGTCTTAACAAGGCACCTGATGAATAATTATTGCCAGAGTACGCCAGTTATTCCCGTTGGCCTTGCCATATGTTCCGGACTGTGATCCAATGGTCTTCTGTTTCGCTATATCCATTTCACAGGCTGATCCGTCATAAATTCAAACTGCAATGACTGACTTCTGTACTCTCCGTATATCAATCCGGAGACCTTGATATGACCTATTCCGTCCCCGCTAAAAGTAGGCTTTGAACCATATCCATACTCTTCAAAATGAACAGTCTCTCTCTTAAAATCAATCAGCTCATCCAATTCTTTTATAAAGCGCTTCAATGCCTTATAATCATATTCGCATCCTGCCGATAGTGCCGAAAACCCATCGGACAAAGCTTTAATGCGGAAATAACAGTTATAGGGATTGCCCGCTTCCTCATCCGAAACATAATGCTCAAAGTCGATAAGCTCGAGTTTATTATCGTCAAATGTCAGCGTTGCACTTGCTTTTTCCAATCGGTCAAAATTCTCTTTCACATCTCCACGGTATTCGATACTTGCCTTTTGTCTCATCTATGCTTTCTCCCAGTGGAAAATTGAAGCCATTCCTTCAAATGCCGGCACCTACAATTGCCAACACCAAAAACATCATAATTATCAGCGCAAAAAAGATTGTTTCAACAAGTGCGATTGCAAACAGTCTGCGAGAACCTGCATTCCCGGATGTATTTGACATCTCTGCAAGAATAATGGCTACCGATGACATTAATATACATGGATACGGTGCCAGTCCCATTCCGAATAGCGAGACAAATTGCACTCATTGATCATCATCTCCCTACTTCTAATTCAGTTGACCACCCCATTCTCTTCATCGATTCCGGCCATGCGATCGTTTGGTTCAACATTTGCATAGATTTCTTCCCGACGAATCAACGGCTCCGTATGCACCGCAATACTCTCGTAGCTATACAACAGGATTCGGTTCGCAATAATAATGTCTCAGGATGATTTCTGATCGTTTTCCAATACGGCCCAGGGATGGTGTCTGAATCCTACGATATCTTAAATGCTCCGGAAAAGCCGGAAGTGGACAGGCATTTGATCGTGACGGTTCTGCTTCCGTTCTTAGGCTTGCCCCATGAAGTAACGGTAAAGCCAGGCTGTCCGTCTTCGGATACCAGCGATCTGCCCCAGATTCCTTTTCTGAGCCGGTTGGAATACGTGGTTTGTGAACCGTCGGCATTTTTAACGATAACGCTTACCTGCAGGGTTGCACCGTTATCGGCAGAAGAAGCTTCATCCTTGCTTACCGTTACCGATGAACATGCCTTTGAAGCCTTTACGGCATTTCTTTTGAAGGTCAGCTTGATCGATGCGGGATTCCCGTTCTTATCCAGATTTGCGTATTTACCCATGCCGCGTATCGTAACCGAATACAGTCCGACCTCCTTGTTTTTTGCATTACAGTCTTCACTCCACTCAAGGCTGTAATCCCTGCCCTCTTTCAGACTTTCGTCGGAGCATATGACGGAATTTGGCGTATCCGCCCCGGAATAATCCGCTTTGATCCATTCAAGCTTAAACCTGTTCTTAGCAAGTTTTTCACCGCGGATCTTTACGTATATGGTCTTATCTCCGACTAACTCGTCGTCTTCTCCTCCGTATTCAAGATACGATTTCGGAGTAATGACAACCTTAAGAAATCCCGAGGAAGCAGCTCCATCGGCCGCAGTGTCCAATGAGACAGTATAGTCAGTGGGATCTACGGGCTTTCCCTTCGGAGTAAACACCCTGACGTTCAGATCGTCGGCCGTTATGCTCTCCTTGTAGTTGATCGTGGCGTTGTATTTTACCTTGAAGGTATCGAAGCTTATGGGATACCATTCCATGGAGTCTATGCGCTGACTGACATAACCTGTATAGTTTCCCCTGCCATAGGCATACAGGTCGTAGACCGATGATAAATAATCATCACCGACAAGTTTGGTGGGGATGGGATCATCAGTCCATTCTCTATAGTCGGATGCCTTCAGCGTAACCGGCCTGCCGTCCGTAAAGTATCCGCTTATCGTCCTTTTTCCAATGTGAACCTTTCCACTCCTGTCAGCATACAATAATCCGTCCATTGTATATGAGAAACCTGAAATGTCACAGGGCTTTATGTCAAACAGGATGGTTTCCTTAAGTCCCTTATAGTCACCCTTGCCCGTTATCACGACCCTGGGTTTCTTATTGTCCGCCACGGGCTTTTCCTGATACAACGAGGCATTGACGTTATTTGAAACCCTGGCCGTATAGTCCTCGCCATATATCAGTCTGTAATCCCCGTCCGCGATGAAAAAGTCAAGATCCGCCACGGTCTTCCTGCCGTCCGCGGGCATGGAGCTGAGCACATGCGCCCGTCCGTCATATTCAGCAACAGAAATATCGGATATCTCCACTCCCTGAGTCCTGGTCACCATCCAGGCATCGGCGATCACGTCCCTGTCGGTAAATGAATAGGTTCCGTCCATGCCGGATTCACATGTGGAAGCCTTGAAGCTGCCGTCATCCGCGGCGATCTGCCGTGACGTCACGCTGTTATAGAAATTCCATCCGGCGATGCCTCTTCCGTCCTGAACCGGAAAGACCGAATCGGACTTAAGTGCATATGTAACCGACTCATCCGGCTTACCCGCCGGTGATGAATATTCCCCGACAACCTGTCCGTCCACAACATATGTATAGTAATACTTTGGCAGGATCTCGTAGGCAAAATATACCTCATCCAGCGAAATATTGGTTTTCATGAACTCCGTACTCTTATATTTATCTATCCAATCAGATACATATTTGCCCGGCACATACGGCTTAATGTAATAATAGGAGGTATATACGGTAAAGCCATCGGATGCAAACAGCTTACCGGCGCTCAACGGCTCTCCGGCATATGAAAGGGTCCAGGTCTCGATCTTTTTTTCCCGGCGTGATTCAGAAACGTCTGTCTCAAACTCTTCCAAACCCTTAAACGTAAATCCGGCTTCCTCCCAGGTGAACTTAGTCTGATACGGAAAATCACTGTCCTCATCTTCTTTAAGGGGATTGGCTCGTTCGACGACATGATCGGGAGCTTTTGCGGAAACCGGTCTCTTTTGGATCTTCATCGGCATGACCGGCGAAGCCACGGTTTCGTTATTTACGTTTTCAGCATAAGCCCTGGCATAGACATCCGTTTCCGCAGCGATAAAGGGGACTTCATCGGAGGAATAGACTTCCTTCATGTACCTGTCTTTTGCCAGTTTGAACCTGATGGTATCATAATTCAGTTCCGTACCGTCCGCTCCGGGTTTATACGTATGATCATACAGGCTCGGAATTTCTGACAGAGGCGCACCGTAATAGATTGTCCTGCCCTTCTTCAATTTCACGGACAGATCTGCGTCCGAATATACGGTAAGCCGGTTTTCATCAAATGCATATTCGCTGAAAACATATTTATCGGAAAACGCTTCTGCCGGAACAAGATATCCGTCAAACTTAAAAGTATGCAGACCTGTTTGCAGCAGCTTCTCTTCTTTGGATACGGGGCTGCCGTCAATCAGAACCTTCAGATTACTATAATCAGCAGTTTCCACTACATCGAACATATTTACGTCATCAACATCCTCCGGATTTGGGAGGTTCATCCTTTCACATACGATCGAATCCCACCAGATTGAATCTGCCGCGTCATCAATGGTTTTGTACTTAACCGTCTCCAGATCCATTCCGGCGGATATCCTGAGTTTCGCAGGCACTATTTCAAAAGACGCAGGCTCACTGATCGTATCCGCATATGAAACGTCCGCATACTGATCGGAAATAAAAACACTGATCGCAGAGTAACTGCCGGCTGAGGCTTCGGTGATATCAACTGTCATGTCATCGGCTTCATCAGGCATTTCAAACACGTGGTTTTCATCGATCCCCGAATTCAGCAGGATCCTAAAGTCCGGCATATCCTCAGCATACGTAAAGTACGTCTCAACATGGCCGATGGATTCACCGTCTACCATAACCTCCGGATCTTCGCCGGTTTCACCGGGTCCAATGATACATCCTTCCATCTGGATGGCAGCCGTGGGATAAATCTCCAGATCAGCCGCATATTCAAACGTTTCCTTATCCATACTGATCACCGGCGTGATCGTCACGGGATTTCCGGCAGATAAGCGGCTCATCTCATCGGCAGCTAACTGCTCCGGATCATCGGCATGATCCGCATAGTCTGCGTACTGCGGCGCGCCGGTCTCTCCTGAAGCAAGCGCCTGATGTGGCA
>JAFUAB010000036.1 GCA_017460885.1 Lachnospiraceae bacterium
AGGAAATTTTTTCTTTTCGTGATCTTGAGGATAGCACCATTTCTACTTACGTCAGCTATCTTGTTCAGTTTATTGAATGGTTCGAGGCGGAGCTTCCCGACAAGTCAGTACGGGACGTCACGTGGCCGGAAATCCGGTCATTAGATAATATTTTCACCTCGGTTGCCAAGGGTTCGCTTCTGACCGATGCTATTGCTGAGCATACTAATGGTAAATTCTCAAGTCTTGGGAACTTTGAGAATACTTTTAAGAATGCTTCCGGAGATTCTTTGGATTTTGTCAGAAAGCTGCTGAATGCGAGAGGTACTGACGGAGCCGGATCTATTTTATATAGTTTGAATACTTCCGAGGCGGATGCTTTTGCACCGGATACTCTGATCTCTACCTCTGCTACTTATGTCATAAATACGGATAATACCGAGTATACAAATAAATACGGCTCCGGTCATATATTTCTTCCGAGTGGGATGACTGCTGGCCGGGATGGAAAAGGGAATGGTTTCAAAATACAGGCAGGGGCAGAAAAGGATCAGTACATCTATATAATCCAATATAATATTTCTGCGAAATCACTGCTTGGAGCCTTACCGATCAATGTCAGGGATGATTATCAGGATTCGGTGCCGGATGAAGGGGTTAAGCTACGAGACGAGAGAACCAGAAGCAACGCTATTGAAATAATAAAAAATGCGGACAGAAAGGTATCGCTGGTTCGATCGTATTATGGTGCCACTCAAAACAGATTGGAGCATACGATCAAGAACCTTGACAACATTGTTGAAAATACGACATCTGCGGAGTCATTGATCCGTGATACGGATATGGCCGCAGAAATGGTCAGCTTCTCAAACAGTAATATTTTATCGCAAGCCGGTCAGTCGTTATTGGCTCAGTCCAATCAAAGTAAACAGGGGTTATTAAGTCTGCTTACTAAACACAGCAAACACAGCAATGTGATTGCCAACTCTGACAAAAATCATCCCATAGAAGAAAAATGTAAAATATACTTGACGTAATTCCGACGACGCGTTATTATTGTCTCATAAGGAGCAAATGACGCGTCGCTTTTTATGTAAAAGGATACATTTCAGGATGATGGCAGGAGGTAATAAGATGAACATAATGATGATGGCAGGAGGTAATAAGATGAACATAATGATGATGGCAGGAGTAGCGGTTGGACTTTTTGTGGGACTGATACTGGTAGTGATCCTTTTCAAGTTTGCAAACACGAATCACAGGATGAAGACGGAATATGACGAGAGGCAGAAGGAGGTCAGGGGCAGGGCTTATATGGCAGCGTTCTACACGATGATGGTCTTCGAGGTGATATTTATGCTGTTATCCATCGGCGACATCACTCTTCCCATTGCGGATTACTCGCTTCACTTTATCGGGATCGCAGCGGCATGTACGGTACTTGGCGGATATTGCATATGGCACGACGTATACTGGGGGCTCAACAATGATCACAAACGTTATTATATAGTATTTGCAGTATGTATAGTCCTGAACATCATACCGATCGTCGGAGCATCCAAAAGTAATACATGGAAGAATGCGGACGGACGTATCGGCATACCGGCACTGAATGTGATGGTTATCACCATGATGGCTATCCTGGGTATTGAACTGATCGTCAAGGGACTGATCGACAGAAACAGGAACGACGAGGAGGACTGAAGCTATGAAGAATCTGAGACTTAAATCGGCCCGCGCGGCCAAGGACCTGTCACAGGATGACCTGGCAAAGCTCTGCGGAGTATCCCGTCAGACCATGAGCGCTGTCGAGAAAGGAGATTACAATCCGACGATCAACCTGTGCATTGCAATATGCAAGACCCTGGACAAAACCCTGGATGAGCTTTTCTGGGAAGAATGACACAAAAAAGCCTCACACTATGGTGTCACCGGGACGGTTCCGGTGACACAAAAAAAGCCTCACACTATGTGAGACTTTTTATGCGGAAGAAGGGACTTGAACCCTCACGTCGTTTCCAACACTAGATCCTTAGTCTAGCCTGTCTGCCAGTTCCAGCACTTCCGCCCGTGTCACAGACACAAGTGATATGATACCCCTAAATCGCATAATTGTCAAACAAAATTTTTAAAGTTAACATAACATAATTTTTAGAGCTAACATAACATCTGGTACTAAATTCCTACCATGTACCAAACCACTGCTCCGATGATCCACCTTGACAAGGGTAAAAGGTTAAACTAAACTTATAATATATTTATATAAGGATGCAATCCAATGCTTGCACTGAGAATAATTTTTTCATTTTAACGATCGCTTCCTTACTGTGTCTTTTCATAGGAGCGAGATATAAGAGAAGAAATGTCGGGTTTATTCTGGCGGATGCTATTCTGACGGTCTGTAATATTGTCTGCTTTGCACTGATCGGTGTCCAAAATGCCGGCGGCGCATCAAAGGTTCTGCTTCCGTACTACATATTACATTGCTGGATGCTTTTTGCGGTCATTTTGATGATCGTGAGCATAGATAAATACCGGAATTTTATCATCAGTATCATACTTGCGGCCATTGTGTGCCTCTATCAGACATATCTTGTTGTTTCACAGTATTTCGGTGCGAGGATCTTTTCATTCCAAAAGAGGATATATTTCCGCAGGGCGTGGTTTGTGGCTACGGATACGAAGTTTACCGGTCTGTTCTTCAGCTATCGCTCCTACAGGATAATGATCTATATCAATATGCTGATCACCCTTGTGGTGATCGCGATATGCATTTCCTATTCGAGCAGGATATTCAGGATCAGATATATCTCACTTGTTATGATCATGTTTGCGTTTGCGATAGTGGAAGGATTGACGGTTCATTTTGCCCTGCCGATATGGATCCCGTGTCTGGCATATAACATAATGAATGTCATATGTATGTATCTGACCGTGTTCTTTGCCCGCGGGAGGCTGCGGGAATGGTCGCTGGACAGCTTTGCCAACGATATGAGTGACGGACTGATCCTCTACGATAAATATGATGATCTGATTCACATCAATGACATGATCCGGGAAACTCTCTCCGAGGATCTGGTAGAAGGCTTTGCGGACAGAAAAAGGCTGGAATCATGGATTTCCGATACCGGAAATGTAGAGAATAATACCGAGATCATAACCTATAACGTGGGTGAGCGTGTGTATTACTTCAAGATCACCATAAGGGAGATCATGGAGCACGGCAACCGTATCGGCACGCTCTTTATCCTGCATGATACTACCGATTCCATTACCAGGATCCGCGCGATGCAGAAGGCCAATGAGGAGCTGGAGCGTGCGAATCAGATGAAGTCCGATTTCCTGGCCAATATGAGCCATGAGATACGTACCCCGATGAATGCGGTGATCGGTATGACCGAGATCGCCATGCGTGAGGAAAAATCTCCCGAAGTGATGGACTATCTGTCTCAGATCAGACATTCCGGCAATCATCTGTTAAGCATCATCAATGATGTTCTGGATTATTCCAAGATCGAAGCCGGCAAGATGGAGATCGTGGAGGAAGAGTATGAACCGTTTGAAGAATTAGACGGTATGGCCAATCTGCTTGTTACCAGGATAGGAGATAAGAAGCTTGACCTTTTCTTTATGATCAGTACCGGAATGCCGCACAGACTTAAGGGTGACGCTGCCCGTATCAGGCAGGTTCTCATCAATCTCGCCAACAATGCGATCAAATTTACCTCCGAGGGATCAGTTAAGGTAAGTATAGCGTTTGAGCCGGTCTCTGAGGGTATCGTTAATATGGAGGTTCATGTTGTCGATACGGGGATCGGTATCAGGGAAGAGGATCTGAATAAGCTGTTTGTCAGCTTCCAGCAGGTGGATTCCAAGAGGAACAGATCCGTGGAGGGCACAGGACTCGGTCTTGCGATCTCACAGAAGCTTGTGGAGGCCATGGGCGGTGAGATTGGTGTAAACAGCGAATACGGCAGCGGATCCGATTTCTGGTTCAGGATACCGCTGCGGGTTATCGAGGATACCAATGATCTTGCCGTGGAGAATCCCTCTGATAAGAGAGCCTTTGTTTATACTTCAGAGGAGATGATGGCGGATGTCTTTGAAGCGGAGCTTCGCAATCTCGGAGTTGAGGGCGGAAGGCTTGCCTCGCTTGATTCTTATTTACCCGACGGCAGACAGGATTATCTTTTCTATGAATTCGGTAACAATGATCCGGGCATAGGAGAGCTTCTTGACAGGAATCCCGATCTGACAGGTATAGTTCTGACGGACTTTGATTCGGAGTATGTGCCCGATAAGACTAATCTGCATATTATGCACAGACCCGAGACTACGATGACCATGGTCCGGATCCTGAATGGAGAATATCTGGATAAGTCCGCGGTGGAAGAGGATAAGACCTTCAGGATCGATTTTACCGCTCCGGATGCAAGATTTCTGGTGGTTGATGATAACCATATAAATCTTACCATAGCGGAGGGACTGCTTGCTCCTCTTAAGGTTCGGATAGATACTGCCGACGGAGGACAGCAGGCGATAGATAAGGTGGCGGCAAATGATTATGACATAGTGTTTATGGATCATATGATGCCGGAGATTGACGGTGTTGATGCCACACGAACCATACGCGCCGCAGGAGACAGAGCGGATAAGCCCGTGATCATCGCGCTTTCGGCCAATGCCATGACAGAAGCCAGAAGTCTGTTTATCGAAGCGGGCATGAATGATTTTGTTCCCAAGCCGATCGATGTCAAGGATCTGATCACCAAGGTCAGAAAGTGGCTGCCCGAGGATAAGATAATCGAAAATGACGGTACGGAGGCTGAGATCAGTACGAATCCGGGGACAGATGAAAACTGGATTCGGTGTGAGGGTCTTGATACCGAAGCAGCCGTTAGGGCGCTTGGGTCGACCGTGCTGTATGATAAGATCGCTTCGGAGTATTACCGTTCAGGTGAAGATAAGTATAACGGGATAATGAATGCCTATGCAAATGAGGACTGGACAGATTATACGATACGTGTTCATGCCCTTAAGAGCAGCTCGAGACAGATCGGCGCCATGGAGCTGGGAAGCATGGCAGAAGCCCTGGAAAAAGCCGGTAAGGCGGACGATTACGATACGATCAGGACCAATAACACTGCGGCAATGGAAGTATTTCAGAAACTTCTTGATGACCTTTCTGCATATTACGGTGCGGAGGAGGACGATACCGATAAGCCACTGATAGACCGTGATACCTTGAACAGGCTGCTGGATGAACTGATAAGCGCCTGTGATGATCTGGATATGGACGGTATGGAGAGCGTCAGCGACAGCCTTAAAGGATACTCCTACGACGAGGATATGAAACCGTTTGTAGATGACCTTCAAAAGGCGATAGCCGATATGGATACTGATGTCTGTGCGGAGCTTGCGGAGAAGCTCAGATAAACGGTTGGTGATGATCAGTTCATCCCTTTCTCTTTTGTGATTAGGAGCCTGATGCAAAAAAGATCCGGAAACCGTAAAAAGAATAAACAAAAGATCACTAAACAGGTATTGCATAAAAACAGATATCTTCTGATCATGATGATACCTGTTGTTCTTTATTATGTTATTTTCTGCTATCTGCCCATGACAGGCCTGATCATGGCCTTCAACAGGTTTCAGATCGGATCCGGCTTCAAAGGCATATATACCAGTGAATGGGTCGGTTTAAAGTGGTTTAAGCAGTTCTTCGGATCCGTATATCTGGGCAGACTGGTTCGGAATGCTTTTCTATTGCAGTTTTATTCATTGATATTCGGATTTCCCATCCCTATCCTTTTTGCCATAGCAGTAACTCAGGTCGGACGCGAGAAGCTTCAGAAGGTGATCCAGGTCAGTACGTATCTGCCGTATTTCATATCAACGGTGGTTGTATGCGGTATGATCAACAACTTCCTTTCTCCCACGGGAGGGATAGTTAACGTATTGCTCAATAAGATCGGAATCGAGAGCATCAATTTCATGAATCTTCCCGAGTGGTTCAGACCGATATACGTGATATCGGGGTCGTGGCAGAGCTTCGGCTTCAATTCGATCATTTTTGTGGCTGCCATCATGGGCATATCCCCGGAACTCTATGAAGCGATGAAGGTAGACGGCGCCAACAGACGCAATATCATCTGGCATCTGATCCTGCCGAGTATACGGCCGACCATCATCCTCCTGCTTGTAATGTCTCTGGGAACGATGATGAGCGTGGGCTTTGAGAAGGTATATCTTTTGTATAATACGGCAGTTTACGAGACCGCTGATGTTATCCAGACCTATATATACAGGCAGGGTCTGCAGAGCAATAACTACAGTTATGCTACGGCTGTGGGGCTTTTTAACTCGGTGATAAACTTTGCGATAGTTTTTGTTTCCAACAGGATGAGCAGAAAACTGACGGATACCTCGATATGGTAATGTCCTTTTGGAAAATGCTTTAATCAGCGTTTCCTTGAAATTGTTGTGTGGATTGGCGCAGGTGTTTAATGAAGCAGAAGATACGTAACGGAATAATCGGCGACGTACTCTTTGACGTCCTTATATGGCTTTTTCTGATATTTGCGGTAGTTGTCTGCGTATATCCTTTTTTGTATGTTATCAGCGTTTCCATCAGCTCCGGAGGTGCGGTGAACAGGGGAGAAGTGGTGCTGCTGCCGGTTGATCTCAATTTTGAAGCTATGAAGACCGTTCTTTCATACAGACAGCTGTGGGTATCTTATCGAAACACATTGTTTTATACCGTGGTGGGTACGGTACTCAATATAGTTTTTACCTGTCTTGCGGCATACCCGCTGTCGCGTAAGTCCTTCTGCTTCAGGAAACAGTTTAATTTCCTGCTCGCGTTTACCATGTACTTTTCCGGCGGACTGATCCCGATCTATATTGTAGTTACCAAGCTGGGAATGTACAATTCAAGATGGGCAATGATCGTTCCGGTGCTTGTGAGCGCATATAACGTTATGATCTGCAGATCGGCCTTTGAAGCCATTTCAGAGGAGCTTTTTGAAGAGGCAGCCATAGAGGGAGCGAATGACTTCTATATTATGACCAGGATAGCCGTTCCGCTCATTAAGCCGACACTCGCGGTACTTACGCTCTATTATGCGGTTGCGAGATATAATGACTTCTTCAATGCACTGCTGTATATAAGCGATCCGGACAAGGAACCGCTTCAGGTATTTCTGCGCAGGATACTCCTTCAGGCATCCATGGAGATCACGCAGACCACAAATATCAACATGGGAGCACTGAGCCAGTCTACGATACAGATAAGGTATGTGTGCATAGTGGTTTCGGTAGTTCCGATCATGCTGGTTGTTCCGCTGGTACAGAAATACCTTGTACAGGGCACGATGCTTGGATCAGTCAAGGGATGATCACCAATACATGATATATACGTCCGTGCCACGGTGGCAGGGACTGATATATATAGATACAGGAGGGAATAGAATGAAAAAGAGAGTGTTATCAGTTGTGCTTTCGTCAGTAATGGCGATAGGGCTGCTGACTGGCTGCGGACAGGGAGGCGGTACGACAGACGCTCCGGCAGATACCGTAGAGGAAACTACCGGAACCGCGGCACTTGCCAATACCGAGAAGGTCGACAGTGCTATCGAAAATGCAACAGCGGTTGAGGATTCGTCGGGATATGTGTATACCGGTGAAGCACCGATCACAGAGGAAGGCGGATCCATCAAGATCCTGGCGCAGACCTCCAACTACTCAAATGTTGATATCACCAAAGCACCCATTGTACTCAAGGTGTTTGAGGAAGCAGGGGTGGAGCCGGACTGGGCTCTTATCGACTACAACAGCTATGAGGATGCAGCCACTCCTCTGATCAGTTCGGGCGAAACGGATGCCGACATCATCAAGATACCCGATATGGATCCCAATCAGGTTTATATCAAGTCAGGTCTTTTTGTACCGCTTGATGAGTTTTTTGATTATATGCCCAACTATACCAAATGGCTTTCGGAGAATCCTATCGAAAAGGCCGAGCTTACGGCTGAAGACGGACATATCTATTATGTTCCCGGCACCAATGTTGCGGACGATTATCAGCCCTGTCTCATGTACAATCAGGTATGGCTCGACAAGGCCGGTATCAAGGCTCCCGAGACACTTGATGATTTTGTTGAGATGCTTAAATATTTCCGCGACAACGATATGAACGGCAACGGTGATGCATCGGATGAGATCCCGATGAGCATCATGGCTGATTTCCTGCCTTATATGTTCGGTCCTGCCTTCGGGCTGGATCTTGTCAGCGGATTCCAGGCTGATGACAGCGGTAAGGTTACTTATGCTTATGCCGATTCCGAGAACTATAAGAAGTATCTTGAATTCCTTCACGGTCTGTATGACGAAGGACTTCTGGAGGTTGAGTTTACATCTCTGGACAGAGATAAGGTCATAGAACGTATTTCAAACGACCTGACCGGTGTTGCATACGATTTCAGCTGGGCAATGTCGATGATGTATTCAAATGTGCTTCCGTATTATGACGGAACCGCCGCTACGGCATTTGTAGGTGTTGCGCCTCTTTCGGGAGACAGCAAGGGCTTCTATGTGGGCAGAAATTCACTGGGCGGTATGTTCGGTGTCAGCACCAAGTCCTCTCAGATCGAGCTCGCCGTTAAATTCCTGGATTATGCCATGAGTGAGCACTGCCAGGAGCTTTATCAGTGGGGTATCGAGGGTGAGAGCTACGTTGTCAACGCTGACGGGACCAAATCCTATACCGAACAGGGACTTGATAATGACTGGCTGCAGCAGTTCGGAATCAATCCCGCATTTGTAATGCCGGCCTTTCAGTCTGTGGAAGCCACGGATATCCTGGTTGCCGACTGGCATGCGGAGATCAACAGACAGCTGCGTCAATACATTAAGCATCCCTGGCCCGAGATCTATGCTACAAGTGAAGAGAGCGACTCGGTTAACCTGTATATGCCCGATATCCAGACCAAGGTCGATGAGAGCGCTACGGGTTTTATCACCGGAACCATGGATCTTGAAACCGAATTTGATCAGTATATATCGGATCTTCAGTCCATGAATCTGGATGAGGTCATCGATGTAAGACAGACACAGTACAACAGATACTTAAAGGCTCTGGCACAATAAAGGAAGATAGAGAACGAAAGCAGTCCTCCGGCGTGAATGCGCCGGGGGACTTTTTTTGGTATAATCGGTCGTAGAAAAATATACATGAAAAAAGAGGTAAACCTATGACGGAAGAATTATCGAGAACGGAAGCTTTGTACGGAGAGGCGGCTATGGAGAAGCTTAAGAATTCCAGAGTGGCCGTGTTCGGGGTCGGAGGAGTCGGAGGCTATACGGTAGAAGCACTTGCAAGAAGCGGCATCGGAGCTCTGGATCTGATAGACAAGGATGTGGTCAGCCTGTCTAATATAAACAGACAGATCCTGGCGCTTCATTCGACGGTTGACCGGTATAAAGTGGATGTGGCCGAAGAGAGGATCCGCGATATCAATCCGGACTGCAGGGTCAGGGCTTACAGGGTCTTTTATCTGCCCGAAACTCAGGATCAGTTTGATCTGGGCGAATACGATTATGTGGTGGACGCAATAGATACAGTAACCGGAAAGCTGACCATTATAGAAAACGCCGTTCGATGCAAAACACCCGTTATTTCATCTATGGGAGCAGGAAACAAGACATGTCCCGCATTGTTTGAGGTGGCGGATCTGTATGATACCGAGGTATGTCCGCTGGCGAAGGTGATGCGCAGAGAGTGCAGAAAAAGAGGCATAGAAGCGCTGAAAGTGGTATACTCTAAAGAAGCACCGGTTTTGAAGCGTCGTGTTCCGGGCTCGGTAGCTTTTGTGCCATCGGTTGCGGGGCTTATAATAGCCGGTGAGATCGTCAATGACCTTACAGAGGGTTTAAGAACAGCAGAGAATAAGACGGAGGAAGACATTAATGATCAAGACAACAGTACAGATTGACGGTATGATGTGCGGGATGTGTGAATCCCATGTTAACGATGCAATACGCAAGGCTTTTCCGGAAGCCAAAAAGGTTGCCGCTTCCCATACCAAAAAGGAAGCGACCTTTATGACCGATTCGGAGGTGGATACCGATAAGCTGAAGAGTATAATAGACGAAACAGGATATACCTTTGTCTCGGCTTCCAGTGAAACGGTAGAGAAAAAGGGGCTTTTCGGATTTAAAAAGTGACCGTCACCAGATAGTCAGGAGATTTCCAATGAATGTATGTTTACTGAACGATTCCTTTCCGCCTGTAATAGACGGCGTGGCGAATACGGTTATGAATTATGCCTCCATCATTCAGGCACGCCCCGATTCCGAGGTCATAGTTGCGACTCCGCGTTATCCCGATGTCGATTACAGTGGCTATCCGTACAGAGTTCTGGATTATCCGAGCATAGATACAAGTAAGCTCATCTCCGGATACAGGACAGGATATTCGTTGTCAGTCCGGGAGATCAATGAAATCGCCGAATTCGGTCCCGATATAGTGCACACGCATTGTCCGGCCTCCTCTACCCTGATGGCGAGGATACTGCAGTATGAGACCGGTGCCCCGGTAGTATTTACCTACCATACCAAATTTGATGTGGATATCAGCCGGGCCGTGGGTGACGGATTTCTCAAGAAAGAGACCATCAAGGCAATGGTCAGCAATATATCCGCCTGTGACGAGGTATGGGTAGTATCCGATGGAGCAGGAGCCAACCTGAAGTCTCTCGGTTACGAAGGAGAGTACCGCGTAATGTTCAACGGAGTTGATTTTGAGCGCGGCCGGGCTACAGATGAAAAGGTGGCTGAGGTTACGAAAGATCTGGATCTGCCGGCGGGAGTACCGGTATTT
This sequence comes from Lachnospiraceae bacterium, assembly GCA_017460885.1. Classification (GTDB taxonomy): domain Bacteria; phylum Bacillota; class Clostridia; order Lachnospirales; family Lachnospiraceae; genus XBB2008. The sequence goes on from JAFUAB010000036.1 coordinate 10,859, forward strand.
CTTTTTGTCGGCAGAATAATGAAATACAAGGGCCTGCCGATAATCCTGGATGCGATGAAGCTTCTCCATGAATCCGGTTTTGACTTCAGATGCATATTTGTCGGAGGCGGATTGGACGCGGATGAGCTTAAGGAAACCGCGCTAAACTACGGACTCGGGCAGAAGGTTATCTTTACCGGTCCGATCCATGACAGAGAGGCTCTCAGGGCCTATAATACCCGGGCGGATCTTTTTCTGTTCCCTTCCACTTATGATACCAACGGTATCGTGGTTAGAGAGGCTGCCGCGTGCGGACTTGCCTCCGTTCTGATCAGGGATTCCTGTGCGGCCGAGGGCATAACCCATGGACACAACGGGTATCTGATAGAAGAAAATGCCGAATCAATGTCAGCCCTTCTGCAGGAGGTATGCAAAAATATGGATGCTGTTCACCGGGTCGGAGAACATGCCATGGATGAAATATATATTTCCTGGGAAACCAGTGTAAATAATGCGTATGAGAGATATGAGGCGATACGCGAAATGGTAAAGGACGGTACACTTGTGCGCCGGCGTAAATCCAGATCGGATTATCTGCTTGAGAGTGCTGCCGAGGTGGCTGAGAGGCTGCAGAAAATTGTCAATGTCCCGAGAAATATACGCAACACTATCAAATCCGATCTGTACAGAATATACGAAGGTATGATGCAGAACGATTAATAACTCCGGGGACGGCCCGACAGATTCGCGGATCATGGGTCAGCAGAACCGTTCCCGTGATCCACAGGAGTATTTATGGTTCATGTTTTTATAGTTAATCCCGAGCATACCGCACCGGATTTTTATAATGAACTGAGAGACAGATTATCCCGGATACCGGATCTTACCTACTATGTGTTCACTACGGGTGTCGCAGGTGATGAGACGGAGCTTGCCCGCACCGTTGAAAGCATTTTTGAGGGTGAGCAGCTGCGAATATACAGCTGCGGAAACACTACATCAGCCCGCAATATCCTGGACGGACTCAGTGACATCGGCAGGGTGGAGCTTGCTATCGTTCCGTACAAACAGGTTCAGTACCTGTCCGCGATCTCGGATATAGACAGATTTAAGGATATCGAATCGCTGATCGAAGGCAGGGTGATACATGTGGACTATCTCAGGACAAACCACGGAGTAGCCTTAAACAGTGCCGCGTTCGGACTGGATGCATATATGTGCAAGGTATATGAGTCAATAGACAGCCTGAGGATACTCGGCCGGGCTATTCCGGGTATCGTGGCCAGTATTTATTCACTTATTACATGTCCCAATATCATTTTCAGCATCGAATATAAGGGTATGAATCCCATCCGTAAGGCAACATCTGTGTATATCGGCAATGTACCTGTGGTTTACAGGAAAATGAGGTACTCCGAAAACAACGACATCACGGATGGTGAGGCTACGCTAAACTGCATCTACAGGCCGGAGTTCTTTACGAGATTCAGGTATTACTTCAAGCTGATAAGAAATATACCGGCCACCTACAGTGAGAAGCATTATCTGAATTGTCAGATAGATTCGGTAAGGATAAGGCATATCAACGGTGTGCCGCTTTTGTGCAGTCTTGATAATAAACTCGTATCGGCTTCCGACTGGAAGATAGAAGTAGTCAAGCAGGGACTCAGACTCGTGGTTCCCAGGGAGGTATCCCAATGAAGGAAAACAAGCTTGGGCCTATAGCCAATACACTCTGTGCCGTGGTATGTATAGTCATTTTCTTCTTTCTGGTGGATCTTGCGGAGGAAAGACTGAGCGGTAATGCCGTGGTCCTGAATATATTGCTGACCATTTCAATGATCATGCTGCTGATCGGCCATCTGACAATGCAGATCAACGGACTTGTCTATAAAATATCGATAGTGACGGTTTATTCGCTGCTGGCTGTTTTGACCATCGTTGTAAATTTCAGCAACAGGCAGATGTTTCCGTATATGATGCTTACGCTCATGGGCATCAATCTGTTCAGAAACAGAAAGATGCTTGTAAGCCTGTTTGCTTCGTATTTTCTGATCGTGATCCTTTCGATAACCGTTTTCGGATTTATCTCGGAAGAATATGAAAACGTCTTTTCCATACTTGATATCGTCGTCAATGTCATAATCCTTTTTTCCGAATTTATGGCACTCAATATAAGCATGGACATCTATCGTACGAGGAAGCGAAATGACCGTGAGAGTACTCAGACGGTCAACGAGCTTATTAAGGTCGTAGGAGCCAAGCGGGAGGATGCTATCAGGGCAAACAGATCCAAGAGTGACTTTCTGGCCAATATGTCTCATGAGATCCGTACACCTATCAATGCAGTACTCGGGTTTAATGAGATGATCCTAAGGGAGAGCCGCGACGAGGTTATCACCGAGTATGCGAAGGATATCAGAAGCTCGGGTACTTCGCTGCTGAATCTGGTCAATGAGATACTTGATTTCTCCAAGATCGAAGCCGGTAAAATGGAGATCATCCCGGTAGTATACGATCTTGACAATCTGTTCAACGATCTGATCAATATCATAGGGATCAGGGCGGAAAACAAGGGGCTAAGCCTGAAGGTAAAGGCAGAACCCTCACTTCCCAGGGTCCTCTACGGAGATGAGGTGAGACTGAAGCAGATCATTACCAATCTGCTGACTAACGGCGTGAAATATACCGATCAGGGCTATGTATCCCTGAATATGGATTATCGTCAGCTGGATGATTATCAGATAGAGCTTATCGTGTCGGTTGAGGATACCGGCAGGGGAATCCGGGAGGAGGACATGGGCAAGCTCTTTGCCCCGTTTGAGAGGATAGAGGAGATCAGTAACCGTCATGTGGAGGGGACGGGACTGGGAATTGCCCTGACCCGTACGCTTTTGTCAATGATGGGCTCGGAACTGGAGGTACAGTCCACCTATGGTTACGGCAGTATTTTCTCATTCAGGCTCAGGCAGGAAGTGGAAAACTGGGAGCCTATAGGTTCTCTTGACGAGGCTATAGGCAGAGCCAGGCATGTGGTTGAGACAAAACACGAATTCTTCGTTGCACCTTTGGCTAAGCTTCTGGTAGTCGATGATATCCCTGTCAATCTGAAGGTGTTTACGTCACTGCTTAAGAGAACACAGGCGGAGATCGATTCCGTTAGCAGTGGTATGGAAGCGCTCAGCAGGATGCGAAAGACCAAATACGATCTGATCTTTCTTGACCATATGATGCCGGGAATGGATGGTATAGAAACACTGGAACGGATGAATTCGGACAGATTCAATCTGAACCGTTTTGAAACACCGGTCATCGCGCTTACTGCAAATGCGGTCAGCGGAGCCAGAGAGATGTATATAGAAAAAGGATTCGCGGATTATGCCACCAAACCGGTGGACGGCGTAAGGCTGGAAGCATTACTGCTTAAATATCTTAAGCCGGAGCTGATCGTCAGGATGGATCCGGAATCGGAAGAGATCGGGAGCGATCCGGTGTCTGCAGGTGAATCCGAACTGATCAGTACCCTCAGACATCTGCCGGAGATAAATGTCTCTCTTGGCATAGAGACCTCGGGCGGCGCGGAAATATATGAAGATGTGATAAAGGAGTATTTCAAGACCACAGAGGAATATTCCGCAAGGATAGAGACTTACTGTGAGATGGGGGATATCGAGAATTACAGGATCCAGGTGCATTCGTTGAAGAGCACTTCCAGAATGGCCGGTGCCGTGGAGATTTCGGAGCTGGCTGCTGAACTGGAAAAGGCCGCCGCCGAAGGAAATTCGGAATATATCAGACAGAAGACCCCCGTGCTCCTGCATCTTTACAGGTCTCTGGGAGAGACTCTTGCAGGGTATTTCACGGATAATACTCCCAGGGAAGCCATTGACAGGGATACATTTATCGAGGCACTTAATGCGATCGCGGAAGGAGTTGAAATTTTTGACTATGATCTGATAGAATCCGTAATGGATGAACTGGAGAACAAACAGATCCCCGATGAATATGCCGATGTTTATGACAGGATGAAGGTTCTTGTTGCGGAGGTAAATTCCGATGAACTGAAGCTTGTGGCAGAGCGGGCGCTGATGAGACAGACAGAGAGCTGAGGAAAGAGAATATGAAAAAATCATTCAAGATAGGTTTACATAATATTATATCGTTTCTTCTGACGATAATGATAACAGTGGGATGCACATGTTTTCCTTATGATGAAATACTGGCCGCAGAACAAACCGAAAAGACGGGCATAGCCGCGGCAGCACAGTTTTTTGCATATATCCCGTTTGGCAACGGCAGAACTGTAAATATCTCCGTTGTTAATACACACGGCAGGGATTATCTGTTTCTGCCGTCATCGGTTTCCTTATCCGGCACCGTGTTTCATTACAACACCGAGGCCTGCGAGGTGACCTTTACGGATGGCAAGGCTCTTGCTTCGGATGCAGCGGTCAATCTGAATCCGTATCTTTCGGCTGATACCGGTGACGGCAGCAGACTGCTGACCCTGCGTGTGGTAAAGGGAGGCGTCGAAGCTCTGTACGACCTGCATGTGATGAATTCGGCAAATATCTCAAGTATGTTTCTGTCAAGCTCAGACCCCGCCAAAGGAAGAACCTTTGTTGAAGCTTCCAAATCCAATAAGGCCGCCGGAAATATGACTATGCTTACATCCAAGGGCACGGTTCTGTATGACGGAGGTCTTACGCAGATCAAGGGACGGGGAAATTCGACCTTTGCCGCAGACAAGAAGCCATATCAGATCAAGCTGGATACTTCGTCAGATCTGACGAGAAAAGGTTCCGTCAATTCAAACAAGACCTGGGTATTGCTTGCAAACGCATATGATCCGACTCTTATACATAATACGGTGGGACTGAATATGGCTCAGAGCATCGGGCTTGATGCGCCGGACTGCGTTCCGGTTGATCTGTATTATGATGGCGAGTACCGCGGTAATTATCTTTTGGCCGAGAAGGTTCAGATAGCTCCGGGAAGGGTTGATATCACTGATCTGGAGGCCGGGACGGATGCCGCAAACCCCGGTAAGGATCTGAGCAGGAACAATACCGCTATGGGCGCCAACAAATACGGCGATGTATTCAGTTATGTTACAGGCGTTGCCAATCCCGAGTCGATCGCCGGAGGATACCTGCTCGAGCTGGATAACGCGTACTATAAAGGGGAAAGAAGCTATTTTATCACGTCCACCGGCATTCCCTTTGTGGTCAAGAGCCCCGAGAACTGTTCGAAGGAGCAGATGATCTATATATCCGAGTATGTGGAGGATATCGTCAGAGCTGCGGCTAACGGAGGGGTTTCTCCGGATACCGGTGACGAAATATGGAAAATGATAGACAGGGACAGCCTTGTCAGATATTTTGTGTTGGAGGAGATCGTCAAAAACGCAGATTCCTTTGCAAGCTCCACGTATTTCTATCTGAATGATGACGGTAAGCCCATGAAGGCCGGACCGGTATGGGATCTGGATGATTCCTACGGGGTAAGGGCGGATATGGCCTCACCGGAGGGATTTGTAAGCGGGGGATTTATTCAGCCCTTTATGAACCTTCCCGATTTCCGCAAGGCTGTTAAGGCATATTACAGTTCTACAGGTCATTCCAGGGCAACATCACCGGGAATCGACTCGTATGTAAAGGAGATTTCACAATCGCAGAAGATGAACAGGGTGCTGTGGAATGATTCCAAACAACTGTATTCCAAGCTCGAGTCCTATGATGCTGACATCGCTTATATGAAAAACTATGCATCCGAAAGAGCCAAATGGCTTAAGGGTATATTCGCGACATGGTGATCAAAATTTTGATTGACATTTCGAAACTCTTAGTATAATATATTAAGCGTTCGCGGAAATGGCGGAATTCATGGTAATTGTTCCGAAGGGACAATTACAGGCAGACGCGCAAGGTATGGCGTGCGCGTCGTAACAGTTGAATATGCGGAGATGGCGGAATTGGCAGACGCGCACGGTTCAGGTCCGTGTGGTAGCAATACCATGAGGGTTCAAGTCCCTTTCTCCGCATTATTATCAGACTGAGAGGAGCAGCATATAGCTGCTCTTTTTATGTATAGTAAACGACAAAAGTATTTATACTTTTAGTCGTTTACTGCGCCGGATTTGCTATGCGAAGCATTAATTTCCTTTGCAAATCCGTGCGCATCCCGCCGGAGGCTTTATAGTGAACGTCAAAATATTTTTGACGTTCACTATAAACTTGATTTTTGCACCGAATAAGCTATACTAGTTAATCGATACTGATTTTTTTGGAGGAGAAATAATGGAAGATGTGATCGAATTCAGATATGACACCCAGCTGCTGCTGGACAAGTACGCCGGTAACGGGGAGGATGTGGATGATCTCGCGGATGACCTTGTGGATGAGGTTAGGGATCATATCACCAATAACTTCAAGGGAGATTCGATGGTGGTTGCCGGAGATAGCGGCGAGGATGAGTTCGGAGAGAAGGCCACCGTTAAACTGCATTTTCATACCAATGAGCCCTGGCTTGTTCTGGAATATTGCAGGAGTCTCGGAGAGATATACGACATAGTTGTTGAAGATATGGACAGACAGTCCAGGGGCCTTAAGGGCTGACTTACGCATACGGAGATTAACTGATGGAATCACAGAATGAAAAGAAAATAATGCTGTCGGGCATACAGCCCAGCGGGGATCTGCACCTTGGTAATTACCTGGGGGCTATCAAGAACTGGGCGGATCGTGTGAATGAGTTTGACTGCTATTATTTCATGGCAGATATGCATACCATCACGGTCAGACAGGATCCGGCGGATCTGCGCAGACGTTCGCTCGAGATGCTTGCCCTTTACATCGCGTCGGGACTCGATCCGGAGAAAAATACCCTTTTTCTGCAGTCACATGTTCCCGCACATGCGCAGCTGGGGTGGGTTCTGGACTGCTATACGATGTTCGGTGAGCTGAGCCGCATGACACAGTTCAAGGATAAATCCGAGAAGCATAAGGACAATATCAATGCCGGGCTGTTTACCTATCCGTCGCTGATGGCTGCCGATATTCTGCTGTATCAGCCTCACTACGTTCCGGTTGGAGAGGATCAGAAACAGCACGTTGAGCTGACCAGGGATATTGCCGAGAGATTCAACAACATCTACGGAGATGTCTTCCGCGTTCCGGAGCCGTATATAGCCAAGGTCGGAGCACGGATCTACGGACTTACCGCACCTACAACCAAGATGTCCAAGTCTGATCCGAACGGCTGTGTTTTCCTTATGGATGAGCCGGATGTGATCATGAAGAAGTTTAAGCGGGCCGTTACCGACTCCGATTCCGAGAGATGCGTAAGATATGACCGCGAAGAGAAGCCCGGAGTAGCCAACCTGATGGCGATCTATTCGACAGTTACCGGCAAGAGCTATGAAGATATCGAGAAGGAATTCGAGGGCCAGGGCTACGGCGTATTTAAGCCGGCCGTGGGTGACGCTGTGGTTCAGATGCTTAATCCCATACGAGAGGAGGCCAAAAGGCTTATAGCGGACAGGGAATACCTCAACAATGTCTACAGGCAGGGAGCGGAGAAGGCATCATATATTGCCAACAAGACGCTTCGCAAGGTCTATAAGAAGATAGGGTTTTATCAGATGCAGTAGATCTGAGGTTTATGCTTTCTTAATAAAATAAAAAAAGGAATTTGAAAACCCGCGCTTAATATAATAAGTGTGGGTTTTTGAGTCACCGGATTATTTCCCACCGATTTGGATGAAAGCCATGATAATCAGAGAACGACAGGAATTACAGGAAAAAGAATACCTTAGCGAATTTGCCACACACAGTACAGACAGCAGGGGGAGACTCATCCCGGAGGAGGAGTGTGATATCCGTACCGTTTTTCAGAGAGACAGGGATCGGATCATCCACTCCAAGTCATTCAGGAGGCTTAAGGACAAAACCCAGGTATTCCTGACCCCGGAGGGTGATCATTACCGTACAAGGCTCACTCATACACTGGAGGTTTCACAGACAGCCAGGACCATAGCCAAGGCACTGAGACTTAATGAGGATCTCGTGGAGGCCATAGCACTCGGTCATGATCTGGGTCATACACCTTTCGGTCATGCAGGAGAGAGAGCCCTGGACGCGGTCTGTCCCATCGGCTTCAAGCACAATGTACAGTCAGTCCGTACCGTGGATGTGCTTGAGAAGAACGGACGGGGATTAAACCTTACGATGGAGGTCAGGGACGGCATCCTTAATCATCAGACCAGCTCCACACCCTCCACACCCGAGGGGAAGGTGGTCAGACTTGCCGATAAACTGGCTTATATACATCATGATGTGGATGATGCGCTGCGCGCCGGTATCCTGCGGGAGGACGATATTCCGGCCGGTATCACAAATCTCATCGGCCATACCTGCAACCAGCGTCTCGACTGTTTTATACACGATATTGTTACCACCAGCACCGATTCGGCCGATATCAGGATGTCGGACCAGATAGGCGCGGTGATGATGGATATGAGGCGGTTCATGTTCGAACGGGTCTATACCAATCCCGTGGCCAAGGCCGAGGAACATAAGGCCGAGGAGCTGGTCAAGACGCTGTATGATTATTTCCTGACACATACGGAGCTTTTGCCCAGGTATCTGCTGGAGATCATGTACAGGGGCGAATCTGCCGAACAGGTGGTCTGCGATCACATTTCATCCATGACGGACAGATACGCCACGGCGGTATATGAAGATATATTTGTGCCCAAAACATGGCATGGTTAGGATATGGCTGATTATAATTCCGTTGTAGAAGAGGTCAGATCCAGAAACGATATACTCGATGTCGTGGGCGGATATGTACATCTTCAGAAAAGAGGGTCGACATACTTTGGTCTGTGCCCTTTTCATAATGAGAAGACTCCGTCCTTTTCGGTTACGCCTTCCAAACAGATGTATTATTGTTTCGGATGTCACAAGGGCGGGAACGTTTTCACTTTTTTGCAGGATTACGAGAACCTTACTTTCAGGGAAGCTCTGGAAAACCTGGCCGAAAGGGCCGGCGTTGAGCTACCGGAATACAATAATTCCGCAGAGAACAAATCCCGGGATCTCCTGCGTAAACGAATGCTGGAGATCAACAAGGCCGCAGCAGTGTATTATGCCTATCAGCTTAAATCCCCTCAGGGCAGAAAGGGATACGAATATCTGACCGGCAGAGGACTGAGCGACGAGACGATAGCCGGATTCGGGCTTGGATATTCCAATATCACGAGCGATGATCTGGTAAAGTATCTCAGATCAAAGGGATATGATGATCAGCTGATGATTGATTCGGGACTTGCGCTCTTTGATGAGAAGCACGGGCTTCACGACAGATTCTGGAACAGGGTCATGTATCCCATACTGGATGCCAACAGCCGGGTCATAGGCTTCGGCGGCAGGGTAATGGGGGAGGGAGAACCCAAATACCTGAATTCCAGGGAAACGTTTGTTTTTGATAAAGGCAGGAACCTGTACGGTCTGAATATAGCGAGATCCTCCAGAAAGGATTACCTGATACTGTGCGAGGGCTATATGGATGTTATAGCGATGCATCAGGCGGGATTTAACAATGCGGTAGCGAGTCTGGGAACGGCTTTTACCTCCGGGCAGGCAACACTTGTCAGGCGATTCGTGCGGAAGGTATATCTCGCATACGATTCGGACGGAGCAGGTGTAAATGCCGCACTCAAGGCGATTTCGATACTCAGGGACATGGAACTGACAGCCCGGGTGATCAATATGCTGCCTCATAAGGATCCCGATGAATTTATCAAAAACCTTGGACGCGGTGAATTCGAAAAGAGGATAGAAGAGGCCGAGGACGGCTTCCTTTTTGAGATACGTATCCTTGAACGCGAATACGATCTTAAGGATGCGGATTCGCGAACCGGATTTATTCATGAGCTTGCAGCCAGACTTCTGAGGTTTGAGGATGAGATAAGACGTGAAAACTATCTGACCGTGACTGCCGATAAGTACGGCATACCGGTTGACCAGCTCAGACGCGATATGGTCAGACAGGCGGCAGAGGCCGGCGGATACGGAACACATACGGAGCCTAAGAGCGGGATCAGCTCCGCAAACAGGGGGGAGGATGATCCTGCACTCAGGAATCAGCGCTATCTGATCACATGGCTGGGAGATGAACCTGCCATATACCCTATAGTCAGGAAGTATATCGAACCGGATGACTTCACGGATCCGGTTTATCGAGAGGTGATCAGACAGCTGTATATTGATCTGGATGGCGGACGTGTCAATCCGGCCGCGATCATTTCAACATTTACCGATGAGCAGGATCAGAATAAGGTTGCGGGGCTTTTTAACACCCCACTCGTGCTTGTAGATGAGTCTGACAGGGGTAAAGCCCTGCACGACATCATATATATGGTAAAGAAAAGCTCTGTGGAGGGACGGGCCGGATCGGAACTCATAGACGAACAGTCCGTTCTGCGCCGTATGAATGACAAAAAGGCTCTTGAGGAGCTGCGCAGGGCAACAATCAAACTTTAGAAAGAGGTACATTATGCCAAGGAAAAGTAAAAAGGCTGAAACTGAAGAGAAGATCAGAGAGGTAGACATTGACGACGATGTCATGGATGATGCCGATGATATCTCTTTGAACGATGACGGTATCGGAGACGGGATAGAGCTGTCCAAACAGGCGGAGGAGAAGCTTCAGGAGCTCATCGGTATAGGCAAAAAGAAAAAGAACGTTCTTGAGCTTAATGAGGTGATCGATTTCCTGTCCGAGGTAAATCTGGATGATGAACAGCTCGGTCATGTTATGGATGTCCTTAACCAGCATGAGATCGATATCCTCAGCATGAATGAGACGGATGACGATGCTGAACCGGATGATGAGGTGATGGATGATCTTGGAGATGATCCCGAGCTCGAAGAGGAAGAGGTGGATCTCGAGAACATCGAGGGCTTTATTCCGGAGGGCGTGAGCCTTGAGGATCCGGTACGTATGTACCTGAAGGAGATAGGTAAGGTCCCGCTTCTGAGTGCGGATGAGGAGATCGAGCTGGCCAAACTCATGGAAAACGGAGGAGAGGAAGGCGAGGAAGCCCGTAAAAAACTGGCCGAAGCCAATCTGCGTCTTGTGGTTTCGATCGCCAAGAGATATGTGGGACGCGGAATGCTTTTCCTGGATCTGATCCAGGAGGGCAATCTCGGACTCATCAAGGCGGTTGAAAAGTTCGATTATCATAAAGGGTACAAGTTCTCCACCTATGCTACATGGTGGATCAGACAGGCCATAACGAGAGCCATCGCGGATCAGGCCAGAACCATCCGTATTCCGGTTCATATGGTTGAGACGATCAACAAGCTGATACGCGTGTCCCGTCAGCTGCTGCAGGAACTCGGACGTGAACCTACTCCGGAGGAGATCGCGGCAGAGATGGATATGCCGGTTGAGAGGGTCAGAGAGATACTTAAGATCTCTCAGGAGCCCGTTTCTCTGGAGACTCCCATAGGCGAGGAGGAGGATTCGCATCTCGGCGATTTCATACAGGATGACAATGTACCCGTACCCGCCGACGCAGCCGCATTTACACTGCTCAAGGAACAGCTTGTTGAGGTTCTGGGCACCCTGACGGAAAGAGAACAGAAGGTCCTGAGGCTTCGTTTCGGTCTGGATGACGGCAGGGCACGCACTCTTGAAGAGGTCGGCAAGGAATTCAATGTAACAAGGGAAAGAATACGTCAGATAGAGGCAAAGGCTCTGAGGAAGCTTCGCCATCCCAGCCGCAGCCGCAAGCTTAAGGATTATCTCGAGTGATATGGGAGAATCGTTATTATCCGGCAGGCTGAAGTGTGTAGCCGATATGGTCAGCCCCGTCAGGACGGTATATGATGTGGGATGTGATCACGCGCATCTGGCGGTTTATCTGGTTAATTCCCAAAAGGCCGAAAAAGCCGTGGCATCGGACGTCCGCCCCGGTCCTCTCAGGGCTGCAGCCGCAAATATACGGGCGGCAGGACTGGAAGACCGGATCAGTACGGTACTCAGTGATGGTTTACATAATATACCAAAGCCCGATGCCTCATCGGCACTTATCATCGCCGGTATGGGCGGACCGTTGATACTCAGGATATTGTCGGATTGTCCTGATACGGTTTCGGGTTTCGATGAGATCATTATCTCACCACAGTCAAGGATCCGTGACGTGAGAGCGCATCTTCCGGACCTCGGATGGTGGATCACGGATGAGGATATGGTATTTGATGCCGGTAAGTATTACACTGTCATTAAGCTCACAAAAGAGCGGCAGGAGTATGCAGCCCCTTTTCCGGATGTTACCCCGGAGGATTACGGAGAGCTCAGACTCAGATACGGCCCCGTATTGATAAACAGGCCCGCCGGAATACTGAAGGATTATCTGGATTGGGAGTTAAGTATTTATAATGAAGTTGTTTCCGGACTGGATCCGAAGGAGCATGGAGACAGGCTGGAGGAAGTGAAACGGGATATCAGTTTAAATCAGATTTTGACAGGAGGTCTATATGGTTACGATCAAAATAGGCGGTAAGGATTACTACTATGATGAGGGGATCAAGTATGAACTCATAGCCCAGGAGTTTCAGAAGGACTATGATGATCCGATAGCCCTGGTCACGGTCAACGGCAAGATCCGTGAGCTTATGAAGAAGGTGGATAAGGATTGTACCCTTGACTTTATAACATACAGAAGCGCCATTGGACACAAGACATACGTTCGTACGGCTGTTATGCTGATGATGAAGGCGATACATGACGAGTGCGGTGCGGGAGCCACCAATAACGTCAAGGTCAATTTCACTATAGGACCCGGCTATTACTGTTCGCTAAAAAACGGACTTGAGATCGATGAAGACGGTGTGAACAGGATCAAGGTACGCATGCAGGAAATGATCGATACCGGAATTCCCTTTACCAAGAAGTCATACCCTACGGGTGAGGCTCTTGAACTGTTCAGAAAACTTGGAATGACCGACAAGGAGCAGCTGTTTAAATACCGCAGATCCTCCAATATCAATGTATACTGTCTCGGTGATTATTATGATTATTACTACGGTTATATGATGCCCAGTACCGCATATATAACCAAATTTGACCTGCTCAAGTATCAGGACGGACTCATGCTCGTACTGCCTCAGCACGGTACGGGTAACGGCATAGAGGAATTCGTACCCCGCCCGAAGCTTTTCAGTACCCTTATGGGAGCCTCGGACTGGTCCGCACAGATGGGCATAGATACCGTCGGTGATCTGAACGACTGGATCTGCAGCGGTGAGGCTGAGGATCTGATACTGGTTCAGGAGGCTCTGCAGGAGAGGCGTATCGGCGAGATCGCCAGGGAGATATCTGAGCGACACGGTGTTAAGTTTGTCATGATAGCCGGACCGTCTTCTTCGGGAAAGACAACATTTAGTCACAGGCTTTCCATTCAGCTCAGGACCTACGGCCTTTCACCGCACCCGATCGGATTGGATAATTACTACAAGGATCACAAGGATACACCCCTGGATGAGGACGGAAAGCCTGATTACGAGTGCCTGGAGGCCCTCGATGTGGAGCAGTTTAACAGTGATATGACCAGGCTTCTGAACGGAGAGACCGTAGAGCTTCCGTCATATAATTTCAAGACCGGCAAGAGGGAGTATAAAGGAGATTTCAAGAAGCTCGAGGAGGACGATATACTTGTCATAGAGGGTATACACGGACTGAACGAAAAGATGTCATATTCGCTTCCGGCAGAGTCAAAATACAAGATATACATTTCATGTCTGACTGCCCTGAATGTGGATGAGCATAACCGTATTCCCACGACGGACGGACGGCTTCTCAGGCGTATGGTCAGGGATGCCAGAACAAGAGGTGCAAGCGCTGCCAAAACTATATCCATGTGGCCCTCTGTCAGAAAGGGAGAGGAGAAGTTTATATTCCCGTTCCAGGAGGATGCGGATGCAATGTTCAATTCCGCGCTCATTTATGAGCTTGCGGTCCTGAAACCCTATGCGGAACCGCTTCTCTACAGCATACAAAAAGGAGAGCCCGAATACTTCGAGGCGCGCAGACTGCTTAAGTTTCTGGAGTATTTCCTGACTCTGGGATCTGACGGACTGCCGTATAATTCTCTTGCGAGGGAATTTGTTGGCGGAGGCTGTTTTAAGTTATAGAAAATGATTTTACACAGAGTATCACGGTGAAAATATTGATCCGGGATGCCGAGTCGGACTGTAAGCCGGGTTCTGTCGAGAATGATCATCTATCTAGGACAGACGTTGCCGCCTGACTCGAGCGACCTACCTGAGGACGGCCGGGCAAGCCTTAACCCTCTGTTTGGTCTTGCTTCGGATGGGGTTTACAATGCCTCACCCGTTACCGGATGAGCGGTAGTCTCTTACACTGCCTTTTCAACCTTACTTCCTGACGGATAGCGGTATGTTTTCTGTTGCACTGGCCTGGGAGTCACCTCCACCGGACGTTATCCGGCATCCTGCCCTGTGAAGCCCGGACTTTCCTCATCTGCATAAGCAGCTGCGATCATTTATCCGGCTCGGCAGGAGTTATGATAGCATAATTACGGTTTTGCGGTCAATCGGTTTTGAGGATCGTCAGACCGTTCAAATATATAAGCATTTAGAAAGGTACAATGATGCAATACAGAAAGGACAAATACGGAAACGAGCTGTCGGTTCTGGGCTACGGATGCATGAGATTTACCACATCCGGCGGAAAGATTGATATCGATAAGGCCGAGGCCGAGATCATGAGGGCATTTGAGCTTGGGATAAACTATTATGATACCGCATATATATACAGCGGAAGTGAAGCTGCTCTCGGAGAGATATTCGCCAGGACCGGTATCAGGGACAAGATCAATATCGCAACCAAACTGCCACATTATATGATCGGTTCTATTGATGACTGTGACAGGATCCTTAAGGAACAGCTTACCAGACTGCGCACGGATCATGTGGATTATTATCTGATGCATATGCTTACGGATATACACAGCTGGAACAGGATCAAAGAGTTTGGCATCATAGACTGGCTCAATGCCCGCAAAGCCGAAGGACAGCTTGGGCAGGTCGGGTTCTCATATCACGGAAACTCGGATATGTTCATGCAGATCCTCGATGATTATGACTGGGATTTTGCCCAGGTTCAGTATAACTATGTGGATGAGCATTCACAGGCCGGGAGAACCGGAGTGGAGTATTCGCAGACCAAGGGTATCCCGATCGTGATAATGGAGCCACTGCGTGGAGGAAAGCTTATTAACGGACTGCCTAAGGATGCCATGAAGATCATAGCCGATCATCCCTCTCACAGAAGCGCGGCCGAGTGGGGACTCGGATGGCTGTATGACCAAAGCGGAGTGACGGTGGTACTAAGCGGCATGAATTCCAGGGAGATGGTTGAGGAAAACTGCCGCATAGCCTCTCAATATACTCCGGGAAGCTTTAGCGAATCCGACAGGCAGATCATATCCGAGATAGTCAGGGCATATTACTCGGGAATGAAGGTCGGATGTACCGGCTGCAGGTATTGTATGCCGTGTCCTAAGAATGTGGATATTCCCGGAACCTTTGCTGCTTATAACAGGCTTGCCGTAGACGGTAAGCTTGGCGGACTCAAGGAGTACTTCATGTGTACGACTATGCGTAAGGATTATACGGGTCCCGCCAACTGTGTGAAGTGCGGCAAATGCGAACAGCACTGCCCTCAGAAGATCGAGATCCGCAAGGAACTGGATAATGCGCGTAAGTCGCTTGAGACGCCTGTATATAAGATTGCGAAAAAGTTTGTTCCGTTTTTCGCCAAGTTCTGAAATGGAGGTAATTTAATGGAAGACACAAGACAGAAGGAACGGCGTAAGATCAATCGTGTGGATTTTCTTGCCAATACCGTCATCGTGGTTTGTGACACACAGGAGAAGATCTACTGCAAGACCGAAAACTTCAGCCCGATGGGAATCGGTATCAGGGTTCCGGAGGGCACAAGGGATATCACCGGGATGGATGTTATCATAGTTGCGGAGACCATAATAATGTATGCCGATGTGGTCCGCCAGGCTCCGGAGCCTGATGGCACCGCAATGATCGGAGTACAGGCAAGAAGATTTACTCCGGAGGTATTACAATATCTTTTTGACCGTTTAGGAGACTGACAGGAGGAGGAAATAATGACTAAAATCGATATAGTTTCGGGTTTTTTGGGCGCAGGCAAGACCACGCTGATCAAGAAGCTGCTTGCAGAGGCCTTAAACGGCACACAGACCGTTCTTATAGAAAATGAATTCGGTGAGATAGGTATAGACGGCGGTTTTCTTCAGGATGCCGGCATCGAGATCAGGGAAATGAATTCCGGATGCATATGCTGTTCGCTGGTGGGAGATTTCGGTGAGGCGCTTAAGGATGTGCTGGATCAGTATCATCCGGACAGGATCATCATAGAGCCCTCGGGTGTCGGCAAGCTTTCGGATGTCATGAAGGCGGTTTCCGACGCCATGGCAGATCAGGACGTGGAGCTAAATTCGGCCGTGGCTGTAGTTGACGCCAAGAAGGCTAAAATGTACATCAAGAACTTCGGAGAGTTCTTTGTTAACCAGATAGAGCATGCGGGTACCATAGTTCTGAGCCGTACGGGAGATATCTCAGATGATAAACTGAGCGAGTGTCTGGCTCTGATCAGGGAGCATAACGAGCGTGCAACCGTTATCACTACGGTATGGGACCAACTCGACGGCAAGATGATACTTGATACCATAGAGGGTGCCGGCGATCTTGAGGCCGAACTGATGAAGGAGGCTATCAGGGTCGCTGAAGAGCATGAACACGAGCATCACCACCATCATCATGACGATGACGACGAGGATGAACATGAACACGAGCATCACCACCACCACCACGATGATGATGACGATGAACACGAGCATCACCACCATCATCATGACTATGTCGACGAGGATGAACATGAGCATCATCATCACGATCATCACGGACATCATCATGCGGATGAGATCTTTGATACATGGGGCTATGAAGGACCCGACAAGTACACAGCAGACGATATAGAAAAGATCCTTGCAGCGCTTGATACCGGAGAGTATGGTGCGGTGCTGAGAGCCAAGGGAATGGTTCCGGATACCGAAGGCGGGTGGATATATTTTGATTTTGTACCCGGAGAGGTCAATATCCGTGCGGGCGAGCCCAATGTGACAGGCAAGTTCTGCGTGATAGGGGCCGAGCTTAAGACTGACAGGATCAAGGAACTTATCAGAAGATAGTTGGGGGAACAGATGAGACCGGTATATATGATCACCGGCTTTCTGGAGAGCGGAAAGACGGAGTTTATAAATTATACACTTTCCCAGCCGTATTTTCAGATCAATGGCAGGACACTGCTGATCGTCTGTGAAGAGGGCGAAGTGGAATACGAGAAGAAGCTGCTGGAGGAGACCAACACGGTCATGGAGGTGATAGATGATGAGGCCGCTTTTACGGCTGATAATCTGTCGGCACTGGACAAAAAGCATCGTCCGGAGAGAGTGATCGTGGAGTTTAACGGTATGTGGAATTACAAGGCCGTTAAGCTGCCGTGGTTCTGGAATATAGAACAGCAGATCACCACGATAGACGCGTCCACCTTCCCGGCGTATTACACAAATATGAAGTCCCTTCTGACAGAGATGCTGAGGAAGTCCGAACTGATAATCTTTAACAGATGCGACGGGCTGGGAGACGAGCTGGCAACGTATAAGAGAAATGTCAAGGCCGTAAACCAGCGTGCGGAGATAGTATTTGAGGACAAGGACGGAGAGATCAATCAGATATTTGAGGAGGATCTGCCGTTTGATCTGAAAGCTGATCCTATCGAACTGGATGGTTTCGGATACGGCATATTCTTTATCGATGCCATGGATAATCCCGAGAGATACAGGGGCAAAAAGATCAGATTTACGGCGCAGGTCATGAAGCCCGAGGAGGTGGAAGCAGGTTATTTTGTTCCCGGACGTATGGCAATGACCTGCTGTGCGGAGGACATGACCTTTCTGGGATATCTGTGCAGATACGACAGGCTGGATGAGATCAATAACAAGGACTGGATAGATCTGACGGCCAGAGTAGATGTTGCGAGGCTTCCCGAATATGAGGGAAACGAGGGACCGGTGCTTACCGCTGTAAGCCTTAAGCAGACCAAGGCACCCGCACCGAAGGACCAGATAATCAGTTTTTCCTGAGGAAACGTCCGTTCTGACTGTGACGATATTATCGATGTCCGTATAAGGAGAGCAAATTGAGCAGGTTTTTTATAATAGTCCTGGACAGCTTCGGGATCGGGGAGATGCCTGATGCCGAAGCCTTCGGAGATACAGGGGCAAATACGATACGGAGCTGTTCGACTTCGGACAGATTTCATCTGCCCAATATGAAAAAGCTGGGACTTTTTAACATCGACGGAATAGATTTTCTGGAAGGGTGCGATAACCCCACCGGGCTGTATGCCAGATTGAAAGAAGCATCCAGCGGCAAGGATACCACTATCGGTCACTGGGAGATCGCAGGAGTATATTCTCCGGATCCGATGCCTGTATTTCCCGATGGATTTCCTTCGGAGACCATCGCGCGGTTTGAGAGCCTGACCGGACGTAAGGTATTATGCAATAAGCCTTATTCCGGTACGGAGGTTATAAAGGATTACGGAGATGAACACGTACGTACCGGAGCACTGATAGTATATACCTCAGCCGATTCCGTGTTTCAGATCGCAGCTCACGAGGACGTGGTGCCGGTTGAGCAGCTCTACGAATACTGCCGTATTGCCAGAGGCATGCTGACAGGCGATGTGGGAGTGGGACGTGTTATAGCCAGACCGTTTATCGGAGAAAGTGGCAATTACACACGTACTCCGAGACGTCATGATTTTTCACTCGAGCCCACAGGGGTCACGATATTGGATCAGCTGAAGGAAGCAGGCAGGGATGTTATTTCGGTCGGTAAGATCAGTGATATCTTTGCGGGGCGGGGAGTTACGCAGTCCAATCCGACCACCGGAAATCCTGACGGTATAGACAAGACCATAGCGATCATGGACAGGGATTTTGACGGACTGTGCTTTGTCAATCTGGTGGATACCGATATGATATACGGACACAGGCGTGACATAGACGGATATGCCGGTGCATTGGCGTATTTTGATGAGAAGCTGCCGGCGATACTGGATAAGCTTGGAGATGACGACTATCTGTGCATCACGGCTGATCACGGCTGCGATCCCGGATTTACCAAAAGCACCGATCACACGAGAGAGTATATCCCCTGCCTGATGTACGGAAAGAAGATAAAGCCCGGTAACCGGGGAACCAGGGAAACCTTTGCGGATATAGGGGCTACCGTACTGGATGTCTTCGGGATCACTCCGAAATTCAGTGGAACGAGTATGCTGATATAAAGGAGAAAGTTTACATAATATGGCCAATGATATAGAAAAAGAAATAAACCGCCGGCGGACGTTTGCGATCATTTCGCATCCCGATGCCGGTAAAACAACACTTACGGAGAAGCTTCTCCTATACGGGGGAGCTATCAATCTGGCCGGTTCGGTCAAGGGTAAAGCTACCGCACGACATGCGGTAAGTGACTGGATGGAGATAGAAAAGCAGCGTGGTATCTCGGTTACCAGCTCGGTCCTTCAGTTTGAATATGACGGATTCTGCATCAATATCCTGGATACGCCGGGACATCAGGACTTTTCGGAGGATACCTATCGTACACTGATGGCGGCGGATTCCGCAGTCATGGTCATAGATGCGGCCAAAGGTGTCGAGCCTCAGACGCGTAAGCTGTTTAAGGTATGTGTAATGAGGCATATACCGATTTTTACGTTTATCAACAAAATGGACCGTGATGCCAACGATACCTTTGATCTGCTGGATGATATAGAAAAGGAACTCGGTATAGCCACATGCCCCGTCAACTGGCCGATCGGTTCGGGTAAGTCCTTTAAGGGAGTATTTGACAGGCAGAAGGCCTGTGTGAATCTTTATTCCGATACCGAAAAGGGAACCAAAGAGGGAGAGACGCATACGATCCCCATAGACGATTCGGATGCACTTGTTGCGGAGATCGGCCGGGAAGCCTGGGAAAAGCTTACCGAAGAGATCGAACTCCTTGACGGAGCCAGTGCGGAATTTGATCTGGATACCGTTCGGGCAGGAGATCTGACTCCTGTATTTTTCGGATCTGCCCTGACAAATTTCGGTGTGGAGATATTCCTTAAGTACTTCCTCGAAATGACCACTACACCGCTGGCCAGAAATGCAGATAAGGGACTTATAGATCCGGTCGGAAACGAGTTTTCGGCGTTTGTATTTAAGATCCAGGCAAATATGAACAAGGCACACCGTGACAGGCTGGCGTTTATGAGGATATGCTCCGGCAGATATGACTCCCAGATGGAGGTTAAGCATATCCAGTCCGGCAAGGTCATGCGTCTTTCACAGCCCCAGCAGATCATGGCGGATTCACGTAAGATCCTGGATGAGGCCTATGCCGGCGATATCATAGGCGTCTTCGATCCCGGCATCTTTTCCATAGGAGATACTCTGGTGGCACCTAAGGAGGATTACAGGTATGAGGGCATACCGACCTTTGCACCCGAGCATTTTGCCAGGGTCAGACAGCTGGATACGATGAAGCGCAAACAGTTTGTAAAGGGCGTTACCCAGATAGCGCAGGAGGGCGCGATCCAGATCTTCAAGGAGCTCGGCAGCGGCCTTGAGGAGGTTATCGTGGGTGTTGTGGGAGTGCTTCAGTTCGATGTGCTCAAATACAGACTTGAAAACGAATATAACGTGGAGATAAAGCTTGAAAGCCTTCCTTACGAATATATAAGGTGGATAGAGAACTATACCGAAGTGGATGTACAGAGACTGACCGGTACGTCCGATATGAAAAAGGTATCGGATCTGAAAGACAGGCCGCTCCTTTTGTTTGTGAATGAATGGAGCGTGAGGATGACCCTGGAGAGAAATGAGGGACTTGTTCTTTCTGAGTTTGGTTCGGCGGATTGATATGATATTGAAGAGTTTTAAACGAAATATTGCCGCCGGGTGTTTATGCCTGCTGATGACTGCGGTGCTTCTTACGGGATGCGGCGGTCTGTATATCGTGCGTCCCGAATCAGCGGAAACGGGCAGAAGGGTTGAGCCTATACCTGAGCAGGAACGCAGCGAGAGCGGCGAATATACTCCGTCATATATGGACAGTATCGGAAATGCCCAGTTTCCGTCATCCTACGGACTTGAGGATGATTGGGGCGGGTCCGATGATTATGACGTGGAATCAAAAGAGGACTCAAGCGGCATAGACTCACTGGTGTATTTTACGCCGGAGCAGCTGCAGGTGGGCTATACCAATAACGCCGGTAAATATGCGTATGAGCATCTGACGGAGGAGGGACGCAAGGTATATAACCAGATGTATCTCGCACTTATCACGATGTCATCAAACATCGGCATTGACTGCTTTGATGTGGATGCGATCAATATGATCTTTACGTGCGTTATGATGGATCATCCCGAGATATTCTGGACCTCCGGCTATGTATATACCCGCTATACCCGCGGCGAATCAATGGAGGCCATGGGCTTCAAAGGTACATATACGATGGATGCCAATACTGTCGGACAGCGTCAGGATGCGATAGATTATTATGTCAGTGCCGCACTCAGCGGCATGCCCGGCGGAGACGACTATACCAGGATCAAATATATTTATGAATATATAATCAAAAATACGGAATATGATCTGAACGCCGTGGACAATCAGAATATCTGCTCGGTATTTATCAATGGCAGAAGCGTATGCCAGGGGTACGCCAAGGCGACGCAGTATCTGTGCGAAAGAGTCGGAATACAGTGTTCGCTCATTACCGGAACAACGACACAGGACGGTAATCACGCCTGGAATCTCGTGTATTCGGACGGAGAATATTACTATGTGGATACTACCTGGGGGGATGCCAACTATCGCAGCGAAAACGAAGAGGCGGGCTCCATGCCGTCGATCAGCTATGACTATCTCTGTGTTCCGGCATATGAGATGTTCCTGACGCATTATCCCAATGCACCCGTTGAGCTGCCGGCATGTGATTCGATAGCCGATAATTACTATGTCAGAGAGGGTGCGTATTTTACATATCCCGATGAAGCGGGACTGCAGGCTGTGTTTGACAAGGCCTATGCACAGGGTAAGGAATTCGTGGCTATCAAGACCTCCGATGCCGTATCTTATCAGAGCGTGAAAGCATATCTGCTTGATAACCAGAACATATTCAGGATAATGGGAAGCCGCAAATCCGGTAATACCATCAGTTTCTGGGAAAACCAGGATGCGTTTACCATCAGTTTTAAACTTGATAACTGACATGGAATTTAATATAATAATGTTGTTTATGGTCAAATGTGTGAGAACAACGTGACCTGACATCGGATCTTAGACCGGATTTGGAGGATAATATGGCGGATAAAGAAAAATTCGATGCAATATCTGAAAAAGAACCCATAGGATCGGTTAAAATTGCCGATGATGTGGTGGGCATGATCGCAGCTCTGGCTGCTACCGAGATAGAGGGAGTCCATGGTATGGCCGGCGATGTGACTGCCGAACTGCTCGACAGGGTCGGCGTAAGGGCTCTGAACAGAGGAGTCAAGGTAGATGTTTCCGGTAAATCCGTCAAGGCTTATCTCTCCATAGTTATGGAATACGGATACAATATTCCCGCTACCTGTCAGAAGGTACAGGAGAGAGTCAAATCCAGCGTAGAAAACATGACTTCCCTTAGCGTGACTGATGTAAACGTAAAGATTTCCGGCATCAGTGCGCCCGGCAAATAGATCATGACCAGAAGAAAGATACGTGAAGCGATATATCTGCTGCTGTTCAGGGTGGAGTTTCATCCGCCCGAGCTTATGGACGAACAGGTCGAACTGTTTTTTGATTCCGATAACTGGCCCGATAATGCGACTGACGGGGAACGGGATTATGTCAGGACCAAATTCGGAATGATAGCAGACAGGATAGACGAGATTGATGCGGCAGTTGACAGCAATAGCAAAAACTGGACTACATCACGAATGTCCAGATCGGATCTGACGATCATCCGTCTGGCTGTATATGAGATCCTCTATGACGACGATATACCCACGTCGGTTGCGATCAATGAAGCGGTGGAGCTGGCCAAGAAATACGGTCAGGATTCATCCGGAGGTTTTGTAAATGGTGTCCTGGCCAAGTTTGCCTGATGATACAGGCTTATAAGGCCGGGACTTTTTGGTCTGTCGTAAAAAGCTGTGACAGCCGGTAAGTGACCGGTGACTCGATGAGAACATACACAGTCGGTGAGATAACTAAATATATCCACAATATGTTCAGTCAGGACTTTATGCTGAAAAAGGTTCAGGTAAACGGCGAGGTCAGCAACTGTAAGTACCACCAGACCGGACATATTTATTTTACGCTTAAGGATGATGATGCGCAGATCTCGTGCGCGATATTCAAAAGCGCGGCGAGATTTCTGGATTTCAGGCTTGAGAACGGCCAGAACGTAGAACTCACGGGCCGTATAGACGTTTATGAAAAAAGCGGCTCCTACAGTCTGTACGCCGATACCGCCAGATTGAACACAAGTACCGGAGAGCTTTATCTTAAGTATGAAAAGCTCAGGGAAGAGCTGGAAGAGCGGGGAATGTTTGCCACCGAATACAAACAGCCCATCCCGAAATATGTTCGTACACTCGGAGTTGTAACGGCTCCGACCGGAGCCGCTGTCAGGGACATAATAGATGTATCCAAAAGACGGAATCCCGGGATCCGGATCATTCTCTATCCGGCTCTCGTGCAGGGAGATGGCGCATCCGCGAGCATAGCGGCCGGAATACGGGCCCTTACCGCACAGAATGTGGATGTTATGATAGTAGGCCGCGGCGGCGGATCGATCGAGGATCTGTGGGCGTTTAACGAAGAGGAAACCGCCCAGGCTATTTTTGACTGCCCGATCCCGATAATCTCGGCGGTCGGACATGAGACGGACATTACGATAGCAGATTTTGTCGCGGATATGAGAGCACCTACACCTTCCGCGGCCGCCGAACTGGCAGTATATGAGTCGGACAGGCTGATCAGCGAATATAACGGTCTTCGTGACGGTCTTACGGAGGCCATGCTCGATGTGATCAAGGAATGCAGATACAGACACAGGGAGCTGTCGCTGAAGGTAAACGCGCTTTCACCCTCCAGCCAGATGCTTCAGAAGAAAACCTATCTGATGAATCTGGAGGACAGACTGTCAGGTGCCATGAATGCCGTTACCGGGGAGAAAAGACACAGGCTGCAGATGTATATCGAAAGGATGAAGGGGTTATCGCCGCTTGAAAAGCTTAATCAGGGGTATTCCGTCGTATCATCTCCGGTATCGGGCAGGATCAGCAGCGTCGGGGATGTCAGTGCCGGCGATGATATAAGGGTTTATGTCAGGGACGGATATTTTGATGCCGTTGTCAGATAGTGAGGATGATAAAATGGATAACAGAGACGAGACCACGCTGGAAAATATGTTCGAACAGATCGAGGAACTGATTGAAGAGCTTGAGGATAAGGAGATCCCGATCGAGGACGCTTTTGCAAAATATGAATCCGGAATGAAGCTGCTGGAGAAATGTAACGACAGGATCGACATTATAGAGAAGAAGGTCATGAAGCTCGGCTCCGACGGCAGTCTGGAGGAGTTTAATTAGTTTTTATGGAGAAAAACATGGATTTTAACACAGAATTAAAGAACAGGATAGAGCGCACCGAGGGGATCATTACCAAGTATCTGCCTAAGGAGGAGGGATACGGAGGCAGGGTTACCGAGGCCATGAATTACAGCTTTATGGCCGGCGGAAAGCGTATACGCCCCATGCTCATGATAGAGACTCATATCCTGTGCGGGGGTGACGGCAGGCTGATCGCTCCGTTTATGGCGGCTATAGAGATGATACATACGTATTCGCTGGTTCATGACGATCTGCCGGCTATGGACGGGGATGAGCTGCGCAGGGGCAAGCCGTCTGCATGGAAGCAGTATGATGAGGCAATGGCCGTGCTTGCGGGTGACGGGCTGTTAAATTATGCCGCCGAGACGGCTCTGATGGCATTTGATCTGGCCGAGGACGAGCTGGATACAACATTTGTGGCCGAAGCCATGAAGCTGCTGTTTTATCATAGCGGCATTAACGGAATGATAGGCGGACAGTGTGCCGATGTGGAGGCCGGGAAGTCCCCGGACGTAAGCCCGGAGCAGCTTATATACATATACAAGAACAAGACCGCGGCACTGATCCGTGCATCGATGGATATAGGAGCGCTGCTGGGGGGAGTGGACGACGATACGCTGATCGCCATTGACAGAGCGGCGTACAATATCGGGATAGCATTCCAGATACAGGATGATATCCTGGATGTGACATCTACCGAAGAGGAACTCGGCAAACCCATAGGATCCGATGACAAAAACAACAAGACCACTTATGTCACGGTCAACGGGCTGGATGCTTCCGCGGCCGAGGTTGAGAGACTGAGCAACGAGGCACTGGATATCCTGAAAGGTTTTGAAGTCCGCAACGAATTCCTCGAAGAGCTTGTCTCATCGCTGATCGGCCGCAAGGCTTAAGGAAAGGATCAATCAATTCAGTCATTAATAAAATCATTTATTCAGGAGGATTATCATGGGAATTGATATTCAGTATCTTTTGTTGCTGCAGGAACTGCGCAATGCCACCGGCGGTGTGTTTGATGAATTCTTCAATGCACTGTCCAAATTCGCGGTGGATATTCTGCCGTTTCTGCCTTTCATCGTCTTTTGGTGCGTAGACAAAAAATGGGGCTACCGTTATATCGCTACCTGGGGCATAGGCGAACTGGTTAACGGACTGATCAAGCTGACGGTATGCGCTTACCGCCCCTGGATTCGTTCGGAGCTTATCGAGCCGGCGGGAGATTCCAAGGTCGCGGCAACGGGTTATTCGTTCCCCAGCGGTCATACGATGGTCTCTACGGCCCTTTACGGTACCACCTTTGTGTGGCAGAAGGATAAACGCAGATGGCTGGCGGTCGTATGTGCGGTTCTGATCCTTCTGACAGGGTTTTCGAGAAATTTCCTCGGAGTGCATACTCCTCAGGATGTACTTGTCGGATGTACCGAATCCATTCTCCTTATTTTTATCATTGGGATAGTTCAGAACAGGATCGAAGGCAATGAAAAGCTTATTGATATACTTACCGTGATCGGTTTTGTTTTTGTGATCATAGCCATGGCGTATATCATGCTTAAGCCTTATCCGATGGATTATGTTGACGGCCGGCTTCTGGTCGACCCACAGAAGATGATGAACGATTCCTTCAAGGCATGCGGAGCGTTTATCGGATTTCTGATCGGAAGTTATATAGACAGACATTATCTGCATTATGAGATTCCCGTGAACGCAGTGGAACTGCCGGTGCTTACATGTATAGGCGGCGCCCTTATGTTTGCATGGAAGGAACTTTTTGCTCCCGCTACGATAGTGGCAGCCTTCGGCAGTCATTGGGGAAATCTTACTGCAAACTTCATTATGGTTATGTTTGCAATGTGGATCTGGCCTATGGTGATCCGGAAGTATTGTACAAAGTAAGGAACTGTTCGGAAATATAAGTTAACTAAGACGGTTACGGAAGGCAGTTCATGAAGAGATCGGAAAGAAATCATATTATCTGTGAAAAGGCACCTGTCATAGCGATGATCCTGTCCATGCTGATGATCACTTTTATTATCAGCATGTTTTCGGGCAAAGACAGTCCGACCGGGTATCTGATCGAGTGCGGTGTTGCGTTACTTGTGATAGTGGCGTTCAGGTGGTGGTTTTCTCCGGGGTTTAAGGGCTGCATGCGGACGGAGGTTTCGCCCGGTGAGGTACTTGTGCTGTGTCTGCCCTATGTTTTACGCATAATTGCTGACACGGTATATACAGGTGTTGAAAACGACTGGTATTTTGAACCGACGGTCAAGTATTTATGCATGGCTCTTTCTGCCGGTATAGTGGAGGAATCGATGTTCAGAGTCTTCAGCATTCCCATCGGTATGAGATATCTGAAGAGCCGGCATAAGATCATGATCATAGTTTCTTTTATCTCACTTGTGTTTGGATTAATGCATCTGGCAAATCTTTCGGAGGGAAATCCGTCAATGGTGGTGGTGCAGGCCTTTGTCACGATGCTGGAGAGCATTTTTTTCTGTGCGATATATCTGCGCAGCGGCAGTATTATTCCGTCCATGGTCCTGCACGGCGTATACGACTGGACCTGCTTCGTATTTGATCCTACGCTTGAAAACGGGATACTTGTGGCCGAGATGGATATTAGAATCATCTGGCCGATCCTCTTCTCGCTGGCAGCGGGTATCGTCGGATCATACATGATCAGGCCGGTGATGCATGAGAAGATAGAACGGATATGGCAGGATAAATGGGGATTAACCGGAGAATCCTAAGGAAACGATTTGATCAGCGTTTCCCTAAGCTGCCGGCAGCAATGCCGGTCAGGATCTTTGAATCGATCGGGGTAGTTGAATGAATTCTGTAAAAAAAGCAAACGGATATATATCTCTGCTGTCGATCATACTGATGCTTGCTCATGCGGTCTATCAGCTGGTATCCTATGTGATCTTTTATTATAATCCGGTGATCTCCAAGGTCCTCGGCTACGGCACGGCTGCTTTGATACTCATACATATCGTGTTGTCCGTGTTTAGTTTGGTACGTCTGCATGACAGCTCCTCCGTAATGTACAAAAAGCTGAATGCCAGAACGCTGATCCAGCGTGGAAGCGGAATGCTGATGCTGATCCTGCTGCCAATACATATCTATTCCTTCAAGCTGCTTGGCATGAGCGTGGGAACCATATGGTATTGGTTAGTTGAGGCGTCACAGGTCATTTTTTTTGCTTCGCTCTATACCCATGTTGCGATATCATTCACCAGGGCCCTGATCTCTCTGGGATGGCTTACGGATGACCGAAAGAGAGCCTCGATCGACAGGTTTCTGATCATACTGGCACCCATCGCTGCGGTTATAACCGGATTTATCATCGTCAGAACTCATCTGATGCTGTTTGGTCATTAGGATCTGTCACAGAACAGCTCCTTAGGAAACACGGATAATTCATTACAGGATGTAAATATCATGAAAAAGGTCTTAATAATCGGAAGCGGGATAGCGGGGCTTACATGCGCCATTGAATGTGCGCAGAGAAACATGGAGGTGATCCTTGTTTCTCCGTTTTCCTCCGAGAGATCGCAGTCTGTACTGGCAGCCGGCGGGATAAATGCGGTATTGGATAACTGTGACCCCGGAGACAGCATTGATTGCCATATAGATGATACATTAAAGGGCGGCTGCGATATAGCCGGCAAAAGCGCCGTAACAGGACTGTGTGAGAGTGCTCCCGATATCATAAGGTGGCTTACGAAGATCGGTACGGTGTTCACTAACGATGCGGACGGGAATATCTCGCGCCGGGCTTTCGGAGGACAGTCCTATAAAAGAACCTGCTATTGCGGTTCCTCCACGGGCAAGCAGATAGTGACGGCTCTGGTAATGGAGGCAAGGCGGCTCGAGGGCATCGGGCGCATCAAGAGACGTCTCTGGATGGATTTTCACAGTGCGCTCATCAGGGACGGCAGATGCTTTGGCGCGCTGTTTTTTAATGAATCAGACTATGATATCGAGGTTATCACGGCTGACAGTGTGGTCTTTGCTACGGGAGGGCAGAATGCCCTTTTCGGCAAGACCACGGGCTCAATACTGTGCGACGGATATGCGGAGGGCAGACTCCTTATGCAGGGTGTGAAGCTTAAGAACCTCGAGTTTATCCAGTATCATCCCACTACCATGGAAACCTCCCAGAAGAAAATGCTTGTTTCCGAGGCCGTCAGAGGAGAGGGAGGACGACTCTATTATGAGGAAAACGGAAAAAGAGTTTATTTTATGGAGGATAGATACGGGGAGCGCGGCAATCTGATGCCGAGGGATATCGTTTCAGGATGTATGGCCGAAACCGGCAGGGATATCTTTCTGGATATCTCGTTTCTCGGAAAAGAAAGGATACTGGACCGGATCCCCGAGGTATATGAGCTTTGCAAAAAATACCGCGGTATCGACATCTCAAAGGAAAGCATTCCGGTGGCTCCTTCGGTACACTTTTTTATGGGAGGGATCGCCGTGAACAACTCTCATGAGAGCAATATCGGTAATCTCTATGCCATAGGTGAATGCGCTTCGATCTATCACGGTGCGAACAGGCTCGGGGGGAATTCCCTGCTGGCCGCGATATACGGTGCAAAAATGGCCGCAGCTTCCATAGAACGAAGTGAGAGCAAGGCCTTCAGTGCGGATTTCGGTTCGGAGCTTGAAATGGCAAGAATGGAGCTTCAGACTCTTAAAAGCTCCAAAAGCCCGTTTCCGGTTGTGTACATCAGATATATGCTGGCGGAAACAATGAAAGAAACCCTTGGGATAGTCCGGGATGAAGCGAGCCTCAAAAAGGGCCTGGAGGAAGTCTCGTATTATCTCTCGGTGGCTGATAAGATCCGTTATGACAGCTCGGAGTTTGCATACTTCGGCTATTCGTTATCGGGTATACTGACACTCGCGAAGGCAGTCCTGACGAGTGCGCTTTTCCGCCGTGAAAGCCGCGGATCGCACATACGCAGCGACTATCCCGATACTGAGGAGGGCTTCCGCGCGGCAACCATAGTATCGTATGATGAAGGCCGGATAGGAACGGAACTTGATACGGAGGGGGCTTATGAAAATTAAGGTATTGCGTCAGCGAGATCCGGGATCTGAGCCCTTCTGGCAGGAATTCCTGTATGAAGAAGAGACAGAGAACCAGACGATCGCGGGAATGATAGACGAACTGAACTATAAGGATGATCTAAAGGACAGCTCCGGAAATCCTGCACCGAGGATACTGTGGGAATGCTCATGTCTCCAGGGAATGTGCGGTGCATGTGCCATGGTCATCAATGGAGTGCCTGCTCTGGCCTGTGATACGTTTCTGAAGGATCTGAAGGGGGATACGATCACACTTGAGCCTCTGAGAAAATTTCCGACTATCGTGGATCTTGTAGTGGACAGAAGTATCATACAAGAGAATCTGATGAAGGTTAATGCATATATAGAGGAGTATGAGGGCGCCGATAATTCGGAGTATGAACACATGTATATGACCGGAAGGTGCTTAAAATGCGGATTGTGCCTCGAGGTCTGTCCCAATTACAGGGCCGGTGAGAACTTCTACGGCGCAGCCTTTGCAAACGACTGCTATCTGATAGAGGCCAGGAGCAATACGCAGGGTAAGGAGATCTCGGAGGCATATAAGGAACATTTTGCGAGAGGCTGTTCCAAGGCGCTTTCCTGTATGGATGTCTGTCCCGTTAAGATACCGACTTTATCATCCATTGCAAAGATGAACCGCGGATGATACTGCCGGCACAGGGGAATGAGTGTGTATTCTCTTGTTTTTTATACATACAGAAAGTATACTTGAATGACAATAAATCCTGTAGGGAAATAAACATATGTTTCTGGAGAAGATCAAAAAAGCAAATGATATCAAGGATATAGATCCGCAGGACTACGATGCCCTCGCACAGGAGATCAGGGAGTTCCTGATACAGAGCATTTCGGTAACGGGAGGACATCTGGGCAGCAACCTCGGAGCGGTGGAGCTTACCATGGCTCTTCATCTGTCACTGAATCTTCCCGAGGATAAGATCATATGGGATGTGGGGCACCAGTCCTACACGCATAAGATCCTCACCGGCCGGAGAGACGGATTCATACATCTGCGTCAGTACGGAGGACTGAGCGGATTTCCCAAACGGGGAGAGAGCGACTGCGATGCCTTTGATACCGGTCACAGCTCCACATCCATTTCGGCGGGGCTCGGACTTGTTAAGGCAAGGGACCTGCAGGGTGGGAAGAACACGATCGTATCCGTGATCGGCGACGGCTCGCTTACCGGCGGCATGGCTTATGAAGCGCTTAACAACGCGTCGAGGATAGATACGAATTTCATCATAGTCCTGAATGACAATGAGATGTCCATTTCCGAAAATGTGGGAGGGATGTCAAGGTACCTAAACAGCATCCGTACCTCCGACAAATATCTGAACCTCAGGGACGGCATATACTATTCCCTGGCGAAGTCCAAAAAGAACGATGAGCTCATCGAACGCATCAGACGTGCCAAGAGGACGATAAAGAGCATGGTCGTTCCGGGAATGTATTTTGAGGATATGGGAATAACCTATCTTGGGCCGGTGGACGGCCATAATATCCCCGAGATGCAGAGAGCGCTTAAGGAAGCAAGGAAGGTCAGGGGAGCGGTCATCGTACATGTCCTCACCCAGAAGGGGCGCGGATATGAGCCCGCGATCAAGCATCCCGCACGGTTTCACGGTGCGGAGCCCTTTGAGATAGAGACCGGACTGCCTACCCATCCGAGGACTACTGCGAATTACACCGACATATTCTCCACTGTCATGTGCAAGCTGGGGGAGCGCAACGAAAAGGTCGTCGCCATTACTGCCGCAATGCCGGACGGTACGGGACTCAAACGCTTCAGAAACATGTTTCCCGACAGGTTTTTTGATGTCGGGATCGCCGAGGAGCATGCGGTCACATTTGCGGCGGGACTGGCTGCGGGAGGCATGATCCCGATAGTTGCGGTATATTCGTCCTTTTTGCAGAGGGCTTATGACCAGATCATTCATGATGTATGCCTGCAGAAGCTTCCGGTCATCTTTGCGATCGATCGGGCGGGACTGGTCGGAAGTGACGGGGAGACACATCAGGGGATCTTTGATCTGTCTTATCTGTCCATGATCCCCGGTCTGACCGTCATGGCACCCAAAAACAAATGGGAGCTGTCGGATATGATCAAGTTCGCGGTCAGGCTTAATGCTCCTGTAGCGATCAGGTACCCCAGAGGCAATGCATATATCGGCCTGGAGGAATACCGCGCACCGGTGATCCTGGGTACCTCCGAACCAATCTATACGGAAAAGGATATCCTGCTGTATGCGGTCGGAAGCATGGTAAAATGCGCCGAGGC
This sequence comes from Lachnospiraceae bacterium, assembly GCA_017460885.1. GTDB lineage: Bacteria > Bacillota > Clostridia > Lachnospirales > Lachnospiraceae > XBB2008. Next base: position 43,066 of record JAFUAB010000036.1, read on the forward strand.
AGTCAGGGAAAATCTGAAGGCAAAGGGATTTGACTGTTCACTGACCAATGCGAGATTTGTCAAGCCTCTGGATTCGGAATATATAATCAGGGCAGCAGAGACACACAGGCTGATCGTTACCATGGAGGAGAACGTGGAATCCGGCGGTTTCGGACAGCAGGTTATGAGCGTGATAGAGAATTCACCTTATGCCAAAAGGGTGCAGGTCATGCATGTCGCTATCCCGGACGCCTATGTGGAGCATGGAAGCGTGGATATACTCAAAAGTCAGATCGGGCTGGATGCAGAGAGCATAACGGCCCGGATATTGTCGGTGGTGTAAGCTCCGGGCAGGCATGTGAAACGGGTGACCCCGGTTATGTTTGAGATATATGAATAAACAACGACTGGATATGATCTTAACAGAAAAAGGCCTGGCTCCCAGCCGTGAAAAGGCTAAGGCTCTGATCATGAGCGGTATTGTATACGTGAATGACCAGAAGGAGGATAAAGCCGGAAGTACCTTTGATATGGATACCGCCAGAGTGGAGGTAAGAGGTTCTGCCCTCAGATACGTTAGCCGGGGCGGTCTTAAGCTCGAGAAGGCCCTGGAGGTTTTTCCGATAGACATAAAGGGTGCAACGGCTCTGGATATAGGTGCCTCCACAGGGGGATTCACCGACTGCATGCTGATGAACGGCGCTTCTAAGGTCTACAGTGTCGATGTGGGACACGGACAGCTTGACTGGAAGCTCAGGAATGACGAAAGAGTCATTTGCATGGAAAGGATCAATTTCCGCTATATGACTCCGGAGGATATCGGCGAAGAGGTTGATTTTGCATCCTGTGACGTTTCGTTCATCTCTCTTTCAAAGATATTTGCGCCCGCATACGGGATCCTGAGAGAGGGGGGTGAGATGGTAGCCCTGATCAAACCCCAGTTTGAGGCCGGGCGTGAAAAGGTCGGTAAAAAGGGAGTGGTAAGGGATCCTGCTGTACACATCGAGGTGATATCGGAGGTGTGGAACGAGGCCGTTAAGACAGGTTTTGAGGTGATAGGACTCGATCATTCACCGATCAGGGGCCCGGAGGGCAACATAGAATATCTGCTGTACATGAGAAAACCCGTATCCTGGGAAACCCCCGGGGAAGTGCCCAAACCGGTCACGGACGATGAGACTGCAGACAGGCTGATAGAGAGAGTAGTGGATGCCGCTCACGGAGAACTGGACAGATGAACAGATTTCATTTAATAACCAACGAAACCAAGGATCCCGATGGGAGCTATACCGGGAGGCTTGCGGAGCTCCTCAGGAAGAACGGGGCACAGAGCGTAACGTCCGGTCCCAATCCGCCGGCTGATGCGGAGGCCGTGCTGGTACTCGGAGGAGACGGCACCATGCTAAAGGCATCAGGTGACCTGCTGGGCAGGGCTACACCGCTTCTTGGCATTAACATCGGCAATCTGGGATATCTTGCGGAATCGGATTTTGACTCGATAGAGCCCGATATAGTGAGACTTATCAAGGGGGATTATGTCGTAGAGGACAGGATGATGCTGTGGGGTGTCATCAACACTTCGGGAGTCGATTCTGAGGATCATTGTCTCAATGATATAGTTATCACCGGTTACGGAGCGCTTTGCCTGATCAAATATGAGGTGATAGTAAACGGATCATTCTTAAACGGCTATTCTGCCGACGGACTTATAGTATCGACGCCTACCGGCAGCACCGGATATAACCTTTCGGCGGGCGGTCCCATCGTTGAACCGGGTGCCAGCACGATAGTGCTGACTCCGATATGCCCTCACACGTTAAATACCAGGAGTATAGTCCTAAGACCCGAGGACGAGATCGTCGTGCGTATCCCGGATACATGCAGATCAGGGGTAGCGATACAGTTCGACGGACGTAAGCCCCAGATGATAGAGAACGGGGATTATGTGACGATAAGGAGATCCGAGAAGGTGACGAGGCTTATCAAGCTCGGCAAGAACAGCTTCTTAATTACTCTGCATCAGAAATTAAAACCAATGTGACTTAAGCGGGGCAAGGTCATACCTTAGCCCCGTTCTTTAACTCTTCGGCAGCGGATCTCGCGGCCTCGGAGATCCTGTCTGTACCCATCATCCTGGCAAGTTCATCGATCATACCGTCATGATCCAGCGGCGTGACATCGGTATAGGTGCGATCACCGCGCACGGATTTGGATATCATAAAGTGTGTATCCGCCTGTGCGGCAACCTGGGCCTGATGCGTGATGCAGATCACCTGATGAGTACGGGAGAGTTCGTGCAGCTTTTCGCCGGTCTTAAGTGAAGTGATGCCGGAAATACCGGTGTCGATCTCATCAAAGACGAGAGTTCCTATCCGGTCGGTGTCTCCGGTAACGCATTTGATCGCAAGCATGATACGCGAAAGCTCGCCGCCGCTTGCCACACTGCTTAAGGGTCTCGGGTCCTCGCCCGGGTTCATGGAGATATTGAAGTCAATGCTGTCATACCCGTTAGACGTGATCTGTCCGGGATCGGCGTTTACACTGATCTCCAGCCTGACATCCAGAAAGTTCATGGCCTTGAGCTCGTCTATAAGGCGCTCTTCAAGGGCCCTGGCCGCATTAAGCCTCATATCGTGCAGGTCTGCGCACCGGAGGAGCAGATCAGCGTGCAGACGTTCCTTATCGGCATTCAGACGGAGGATATAGCTGCCCTGGTCATTCAGAGCAGCCAGTTCTTCGGCTTTTTCGTCTCTGTAGCTGAGGATATCCTCGATGGACCGGCCGTATTTGCTCTTCAGATGATTGATAAGATCCAGACGTGCAGTGATCCCGGCGAATTCCTCCGGGTCATAATCCGAACCGTCCATATAGCTCCTTAACTCATGTATCAGATCCTGGCTCATGCTCTCTAAGTCCGCCAGTGAATCCTGAATGGGAGAGAGGGCGTCATCATATTCGGATACCGTCATTATCTCGCGCAGGGCTCTGGATATAAGTGTACCGGCTCCTTCCTCCCCCTCTAACAGCTTACCGGCCATCGAAAGTGATTCGCTGATACGGGATATGTTGGACAGTCTGCGGTAGCCCGTCTCAAGCTCAGCATCCTCACCGGGCTTAAGCTGTGCCTCGTCGATCTCGTTTATCTCGTATTCGGCGAGATCGGCTTTTCTCTTGCGAAGCGATTCATCCGTCTCTATGTTGTCCAGCCGGGATAATATACCGGAGTAATCATTGAAAGTTGCTTTCAGCTCTGCAAGCTTTTCCTTCAGACCGTCCTTCCCGTAATCGTCCAGCAGATTCCTTAGAGAGGATTCCTTCAGAAGTGTGACGGATTCTCTCTGACCGCAGATGTCTATGGCCGAAGAGCAGATACGTGAGAGCTCTTTGAGGGTAACCCTGTGGCCGTTGATATGACAATCGGAGCCGCCTGCGGTGATACGTCTTCTGATTATGCAGGAGCGTTCCTCGTGCTCTATCCCCATTTCGTCCAGCAATGCATAAAAAGAATCGTCATCCGGGGTCAGGGTCAGCTCTACGCTGCCCGAGTCCGCACCCGTCCGAAGGGAGCTCAAGTCGGCTCTGGCGCCCATGGCCAGTCCGAGGGAGCCGATGATTATCGACTTGCCCGCTCCGGTTTCGCCGGTCAGGATATTGAGTCCCGGGGTAAAGGTAACATCCGCCTCATCGATGAGAGCCAGATTTTTAACATGCAGATTGTTGATCATAGTGCCTCCTTGTCTTTCTCCGGACAAGAGATTATAGACCAAGTATAACACATCGGAATTGGTTCATCAAAAGTCGATTTATTGACTACCGGTGGTGTTTTGGTATATACTTTAACGGTCGGATTTGAGGAGTCCGGCTGTTGTGAACAGTCATCAGCTGACCGTATGATCGGATCTGAGGCTGCAGAATCAGAGCTTGGAGCAGGTGTATCTATGTCAGATGTGGATAGAGCCGGTGTCAAGATCATACCCGGTTCACATACTGTATCTGTGGAATCAAGGAGTCCTGAGAAATTATATCAGGACCTTATCGCGCGTGTGCGCAAATATCATCCTTCCGATGATATCTCCCTGATCGAAAAAGGATATAAGACGGCAGTCAGATGTCACGAGGGACAGGTGCGCAAATCGGGTGAGCCCTATATCATTCATCCATTGAGCGTTGCCATTATACTGGCAGATCTGGAATTGGATAAGGAGACCATAGTTGCAGGTCTGCTTCATGATGTCATAGAAGATACCGATATGACCATGGGCGAGCTCAAGGCGGAGTTCGGCGAGGATGTGGCCAATCTTGTGGACGGCGTGACCAAGCTGGACAAGCTTCAGTTTGTGGGCAGCAACCACCAGGTCGACAGACTGGAGATGCAGGCTGAGAACCTGCGCAAGATGTTCCTTGCCATGGCCAAGGATATAAGGGTTATCCTTATCAAGCTTGCGGACAGGCTCCACAATATGCGTACACTTGAATTCCAGCCTCCCGAGGCGCAGGAGCGTATCTCGAGAGAGACGCTGGACATATATTCCCCGATAGCCCAGAGACTCGGTATCAGTAAGATCAAGGTTGAACTGGATGATCTTTCCCTGATGTATATTGAGCCGGAGGCTTATATGGAGCTGGTCAACAGCATCGATATCAACAAAGAGGAGAGGGAAAAATACATTCAGGGCATAGTGGATGAGGTGCGGGAGCATATAGTCAGTGCCGGGATACATGCCCAGGTCAACGGACGCATCAAGCATTTTTTCAGTATATACAAGAAGATGCGCAACCAGAACAAGACCCTGGATCAGATATATGATGTATTCGCGGTCAGGATAATAGTAGACAGCATTCAGGACTGCTATGCGGCGCTCGGTGTTATACACGCGATGTATAAGCCTATCCCGGGACGATTCAAGGATTATATAGCCATGCCCAAGGCGAATATGTATCAGTCGCTTCATACGACGCTGATAGGTAATTCGGGGCAGCCCTTTGAGGTACAGATACGTACCAACGAGATGCATAAGGCGGCCGAATACGGTATCGCTGCACACTGGAAGTATAAGGTTGCCTCCGACGGCAAGAGGATAGACGATTCGGAGCAGGAAAAGCTGACCTGGCTCAGACAGATACTGGAATGGCAGCAGGATTCCCAGGACAACAGGGAATTTATGGGTATGCTGAAGAGTGATCTGAATCTTTTCTCGGATCATGTGTACTGTTTTACCCCCGGCGGAGAGGTCAAGAACCTGCCATCGGGCTCGACACCCATAGATTTTGCGTATTCCGTGCATTCGGCTGTCGGCAACCGTATGATAGGCGCCAGGGTTAACGGCAAGATCGTTCCCATAGAGTATGAGCTCAAGAACGGTGATCGTGTAGAGATCATCACCAGCCAGAATGCAAAGGGACCGAGCCGTGACTGGCTGGCCATTGCCAAGTCGTCACAGGCGCGTAATAAGATAAACCAGTGGTTTAAGCAGGAACTAAAGGAAGACAATATCGTTAAGGGGCGTGATGCCCTTAATAACTACATCAAGACGCATTCCATAGTTGTGTCTGATATAATGACCACCGGATACATGAATCGTGTCATCTCCAGATACGGATTTAATGACTGGGATTCACTGCTTGCCGCTATCGGTCACGGCGCCCTCAAAGAGGGACAGGTGATAGCGAAACTTCAGGAGTATTATAACGAGGATCACAGAGAGAATCCCACTGAAGAGGATATTCTCGAGCAGGTTGCGCAGAGTGCACAGCATGCAGCCATGCGTTCACGGAATAACGGCTCTGCCATTACCGTAAAGGGCATTCATGATGTGGCGGTCAGGTTTTCCAAATGCTGTTCACCTGTGCCAGGGGATGAGATAGTCGGATTTGTGACCAGAGGAAGAGGGGTATCGATACATCGTACCGATTGCGTGAATATTATAAATCTGCCTCTTTCCGAGCAGGTCAGGCTCATAGATGCCGAGTGGCAGATCTCTCCCGAAAGTGCGGCCGGGGATTCGTATTTGACCGAGATCTCCGTTTATGCCAATAACAGGAGCGGGCTGCTGGCGGATATCTCCAGAGCTCTTACCGAAAAGGGCATAGATATCCTTTCCGTTAACTGCCGAACATCCAAGCAGGGAATGGCTACGCTTAATATCAGCTTTGAGATCAGATCCAGAGAAGAGCTTGACAGACTTTTTGAAAAGATAAAGAATGTAGACAGTGTGATAGATATAGAGAGGACTACGGGTTAAGTATGGCGGATATCAAGATAGGGCGTATGCAGCTGGGCCCGGTAATGACTAACTGCTATTTTCTGTACAGAGAAGGAAGCTCCGATTGTGTATTCTTTGACCCCGCTGATACGGGGCATTATATTTTTGAGGCTCTTGGTGAGAGAGGCTTCAGTGTCGGATCCATATATCTGACCCATGCCCACTTCGACCACATATGGGGCTGTAATGAACTGAGGGATCTGGCAGGCTGCCGCGTGCATGCGCTCGAGGAGGAAAGGGTACTCTGTGAGAATCCCAGGGCAAATGTCAGTGAACAGTCGGGCAGACCGTATACGGTCAGGGTAGACGAATATTTCCGGGACGGAGATGTGATAACCGAGTCCGATATTACCTTCAGGGTAATAGCGACTCCCGGACATACCGTTGGAAGCAGCTGCTTCTACGTTGAGGAAGCGGGGATTCTGATCAGCGGGGATACGCTTTTTCAGGAGAGCATAGGCAGAAGCGATCTGCCTACGGGATCCGGACCGACGCTGATCCGGTCGATCAATGATAAGCTCATGAAACTGCCCGATGAGACCAGGGTTTATCCCGGACACGGCAATTCCACCACGATCGGTTATGAGAGAGAAAACAATCCGTTTATAGAGTGAGATATATTAATGTGCGGGGAAGCGTACCAAAGCCCTGATAAGTACGGAGAAGAATATGATAAAGAAGCTTGCATCCTGTGTGAAGGAATTTAAAACGGCCACAATACTGACGCCGACGCTGGCGGCGCTGGAGGTGGTAATGGAGACTCTCCTGCCCATGATGATGGCAGGGATCATAGATAAGGGCATTACTCCCGGAAATATGAATGAGGTCTATAAGTACGGAGCCATTATGATCGTCATGGCCATCGCGTCACTGAGCTTCGGAGTGGCAGCAGGCAGGCTTGCGGCAAATGCCTCCGCAGGCTTTGCGTCCAATATCCGTACTGCGATGTATGAGAATATCCAGACCTTTGCCTTCAGGAATATCGATAAATTCTCAACCTCGGGTCTTGTGACGCGCATGACCACTGACGTGACCAATCTGCAGAACGCGTTTCAGATGGTCCTAAGAATGTGCGTCAGAGCTCCCATGACGCTTATATGCGCCCTTATAGCGGCTTTTATGATAAACGCACGCATCAGCATGATATTTGTGGCCGCCATCCTTTTTCTTGGATGCTTTCTCTTTGCAATAATCAAGGCAACTATGAAGCTGTTTGAGCAGGTCTTCAAAAAGTACGATGCCCTGAATGAATCCGTACAGGAGAATGTATCGGCGATACGTGTTGTCAAGGCATTTGTAAGAGAGGATTACGAAAAGAACAAATTCACGACGGCGGCGGAGAACATTTATAAGCTTTTTGTTAAGGCCGAAAAGAATATCGCCCTGAACGGTCCGATCATGATGACCGCTGTATACACATGCGTGCTTACGATTGCGTGGGTTGGGGCGCACATGATCTCGTCCGGTGAGCTCACCACCGGAGAGATGACCACGCTACTGTCATATATCATGGCGATCCTGTTCAGCCTGATGATGGTATCCGTGATCTTTGTTATGATCACTATGTCAGCAGCCAGTGCAAGGCGTATTTATGAGATCCTTTCGGAGGAGAGTTCGCTTACGGATCCCGAAAACCCCGATTACGATATACCCGACGGTTCGGTGGATTTCGATCATGTGATGTTCTCGTACAACGAAAACGGCACACGCCCCGTTCTCAAGGATATAGATCTGCACATCAGATCCGGAGAGACCATAGGTATAATCGGAGGCACCGGCTCATCAAAGTCATCTCTGGTAAGCCTTATAAGCCGTCTGTATGATGTGACGGACGGATGCGTACGCGTGGGAGGCAAGGATGTCAGGACTTATGACCTGGAGACCCTGAGAAATAATGTGTCGGTAGTCCTTCAGAAGAACGTTCTGTTCTCCGGAACCATCCTCGATAATCTGAGGTGGGGAGATGAGAATGCAACTGAGGAGGAATGCATCAGAGCCTGTAAGCTGGCCTGCGCGGACGAATTCATCACCGCTATGCCGGATGGTTACAACACCTATATAGAGCAGGGAGGTACAAATGTTTCGGGAGGCCAGAAACAGAGGCTCTGTATAGCCAGGGCACTGCTTAAGAAGCCTAAGATCCTTATCCTGGACGATTCCACCAGTGCGGTCGATACGGCGACAGATGCCCGCATACGCAGGGCATTCCGTGAGGAGATCCCCGGCACTACCAAGTTTATAATCGCACAGAGAATTTCATCTGTTATGGATTCGGACAGGATCATCGTTCTCGAGAACGGAGAGGTCAACGGCTTCGGTACACATGATGAGCTGATGACCGGAAACGAGATATACAGGGAAGTATACGAAAGTCAGACGCAGGTGTCCGGTGATTTCGATGAGAAAGGGGGCGTGGCATAATGGCAGAACAGCAGCGGGGGGAGATAAAGATGGGACGCCGCAATATGGCCGCCATGGGTAAGCGTCCCAAGATCGACAATATCGGAGAGATATCGGCCAGACTTTTCAAACGGATATTATCAAGATACTGGTTTCACTGCCTGATGGTCATTCTCTGCATAGGCATAAACGCTTATGTTAATATCAGATACCAGCTCTTTACAAAGGAGCTGATAGATGTCTATATCGTGCCCTATATCGGGCAGGAGAACCCGGATTTCTCCCTTCTGGCCACCAAGATAGGACAGATGGTTATCATCTTTGCTGCGGGCATCATCTGCAATTACAGCCAGGCACGTATCATGGTCAACGTGACCCAGGGTACGCTTTCGAATCTCCGTATAGAGATGTTTGAGCATATGCAGAGCCTGCCCATACGGTATTTTGATACGCATGCACACGGCGATATCATGTCCATGTACACCAACGATATCGATACCCTCAGACAGATGATATCGCAGGGAGTTATCCAGCTGATATCCAGTGTGGTTACCATCGTCAGTGTGCTCGGTACGATGATCGCCCTGAGTCCTCTGCTTACCGTCCTGAGCCTCGTGATGATCACTGTAATGATCCTCGCAACCAAGAAGCTCGTTACCCTTTCGGGCAAGTATTTCATCAAGCAGCAGAAGGATATCGGAGCTCTGAACGGCTATATAGAGGAGATGATGGAGGGGCAGAAGGTCATCAAGGTATTCTGCCACGAGGAGAAGGCCAAAGCCCGTTTTGCCGAGCTGAACGAGGAACTCAGGGACTCTGCCGAGAATGCCAATAAGAATGCCAATATACTGGGGCCTGTCAATGCGCAGCTTGGAAATGTCAGCTATTGTTTAGTTGCGGTAGCCGGAGCCGTGATGGCGATAAACGGCGTGGGGGGAGTTACGATCGGAACCCTGGTTGCCTTCCTCGCACTTTCAAAGAGCATAAATATGCCGATAAGCCAGGTTTCACAGCAGCTCAACTCGGTTATCATGGCTTTTGCGGGTGCGGACAGGATATTTAAGCTGCTGGATGAGAAGCCGGAGGTGGACGAAGGCTATGTCACCCTTGTCAATGCCCGTGTTTCGGCTGACGGCACCATTACCGAATGTGATGAACGCACCGGTGTATGGGCATGGAAGCATCCTCATTCGGCGGACGGTACCGTTACCTACCAGAAGATGGAAGGAAAGGTTACCATGGACGGGGTTGATTTCGGCTATACCGATGAGAAGATGGTCCTTCATGATATCAAGCTCTACGCCAAACCCGGACAGAAGATAGCCTTTGTAGGTTCGACGGGTGCCGGCAAGACCACGATCACAAACCTGATCAACAGGTTTTATGATATACAGGACGGTAAGATCAGATATGACGACATCAATATAGGCAAGATCAAAAAGGACGATCTGCGCCACAGTCTCGGAATAGTTCTGCAGGAGACGAATCTTTTTACCGGTACCGTTATGGAAAACATACGTTATGGCAAGCTCGACGCTACGGATAAGGAATGTATAGCCGCCGCGAAGCTCGCTAACGCTCATAATTTTATATCCATGCTGCCTGACGGCTATGATACGATGCTGACAGGCAACGGGGCAAACTTAAGTCAGGGCCAGAGACAGCTGATAGCCATAGCCAGAGCCGCTGTGGCGGATCCTCCGGTACTGATCCTTGATGAGGCTACATCCTCCATCGATACTCGTACCGAGCGTCTCGTACAGGAGGGTATGGATTCCCTGATGAAGGGAAGAACAACATTTGTTATTGCTCACAGACTCAGTACTGTACGAAACAGTGACTGCATCATGGTTCTGGAGCAGGGGCGTATAATCGAACGCGGAACACATGACGAGCTGATAGAGCAGAAGGGCAAATACTACCAGCTTTATACCGGCAACAGCATCACCGCATAATCTGTCGCCGGAACGATTCTGCTGACACATCCGGTGACGTCGTGACGGTTCTGGTAATACATCTGATATGTTTGATCAATGAAAACAGAAAAAGATTACAGCAGATACCTGATAGTCCGGACAGACATGCCCGGACTTCAATATAATATAAATGCGATATTGAAGGCATTTTTTCCCGACCGTGAGGTTCGCGTGATAGCTGACGGCGAACCGGTGCATGATCCGAAGCTGCTTGAGCTGCCGGTGTTTATGCGTTGTGTCAACGGGATGGTTCTGTTGACATATTTTGATTCGGAAATATCTTCGGGTCTGTCAGATCCAAAATATGTCGACAGAACCGTCCCGTTGACACACCTTTATGACCTGCTGTGTGAGCTCACCGGCCGCACGCTTCCGTGGGGAGATCTGACGGGGGTGCGTCCCACCAAGCTCGCGATGACCGGATTGAGGGCGGGAGCAGATGATAAGGAAATATTGGATTATATGCAGGGATACCACCATGTGAGCGAAGAGAAGGCCATGCTTGCACTGGATATAGCACGCCGTGAGTCACAGATCCTTTCCGGAATAGATCACAAAAACGGATACAGTCTCTATATCGATATCCCGTTCTGTCCGACAACCTGTCTGTACTGCTCCTTTACAAGCTATTCTTATGCGGCATGGAGAGACCGTATAGATGAATATCTGGGAGCACTCTTCAGAGAGATAGATTATGCGGCGGAGGAGATTTCACGGATCCCGGACACCGTCTATATAGGTGGAGGCACACCCACGAGCCTGGAAGCGGAGCAGCTTGAGAAGCTGCTTAAGTATGTGACGGATCGGATAGATGTTAAAAAAGCAATGGAATTTACCTGTGAGGCGGGCCGGCCGGATTCGATAACCCGCGAAAAGCTTGAGATCATGAAGCGATACGGGGTGACCCGGATCTCTGTCAATCCCCAGACTATGCAGCAGAAGACCCTGGATATAATAGGCAGAAGGACTAATCCGGAACAGGTGAGGGCAGCTTTTGGTCTCGCGAGAGAAACCGGCTTTGACAACATAAATATGGACATAATACTCGGACTTCCCGGAGAGGGTGAGGAAGAGGTGGGTGATACTCTCAGACAGATAGAGGATATGGGTCCTGATGCGCTGACTGTTCATTCTCTGGCGGTAAAGAGAGCCTCCGGACTGCGTGAGCATCTGGATGAGATCGGCATAGAGGCCCTTAAAAACACCGATGAGACAATGAGGCTTGCGGCCGGATCCGCGGATCGAATGGGAATGAAACCGTATTACCTGTACCGTCAGAAGAATATGTCCGGCAATTTTGAGAATACCGGATATTCCATACCCGGCAGGGAAGGGATATACAATATACTGATCATGGAGGAGGTTCAATCCATAGTAGCCCTTGGCGCCGGAGCAATATCCAAAAGAGTTGATTATCCTGAAACCGGTAATAATATGGCCTCCGAAGAGGATGAATATTCGGAAAACGAGAGAACAGCAGTTAACATAACAAGATGTGAGAATCCAAAAGACATAGATAATTATATTTCAAGGATAGACGAACTGATCCTGAGAAAGAAAAAACTATATTCACAATAAAAGGACTGTTCGGCCGGAGCTTCCGGATGTTCATGGAGATTGCGGACGAACCTTATATGTAATATAATCAGAGCATGGATCAAAATACTGTAACTGATCAGAATACACGTTATCTTTCGGCACTTTCTTTGTGGGCTCTGGCTTTCGGCTGTGTGATCGGCTGGGGCTCCTTTGTGATGCCCGGAACCACATTTCTGCCGGATGCCGGTCCCGTGGGAACCGTCTGCGGAGTGGTGGTCGCCGGTCTGATGATGTTAGTTGTCTGTTCCAATTATTCGTATCTTTCCCAGAAATTCCCCGAGGCCGGCGGTTCCTATATGTATACGAGGAACATACTCGGTGAGGATCATGCATTTCTGGCTGCATGGTCTCTTGAGCTTGCTTATATTTCACTGTTCTGGGCAAATTCAACCGCTTTTATCCTCATGGGTCGTTATATTCTCGGTGACAGCCTTGAATGGGGATTCCACTATACTGTAGCGGAATATGACGTTTATATTGGTGAGGTGATCGTTACCATAGCGATCATCTGGGGAGTCGGACTGATCTCATGCTTCGCCAAGAGACTTGCCAATCTGCTCCGCAAGATATTTGCGATTGTACTGTTCGTATCTGTGGTGATACTTTTCTTCGGAGTTCTGTTCAATACCGACGGAAGGATGATACTCACGCCGGCATTTTCCGATAATGAGCCTCCGGGGATCCAGATCCTGAATATTGCGATACTTGCACCATGGCTGTTTGTGGGATTTGAGACGATAGCACATTCGATCCCGGAAACCAGGGTGACTGTCGGCAGAAGCTTCAGAATGGGCGGTCTCGCCATATTGACAGGTATGATGGTCTATCTGATGCTTACACTTACAGCTTCATCGGGTGCTCCGGCACAGTATGACGGGTGGATGGCCTATATCCAAGATATTGGCATATACAAAGGGGTAGAAGGCATACCTGTCTTTTACAATGCCGGACGTGCCATGGGCAGATGGGGTATCATGCTTGTGGGGATTGCCGCTCTGTCGGCTCTTTCTTCGAGTGTACTGGGATTTCACAGGGCTTCATCCAGGATTCTCATGATCATGGCACAGGGTAAGCTGCTGCCGGATTATTTCGCAGAGGTAAATAAGAAAGGCGTGCCTGTCAGGGCGGGAATACTGATCCTGCTTGTTTCGACCCCCATTCCGTTTCTCGGCAGGACAGCAGTGGGGTGGAACGCGGATGTTTCCACACTGACTGTTTCGATCGTATATGCATACATCTCTATCTGCGCCTTTAGGACTGCGGAGGGAGAACACAAACGAAGAGCGCAGTTCCTTGGCATCTGCGGGGTATGCACATCCATCATAGTTGGCTTCTGTCTGCTTGTTCCCAATGTATTCTCGGAGAACGCCCTTGCAAAAGAGTCATATTTTATGCTGGCTGTCTGGAGCTTTGCCGGAATCCTGTATTACTGGTGTGTTTTTAAGCGTGACACCGAGCACAGATTCGGTCATTCGACCATAATGTGGCTGATGATGCTCTTTATGCTTTTCTTCTCGGTTAATGTATGGGCGAGGCTTCATCTGGAGGACAGGATAGAGCAGATATTCGGCGGGAACAGTGAACAGGTGGGATCGGCTTTGATGTTCAGCGGTCTGATCCAGCTGATCGTGCTGGTTATCGCCCTTATCATCATGTTCAGTCTCTTCGTTACAATGCTCAGACGTGAGAAGGAGCTTGACAGCCAGATCGTACAGTCCGAGGCGAGGAACAAGGCTAAGACGGATTTCCTTTCGAATATGTCACACGATATCAGGACTCCAATGAACGCGATCATAGGCTTTACGGATCTCGCACTTGACAATCCCGGCGACAGAGAACAGGTAGAGGAGTATCTGGGCAAGATAAAAGCATCCAGCTCGCATCTTCTTTCACTGATCAACGATGTGCTGGAGATGAGCAGGATTGAAAGCGGCAAGATAGAGCTGGCGGAGGAAGAGGTAAACCTTTCGGAGCTGCTGCATAATCTCAACACAATAATAATCGGTCAGGTGGAGGCCAAACAGCAGGAGCTGTATATGGATGCTCTCAGGATCTCAAACGAGAATATCCTGTGCGATAAGCTGCGTCTGAATCAGGTGCTGCTGAATCTGGTATCCAACGCGATCAAATATACTCCTTCGGGCGGAAAGATAATGATCACCGTCATACAGATGGAAGAAGCCAGGGACGGACGGGCACCCTTTGAGATCCGTGTCAGGGATACCGGCATAGGCATGACCCCTGAGTTTGCGGCAAAGGTTTTTGAAGCCTTTGAACGCGAAAGAAATTCAACAGTGAGCGGCATTCAGGGAACCGGACTCGGTATGGCCATCACCAGATCGATAGTGGATATGATGGGAGGAGATATAACAGTTAAATCCGAACCCGGTAAGGGCTCGGAATTTATTGTGTCGGTTACATTCACGGTTATAGACGGTGAAAAAAAGGATTACAGGATACCTGATCTGAGCGGCGTCAGGGCTCTTGTTGTAGACGATGACTTCGCAGCCTGCGACAGTGTGACCAATATGCTCATCGATATGGGACTCGAGGCTGAATGGACATCCTCCGGCAGGGAGGCGGTGCTTAAAGCCGGACAGGCGTCCGGCAGAGGAAAAAAATACGGTGTATTTATCATTGACTGGAAAATGCCGGATATGTCGGGAATAGAGGTCGCCAGACAGATTCACGACACATTGTCCGACGACACTCCGATACTGCTGATGACGGCATATGACTGGCCGGCCATTAAGGATGAGGCCGTCAGGGCCGGAATAATGGGCTTCTGTAATAAACCGCTGTTCCCCTCCGAGTTGCATGCTGCCCTTGACAGGGTGATCAAGTGTGAGAATACGGGGACAGCCGCGGACAGCGGACGATCGGAGGACAAAAAGTCCGGTGCTGCCGAACCCGATACATTTAAGGGCTGCAGGCTGCTGATGGTGGATGATGTTGAGATCAACAGACAGATCGCCGTAATGATGCTCACAATGTATGGGTTTGAAGTCGAAGAGGCTGAAGACGGTAATATAGCGGTTGATATGGTAAAAGCTGCGGATGCGGGGTATTATGATGTCATACTCATGGATATCCAGATGCCTGTGATGAACGGTTATGAAGCGACGATGGCGATCAGGGCATTGGATGACAGGAACAAAAGAGATATCCCCATCGTAGCCATGACCGCCAATGCCTTTGATGAGGATCGCAGGGATGCCGAGGAAGCGGGTATGAACGGACATATTGCCAAGCCCATAGACCGTGATAAACTGATCGAGGCTCTTAGAGCACTGCTGGATAAATGATATCAGAGGATGTCTTAGAGGTGTCAGAAGAAGTATTGTTTTGCATGTAAGAATATAGTGGACAGTTCGGCTACCAAATGCTCTATCTGCGGCAAGCCTTTTATAGGTGCCATGAAGCTGCAGGGGATGAGCTCGGGTGACATTGCCGCCGTAAGAAACGAGCTGACGATCGATTCCGAACGTATAAGGGCATTCGAAATGTCAGACAGGACCGAAAAGAGAAGTGTTACCGAACCGAACGGGGAGGCTGCCGGGGAACATAACGAAATGCCTGAAGCAGACAGCGTATCCTGGGTGGAAATCACTGGCGATCCATATGATCCCGATGAAACACCCAGATCCAAGGAATCCATATTTGAACCGATCCATGTGGAAACGGATCCTTCCGACGGATTGACCTTTGAAAACATCCGGCCGGAGACCGAAGAGGACAGAATGATCGGAGCGGATGTGCAATGGCAGCCGGTGGTGGGACAATCAAGGGGCGACAATGAAGAACAGGAATAAGAAACATAAGGCATTTAATAAACTGAATAAGTCCAATTTTGGCCTGGCTGTAACCATAATAGTCATAATAAGCACGGTGCTTACAGTGCTTGGATTGATGTTTACCGGGATCTTCCGCAGGCTGGAGAAGGAGATAGTGTCGGAGGGGGATCCTGACAGGTATATCAGACGGTGGATCATGGAAGGACCTCAGAGCAATATGACCGCTACGATCGCCGCTATGGCCCTGATCGTCGGGGTTTTGCTGCTGATCGTTTTTGTACTTATGCTGTGTTATCTTATATCCGGTATGGTCAGACGACACAGACTGACCAATGTATTCTTTATGGATGATGTGACGGGCAGCCGCAATTGGATGTGGTTTCAGATGCGCACGGATTCTATCCTTAAAAAAAACAGAAACTCGGGTATCAATTTCGCGATTCTGGATGTGGTTTTTGTAAAGTACAGGAATTTCTGCGTCTGTCATTCCATCAGGGAGGGTGAGGGCGCTCTTCGGCGTATGGATGGCCTGATAAACAGCTTTCTTGGCAGAAATGAGTTATGCTCCCACTATGCATCCGCCAACTTTGCGGTCCTGATGAAATATGTCAATGAGAGCGAGCTTACGGATCGTATAAAGCTGATGATCTCCGAACTGGAGAAGCTTGACAGTGTCCACAGGTTTTCATTCCATGTAGGCATAGAACTGCTGGGCGCGGGACAGGATAAAAGAGCCACGGTCAGGGCCAGAAGGATGCTTGACGTGGAGACGGAATACAATAATGCGTGTGCCGCCAGAGCAACACTTGAGGAAAGCGACGATTCGGGATACGCCTTTTTTGACCAGAAGCTTGTAGAGGAGCAGAAGTGGATCGATATAGTTCAGGAAAAACAGCAGTCCGCATTGGATAATGAGGAATTTGTGGTTTATTATCAGCCCAAATACGACCCGCAGACAGATGAGTTAAGGGGCGCGGAGGCGCTTATCAGATGGGATTCTCCCGAATATGGCTTCAAGGGCCCCGGCACAATTATCCCGATATTCGAAAAGAACGGATTTATTACGGAGATAGACCATTATATGATCCGGCATGTGGCCAGGGATCAGAAGGCATGGCTCGATAAAGGCTACAGATGTGTTCCGGTTTCGGTAAATGTGTCCAGAGCGCATTTTATAGAGAGCGATCTGGCGGAACAGATCAGGGACATGATTGATGCTGAGGGCTGTCCCCACGACCTGGTGGAGATAGAGCTTACCGAGAGTGCCTTCTTTGATGACAAGAATGCCCTGATCAACACCATCACCAAGCTTAAAGGATATGGCTTCGCGGTTTCCATGGATGATTTCGGTTCAGGGTATTCCTCGTTGAATTCACTTAAGGATCTGCCGCTGGATGTGCTCAAGCTGGATGCGGAGTTCTTCAGGGGTGATGCGGATGATGAGCGCCGCGAGATTGTGGTTTCCGAGGCTATCAGACTTGCCAAGAATCTGAACATGCGCACCGTTGCCGAGGGAGTGGAGGAGGAAGGCCAGGTCAGCTTTCTGGCAGCGCAGGGATGTGATATGATTCAGGGATATTATTACGCCAAGCCGATGCCCAAAAATGAATATGAGCAGAGAATCTCAAAATGATCCCCGTGAAAAAAAGATAAATATCCTGCTCCTGGCGGTGCTTTCGCTTTTCTTTTTCGGATTGTTTGCTGCATTCGGTACGCCGATATACAACGATTCCGATCAGTACATCAAAATGCATGTTCACAGGGAACCCGTGTATCCGCTGTTCCTTTTTTTGCTGAGAAGCATTATTCCGGACGGATATCTTACCGCGGCCTCTTTTCTGCAATCTGTTCTGTGTATTATCGCCTCTTACAGATTTGTCACATACGTTCGCGCTACATTCCGTCTGAACCTGCCGGCGACGGTTATCACGGCAGGACTTGTGACAGCACCCTATATCCTGACGCCGCTGTTTTCGAAGTATCATGTACAGATGTCGGTGGCAGTAATGAGCGAATCTCTGGCTCTGCCCCTTTATACTCTGTTTATAGTACAGCTCCATAAGGCGGTTTCCGGCGGACAGCTGCATGATCTGATCTGCAGCCTGTTCCTTTCTCTGTTACTTACCCTCACCAGAACGCAGATGATATTTACATTTATCCTCTGGCTGATAGCAGCAGTGTATGTCAGCATCACGTTCAGAAGACTGGCCTGGATCGCCCTGTCCATCGTGCTGTTTCTGGGGGCATTTGTGCTCAGGGATGTCGGGACGAGGGCATATAATTATGTCTTTAACGGCAGATATATAGACAGCGTCTACAGCCATATAAATCTGCTTGCCAATATACTGTATGTGACGGACCGGGAGGATATAGATTCCATAGAGGATGAGGAACTTAAGGAAATAGCTTCCGAACTGTACTCAAGAGCCGACAGCGCCGGATATCTGTATACATACGCGGGAGACAGACTGACCGAAAGGGTGGTTTATCTCGAGGAGGTTCATGACAGGATCAAGTATGACTGTATAGAATACGGACTGAGAGACATTGTGGAGGAATCCACGGGAATACACGACTATATAGAATACAACAGGATAGGAGACGGATACGCCGGCGATCTGGTCGGGATACTTCTGCCGAAGGTTTTTGGCAGATGGTTTCCGGATGCGCTGCTTCTCGGGCTGAGGGGCGTGGTAAGAAACATAGCGGTGTGCCGTCTGCCTGCGTATATTTACGTATGTGTACTGTTTGCTCTTTGTGTATATATGACCATCAGGCTTTTTGCCGCGGACAAAAGGGATAAAGCGGCCTTATTTATGAGCATTGCCATTCTTGCGGTACTTGGGAATTCGTTCTCGACGGCGCTTGTCATAATGTGCCTTTCCAGATATATGATATACGGTTTTGCGGGATTTTACACGGGAATGCTGGTGTGTTATAATAAATTTTCATGTATCCGTAAGTAAAGAAGGTCTATTCAAAATGATGAAAGCAGCTGAAGAACTCTTTCATAGTATCAGACAGGTTCTGGCCGGAAGACAGCTGGTGTCCAATGCCATCAAGTTCAGAGCACTCTGTTTTGGAGCCGGATTGGTTCATATGGTTTTTTGCCTGTGCATGGGGATCATGGGTGCGTATATATTATGCGTCTACAATGTTTTTATTGTGTACGCCTATTTCTTTATGGGTATCGTGATGGCCAGGAAGATGATGTACAGGCAGATCCTGACGCTGACCTTTGTCGAGATAGAGGTTCATTCCGCCCTTGCTTCACTGATGCTTGGCCTTGACTGGAATTTTATGCTGTATACGGTGGCACTGGTCGTTGCGGCTTTCTATTTCTCCAATTCGATGTCCAACCGCGGCAAGCATATGTGGTATTCGGTTCTTCTGGCGTCGCTGGTCATAGTCGTATACTTTGCGGTGGTTCTTGTGGAGCCCCATTTTAAACCGTATTATGATACATCGGCATATGAGTCCGTCAAATCCGGGATCAGTTATCTGAATATCATAATCGCGTTTGGCCTTCAGCTGATACTTGCGATCCTTTTTGCCTTTGAGACCCGTTATATGGAGCTTCTTCTTCAAAAGGAGAATATCAAGCTGGGTGAAGAGGCCAATCTCGATCCGCTTACAAAGCTTATGAACCGCAGAAGTCTCAATTACAGTATCACGGATGAACTTGAAAAAGAAAGAGACATGATCTATTCCATAGTGATGATGGATATCGACGATTTCAAGAAGATCAATGATCTGTACGGCCACGACAGCGGAGACAACGTACTGATAAAGCTTGCCGACATCATAAGTCACGAGACGAGGGAAGAGGATTATTCCTGCAGATGGGGAGGAGAGGAGTTCCTTCTCTTTGTACACGGGACCAAGGAGGAATCGTATTTTGTGGCGGAACGTATCAGGGAAATGCTCCAGGAAGCTTCGTTCAAGGACAAACACGGATCCGTTTTCGGAGTGACCGCGACCATGGGAATATCTGATAACCGCTCTGACAAACCTTTCAGGATCGTCGTACAGGAAGCCGATGACAAGCTTTATATGGGCAAGCGCAACGGTAAAAATCAGGTTATCGTCTGATGTCCTGCTTTTTATTTCAGCATTTTTTTCTGTCAGCCAAACACGTCTATTACATTGACTTATCCTTGTGCTTTATGCTAAACTTTTCTTGTTGCGCGAACAGCGTAAGTAAAACAGATCTTATATCAATATTCAGGAGGGAGCTAAACATGAATTATTTAGAGATCGAGAAAGTAATCGGTAGAGAAATTATGGATTCCAGAGGAAATCCCACGGTAGAGGCTGAGGTTACCCTCGTAGACGGTACCGTAGCAAGAGGTACCGCACCTTCGGGAGCTTCCACAGGTGAGTTTGAAGCACTTGAGCTTCGTGACGGTGACAAGAGCAGATATCTTGGCAAGGGTGTTACCAAGGCAGTTGAGAATATCAATACTGTTATCGCAGACGCTATCATCGGTCTGGATGCATCCGACACATATGCAGTAGACGCTGCTATGCTTAAGGCAGACGGCACCAAGGATAAGAGTAAACTCGGTGCAAACGCTATCCTGGCTGTATCGATCGCTACAGCACGTGCAGCAGCTACCTCCCTTGATATACCGCTTTACAGATTCTTAGGCGGCGTAAACGGCAACAGACTTCCCGTTCCCATGATGAACATCTTAAACGGTGGTGCCCATGCAGACAGTGCTGTTGATACTCAGGAGTTCATGGTTATGCCTGTCGGAGCACCTTCCTTCAAGGAGGCTCTTCGCTGGTGTGCTGAGGTATTCCATAACCTCAAGGCTCTGATCAAGAAGATGAACGATGTTACCGCAGTAGGTGATGAGGGCGGTTTTGCTCCCAACAGCTTAAAGAGCGATGAGGAAGCTATCGAGAAGATCCTGGAAGCTATCAAGGCTGCAGGCTTTGAGCCCGGCAAGGATTTCATGATCGCTATGGATGCAGCTGCTTCGGAGTGGAAGAGCGAGAAAGGCAAGGGCTTCTATCATCAGCCCAAGTCAGGTAAGGACTTCACTACGGATGAGCTGATCGATCACTGGGAGAGCCTGGTAGACAAGTATCCCATCATCTCCATCGAGGATGGTCTTGATGAAGAGGATTGGGAAGGCTGGCAGAAGATGACTGCAAGACTTGGAAAGAAGGTTCAGCTGGTAGGTGATGACCTGTTCGTAACCAATACCGAGAGACTTGCAAAGGGTATCGAGCTTGGCGCAGGTAATTCGATCCTGATCAAGCTTAACCAGATCGGTTCCGTATCCGAGACACTTGAGGCCATCAAGATGGCTCACAATGCAGGATATACTGCTGTTACATCTCACAGATCGGGTGAGACGGCCGATACGACCATCGCTGATCTGGCTGTAGCACTTAATACATGTCAGATCAAGACCGGTGCTCCTTCAAGATCCGAGCGCGTGGCTAAGTACAATCAGCTGCTCCGCATTGAGGGGGCTCTTGGTGATTCGGCATGCTATCCCGGTATGAAGGCATTTCATGTAGAGAAATAATTTAAGTCTTTTTGGGAAGTCTCACCCGGTATTTCCGGGTGAGACTTTTTGAGGTAAATCGGAAATTATGAAAAAGATAGAAGATTACGTAAGAACTGTACCTGATTTTCCGGAGCCGGGTGTAATGTTCAGGGATATCACCACGGTTCTCCAGGACGCTGACGGATTTCACCTTGCCATAGATGAGCTTAATAAGCTTCTGGAGGATCTGGAATTTGACGTGATAGTGGGTGCGGAATCCAGAGGTTTTATACTGGGGGCCCCGCTTGCCTATGAGCAGCATAAGCCCTTTATCCTGATCAGAAAGAAGGGCAAGCTTCCCTTTGAAACGGTTTCACAGGATTATGAGCTTGAATACGGCAAGGCTTCCATAGAGATGCATAAGGATGCTATAGTTCCGGGACAGAGAGCTGTGATCGTTGATGATCTGATCGCCACCGGCGGCACCCTGGAGGCTTCGGCAAAGCTTGTTGAGAGTCTGGGGGGAAAGGTTGTCAGGATCATATGTCTGATGGAACTTGCCGGACTGAATGGCCGCGATAAACTGGCAGGATATGATGTGAAGAGCGTTATAACCTACGAAGGTAAATGATTTATCCTCGTGGTACACAAGAAGGAGGAAGAGATGGAAAAATTCTTTAAACTGGGTGAAAACAGGACCACAGTCAAAACAGAAGTGCTTGCCGGTCTTACCACTTTCATGACTATGGCCTACATTATCGCGTTGAACCCCAATCTGCTGACAGGATTTGATGTAGGAAGTCCGCTTTGGAACGGTGTTTTCATGGCTACATGTCTGGCCAGTGCAATAGGTACCTGCTGCATGGGTCTGCTGGCCAATAAGCCCTTCGCCATGGCTCCCGGAATGGGACTTAACTCATTTTTTGCGCTGGTTGTGGCAAATGTGGCTGCCATTACCGGGCTTGGTTATGTCGGATCCTTCCAGGCCGCGCTCTGTGTGGTTCTGTTAGAGGGTATACTGTTTATTATCCTGTCTGTATTTAATGTACGCGAGAAGATCGTACAGGCTATACCGCACAGCATCAGAATGGGCATCTCTCCGGCGATCGGAATCATGCTCCTTAACATAGGCTTCGGCTCCAATGTGGGTGTGTATGATGAATCCGGAAATGCCAACTATATCATGAGAGACTTCTTCGGAGCTCTGACACCCAAGCTGGTCAAGGATTCGATGGGCGGCAGCTACAGCACGATGATACTTACCGTTATCACCGTATTTGTTGGCCTGTTTGCGATCGTTATCCTGGCTCACAAGGGCTTTAAGGCAGCAGTGCTCCTTGGAATGCTGATCGCTTCGGTAGTTTACTGGATCGGAGAGGCCGTCTTCCTTGGTATCAATCCGTTTGCTTCGCTTGCGACCGCTTCATTTGTTCCGCCGTTTGGCGATATGGCAGCAACCACTCTGTTCAAGCTTAACTTCCAGGCGTTCATGCAGCTGGGCTTTACCACGATAGTAACACTTATCATAACCTTCTGCATCATCGATATGTTTGATACTATAGGAACGCTGGTAGGTACAGCCAACAGAGCCGGAATGCTCGATAAGGACGGCAATATGCCTCAGATGAAGGAAGCACTTGTTTCGGATGCTGTGGGTACCGTGGTCGGCTCTCTGACAGGTACATCTACCATTACAACCTTCATCGAGTCCGCATCCGGTGTAGAGGCAGGCGGACGTACAGGACTCACGGCGATCACTACCGGAATCTGCTTCCTGCTGTGCATCTTCCTGGCACCGATAGCCGGAATCATTCCCGCGGCCGCAACATCATCCGCGCTTGTATATGTAGGTATCCTAATGCTTTCGGGTCTTAAGCACATTGATTTTGATGATATCACTCAGACTGTTCCGGTTTTCATCATGCTGATCGCAATGCCCATCTCGGGATCTATCGGACACGGTATCGGACTTGCACTTATCAGCTATGTTGTCATCAAGCTGTTTACGGGAGAAAAGAAGGATATTTCTGTACTGACTTATGTGCTGGCGGCAATATTCCTGATCAAGTTCTTCGCTGCATTCTAAGGAAAGACTGATTAATTCAGTCTTTCCTTAGAGCTCCGCATGGATGCGCACGGATTTTCAGTGGAAATTGATGCTTCGCATCGAAAATCCGGCGCGGGAAACGCTTTAATCAGCGTTTCCCTAAGGACAGGCCGATGTCCGGCATTTCCCTTAAGCTCAGCGTAGATGACGCGGATCGGCAGAGGAAAAGAATCAGGCAACAATTATAACAATAGTTATGATCACATCATATCGGGGTCGCGACACGGCCCAGATATTTAATAGTAAACGAATTTAGTAATTGCCGTATGGCGAGCCATAATGCTTGAATTTATGGCAGTTATGGCTCGGCAAAGTGCAATTACTTAATTCGTTTACTATATGTACACGGATGCACGGGAAGTATATGGTATTAGCCGAAATGCCGTACCTTATAGGTATTTCGAAGTCTCAGAACGGAGGATGATCTCTTATGGATAATGAATCGCGGGTTTTGCTGAACAGTGACTGGTATTTCAGACTGGAGGAGAGGGAGAGCTTTTCGAATCCCGATGAGCTGCCGTCAGATGGCTGGATGAGTGTTACATTGCCTCATGACTGGCTGATAAGAGATACGGATAACCTCTATAAGGACGGACTCGGCATTTATAAAAGGCGTATTGTCCGTGAAGCTTCTGGCGGATCCGGACAGTGCTGCTTCGTCATTTTTGACGGGGTATATATGAACTCAACGTATTTCCTGAACGGTGTAAAGATCGGAGAGTGGAAATACGGTTATTCCCAGTACGTGCTGGAGCTTACCGGTCACCTGAAGGAAGGTGAAAATGAGCTGGTAGTGTTTGTTGATCACCGGTCTCCGAATTCCAGATGGTATTCCGGAGCCGGTATCTACAGGAACGTATGGATGAAAACCACTCCGGCGGTCTATATTCCCGAGAACGGGATTTATGTGCATTCGGAGCCGGATGGGGACGGGTATTTGCTTAAGTGTGATGTTGAGATCGAAGGATTTGCAGATCATCATGCTGCGGGATATCGCACCGGAGAGGGCATTGGCTTGTCCACGGATGAGGCTGCGGCTTTCCGGGACGATTGCCATTGTACCATCACGTTAAAGAATGCTGCGGCGAAGCATGACGGTATGGGAGAGGAACGTGAATCCGCAATTGGTGAGAAGTGTGTTTCCGACTTGTCAGAGTCTTCTACAGGCAGTAAATGTTCCTTTTCCATGTATGTCAGTGATCCCCGTTTGTGGGATATAGAAGATCCTTATCTTTATGAACTTACGGTAAGGCTCGACACTCCGATGGGTACTCAGATCGAGACTGTACCTCTGGGGTTTCGTAATTTTGAATTTACCACCGATAAGGGTTTTTTCATAAACGGCAGACATATCAAGCTGAACGGAGTCTGTGAGCATCATGACCTGGGTCTTTTGGGGGCGGAATTCAACAGATCCGCTATGAGGCGCAAATTTGAGATCCTTAAAGATATGGGAGTAAACGCTATCCGCGGTACCCACAATATGATGGCTCCGGGTTTCGTGGAGCTGTGCGACGAGATGGGACTGTTGTATATCTCCGAAGCCTTCGATATGTGGGATCATCCAAAGACCGATTATGATTATGCCGGATTTTTTGATGAATGGCATGAGAGGGATGTGGCCAGCTGGGTAAGGCGCGACCGCAACCATCCCTGTCTGATCATGTGGAGCATAGGCAACGAGATAGGTGATATCCATAATTATGAGAAGGAGGGGCAGGCAAGGACACGTGAGCTGATGGAGCTTGTCCGGTCGCATGACTATATGGGAAACGGACGCGTGACACAGGGCTCCAATTATATGCCCTGGGAAAACGCTCAGAAATGCGCGGATATACTGAAGGTAGCGGGCTACAACTATGCCGAAAAGTATTATAAAAAGCATCATGAGGAGCATCCCGACTGGGTAATATACGGCTCGGAAACCTCCTCAATAGCCCAAAGCCGCGGTATATATCATTTCCCTCTGTCTGTACCGACACTCGGTGATGATGACGAGCAGTGCTCGGCCCTGGGCAACAATCCCACCAGCTGGGGAGCCAAAAGCTTCGAGGAATGTGCGGGACTCGACCGTGACATGGAGTTCAGTCTCGGTCAGTTCCTCTGGTCCGGATTTGATTATATCGGTGAACCGACTCCCTATCATACACGCAGCTGTTATCTTGGGCAGATCGATACGGCCGGATTTCCCAAGGATGCATATTATTTCTGGAAATCTGTATGGACGGATCCGGATAAGGAGCCGTTTGTCCATATTTTCCCATATTGGGATTTCAATGAAGGCCAGCTCATAGATGTCAGAGTGGTGTCAAATCTTGATGAGGTTGAGCTGTTCTTAAACGGCAGCAGCCTCGGCAGACAGACTTTGGATCACAGACCGGGGTCAGGCCTGCATATGATCGCCGATTACAGCCTCGCATATGAAAAGGGGGAACTGACTGCCCGGGGATATAAGAGTGGTGAAGAAATGCCTATGGCAGAATGTGTAAGAAGAAGCTTCGGGGACACAGATCATCTGAAGATCACGAGATACGTATTTACATCCGGCGTGGAGAACGATCCGGATGAGATCGCCTTCTTTGAAATATCGGCAGAGGATAAGGACGGTAATCCCGTAGAGAATGCCTGCGACCGCATCAGGGTGTGCGCAGAGGGCGGTACCCTGATCGGGCTGGACAACGGCGACAGTACCGATCCCGACGGCTACAGGACAGATTGCAGGAGGCTGTTTATGGGTAGGCTGCTGGCAGCGGTAAAGCCCGACGGAGATCCCGGGGATGCTTCGATAGATGCGGTTATTGTCGGAGGCGTACCGGAACCGCGCAGGATAGAGCTGGTCTGCAATGAGTCTCATGTGCTGGATAAGGAGCATACGGAAGCTAAGATAACGGCCGTTTTGCATCCGGCCTGCGCTGATACGGATATTACGTTTCGGGTGACGGATAATGCGGGAAACGGTACGCATTTGGCAGAACTAAAGGATACAGCCCCAAAAGAAACAACCGTTATTGCAAAAGGAGACGGCCGTATCCGGGTACGCGCGACCGCAGGCAGTAAGGATCAGCCGGTGAGGATCATCTCGGAGATAGAATTTGACATACAGGGACTGGGAGCCGCATACTTTGATCCCTACAGCTTTATCTCCGGCGGTGCTTTCTCGTCATATATCGGGGAGGTTTCCAGCGGTAACGACAAGGGTGTGGCCACAGCCAGAGGCGCACGAACTGTAGTAACATACGAGGGGATCGATTTCGGAAGGTTCGGCTCGGACAGACTGACCATACCGATCTTTTCGCTGGATATGGATCAGGTGCCTCTTAAGATATGGAGTGGAATACCGGGAGAGGATGATGCGGAGCTTCTGCTGGATACCGTTTATGATAAGCCGAGAGAATGGAATGTCTATATAGAGGATACCTTTGCCTTAAGCAGAAGACTCAGAGGTATATGTACGATCAGTTTTGAGGTGGAGCAGAAGATACATATCAAAGGCTTTAAGTTTGAACGAGGCTCTGCCGCAGGTGTGAGTATACCCGTGACTGAGGCTGACAGTATTTCGGGAGACAGCTTTGAACGGCTTGAGGACAGGGTAGAGCATATAGGCAATAATGTCTCCATAGTGTTTAAGAACATGGATCTTGGTACAGAAGGCATTGACGGTATCCGTATTATAGGCCGTACTCCCAACGAAACCAACCCCGTACATGTCAGATTTTATAATGGGACGGATGAGATCAAGGAGGTTGCGGAGTTTAAGCAGTCCGGGGAATATATCTCTCGTGAATTTAAACTGCCTCATCTGACCAGAACTTGGGATCTGTCCTTTGTTTTCCTGCCGGGAAGCAATTTTGATTTTGAGTCCTTTGAGTTTACGCAGGGTTGATGTGTTCCCTGCACATCCGTCCAGGCTGCCTGGAGATCAGAAGTGATAAACGACTGACAGTCATCTGCCGGCGCGCCTCTTGCGGTTCAGATGTCGCTCGAAGCTGCCGTCGGCGATGTATTCGGCCAGAACATACTGGTCGAAGACAGGCACGGTGCAGGAATAGAAGGACAGATTTTGTTCATATCGCTCAAGCAGGTGGCCGGGCAGGATCATATAGGCGATCCTGATGCCGGAGGCCATGCTTTTGCTGAAGGTGTTCATGTAAATGACTCTCCCGGAGGAATCCATCTGATACAGGGTATCTATCGGCTTCATGAAGAAAGACAGCTCTGAGTCGAAGTCGTCCTCAACGATGATACGGTCGTTTTTGTCTGCCCAGGAAAGGTACTCATAACGTTTGCCGGCTGATGCGGTAACTCCGGTGGGATAGGAGTGAAACGGAGTGACATGCAATACATTCGCTTTTGTTCCGGCCAATGCTTCCGAGGATATACCGTCAATCGTCATCGGCAGATGCTCGATCATTACTCCGGAGGCACGGTATACCTTTTCTATCTTGTTGTATGAGGGATACTCAATGCCGATTACAGTATCGCGCCCCAGGAGCTGGACTATGATACCATAGAGATACTCGGAGCCCGATCCGATCAGTATATTGGCCGGCTGCACCTGCATACCCCTGAATCGGAACAGATAGTCGGCTATGGCGTTTCTAAGAACCGCGCAGCCGTATGCGGGAGATGCCTGAAGCATGATATCGGGATTATCGGAGAGGATCCGTCTCATGATCCTTGCCATGCCCTTTACATGGATATCTCCGGTATCGGAGCCTCCGGACCGGAGCTCCTCGGGCAGATGTTCGATGATATGCGGAACTCCGGCATTACTGCGGAGTTTTGTCTGTGATATTTCCAGTTCCGATACATAATATCCGCTTCTGGGTCTGGCATAAATATAGCCTTCTTCTTCCAGACAGATATACGTGTTTTCCACTGTCATTACACTTATATCCAGGTGTTCGGCCAGATCTCTTTTGGAGGGCAGCCTTTCGCCGGGAGCCAATACCCCGGAGGCAATATCATTTTTGATGCATTTATACAGAAAAGATGTTTTGGTTTCGGAACCGCGATCGTTCATATTGTAGGTTAACATAATATCACCATATTTGAAAAAGCCGATTAAAGCGCATCACGCCGATCACAGGATCAGTCTGCTCATTGTCGGGCGACTGGCATTATATTCTAAACGAATCTGACATTTTTTATGATATCAGATTGTGCTATTATGTTCAAAGGAAAGACTGAAGATCGATTGGAGGGAACTGATGAAAAGAATACTGACGATCCAGGATATATCATGCTTTGGTAAATGTTCGACCACCATTGCGCTGCCGGTTTTATCGGTAATGGGTATTGAAACGGTTATTCTTCCGACAGCACTGTTCAGCATGCATACCCTTTTTAAGGATGTATACAGAAGGGATCTGAGCTATGAAATGGAAAGGATCGCGGAGAGATGGGAGAGAGAAAACATTCACTTTGATGCCATCTATACAGCGTATCTCGGCTCTGTGGATGAGACAGAGATCGTGATGGATATGATCCGAAGGTTCAAAAGGGATAATACGCTTGTTTTTGTAGATCCGGTCATGGGAGATAACGGACGTTTTTATACAGGATTTGATCAGACCTATGCCGAAAAAACCCGGGAATTATGCGCGTTGGCGGATGTAGCGGTACCGAATGTTACGGAGAGCTGTTTCCTGACAGGATACCCATACAGTGAGCAACAGGATATCGAGCAGATTCGGGAGCTTCTGAACGGTCTGAGAGATATGGGAATAGCCGGGCCTGTGATCACCGGGATCAATACTGCGCCGGACAGGATAGCGGTAGCCGGATTTGGTTCGGAATTATTTATAAAAGAGTATGAGAGGATCCCCGCTTCATATCACGGCACCGGCGACATTTTTTCTTCCGTGTGCATCGGATCCATATTGAACGGCAAAAGCCCGGCCGAGGCGGTTGATGCCGCCGCAGGATACGTGGCCGAAACCATCAAAGCCACAATGGAGCAAGGCGGCGATCCCAGATACGGAGTTGCCTTTGAAAAGACACTGCCCCTATTGACCCTCGGGGACGGGGTCAGGGTGTCAAAATAATGAACCTCGGGGACGGAGTCAGAGTGTCAAAATGGCCCCCAGACTCCGTTCTCCGGGCTTAGTTCCCGAGGCTCATTTTGACACCCTGACTCCGTCCCCGAGGTTCATTACAATTATTAGTGCAAATAGGCGAGCATTTTGGTATAATTAAGCCTATAGGTGCATCCCAAGTCAGTCAAAAATATGAAAGATGGTGAAGAAATGAGTTCAAAGGACACAAACGACTTTGTTAAGTTCGTCCTCGTGGTAGATGATGAAGAGATAAACCGTGAGATACTGGGTATGATCCTGGAGGGTTCATATGAGGTGATGTATGCTTCGGACGGACAGGAAGCATTGGATACGATGCGCGCTTTTTCGGATATCCTGGGTCTTGTGCTTCTGGATATAATGATGCCCCGTATGGACGGATATCAGGTACTGGAGGAGATGCAGTCGGATCCCTCCCTGCAGAAGATCCCGGTGATCGTGCTCACCTCGGAGAAGGGGGCGGAGATCAAGAGTCTCAAGATGGGAGCTGCCGATTTCCTTACCAAACCGTACGACCGTCCCGAAGTAATATTGGCGAGAGTCAGACATTCCATTGAACTGTATGAGAATACCACACTTATTCAGTCTACGGAGAATGACAGCCTTACCGGCCTGTATAATCGGGAATTCTTCTTTAATTACTGTGAAAGATATACCAAACATAATCCGGATGTTCCGATGGACGCCGTTGTGATCAATATCAATCGTTTTCATCTGATCAATGCTCTCTATGGCAGACATTTCGGAGACAAGGTATTATGTGCCGTTTCCAACAGACTTCGCCATGTGATCCAGGTCAATGGAGGTATGGCATGCAGATATGACGCGGATACGTTTTATCTCTATATTCCCCATATGGAAGATTATGAGGAACTGGCAAATAACGTTATCATCGGTGTTACCGAGATCATTAAAGACGGTGATACCAGACTCAGGTTCGGGATCAATTCTGACATAGATACGAGTATAGAGATAGTGGAGAATTTCAGCTGGGCACTGCAGGCATGCAATTCTCTGAGAGGTCAGAACAGCGGTGTCTACGCCATCTATGACTCCGAGATGAAGGAAAAGGCAGTCAGATGCGCACGTCTGATGGACGATTTCGAAACCGCACTGAATGAGCGTCAGTTTAAGGTTTACTATCAGCCGAAGTTCAATATTAAGGGCGATAAACCCATGCTTTCCAGCGCTGAGGCGCTTATCCGGTGGGAACATCCAGTATACGGTATGATAAGTCCGGGAGAGTTTATACCCCTGTTTGAGGATAACGGCCTGATACAGAAGCTCGACAGATATGTATGGACCGAGGTGGGACGTCAGATAGGTGAGTGGCATGAGAAATACGGTTTTTATTTATCGGTCAGCGTAAATGTGTCCCGTGTGGATATATATTCCCACGATCTGATAGATTTCTTTGTAAACATTCTTACGGAGTACGGTATACCCGCTGATCATTATATGCTTGAGATCACTGAATCGGCTTATACCGATAATTCCGACCAGCTGATCGATACTCTTCAGGAGTTGCGAGAACTTGGCTTCAGGATCGAAATGGATGATTTCGGTACCGGTTATTCCTCTCTCAATATGCTCTCGGTACTTCCCATTGATATCCTGAAGGTTGATAAAGCGTTTTTAAGTAATATTATCACGGATGCACGTGCCAGAAAAATGGTTGATCTGGTGCTTGATATAGCAGATTTTATGGAAATGCCTGTAGTAGCTGAGGGCGTTGAAAAGGAAGAGGAATATCATATCCTTAAGAAGCTTGGCTGCGATGTGATCCAGGGATATTATTTCTCTAAGCCTTTGCCTGAGGCTGAGATGACCAGGCTTTTGGAGGAAAGGGCAGATGACATTAGATGATCTTAAAAGTGTTGGTGTAGACATCGAGGATGGCATGGCGAGATGTATGAATAACGAAGCTTTTTACATCAAGATGGTCAATATGTTTCTTGCCGATGGCAGTAAATTTGATGCTCTAAAGTCGGCACTTGATGCCGGTGATCTGAATGATGCCTTTGAACAGGCTCATGCTCTCAAGGGCGTCTGCGCTAATCTGGCACTTACGCCTCTTCAGACGCGGATTTCGGAGATAACCGAGCTTCTTCGCAGTCGTACCGAGATGGATTATTCCGATAAATATCAGGAAATCATAAAATGCTGGAATGAATTAAAAGCGCTTGCTTAAAAGAGGAGGTTTTTCAATGGCGGATTACAAGACAAACACTGATGTGAATGCAGAGGAAGAACGTCTGGCGGCGATGTCCGAGACAGTTATTGCCAACAGCATTGGCTTAAAGTGCGGTACAGCACTTTGCGTAATACTGGCACTTGCCTATATCCTTGAGTTCTTTAAAGGAGCCAGAACGCTTCCGTATACGATCGTTGTGGTTCTTGCATGCTCTGTACCGCTTATACTGGCATGGGTATTCTATAAAAAGAACAAAAGTGCTGAGATTGCCGTTATGCGTACACTCGGGATCGGTTTTACGATCATGTATACGCTCTTTCTGTTTACGGCAAATAATGATCTGGTATTTACCTATGTAATGCCGATGCTGCTTATACTGATGATCTTTAACAATAAGCAGTTCATTATGATAATAGGCATAGGCGCAGCTGTAGAGAACGTGATAGCTGTAATAGTAGATTCGGTCAGAAATGGCGGTTTTGCAGCTAAATCCGCTACATATGAGATCCAGGTGCTGCTGGTTATACTTTGTGTGATCTATTTTATCCTGGTCAACCGTACATATGACCAGTTTTCGGAGATCAAGGCTGCGAGACTGGATATTGAGAAAAACAAGATCGGCAGGATATTGTCTACCGTACTCGGAATATCCGGAAATATCACGGAGGAGGTTGATTCCGTTCATACCAAGGTCGGTGCGCTTCGCTCCTCCATGGAGAATACGCTCAATGCCATGCAGGAGGTTTCCTCCGGAAATAATGAGACGGCAGAGGCAGTACAGAATCAGCTGCACAAGACCGAGGAGATCCAGGGAAATATAGCCGATGTCAAGAAGGCAGCGGAGATCATCTCCGAAAATATGGAGAAAGCAAATTCCGCGGTTGCCGAGGGCCAGACTCACATCAAGGAGCTGAATCAGCTTACACTCGGCAGTGAACAGGCAGGAGAGGATGTTGCCAAGGCTCTCGAAAGCTTCCAGGAATATACAGGTCAGATGAACAATATCACAAGCCTGATCAACAGTGTCGCTTCGCAGACATCGTTATTGTCTCTGAACGCATCGATAGAGGCTGCCAGAGCCGGTGAGGCAGGACGCGGGTTTGCGGTTGTTGCACAGGAGATCTCCAGCCTGGCAGCCCAGACCACAAATGCTACAAACGATATCAATGAACTTATCACAAATATCAACGATCAGCTCGGCCATATGGTGGAGACCATCAACCGTCTGATAGATTCCAATAAACAGCAGGTTGAGACCGCAGCCAATACGGCAGCAAGCTTCAATGTCATTGCCGAAAATATCGGAGAGATCGATACCGAGACGGATGATATGAGGAAAGCCCTGGATGATCTGGCGGATCATAACGAGGACATTGTCAATACGATCCAGACACTTTCGGCTATCAGCGAAGAGGTATCCGCTCATTCAAATGAGACTTATACCTCGAGTGAGAGAAACCAGGGTGTTCTGAATGAGGTTAACGATCTGATAGAGATGCTCAATTCCGATGCTGAGATGCTTAAATCGGCAAGTGAATAAGCAATGAACGGGATTATTACTCCGATCGATCTGCCGGAAGAGTTTAAGGAGCATATGCATACTCTGCTGAAAGATGAGTATGATGCATTTATCGGATCGTATTCAAAAGAGAGGACATATGGACTGAGACTCAATCCGCTTAAGGCGGATATCGGTGATCCGGCCTCTGTACTCAATAAAATGGGTATGGGATATATGGCAGATGATCCGGTTCCCTGGTGTAAAGAAGGATTTTATTACAATAAGGACTCCTGCCCCGGCAGGAGCCCTTTTCATGAGGCGGGGGCGTATTATATTCAGGAACCTTCTGCAATGGCAGTATGTGAAGCTCTGGATCCCCATCCCGGAGAGCTGATCTGTGATCTCTGTGCGGCTCCCGGCGGCAAAACGACGCATATTGCGGGCAGAATGCTTGGCAGAGGGCTGCTGGTCTCCAACGAGATAATACCCGACCGATCGAGGATCCTGGCAAGAAATGTTGAGAGGATGGGGATCACCAACTGTATAGTTACAAATAATCCTCCTGCAGATCTCGCAGAGGCCTTTCCCGGATATTTCGATAAAGTTTGTGTGGATGCCCCCTGCTCCGGAGAAGGAATGTTCCGGAAAAACCCGGAGGCAATACGGGAGTGGAGTCCGGACTCCGTGATCCAATGCCGCAACAGGCAACTGGATATCCTGGATCAGGCTGCAGAGCTTGTGCGGGAAGGCGGAATGATAGTCTATTCAACCTGTACCTTTGAAAAGGACGAAAATGAGGATGTGATTGCTTCATTTCTTAATATGCATTCCGAATGGCAGAGCTGTTCAACTGCGCTGAACAGGGAAAATGAGTCTGATCCCGGTAATAACAGTAATCCCGGATGCGATCGTTTATGGCCGCATAAGGTGAAGGGAGAGGGCCATTTCGTCGCCCGTCTGATAAAAGGAAGCTCAAACTATATCAAAATTGATCCACGTAATGAAGTTTTGACAGGTAGAAACGACCGCAGATCCGCTGAACAGATCCGATTTCTTCATACAGAGGCATTACCGGAGGCCGGATCGACAATTGAAAGACTGATATCCGAATCCATGATCATAGAAAATAAGGACCATTTTTATGCAGTTCCCGATCATTTCAACGCAGACAGATTTAAAAGAATACATGTGTTACGTTCCGGGCTGGAGCTTGCTGAGATCGATCATGGCAGGTATAAACCGGCACATGCGCTTGCTATGGCCATGACCGGAGATGATCTGAAGGCAGGCTGTGATCTTACCCTTGATGAGGCGTATTCCTATCTGCGCGGTGAGACAATAAATGTATCGGACAAAACAGATTTTCCTTTAAAGGAACTCAACGGAAAGTGGGTTCCGGTATCTGTAAATGGTTTCTCAATGGGATGGAGTAAACTAACTAACGGAATTCTTAAAAACCACTATCCTAAAGGATTGAGAAGAGATTTGACACGACAATAAATTAATCAAGATTAAATTAATCGCTAGCATAAAAGCAGAAAACTTATCACAATAAAATAAAACACGATTTAACAATATAATCAGTGCTGCCTTGATAACAATACCGGGTTTATACTTCGTATAGGAACCTGCAGGATATAGAAACGTACGAAAAACAAACATTTTAAATATAGTAAATGAATTAAGTAAGTAATTGCACTTTGCCGAGCCATAACTGCCATAAATTCAAGCATTATGGCTCGCCATACGGCAATTACTAAATTCGTTGACTATAAATATTAATTATGAGGATCAATCAGTTCATAGCACGCTGCGGTGTGACATCCAGACGCGGCGCTGACAAATTAATATCGAGTGGTTGCGTGATGATCGACGGAAGAGCAGCTGTTGCCGGAGATCAGGTGGATAATACAACATGTGTTCTCGTAAATGGAAAACGTATCTCACTCCCGGAAGATTATTCGGTCATCGCGTACTACAAACCCGTCGGAGTGACCTGTTCGGAAAAGGACTCTCACGCAGAGAGACTTGTTACGGACGAGATCAATTCGGACAGACGCCTGACCTATGCAGGCAGGCTTGATAAAGACAGCGAGGGGCTTCTGATCCTGACCGATGACGGTGCATTGATAAATGCAATGATGAAAAGCTCCGAAATGCATGAAAAAGAGTATGAAGTAACTGTTAGCGGGAGCATTTCCGATGAACAGCTCGATCATCTGAGTCGCGGCATCTATTTGAAAGAGCTTGGTATCAAAACCCGCCCGTGCAGGGTCAGAAGGATAAACAGTAAAACGTTCTACATAACTTTGACCCAGGGATTGAACCGTCAGATCAGGAGAATGTGCGCCTCAGAAGGACTGAAAGTCACCAAATTAAAGAGGACACGCGTTATGAATATCCTGCTTGGCGATTTGCAAGTCGGTGCAAGCCGAAAACTGACTGAAGAAGAGCTGAAAAGACTCTATTCCGACTGCGGTTTACATAGGTTTGACGACCGCAATCTTATGTAAATTTATCAAAAATTTTCTACTGATTTTTTGTCTGAAATTTCTATCATTTCTACTATATAAATTTTTTCTATATTGTCATAAACTGATATCTGTATCTGTAATCACACTATTTTTGACGGTAAAAATATGCCAGCGAATGATAAACAACGAGACAGGATCAGATTTTTGGTGAGCACATTAAATAGTGCTTCTCAAAAATACTATGCACAAGATGATGAGGTTATGTCCAATTATGAGTATGACAGCCTCTATGATGAACTGATGGCTCTGGAAGAGGAGACAGGGTATGTGCTTTCCAATTCCCCCACGGTAAGGGTTGGGTATGAGGCCGTAGATGAACTGCCCAAGGAAAGACACGAGAAGCCCATGCTCAGTCTGGCCAAGACCAAGGATAGAAATGAGCTTGCGGACTGGCTGCAGGGCAGGGACGCACTGCTTAGCTGGAAGCTTGACGGCCTTACGGTGGTTCTGACCTATTTTGACGGAAAACTTGCAAAGGCAGTGACACGCGGAAACGGTGAAATCGGAGAAATTGTTACAAATAACGCCCGTGCTTTTATCAATATCCCCAATTCCATAGAATATAAAGGTGAACTGATCATCCGCGGTGAGGCTGTTATAGGCTATTCTGATTTTGAACGGATCAACAGATCTCTTCCCGAGGGCACTCCCGAATATAAGAATCCGAGAAATCTCTGCTCCGGAGCGGTAAGACAATTGGATCCGGCGATTACCGCTTCACGAAGTGTCAGATTTTTTGCGTTTTCGCTTGTGTCGGCACCTGGAGTCGACTTTAAGGATTCTCATGAGGAGGAGTTTTTGTTTCTGAAGGATCAGGGCTTTGAGGTCGTGGATTATGTGCGCGTCACTCCGGATTCCGTAGTTGGAGAGATAGACAGATATGAGGTAAAGATAAAGGATTATGATATTCCGTCAGATGGTCTTGTGCTTCTGCTGGATGAGATCCATTATGGCACAAGCCTTGGGATGACAGCAAAATACCCCAGAAATGCCATTGCGTTTAAATGGTCGGATGAAACAGCCGATACGGTACTGCGAGACATAGAGTGGTCTGCTTCGAGAACCGGTCTTATCAATCCGGTAGCGATATTCGATCCCGTTGAGCTGGAGGGTACAACTGTTTCGAGAGCATCCGTACACAATATAAGCATAGTCAGATCGATGAAGCTTGGGATCGGCGATACTGTTCGTGTGTATAAGGCCAATATGATCATCCCACAGATCGCCGCGAATCTGACAGGCTCGGGAACATTGCCGATCCCGGATACCTGTCCCGTATGCGGAGGATCAACCCGGATACTGGAGACGGAGGGTACCTCATATTTATATTGTACAAATCCGGAATGTCCCGCCAAGCAGATCGGTTCCTTTACCCAGTTTGTCAGCAGGGATGCCATGAATATCGACGGATTATCCGAGGCTACTCTGGAGAAGTTTATCGGCAGGGGGGTCATACATACATTTGCCGACCTGTATCATATGGACGGATACAGGGACGAGATCGTCGGAATGGAGGGCTTCGGTCAGAAATCCTTTGATAATCTGATCGCGGCAGTGGAGAAGTCAAGGAAAACAGAACTTCATCGCGTGGTTTACGCCGTGGGTATTGAGAATGTAGGCGTAGCCACGGCTAAGCTGATATGCAGGCATTTCGGATATGATGCCGCAGCCGTATCGGAAGCATCGGTGGAGGAATTGTCCGGTATAGACGGTGTGGGCAACGTGATAGCGGGCTCTGTCCGCAGCTTTTTTGACGATACCGATAAAAGAAGGTCTTGGGACCTTCTTCTTAATGAACTTGAGCTTGTATCTCCCGAAACCATGCCAACTGCCCGGACTCTGGCCGGCTTAAGCTTTGTTGTGACCGGAAGCCTGCATTCTTTTGCTAACAGGAACGAACTTAAGGAAAGGATCGAAAGCCTGGGAGGAAAGGTTACGGGTTCCGTTACCGGCAACACAAGATGCCTGATCAACAATGATGCCGATTCCACATCGTCCAAGAACCTTACAGCCCGTAAACTGGGGGTTCCGGTGCTTACCGAGGATGAGTTTATATCACAATATCTGGCATGATATCTGCGATCTGATACCATATATTGTGCTTTTCTATGTTTTATACAAAAATATTTTTAATTATTTGTTTATTTTTGGTTTAGAATTACCAATACCATATCTTGACAGAATTGATGGAGGCGAATACAATATCTTGTAGTTGCCTCTCTTAGACTTTGGATTACATAACTATAGTCAACGAATTTAGTAATTGCCGTATGGCGAGCCATAATGCTTGAATTTATGGCAGTTATGGCTCGGCAAAGTGCAATTACTTAATTCGTTTACTATACTTATAATCGATTCTCGTACAGAGGCTTGTAACCATAGTATTCTTTAATAACCAATGTGAGGAATTTGTTGTGAAGATTATCAAAAGAAGCGGTGCTGAAGTAGAATTCGATCAGCAGAAGATAGTCGTCGCCATAAACAAGGCGAATGAAAGCGTTAACGGATCCCAGAGACTCAATTCCGAAGAGATTCAGGAGATCGCGGATGCCGTGACTCTGTCCTGCAGCGAAATGTGCAGGTCTGCAAATGTCGAAGAAATACAGGATATGGTAGAGAATCAGCTCATGAAGTACAGAGCTTATGAGATGGCCCGTAATTATATCACATACAGATACAGGCATGCGCTCGCACGTAAGTCCAATTCTACGGATGATCAGATACTCAGTCTGCTGGAATGCAATAATGAAGAGGTTAAACAGGAGAATTCCAACAAGAATCCTGTGGTAAACTCCGTACAGAGAGATTACATGGCCGGAGAGGTCAGCAAGGACATCACCAAGAGGCTGCTTCTGCCCGAGGACGTGGTTGAGGCTCACGAAAAGGGCATAATTCACTTCCATGATTCCGACTATTTCGCACAGCACATGCATAACTGCTGCCTGGTCAACCTTGAGGACATGCTCCAGAACGGCACGGTCATCTCAGAGACCATGATCGACAAGCCCAAGAGCTTTTCGACCGCCTGCAACATAGCGACCCAGGCCATAGCCCAGATCGCCAGCTCACAGTACGGCGGACAGAGCATATCCCTGGCGCATCTTGCACCCTTCGTGCAGGTGAGCCGCGATAAGCTGCGCCGTGAGGTCCGCAAGGAAATGGAACTCATGGACATAGAGGTTTCCGACGAAAAGATCAACAAGATCGCCGAGATGCGCGTTCGTGAGGAGATCAACCGGGGCTGCCAGATAGTTCAGTATCAGGTGATCACGCTGATGACCACCAACGGACAGGCGCCCTTCATCACCGTATTCATGTACATCGATGAAGTGCCCGAGGGACAGGTTCGTGATGACCTCGCACTTATTATAGAAGAAATGCTCAATCAGAGGATACGCGGCGTCAAGAATGAAAAGGGCGTATACATCACGCCGGCGTTTCCCAAGCTCATATACGTCCTCGAGGAAGACAACATTCATGAGGACAGCAAGTACTATTATCTGACCAAGCTTGCCGCCAAGTGCACTGCCAAGAGGCTCGTGCCCGATTACATATCGGAGAAGATCATGAAGGAGCTAAAGGGCGGAGACTGCTATCCCTGCATGGGATGCCGTTCGTTCCTGACTCCCGACAGGTTTACCGAGGCAGGCGTGGGGAATCTGGCCAATGCCGGCAATTATGATCCTGACAAGCGCAAGTATTACGGACGTTTCAATCAGGGCGTCGTGACAATCAACCTCGTGGACGTGGCATGCTCCTCGGAGAGAGACATGTACAAGTTCTGGAAGATCATGGACGAGAGGCTTGAGCTGTGCCACAGGGCGCTGATGTGCAGGCATAACAGGCTGAAGGGCACCCTTTCGGACGTGGCACCGATCCTTTGGCAGGATGGCGCGCTGGCCAGGCTTAAGAAAGGCGAGCCCATAGACAAGCTTCTTTTTGACGGATATTCGACCATATCCCTGGGGTATGCGGGACTCTGCGAATGCACGAGATACATGACCGGCAAGTCGCACACCGATCCCACGGCCACTCCTTTTGCGCTGGACGTCATGAAGTACTTAAATGACGCCTGCAAAAAGTGGAAGGCGGAGTCCAACATAGACTTCTCACTGTACGGCACGCCGCTGGAGTCAACCACTTACAAGTTTGCCAAGGCATTGCAGAAGAGGTTTGGCATCATCCCCGGCGTTACGGACAAGAATTACATCACCAACAGCTATCACGTGCACGTGACCGAGAACATAGACGCGTTCGACAAGCTCAGCTTTGAGGCACAGTTCCAGGCGCTTTCACCCGGCGGGGCCATCAGTTACGTGGAGGTTCCGGACCTGCAGGACAACCTGGATGCGGTTCTTGCCGTCATGAAGCATATTTATGATCATATCATGTATGCCGAGCTCAATACCAAATCGGATTACTGCCAGAAGTGCGGATATGACGGAGAGATCACGATAAAGGATGATAAGGACGGCAAGCTGATCTGGGAATGCCCCAACTGCGGGAACCGTGATCAGGATACGATGAATGTCGCCAGACGTACCTGCGGATACATAGGAACACAGTTCTGGAATCAGGGACGTACCCAGGAGATCAAGGAAAGAGTGCTGCATCTGTAATCAGGAGCGGGACATGTGATTTTTGCTTATACGGCGAGACTTTCTGATGCAGATATCGGGAAAGCAGACAAGTGAAATGACCAGGTTAATTCGCTACAGTTCCTTACCCGGTCAGGATGATGAGGACCGGTGCATCAGACATGAATTATTGTAACATCAAAAATAATGACGTAGCAGACGGAGAGGGTGTAAGAGTCACCCTCTTTGTTTCGGGTTGTACCCATCATTGCAAGGGGTGTTTTCAGCCGGAGACGTGGGACTTCGGATACGGCGTGCCCTATACCGCTCAGACAGAGGACCTGCTGATAAACCGACTGGCTGCACCGCACATAAGCGGGCTGACGGTACTTGGTGGGGAACCGTTTGAACCGGATAACCAGCGGGGAATTATAAGCACCCTTGCAAGAGCAAAAAAGGCTTTTCCGGACAAAAATATCTGGGTATACAGCGGATATACCTTCGACAGGGACATTGCTCCGGAGAACGGAGCGGCGCACTGCGAGGTGACCGACGAGCTGCTCTCGTATATTGACGTACTTGTGGACGGAGAGTTCATATTGGAGCAGAAGAGCCTGCTTTTGCCTTTCAGGGGATCCGGGAACCAGCGGCTCATCGATGTCAGGAAATCCCTCGATGTCGGACGGGTGGAAGAGTATAAGCTTAAGAATCCGAGGTGAACTAGTAGGTTTTTGACTGGAGGTAGATCGTGTTTATTCTTAACAAAAAGACAACAAAACATGAGTTGAAAGAAAACTATCATTTTCCTAATGGCTTTGTAAAGGGCGTAATGGACATAGAGCAGGAATTGGTTGCCTTGGATGCAGAGATGCATTATGAGTTAGCGGATTATCTAAGAGAAGAAAAGGGATCAAGGGAATATGATATGTGGGGATTTAATCTTTGGCTGGAGAATGACAGTCCGGATGATATTCTGGAATTTGACTCTTTGATCAATATACATAATAATCAACTTCATGGTTTTCCCAGAGGCGGAATGAGTATTCTTGATCCTGATATAGAACAGAAGGCGTCCGGGGTTATAGAAAAATGGATAGAACTGTAAAGGACAGATGGTTCGGTTTTTCTCTGGCCGAGCAGATGTTAAATATTGGAAATGAAGTGAAACGGGCCATACGATTTGAGGACAATTCCGATCAACAGAGGAGCTTTATTGATAAAGCCATCCGCTATACAGAACTTGCCATTTCCGATCCTAAGAACTTTAAAATCAAGCCTGAACTTGAAGCAAGCAGGTATGTATTGGAGGATTTAAAAAAAGATAAATATTTAAACTGCTCCAAGAAACAGATCTGTGATTATTATATGAATTTTATGTATTTTCTAAAGTAATCGATAGTACATGAATAAATATCTAAGACCTCGTTGAATCGAGGTCTTTTTTGTGTTATGATGTACCCTAACGTCAAATGATGATTTAATAAATTTACATAACATTTCCGGTAAGAATG
Source organism: Lachnospiraceae bacterium (assembly GCA_017460885.1). Taxonomy (GTDB): domain Bacteria; phylum Bacillota; class Clostridia; order Lachnospirales; family Lachnospiraceae; genus XBB2008. Next base: position 85,082 of record JAFUAB010000036.1, read on the forward strand.
GTGCAGGATTCTGACACACATAATCTAACCCCAATCTGACCGGAGTAAGGAGAAATGCATGGCTCAATTATGGGGAGGCCGTTTCAAAGGCAAAACAGACGATCTTGTATATCAGTTCAATGCTTCCATAGAATTCGACAAAAGATTATACAGACAAGATATCGAGGGTTCAAAGGCCCACGTGAACATGCTCGGCAGACAGGGTATACTGACAGACACGGATGTGGACAGTATCCTTAAAGGACTGGATGGCATTCTGTCAGACATAGAGTCTGGAAGGCTTGAGATCACTTCAGAATACGAGGACGTACACAGCTTCGTGGAGGCGGTGCTGACGGAGCGCATAGGTGACGCCGGCAAGCGCCTGCATACCGGCAGGAGCCGAAATGATCAGGTGGCCCTGGACATGAAGCTCTACGTGCGCGACCGGATCGATGAGATGATCCCGGAACTTAAGGGCCTGATGGAGGTGATCCTCGGCATAATGGAAGCAAACGTGTCCACGTACATGCCCGGCTTCACTCACCTGCAGAAGGCGCAGCCCGTGACGCTGGCCCATCACATGGGCGCGTATTTCGAGATGTTTAAGCGTGACGTCGGCAGACTACGGGATGCCAGGGTGAGACTCAACGAATGTCCCCTCGGCAGCGGGGCACTGGCCGGCACCACCTATCCGCTTGACCGTGAGTATACAGCCGAGCTGCTTGGGTTTGATCGTCCCACGGCCAATTCCATGGACTCGGTATCTGACAGGGATTACGTGATCGAGCTGCTCAGCGATCTGTCGCTCATCATGGTTCATCTGTCGAGGCTGAGCGAGGAGATCATCATATGGAACAGCAACGAGTACGGCTTCGTGGAGTTAGATGACGCATATTCCACGGGTTCGTCCATCATGCCTCAGAAGAAAAATCCGGACATCGCAGAGCTGATACGCGGCAAGACCGGGCGCGTTTACGGCGACCTGATTAGCCTGCTCACCATGATGAAGGGCATTCCGCTCGCGTATGACAAGGACATCCAGGAGGACAAGGAGGCGTCATTTGACGCTATCGATACCGTGCACGCTTGCATCCGGCTCATGAGCGGCATGCTGGCCACGACCACATTTAATAAAGAGAGAATGCTTGCCTCGGCGGCAAAGGGCTTTACCAACGCCACCGATGCCGCGGACTACCTGGTCGGCAAGGGCGTTCCATTCAGGGATGCGCACAGGTATGTGGGTGAGATTGTGCTTTTCTGCCTGGAGAGAGGCATCGCCATAGATGACATGACCCTTGACGAACTGCGGGACATTTGCCCGGAATTTGATGAGGGCATCTATGAAGCGATAGACATAAAGACCTGCGTCGACCGACGCAACACCATCGGCGCACCCGGGATGGATGCGATGAAGAATGAAATAGAAAAGTGCCGGGAATTCCTGAAGTGATCCGTCCGGCGTCGTGACAGCATCTTATTAAGAAAACAGTGAGGAATTGCGTGAGAAAGATCAAATTAAGTCAGATAGTAGCATTCATATTGGCGGGAGTGCTGGTTCTTGAAGATCCAATGACAGCACTGGCAGGCAGTAGTCCTTATGCTTCAGAAGAAGCCGTAGATCCAACTGAAGGTGATGTGGATGCTTCAGACGGAACGTCTGATCCTGATGAGCTGACAGATAAGGATAGTCCGGGTGACGTATCCGTAAAGACAGAAGCAGATCTGATCACGGAGGGTCTGGAAGAAGAATCACTGCAGGAAGGCTTTGAGGCCGTATCGGACGTTATCCTCACTGACAATGATGATGGCACGGAGTTATCCGGCTTAAAAGGGGGAGAGGAATCTGATCCCGATACGGAGGCTGACGAAGAAGGTGTTATAGAGTCTAAAGTAGTACCAGAAGAGACCGGTAACAGCGCTCCGCTCACATACGAACTGGCCGGAAGCCGTACAGAGAACAGCCTTACGTATTCAAGAAGCGATCACAGCCTTACCACGTTCTACTATGCCGATCCGGTAAGCTATCAGGCAGATGACGGATCCTGGAGGCTTATCGATAACAGACTTCATTATTCAGAGGCGAACGGGTCAATGGGAACAATTGAGGCCCCGGAGTCTGGCGATAACGTAAAAACTGATAAGAATGCCGTCACATCAGACCGGATAAATTCAGACAGATCAGAGATCATTGCAGAAGATGTCAATGATCAGTCAACCATAGATCAGCCTGATGCTGGTGTTGAAGATCAGTCTATTCAGATCATGGAAGAAAGTGCTTCTGACGGGGTAAGCAGTGAAGCTGCGGAAGAAACAACAATTCATAAAGATTCTAAAGCGGAATTGCAAGATTTTGCCGGATTTATCAATAATGATGCATCTTTTGACGTGAAATTCGCGGAAGAGGCCACAAAGGATCACATACTCTCGTTCGGGGATGATAAAGATAGCATCGTGATGGCGTATGTTCCTGTCTCTTCGGACAAAAATACAGGCATTAGCGACAATGCTGATATGAGTGATAAGCCTGAGAAGATCAAGCCACTGACATCAGCCAATAATAATGATACCGGCGATACCGGAGAAGATACAGCTGAGTGGTCAAGGAAGATCATTCTGATAGATACTGAGAGCGGAGAAGAGATAGATACGGATACGCTTATAAGTGCTTATGACGGCCTTTCGGCTGATGAACAGGATGATAAGACTGTTTATGACAGAGTCCCTTTACTTAATGCATCAGATGAGAGCATAAACGTAAATGACACAAATGCTCCAAATACCGATGCAAACACAGATCCTGACATGGGAGATGATCCGGATTCTGAGGTGGCTGATGAAAAAGATGCCGGCAAAGAGATTTATTACCCTGAGCTTCCTCTGTCACAGACAGTCATGTATCCGGACATAGAAGACGGAGTCGACTTAAGGTATGAACTTCTTCCGGACGGCATCAAGGAGACCATAGTCCTTAATAAGCCGGGAGTGTCCTCTTCATACGTATTCACTCTTGATATAGGCACCATGAATGCGAAAAAGACTGATGAAGGGGGTATCTTGCTGTATGGAAATGGATCAGAACCTCTGTTTGAGATTCCGGCACCCGTTGTCAGCGATGCAAAAAGAATCGCCGGAAAAGCTTCATATGACATAGCCCTGTCGGAAGATGGCATTCTCACCCTGGAAGTTGAGACAGATGAAGGGTGGCTGGGTGACGCATCCCGGGCATTCCCGGTTGAGATCGATCCCACGATCAAACGCTACAGAAGGTACGATGGCCTTGACGGACTGGGGGATTTTATATCGGTAAGCTCAGACGGAACCAGGAACCTTACGACATTTAAAGTAGGGGTAGAAAAGGCAGCTGATGAGTCAGGAAAAAAGACCAAATACAGGATACACCGCACCCTCATGAATCCGAAGCTTCCCATGATCGATGCAGGAAGCGTGGTAACTGATGCACATCTGCGGGTAGATGCCGGATCTGCAGCGCAGGTGTTCTACGTGGTTCCCATGACGAAGGGATGGGAAAAAGATTCCGTCACGTATAAAAGCATCAAATCAATCGGTACCTCCTATAAGAACATAACGGACTTTGGAAAGAACGGTACGGTACTTCTTGACGTCACAAAGGATGTCAAGGACATGGAATCCGGCAGGAAGGGGACTTACGGGTGGTGCCTGATATCTTCTGATGAGAAGAGCGAGGGCTGCAGGAAGGTCTCACCGTATAGATTCACTAAAAATTCTAAATATCCTTTCTTTGAAGTGACCTACAGGGACTTTACCGGAACAGAGGACTATTACAGTACGCATACTCAGAGCGCTGGGAGTGCAGGTACGGGAAGCATCAATGATTATACCGGCCGCCTTACCTTTGCCCATACGGATGCCACAAGCGTTGGGGAACGCCTGACACTTTCCGTGGCACACGTATATGACCATGCATATGGGAACAGGATCGGAGAGGATAAATGGTTGACATCCGGTGACGGATTGGGCGCATACGGCGAACACTTCAGGCTCTCTATGGACGTAAGACTCCTTGTCCCTGTGGGTGAAACTGACATAAAGACATATCCGTATGTCTATATCGACTCGGATGGCACCAAACACTATTTCAAAAAAGCAAACGTAAAATACTATGTGAACGGCGCTGAAAAGACTGCAAGCAAAAGCAACGGGACATATCCGGCAGCCAAGGATGAGGATGGTTTGGGGCTATTTGTCGTTCCCGTAACATCGAAGAACCTGAGCGGAACATATCCATTGAAGATCGTAAATAAAAGCGGTTCGTCCTCCATGTATTTTGACAAGGACGGATATCTGAGAATGATAACGGACTCTAATCAAAGAGAGGATGCAAATAACAGTGCCAAGAAGGACAGGAATGCCATTGTCATTGATTATGCCCCCGGAAAGACAGGGAGCAGCACAGAGCATAGTGACCTTGAGAAAATCGAAAATACTGTGAGAAGCTTTTGTAAAGAGGGACTTACGCAGGATGTGATGATCGAAAAGGCATTGGAATTCATAACTGATATCGAGAACTTCGAAAGAAAATCATTAAGTGCATCCGTCAGATATAAGATTGCCTTAAATCTTCAGGAGGCAAAGGATGCATTACAGAAAATACCTGATGGAGATGAAAAGACAGATTATAAAAGTGATTTCAAATCCGCAGCCGACTCCATTAAGAAGGCTCTTGGTGAATCATTTGATGCGGTGACATACGTTCCCGTCAGGGTGACTGACGCAGCAAATATATGCGCAGAGCTAAGATATGATGATTCGGATAAGCTGATATCCATGTCTGACCCTTATGAGGGCGGGGCACTGATCACATATGAGTATGATAGGAACGGAAGGCTCATAAGGATAAACCATCCTGACGGCACATATGCATCATTCTCTTACGACAGCGCAGGGCACCTTATCCGGGCCGTGGATGAGAGAGGATACCGCATTGAGTATGCATATGGCACAAAAGACGAAAAAATTGGAAATCGAACCCAAAAAGTGATCACCGATCAGGTAGTTAAATTCACCGAGTATGTGGGAAACAAGGCCGGACAGACCGTGCTCGCATGCTATGATGAATTTAGTACAACGGCATATACGTTTTCCGGGCTTGATGAAAAGACAGGGACAAGGGATGATATCGAGAATGTATACTGTTTTGATCATAAAGGACGCACCGTAAGCAGTTACAGCCGGTTTAAGGCCACAAAAGAGGTCATTGGATCATCCGTAAAAAGCTATACAGATGATGATAAGGATGATACCTCGCAGGCCAATAAGGTGAAGGAATCAGCATCCACGGGATCCCAGGTCATAAACCTCCTTACTGATTCAAGCTTTGAAAAGGAACCCGGCAAGAACGGAACGCCTGCCTGGGAAACATTCATAACAGATACTACGGGCAAAAACTCTGTAAAGAGGGATGGGACTGATAAATATATCGGATCAAAGGCCGGACACGTGACATTTACGGCAGGATCATCAGATAAGGAAGCCGGTTTTAAGCAAATCATAACAGTTCCCGAGTCAGGTTATTATACGGCTTCGGTGTACATAAAGACAAAAGGTCTTGGTGAAAACACGAAAGCGAGGATCAGACTGTCAGGCAAAAAAAATACATCAGAATCCGGGGACACAAACAGCAGCGAATCAGACAGCACTGAAGGCTCGGGAGAAGGGGCTGATGAGTCAGGCGACGATGGCGATCCGGAGGACGGGAGCGCAACTTCAGAGGAAGGATATGTAGACAGTGATACCCAGCCTGACATAAATAACGGCTGGAAGAGGATAGAGACTACTATAAAGGCTAACAAGGGCGAGAGCATCACCCTTACCTTAAGCCTGTCCGGAGATTCAGGAGAGGCCTGGTTTGACTGCGCCCAGATAGAGAAAGGTATGCTCGCGAACCAGTACAACCTGCTTTCATGCGCCGGTTTTGAAGACGGCTTTAAGGAAAACGCATCCCTGTCAGGGATCCCTTCAGGCTGGGCATACGGCGCCGAAGCGATAAAATCCGGACAGACCATTGCCGATGAAAAGATCATAATGGTTGAAGATGAAGAAGACGGCACTGATCCCGAAGAAGAACCGGAAACGGAGAGCCTGGATGATCCCGACCTTGATGCCGTAAGGATAGTTGATGCTAAAGCGGTCGGCAGTACCGTGGTCGAAGGATCAAAGGTACTCCTGATATCGGGAAATCCGATGAAGAAGAGAAGCGTCATCATAAATCCCAATTTCGGGACAGAGAAAGCATCCTATACCTTCTCCTGCTATGTAAAGGCTGACTGTGCACCCGTTCCTGAGAAAAGCAAGACCAGAAAGTGCGGGATATATGTAAGGGGAGATAATGCATCCTACAATGAAGATGACGCGACCGGCAAGTATAAGTCCATTTCCGGTACTTCAGCGGCATCCGCTCAGATAAACACACAGTTTTCGGGCTGGCAGTATGTGACAGTATCGTTACCTGTAAGAAGCTGGAAGGGCAAGCTTATCGAGATAAGGTTCGATTACGAAGTCGGTACCCTGTGCATAGACGGCTGCATGCTGACGAAGAATGAGGTACAGACAAAGACCTATACGGCAGGAGGAAAGCTAAAGACCAGCCAGAAGGGTGAGCGTACCACGACATACGCTACAGACGGCCGTGACAGAAGGAGCAAGGAAAAGACAGCCGGTGGAGCATCTACCACATACAAGTATGACGGCACGACAAATGACCTGATAAAAGAGACACACAGCTTTAAGCAGCTTGGAAGCGATTCTGCTCTCAGTCTGGTCACAGAGTATACGTATGATAAATATGGCCATCAGACGGAAGTGACCGAAACTGCAAACGGCATCAAGCAGTCCATAGTCACAGGTACTGAATATACGGACGATGGCAGGTTTGCAATAAAGAGCATTGACAGCAGAGGCAATGTGACCGAATCAGCATATGATACGGCAAACGGACAGCTGATAAAGCAGACAGATGCGACAGATGTAGATACATCATACTCTTATGATCAGTATCATCAGCCTACAGGTGTATCTTCCGAAGGCGTTGATGCTTTATATACATATGATAATAAGGTGTATGACAGACTAAAAACCATCCAGACAGGAGAAGGAAAGACCGGCGAGACCTATTCTTTTAAATATGACGCCTATGGAAATACGACGAACATAACCAGAGCGTCAAAGGATAAGAAACTCCTTGCCAATACATATATGCCTAATAACGGCAAGATAAAGACCACTACCTATGGTAACGGCAATAAGCTCACATACGGCTATAACACTCTTGAACAGATAACAAGCGAAAGCTGGAATGGGAAGGATGTAACCAGATATGAGTATGATAACAGGGGCAATAAGGCACGCATAACGGATGCACTATCAGGCCTAAAGTACAGGTACTTCTATGATGATCAGGGTCGTATAACCACGGCAGAGATAAACAAAGTTATAGGTAAGACATCAAGTGAGCTGATATCCTTCCAGAGCATATATGACAAGGCAGGAAGACAGTCCGTATTTGCCTACTATACAAGCGGCAGGGCATACCGTACCGAGTATGGTTATACCTCCGATGACAAGGTCGGAGCCGCTACCCTTCCTTCGGGCGGAGTATTTAAAAGAACCTATGACGGATTTGACCGTATAACGAAGGATACCTATACACCTCATTCAAAACCCGGGACTGAAGAGACAAAAGCAAGAAAAGACGGAGCAGCCGTCACGAGCACTTACGGATACCTTGATACAGACCGGGGACAGGCAGACGGCTCAAAGACCAAGAAAGATAAGACGACTTATAGCTTCACTACAAGACTCCTCTCAGACCTTACTGTAACAGTTGGATCTGGGAAGACGGCCAAGACAGCGGTATCAGAGAGTCTTTCATACGATAAACTCGGGCGTATAGACGGCCGGAGCATCAATGCAAGCGATTATGCAGACTTAAACAGCATTGCAGGCACATCAGAGACCATCTATACTTATGATAAGCTTGGAAGGCTCATAAAAGCAGAAGATAAAGGCAGGAGCAGGACATGGGAATACACCTATGATGCTATAGGGAATATAACATCAAGCATCTATACAGATAAGGAAGGCGTACACGAAGATACCTACAATTACGACAAGGATAACCTGACAAAATATAACGGTGAGAAGGTTGACGGCTATAAGGGCGGAAACCCGAAGATATATCTTGGCAACACCCTTACATGGGCGCGTGGCAGACAGCTTATGAGTGTCACCCCTGCTAAGAAGAGAAGCGAGTATAGCGCAAGTGATACCGTCATCTTCACATACGCATACGATGGTTCAAGACTGTCAAAAACCGTAGGTCAGACTAAGAAGAATTCCGGAACTACAACTGAATATGTCTTAAATGGCTCAACTATCCTGGCACAGAACACCACATATCCAAGCGGCGAGAAGGAGACCCTGAACTTCTATTACAGTTCAGACGGCAAGCTTCTTGAGATAGGATATCTAAAGAACCCCTCAAACGATGATACAAAGCCAAAAGATATAAAAGAAACCCATTATTCCGTAATAAGGAATGCAATGGGTGATGTCTGTGCGCTTTATACTGCAGATGGTACGCTTGTCGGCACATATGAGTATGATCCTTATGGAAAACTACTGTCTGAAACATCTAATCATTCATACAGTGATCCTGACAATATCTTACATAAGAATCCATTCCGTTACCGCGGATACTACTACGATAGCGAGACCGGCTGGTATTATCTCCAGAGCAGATACTACGATCCTGAGGTAAAGCGATTCATTAACGCTGACTCCACGGATCTGCTTGCTTCGGATTGCTCGAACCTGATGCAGTATAATCTGTTTATGTATTGCAATGGAAATCCAATTAACGACAGAGATGCACATGGATATTCGCCAATTTCAACTTACGGCGTTCTCATATGTATGTTACTTGCTACGGATTATGTTTTAAACTCTAGATCGGATAATTGTTTAGCCACTAGTGTTGGAGTTTATGCTTCTGGAACTATTAATGATGCCTTATCTTTAGGCCTATCAACACAACTTACAAGTGATACAGAAGGAAATAATCAAATACAAATTACTATAATGGGTGGACCACAGGCTGTGTTTAGTGCAGGAGAGAATATTTCTTTTGGCGGACTTTTTGCTTGTTTTCCAAGCATACCTAATGTGAGTGAAACAGAAAAATTTGGATGGGTTAATGGGGGAACTATTTCATGTGAAGATTCAGTAGGTTTTGATATAATTAATGCAGGAGAAGGAAATAATATGCATATCATTGGTGGAAGTGTGAGAGTTGGTTTTGGTGAAGGTATAGAGGGACATTCGACTGCGAGCTATACCTTTAAACTACTTGAATGGAACACATGGGATATTATAAATAAGACTATTGATTGTTTTCAGTAATAGGAGATACCGTCAATGAAGAAAATTCAATTATATCCAATAAATTCGTATAAAGAATCATTTACTATTACGAATTTTTTACGATTTAATGAACTTCTAAATGATATATGTTTGCAAAATTATGATAGATCAGTCATTTGGAGTAAGGACTGTGAATATTTGTTTTACAGAAGAGTATCGACGGAATCTAAGTGTGAATTGGTTCCCATTCAGCAAAAGCA
>JAFUAB010000037.1 GCA_017460885.1 Lachnospiraceae bacterium
CTCCGTATTGTTCTCGTCCTTGACAATCTTCTTCGTCTTTATGCTTCCGTCTTCGTTATACTGGATCTTCCCTTCAGCATCCGTGTCAGCCACCACTGTCACGGTATAGGTATGCTCTCCGTCTACCTCCTGCGTGGTCCCATTAATCACATATTTCAGAGTAACATTTGTATTTGCCAGTATTGCTTTACCTACATCACTGCTATTATCAATAATATTCCCCTTTTCATCTTTAATAACCGTTGTTTCCTTACCCGAAGATGAAACATTCTTAGATACAGTATAAGTATGTGTGCCATCAACACCTACATTAGTACCGGTCACAACATAATTTATTGTAGCATTTGTATTATTGAGAACAGTTGCACGAATCTGATCAGATGTTATCTCATTTCCGTTCTCATCCGTAACGCTTACAGTCTCATTTCCGGACTCATCCACATTCTTGGTCACAGTATACGTATGGTTACCATCCACCTCCGTCTCAGAGCCCTCGATATAATAAGTCTTCTCTTTTCCTTCGGAGGCTTTGTTGACGATCTTGTAGAGGTCGCTGTCGGCTTCTACGGTCGTGGACTTTCCGGCAGCATCTGTCTTGGTGATAGTTATTGTGCCGTCGGAAGCGGTAGTAACCTTGAAGGAATCTCCTTCGTTTACTCCCATACCGGTCACATCGGTGCCGTCGATGGATGCAGCTACGGAGATATCGCTGACGGATACAGTGGTTGCGTGGATCACGTTACCCTTGTTGTCCTTAACGGTACTTTCGCCGCCATTGACGATCTCGGCTTCGATCCCGGCCTTGATGCCCTCAGCCACATCCCTGTTATCGGTAGTGACAGTTGTCTCCTGGGTAGTTGTGGATTCTTCGTAAGGAGCCCAGGTACCGGCATTATCCGGATCCTCATAGTGACCCTGTGTGGTGGTCTCTGTATAATTTGTAACGGTCGAAGTGATCTCGTTACCCTTGGAATCCTTGATCGGATTACCCTTGGAATCAACAAGAGTGGCTTCCTCCGCAGGGCCGTTCTTGACCACTGTAGACTGTGAGCTGTCCTCAACCTTGTTGAAATTATCGGTATTGTATTCCGTAGTCTCGGTCGTGACCGTGGTCTCGGACGTAAATGTATTATTGTCACCGGTTTCCTGATAGGTGGCAACATCAGTCTGAGTTACATCGCCCTCTGAATTAGTCTCCGTGTATGACTCGCCTGAAGTCTGCTCTCCGTAATTATCATCGGTTGCCTGGTTAACGACCTGATCGGCTGCATCCTCGGCAACGGAATCGGTTCCGTTATCAAGATCCCGGGAAATATCATTTTCCTGAGGCAGATCGGCACCGCCGTCCCCCTCGGCAGCCTGCGCGGTAATAGCACTGCCTGCAAAGACAAATGCTCCTGTCATAAAGCAAAAGATACCTTCACGGATACACTTAGGGATGTTCTTTGACTTCATTTTTTTCCTCCTGTCAAAAGTTATCTGGTTATGTTCAATCTTTCCTGTTAACGGGTTACTTCTTAATCAGTGTGTTACTATTAGCGGGTTACTTCCTATAAACAGGCGTTTGAAATTACGAAAACGTTTAAGTTGTTGAGTGCAAAATAAAAACACCTATAAGTAAAGACTATTATAACGTAAAAAAAGGTCATAAGTTTATATATAAAAATCAACGAAAAAAATCCCTGTTTTTGTTGACTTTGCAGGGATTATTTGTTCGGTATACATAATCTTGTGGTTATGGTAAACACAGACTACTATTTTTATGAAGACGCAAGAAGCGGAGCAAAAGCTTCGCGTATCAGATACTCTGTTTTTTTCAAAAGATTGGCAGTCTCCAGTTCTACCAGAGATTCCGTTTTATACCTGTATACAAATTCAGGCGTGCCTTTGGGAGAGAATGTCAGATCACCCTTACATATCGCCAGAGCCTCGGGAATCCCTTCCACTCTGATGGGCGCATCGCCTCTCATTATCACGCGGATCCTGCCGGCTCCGCCTTTTATCTCGGCTACGCCCAGTTTATGTGCATCGGATTTGATCAGCGCTATCCTGAGCAGATTGTCGGCACATACCGGTACGGAGCCGAACCTGTCTCTCAGCTCATCCTGCATATCCCTGTATTCATCGGGGCTTCCGATGGCAGTGATACGCTTGTATATGTCCAGCTTCTGCATTTCATTCATTATATAATCGCCGGGAATGTATGCATCTACATCCAGGTCCACCTGGGTTTCATAATCCGGTGTCACCTCCTCACCCTTGCGGGTTCTCACCGCCTCCGCAAGCAGCTTGCAATACATATCGTAACCGACGGACTGCATATGTCCGGACTGCCTGCTGCCCAGCAGGTTACCTGCGCCTCTGATCTCCAGATCCCTCATAGCGATACGATATCCGCTGCCGAAGTCGGTAAACTCGCGGATCGCCTCCAGTCTCTTTTCCGCAACTTCCTTAAGAAGCTTGTTCCTGCGGTACATCAGAAATGCATACGAAGTACGGCTGGATCTGCCCACGCGCCCTCTCAGCTGGTACAACTGTGCCAGTCCCAGCCTGTCGGAATCGTGTACTATCATGGTGTTTACATTCGGAATATCCATACCGGTCTCAATGATCGTAGTCGAGACCAGTACATCTATATCTCCTGCCACGAAATCATACATGATACGTTCAAGCTCATGCTCCTGCATCCTGCCGTGCGCAAATTCCACCCTGGCCTCCGGTACCAGTGAGCGCAAAGAAGCAGTGATATCTTCTATATTGTTAATGACATTATAGACATAGTAGACCTGTCCTCCGCGGCTGACCTCCCTGACTATGGCTTCCCGGACTATCTCCTCATTATATTCGCATACAAAGGTCTGGATCGGTCGTCTTTCCTCCGGCGGTTCCTCCAGCAGACTCATATCCCTGATACCTATCAGTGACATATGCATGGTACGCGGGATGGGAGTTGCGGTCAGAGTCAGCACATCCACGGTCTCCTTCAGTTTCTTGATGGTCTCCTTATGCTTAACGCCGAAACGCTGCTCCTCATCTATGATAAGAAGTCCCAGATCCTTAAATCCAACATCCTTGGACAGAACCCTGTGCGTTCCGATCACGATATCCACCATACCGGCTTTTAGGTTTGCGATGACCTTTTTCTGCTCGGATGCGGTCCTGAAGCGGCTCAGCAATTCCACCCTGACGGGAAAGTCCTTCATCCTCCGGGTAAATGTAGTATAGTGCTGCTGGGCAAGTATGGTAGTAGGCACCAGATATACGACCTGTCTGCCCTCCTGTACGGCCTTGAATGCCGCACGTATGGCTATCTCGGTCTTGCCAAAGCCCACATCTCCGCAGATCAGGCGGTCCATGATGCGGGTGGACTCCATGTCCGACTTCACCGCCTCGATCGCTCTCAGCTGATCCTCGGTCTCCTCATAAGGGAACATTTCCTCAAACTCACGCTGCCAGACGGTATCACTGCCGTATACATATCCCTGCAGGCTCTGCCTGGCCGCATACAGCTTAACCAGATCATCGGCGATCTCGTCCACCGCTTCCCTGACTTTGGCCGTAGTCTTTTCCCATTCTTTTGTACCCAGCTTGTTGAGTTTGGGCGCATGTTCGCTGCCCGAAGCATATTTCTGGATCACATCCAGACCGGTGGCGGCAACATACAGATTACCGCCGTCACGATATGCGATCTTTATATAATCCTTGACCACATGGTCGACCTCGACCTGCTCGATCCCTTTATATATTCCAAGTCCGTGAGACTCATGCACCACATAATCTCCGACCTTGAGCTCCGCAAAATCCCTGACAGCTTTGGACGGATCGATCAGTGACTTGCGGCGCTTTTTCTTTTTGGCTGCACCGAAGATATCAGATTCGGAGATTACGCAGAACTTAGCATCGGGATACTCGAATCCGCGTCTGATGTGTCCGTAGAAGCACTCAACCTCACCCGGCTGGATCTCGCGTGACGCATCCTCACTGTAAAGTGCCGTCAATCCTTCCGCGCTCAGATCCGATGCCAGTCGTCTGGCCCTGGTCCGCGAAGGAGAGATCAGGGCGACCCTGTATTTGTTCCTGTGATATTTCTTCAGATCGGTGACCAGCGCGTCAAAACTGTTATTATATGAAGTAACGGCTTTGGCACGGGCGTCAAATTCGGAAGCCGGCTTGAAATACGGATTCGTACAGGCTACCGTGCCAAGCAGCACAAGATGCCTGTCCGCAACAAGGGCTGCACACTTCTCATTATCTATGATCAGTTCGGCCTGCCCCGGCAGAATATATCCCTTTTCCAGACGGTGGATCATACTCTGGCGGAATTCGTCCTCCGTAGCGGAAGCATGCTCGGCGCAATGAGCGGGCTCATCTATAAATACCGCCGACTGTTCCTCATCAAAATAAGATATGATCGAATCGATATGATCATAAAAATATCCTATATAGCCCTCCAGATTGACACTGTCCCGGGACATCCCGAGTTCCAGCAGCTGCTCGGAAAGTTCGGCGGCGCGGTTACGGATGCGGGCGGCCTCCTCGGTTTTAAACTGCCTGCGGAGTGCTTCGGAATATTCACCGGCTTCCTCGTTTATCCTGGACAGACCCTTCCGGAGCTCGTTTTCATTCAATATCAGTTCACTGGCCGGATAGATCGAAACACGGTCAAGCTTGATAATGGATCTCTGGGATTCCACATCGAAGCTTCGGATCGAATCCACCTCATCCCCCCACAGCTCGATACGGTAAGGGCTGTCCTCGGTTATGTCGAAGATATCGAGTATCCCACCATGTACAGCGAACTCGCCGGGATTTTCAACGACCTCTCTCTTTTCATATCCGAGTGTGACCAGATCCGTACTGATCCTGCGCAGATCAACGGAATCTCCGCCGGAAATACGGATTACTGCCTTTTTGATGACGGAAGGATCCGCGCAGGGCATCATCAATGCACTCCAGGTTGTGATGACTGTCAGTGATTTATTATCCAGCAGATGCCTGAAAACCTGAAGTCTCTGTCTTTCAGTCTGATTGCTGCTTACGTCGGCTTCATAAAAGATCATATCCTTGGCAGGAAAGACAAAGGAATTGCGGTCATAAAGCAGGCTGTCCTCGTAGATCTCCCGGCAGCGGGCATCCGAATAGGTTATTATCAGGCGTATGCGGTAGCCCTCGCTGAGAGAATAGATCAGATTCAGCTTCTGAGAATCGGTACAGCCCGTAACCGCTAATGCCCCGGCCCGTGCGGCCAGGGTGGTAAGCATTTCCTTGTAATTCGGATTCTCCCGTACGGGAGCGTATAGAGATCTCAATTTTCCTCCATGATCGGTGTGTCGTGTGTCAACAGAACCGTCCCGGCGACACACGGCAACACTAGCAATTAAATCTGTTGATGGCCTTGTCTACACCCTCGGTAATTATCGATACCACGGTATCGGCGGCACGCTCCTGCATCTCCTTAAGCTTAACGGCATCCTCTCCCGTCACTCTGCCGAGAACATGCTCCACCAGATCGTCTCCGGCCTTCCGGTCTCCGACGCCGATCTTGATACGGATAAACCCGTCGGTCCCGGTTCTCTCGATTATACTCTTAAGGCCGTTATGTCCTCCGGCTGATCCGCTTTTGCGCGTACGAAGTCTGCCGACATCCATCGAGATATCATCTGATATCACGATCAGCTGAGACTCGACAGGCACCCGGTAATGTCTGCAAAGAGGAGCGATGCTTTCCCCCGAATTGTTCATATAGGTCTGGGGCTTGAGCAGTATCACCTTTTCGCCCTCTATCACTCCCTTACCGTACAGTCCGCGGAACAGATGCCTTCTTAAGGGTATGCCAAACCGCTCCGACAGTATGTCTATCGTGTCGAATCCGGCGTTATGTCTGGTATGTTCATATTTTTTGCCCGGGTTACCCAGGCCTGCGATTACGTACATATTAACTCAAATCGAGTAGGGATGACGAAGTCGCACCCTACTCGCCCGCGAGCCGCCGGTCAGCTCCGCTGACCGGCGGCTCTGTGATAAAAAGATCCCGGACACGATCTCTCATGTCCGGGTCAGATCAAAGATCGTTATTAGTTAGCCGGTTCATCCGGAGCCTTCTCATAAGCTTCCAGTATCAAAGACTGAAGTCTGGCTCTGGTATCCGAGTTAATGGGATGAGCTATATCCCTGAACTCACCATTAGCGCCCTTTTTGCTGGGCATCGCGATGAAAAGTCCTCTCTCGCCTTCGATGACCTTGATATCATGAATGACTAACTCATCATCAATAGTAATGGATACCACTGCCCTCATCTTGCCTTCGGCGTCCACTTTTCTCACTCTCACATCTGTAATTGTCATAATTCTTCTCCCTTGTGAATCAGTGCGGATCTCCGCTATCCACACTTCCGTAGCTAAAACGGCTGCCTGTCGCTATCGGCGTCGGCATCCGTCCGCCTTCCGAACGCCGGATCAGATAACATACCTGTCATTCTGTTCCGTTACGATCTGAATGCTGCCCTCCCCCTTATAATAGGAGTTGGCTCTGATCGTGCTGTGACTCTCGACGATACAGTTCTCAATATGAGTGTTATCGCCGATATATACATCATTTAATATGATGGAATTCTTAATATAGCAGTTGCTGCCTATATATGTCTTTTTGAAGATCACGGAATCCTCTACCACACTGTTGATGATACAGCCACAGGCAACCAGTGAATTGTGCACTGCGGCACCGACATTGTATTTTGCCGGCGGATGATCATCCACCTTGGAGTAGATATCCGGATACTCCTTAAAGAAGAAGTTACGTATCTCGGGACGTAAGAAATCCATATTGGTCCTGAAGTAATCATCCACAGAAGATATATTGCTCCAGTAATCGGTCATCCTGTATCCGCAGATACGCTTCATGTCCTTATACCGCACAAGGACGTCGTTGACAAAATCGAACCTGTCTTCCTCGATGCATCTTTCGATCAACTCGATGAGCAGGCGGCGCCTCATGACGTAGATTCCGCATGAAATGGTATTTGACTTGGCCACTACAGGCTTCTCCTCGAATTCCTCTATGCGGTCATCCTCACCGATCTTAACGGTTCCGAATCTCTCAAGAGAAAAATCCGAAGGCATATCCTTGCAGACTACTGTTATATCAGCCTTCTTGTCAATATGATATTCGAGAAGCCTGTTATAGTCAAGCTTATATACGCAATCACCCGATGAAATAACCACATAAGGTTCATGGCTGCTCTTCAAAAAGCCTATATTCTGTGCAATGGCGTCTGCCGTACCGCGATACCACGCATTGCTTTCAGCCGTAACAGCCGGCGTGATCACAAAAAGTCCGCCCTGCTTACGTCCGAAGTCCCACCATTTGGAACTGCTGAGATGTTCGTTCAGACTGCCTGCATTATACTGTGTGAATACCGCAACCTTATTAATATGAGCATTCGACATATTACTTAAGGCAAAATCGATGCTCCGGTAACTGCCGGCCACGGGCATGGCGCATGCAGCTCTCTTGGTCGTCAGTTCCTTGATGCGGTGGTTATTACCGCCTGCTAAGATTATTCCTACTGCTCTCACCGCTCATCACCTGCCTTAATCAATGTCTTGCCGCTGCCGAGAGCTCCGCCCGGGAAATCTGCGGGGGTCGTCTCTCCGAATACGACAGAATTCTTGCCTACGGTCACACCCGAAGGAATGATACTCTTCTCACCGATGGTTACCATTCCCTGGTTATAGATATGCGGATCGGTCTCATTGTCGACTTCCTCTCCGATACCCAGTTTGACTCCGTCTCCGATCTCGACATTCTCGGCAATGATGGCCTTGTAGATCTCGCATCCGGTGCCTATAACGGAATTGTTCATTATGATCGAATCACGGATTATCGTATCCTTGCCGATGGTAACGCCGCATCCGATAACGGAATTGTATACCTTACCGTAAATCTCGCAGCCCTCTCCTATGATGCTGCGCTCGGTAACGCTCTCACTGGCCAGATACTGCGGAGGCAGGATCTCGCTGCGTGTATATATCTTCCAATATTCCTCGTAAAGGTTGAACTCGGGAACTATGTCGATAAGCTCCATATTGGCTTCCCAATATGAGCTGAGGGTTCCTACGTCCTTCCAATACCCGTTGAATTCATACGCATAAAGCGGTGAACCCTTCTGGTGGCAGTAAGGAATGACATGCTTACCGAAGTCAAGCGCCGGCTGGCTGGCGTTAGTCACCAGAGCTTCCTTAAGCGTCTTCCAGTTAAAGATATAGATACCCATACTGGCCAGATTGCTCCGGGGATTAGCGGGTTTCTCCTCGAAATCAGTTATCCTGCCGTTACCGTCGGTGATCATGATTCCGAATCTCTTGGCCTCCTCCATAGGAACAGGCATAACTGCGATGGTAACGTCTGCATTATTCTTTTTGTGATAATCCAGCATCACCTCATAATCCATCTTATATATGTGATCGCCCGAAAGGATCAGTACATAGTCAGGATTATATGTTTCCATGAATTCCAGATTCTGGTAAATGGCATTGGCAGTACCTGTATACCATTCACTGTTTGAGCTCTTTTCATACGGAGGAAGAACCGTGACACCTCCGATGTTTCGGTCGAGATCCCACGGAATACCGATTCCGATATGAGTATTAAGCTTAAGGGGTCGATACTGAGTCAGTACTCCAACGGTGTCCACGCCGGAATTGATACAGTTACTTAAAGGAAAGTCGATGATCCTGTACTTGCTTCCGAAGGATACCGCAGGTTTAGCCATCTTGGAAGTAAGTACTCCAAGTCTGCTTCCCTGACCTCCGGCAAGCAGCATGGCGATCATTTCTTTTTTGATCATGTCATCACCTCTGGTTCCTTGTCAGAGATAACAAAAATTTTTGAAATCTCCGATGATTTATGTGTATTTTATACAAGTATAGCACCAACCAAATAAAATGTGAATGCTTTTTTACCCATCAGAATGTACAAAAATCGGATTATAAATGTAAATTATCTACAAAGTGTGGTAAAGTATTGTTATGCATACTTTTGATATAAAGAAACAACAGCACATATATTTCATAGGTATAGGCGGTATCAGCATGAGCGGCCTGGCCGAGCTTTTGCTTTTTAACGGTCATAAGGTCACCGGCTCGGACGCAAGATCTTCTCTCCTGACGGAAAGGCTGGAGAAAAAGGGCGCCGTGATCTATTATGATCAGACCGTGTGCCATATTCCGGATGATACCGATATGGTGGTTTATTCCGCCGCGATCCGTCCGGGCAATCCGGATCTGGATACTGCGGCTGCCAGAGGGATCCCCACACTGACCAGGGCAGAGCTGCTTGGTCAGGTGATGAAGGATTACAAATACTCGGTTGCGGTCAGCGGGACCCACGGCAAGACCACGACTACCTCCATGATCTCGGAGATCCTGCTCGAAGCCGGTACCGATCCCACGCTTTCCATCGGAGGCATACTTCAGACGATAGGCGGTAACTTCCGCGTGGGCGGCAGCGATTACTTCGTAACGGAGGCATGTGAGTACACCAACAGTTTTTTGAGTTTTTTCCCTTATATCGGGATCATCCTCAATATTGACGCAGACCATCTCGATTTCTTTAAGGATCTGGATGATATCCGGCATTCCTTCCACGAATTCGCCAGACTGATACCCGGGGACGGACTCCTTATTGTTAATGAAGAAATACCACGTTATGACGAATTCATAAGCGATCTCAAATGCCGTATAATAACGGTGGGCAAATCCGAAAAGTGCGATTATTACGAAAAGGATATCTCTCTCGACGACAATGCTCACGCCACATTTACCGCCGTATGCTCGGATCCCGATATACCCGACCGGAGATTTACACTTGGGGTGCCCGGAGTGCATAATGTGTTCAACTCCCTGGCAGCCATCGCTCTGGCGGATGAGCTGGGAATAGATCCGGCCATTACCCGTAAGGCCCTGAAGGGATTCAAAGGATCGGACCGCAGATTCCAGTATAAAGGTGACATGCCCGCAGCCGACGGCTCCGGTACATTCAGCATATATGATGATTACGCCCACCATCCCACGGAGATACGAGCGACCATGAACACCGCCCTGAAGCTTAATCACAACGAGCTATGGGTAATATTCCAGCCTCACACCTACACCCGCACCAAGGTTCTGATAGACGACTTCGCGGAGGTTCTTGCGATGGCTGACCATTGTATACTTACCGATATCTATGCGGCGCGCGAAAAGGACGATCTTGGAATAAGTTCAGACACCCTGGCAGACAGGATCCGGGCCAAAGGCAGGGATTGTATACACATTTCCGCCTTTGATGATATCGGAAAATATGTTTCGCAAAATTGCACAAAAAATGATCTGTTGATAACAATGGGAGCGGGCGATGTCGTAAATATCGGCGAAGCGCTCCTGCAAAAAAAATGAATCCACATTATCCACATCTTCCGTTCGAGGTTTTTCCCCAAGGTGATGTGGATATTTTTTTGAAGAGATCCCCGTTTATCCCGGGCCTTTATCAGAGTAAAAGGATTTATCCACTTTTCTGTCAATTAATGTGGATAACCGACGGAATATAATTCGTGAGATTTACCATTTAGCATTTTTGTCCACACTGTTATAATCATAGACGCTAAACTTGTGATTGGTGGTTACATATGGGAAATTTCAGGATCTATCAGGAAGATGCCAGCGACTTTACCGTCGTGAACAATCTTTTTATTGATAATTATATGGCTGACGCCAACGACGCTCAGCTTAAGATTTATCTGTACCTTTTGCGTATGCTGAATGCGGCACTGCCCACCGGCGTGTCGGATATCGCGGATCGCTTCAATTATACCGAAAAGGACGTAAACCGTGCCCTGGATTACTGGGACAACAAGGGCGTGATACGCCTCGAACGGGCTCCTTCCGGAGAGCTGGCCGGAGTGCGCATAATATCCCTGCGCGATACTGCCCGGTCCTCCGCTGACATTGATGATGTTTCCGTCACAACGCCCGATGCGGCATCCCTTTCCGGACAGTCGTATCAGGATCCGTCAGTCTCTGTAAGGGAGAGCAATGTGCCTGCCGGTAACGGGAGTACTCCGATCATCAGCATCAGGGATTATTCCAAGCCGCAGTATACCAGTGATGACCTGAACAGGTTCCGTGCCAAAGCAGCGGAATCGGACATCTTTTATCTGGCAGAGATATACCTCAAGAGGGAACTCACACAGGATGATATAGTTACACTGATGTATATATCGGAGCAGCTCGGCTTCAGTGACGAGCTTATAGACTACCTGCTGGAGATGTGCGCCGACAAGGGCAAAACCTCCATCCGATATGTGGAGAAGGTCGCTCTGGACTGGGCTCAGAACGGGATCACTACGCCCAAACAGGCTTCCGAACACCTCGGTAAATACGATTCCGCCTACAAGATCATGAGAGCGCTGGGCAAGAACAGCGATCCCTCCACGGTTGAGCTCGAGTATATCAACAAATGGCGTAATTCCTACGGATTTGACAACGCAGTTATCCTGGAGGCATGTGCCCGCACCGTTATGAGTACGGACAGATCCAGGTTCAGGTATGCGGACTCGATACTTGCCGATTGGAAGCAAAAGGGTGTACATACGGTTGCGGATATATCCAAACTGGACCCGCAAAAGAAGCCGCAGACTCCGGCCGACAAGCAGCCTACGGGCGGCAAGAACAAATTCAACCAGTTCACTCAGAACAAATATGACTTTGACGAACTTGAAAGGAAGCTGATCAGCAACTGATATGGGACTGACAAAATCTCAATACGAAAGAATATCAAGTGAATACAGTGCCAGAAGATCCCGTGCACTCTCGGCACGTGACAAAAAACTTGCCGATATACGTATTAAGTATCCGGAGTATTCAGCGCTCGAGGACGAGTCCACCACTGCGGCTGTCGGCTTTGCCAGGAAATTTCTCGATAATCCCGGTATGTCCCTGGAGACGATGGACGAGGAGCTGCACAGCCTGTCCGAACGCAGAACCGCCTTTCTCAGGGCAAGGGATATCGATCCGGCCGATCTGGAGCCTCACTATACATGTCCCGACTGTCAGGATACCGGTTTCATCGGCAATGTCAAATGCCATTGCTTCAGACAGGCAGAGATCGAGCTGATGTATGACAGATCCAACATCAGACCTTTGCTTGCCGTCAATAATTTTGATAATCTCAGAGAAGACCTTTATGAAGGTGATGATCTGAATCATTTTAAGGAAGCCGTGATGTGGTGCCACAGGTTCATCGACAGCTTTGATTCCGAATACGGGAATCTGATGCTCACGGGGACCGTCGGCACAGGCAAGTCTTTTCTGTCCTGCTGTATTGCAGGCGAATTACTCAGATCCGGACATTCCGTACTCTACTTTTCCGCTGCCGATTTCTTCAGATCCTACGGTGATCTGATGTACGGCCGCAGCAAAAACACCGAGGAGGACTCCTCCCTGTATGACAGTGATGTTTTTGCCTGCGATCTTTTGATAATCGACGACCTCGGCACAGAGCTTCAGGGCGATTTTTCCGCATCCGGGCTTTTTAACTGCCTGAGTGCGCGTCATAACGCCGCCAGATCTACGATAATAAATACCAATCTGTCACTCTCGGACCTTCATGAACGCTATAGTGACAGGGTATTTTCCAGACTTACAGGTTACTATCGTATACTTAAACTTACAGGAAGCGACCTCAGAATGAAGACCAGAAATATAGGAGACAACTAAAATGCCAAAAAGGGAAGAAAAAAGAAATCTGCAAACCATACCCGTAGGTTCTCTCGGCCTGATCCCGTTAGAGGGCTGCCGCGGACTCGGTAAAGAAGTCGATGACTACCTGGTCAGATGGCGTACAGAGCGTGAGAATGAACACCATGACTCGCTTGCCTTTTCGGGCTACCGCAGACCGAGCTATATTATCGAAGCGAAGGTTCCGAGATTCGGTTCGGGCGAGGCCAAGGGACAGATCCTCGAATCAGTCAGGGGTTCCGATCTGTATATTCTCGTGGATGTGGCAAATTACAGCCTGACATATTCTCTGTGCGGTCATGAGAATCACATGTCTCCGGATGACCACTATCAGGATCTCAAGCGTATCATAGCAGCTGTCGGCGGCAAGGCCCGCAGGATCACGGTCATAATGCCATTCCTGTATGAGAGCCGCCAGCACAAGAGGACGGCGAGAGAATCCCTGGACTGCGCACTTGCACTGCAGGAACTTGTCAATATGGGTGTAGACAACATCATCACCTTTGATGCCCATGACTCCAGAGTACAGAACGCCATCCCTCTTCACGGATTCGAAACCGTACAGCCTGCGTATCAGTTCATCAAAGGACTGCTGAATAACGTAAAAGGGCTGCAGATCGATGCCGATCATATGATGGTAGTCAGTCCCGACGAGGGCGGTATGAGCAGAGCGATATATATTGCCAACGTTCTCTGTCTGGATATGGGTATGTTCTATAAGCGCCGGGATTACACACGTCTGGTCGACGGCAGAAATCCCATAGTGGCCCACGAATTCCTGGGAAGCAGCGTAGAGGGCAAGGATCTGATCATTATAGACGATATGATCTCCTCGGGCGAAAGCGTGCTGGAGGTAGCTTATGCCCTTAAGAAAAAGGGCGCAGGCAGGATATTTATCTTTGTCACCTTCGGTCTGTTTACCGCAGGTCTCGAGCCCTTTGACAAAGCCTTTGAAGATGGTGTGATCACGAACGTGCTTACCACCAACCTGATCTACCAGACTCCGGAGCTGCTGTCCCGCAGCTGGTATATCAACTGCGACCTGAGCAAATATATCGCATATATCATAGATACATTGAACCACGATTCTTCGATCAGCGACCTGCTGAATCCGGTTGAGCGTATCCAGACCATTGTTGCGAGATATAATAACGGTGAACTCAGCTGATCATTTGCGAAACACCGATCAAATCAGTCTTTCATTTGACGTAAGTGATAAATCTGTAACCGCTTGATCTGAAGGTATTATCCATTTCGGTAATACCTTCTTTTCTTAACTCTCCGGCAGACGGATCGTATACCACTATCTGACTTTCGTTAAATCCCGTGATCAGCACCGCGGAATTATCCTGCTGTATCGCAAGCACGGGAATATCCATATTGACATAATACAGCACCGCATCCAGACTGCATCCGTTCAGATTGAGCACGGTCCCGGTATCCATAAACTGTTCCAGTATCTGATACGCATTCTTTCCCTGATTGAGCAAAATACGTGAATTGGTCGTTATCCCCTCGAACGCGAGCATTTCGTCAATGCATGCGGCCAGCGAATATTCAGGTTCCACCTTCTCAGGCTCAGTAATTGCCATGATCTGGTTTTTCCCCGCCCTGGTAGTCTTGTACCATATGTAATTTCCGTTTTCCTCGAGAACTATTCCGGATCTTGAATAAGCATAATTCACCGCATTGGCTGCTTCCATGTACGATGAAAGAAATCCTGTCAGACCATACACGTAATACTGGTAAGGACGTGATCCGGTCTCTATGTTCAGTACTCTCGAGCCCTCGGTAACAGTTTCCCGGGGCGTAAGGAACATGATCTCATCCATGTTCAGCTCGGCTTTCATGCTTATCTGCACGACAGTCTCAAGAAGCTCGGTAACCACCTTTACCGGGGCATTGACATATGGCTCTCTTTCGGTTGTTCTGACTATCTGATCGTCGCTTACATACTCATATCGTCCGGTGGCTGCCGTATATTCGGCCCTCCGTAGTGTAACCATATCGTTACCGAACTCGCAGTCCATTACATAGATGTCAGGCTCGGAATAGGTCTTCAGTATCTCTCCCGATACATCCCTGATCACCAGTTTATACATGGGAAAGATAACGTTTCCGTCCACATCCGTCATGACATCCCTCGACTTGGCCATACCGTAAACCATATCCTCTCCCATAAATCCGAGAGGCATGATGTATTCCCCGTATCCGGCTCTGATATCCTCGCTGATCCCGGTAGCGAGATTTATGAGTCTGAGTTTTGTACAGCTGTATACTCCACCGTCAGTCTGCCACAAAAGCATCTGCCCGCTGGACGAAACCTTATAGGAATCATCCTCCAGTGAATCCGCCACTACCATAAGATGCTTTGCCGCAGTATCAACCTCGTATACACTTCTGTCCAGCATAAAATACTGATGACCTTCTCTGTCCGCATAGCTGAGCTCTTCTATGTTTTTCATCAAAATGGACGGAGACCCGGTGTAGTCGACATATGCAAGCTCCTCGATCGTATTATACGCCCGGTTATACGTGTAGATACTGATTCCGACTCTGCCTTCATGCTGTCCCCGGTTCATATATCCATACACCATAAACTCCACGTCGCCTGTTTCATCAACCGACAAAATATGTATCTTATGCTCAGAATGCATGCATCTGAGATCCTTAGGATCATCATTCAGGAAAGTGTAGATAACCGAGACTCTCTGGTTGGCACAGCTTACCCCAACCAGCTTGCCACCGTCCGCAAATGCAAACTCATTTCCCCCGTCGCTTTCAACAAATTCCATATCAGGATCCGCAAACCCGAGCTCGATCTGATCACCCGCATAAATATCCCTGCTCTCATCGGGGATCTGTACAAGATGTCTTTCCCATCCCAACAGATAGATCCTGTCGGATGTATATCTTATGCGGTAATATTCGCTGACGTTGCAGAGAGCATTTCCGGACTCCTCCAGTATATATACGGAATAATCGACCCTGAAGTATCCGAAGACAGAAGTCAGTTCCGATATCGTGATCCTGGGCCTGCCTATCCGTGATACAGTCAGATCCCCCCAGGTTACCTGCTTAAAGCTTGAGTGTATATCGGTGTACATGAAGCTCGAATTATCGCCGGTAGAGTCCGACTCCAGATACCTGGTCAGTTCCTTTGCCCGTTCCTTATCAAAGGTTCTGTCCGAGAAATCACAGACATACGCGATCTTTTCCTCTACATGCAGATCCTCCGACCAGATCAGACGGGTATAATATCTTATCTCCGAATGTTCCGGTGTACTCAGGACAAGAACGAGCATATACTCATCGCCGTCTTCTATCAGATCCTTTATCGTGAAATTCCCCGTGATCAGATCTCCCGAACCGGAGTTGAATTTAATATCTGTCTTTTCCACAAGACGCGAACCGTCAAGGCTTCTGACCTCAAAATATATCCCACCGACTTTTTTGCCGTATGTATCCACCTCAAAGTTTACACGTCTGTCCGCACCGACGATCGTCAGATTATCGCGCATAATACCCGTTTCCATCTCATTCAGATAGCCGTAGAGATAGTTTACGTCCATTTCTCCGACCTTGAGATGGACAACGGGAAGCGTAGCCTCAGCCATATCCATGGTCATATCCACATTACCCTGATTCAGATAACGGCTGAAGCACAAACAGGCCACCGCAAATACGGTGGCCAGATATATTACTTTTATGATACCGGTAAGGAATTTTTTGTTAACGGCATTCATTTACTTAAGTACGCTGATCCTCGTCATGGCTTTCCTGAGTGCCTGCTCCGCCCGGGCTACATCAATGCCCTCGGGAAGCTCCTTTATACGCCTTTCGGCTCTGTCTTTGGCGGCCTCGGCGCGTTCTTCGTCTATCTCACCCGGCCACTCGATGATCTCAGCCAGTATTGTGACCTGCTCGGGAAGGACCTCTGCGAATCCCGCATGAAGAGCCGCATTCTTCGATTCTCCATCCCTGGTAATGGTGAGGATGCCCGGAGCAACGACCATAGACATAGGGATATGTCCGCGGTAAATGCCCACTTCTCCCTCATAGGTATTGAACTCCACCATATCCACATCGCCTTCATAGAACCTGCGGTCGGGAGTTATTATCTTTAATTGAAACCTGGTGTCTTCCAAGACCTGTTCCTCCAATGACTGCCGGATTACTTAACCGCAGCCAGTACGTCGTCGATCGTTCCCTTATTCAGGAAATAACCCTCGGGAATATCATCATGCTTGCCTTCAAGGATCTCTTTGAAACCACGGATCGTTTCACTGATCGGAACATATTTGCCTTCGAGACCGGTGAACTGACCGGCCACAAAGAAGGGCTGCGAAAGGAATCTCTGTATCTTACGCGCACGGTTTACGGTCAGCTTCTCATCCTCACTAAGCTCGTCCATACCGAGGATCGCAATGATGTCCTGAAGCTCCTTATACTTCTGAAGTACCTCCTGTACTCCACGGGCCACTTCGTAATGATCCTGTCCTACCACCCTGGGATCCAGTATACGGGACGTAGACTCCAGAGGATCTACGGCAGGATAGATACCGAGCTCAACTATGGATCTCGAAAGAACCGTTGTCGCATCCAGATGGGCGAAGGTTGTAGCGGGAGCAGGGTCCGTAAGGTCGTCGGCAGGCACATATACGGCCTGAACCGATGTGATGGAACCGTTCCTCGTAGAGGTGATGCGCTCCTGCAGAACACCCATCTCCGTTTGCAGCGTGGGCTGATAACCAACGGCTGAAGGGACTCGTCCGAGCAGCGCCGAAACCTCTGAACCGGCCTGTGTAAATCGGAAGATATTGTCTATGAAGAGCAGCACATCCTTTCCGCCCTTATCACGGAAATACTCTGCCATGGTCAGACCTGTAAGGCCGACACGCATACGGGCTCCGGGGGGCTCATTCATCTGACCGAAGACCATCGTTGTCTTATCGATAACTCCGGACTCCTGCATTTCGTGGTAAAGGTCATTACCCTCTCTGGTACGCTCACCTACACCGGTAAATACCGAATAACCGCCGTGCTCCGTTGCTATATTACGTATGAGCTCCTGGATAAGCACCGTCTTACCAACACCGGCACCTCCGAAGAGTCCGATCTTTCCACCCTTCTGATAGGGGCAGAGCAGATCCACGACCTTGATACCCGTCTCCAGCAGCTCTTTATCCGTAGCCTGATCTACATATTCGGGAGCGGCTCTGTGAATGGGATCATATTCCTCAACCTCGGGAGCCGGCTTATTATCGATCGGCTGGCCAAGTACGTTAAAGATACGTCCCAGAGTCTTCTCACCTACCGGAACCGAAATAGGTCCCCCTGTGCTGATCGCCTCCATTCCGCGAACAAGACCGTCCGTGGGACCGAGTGCTATACATCTGACAGTATCGTCACCCAGATGCTGAGCTACCTCAACGACCAGCTCGCCGTTGTCCTTAAGCGGGATCCTGATAGCATCATTGATATCGGGCAACTCACCCTCTGAGAACTTGATGTCCAGGACGGCACTGATGATCTGTGTGATCCTGCCCCGGCTTTCCTTCTTAGTTGTCTCTGCCATTTTATTTCCTTCCTGATTGAAACTTTATATTACAATCTCAGGAACTGTTGCAAAATAACTTGATCATTTGTCTCGGCTAAATTGTCCATATGCTTCTTCAGAAAGCCTCGGCGTAGCCCACTACGCCTACGTTTTCTTCATTGCATATGAACATTTATCCTTTGCCAACTGTTCAAGTTATTTATGAACAGTTCCATATTATTTGCTATGAAATAGCATTTGCTCCGGCTATGATCTCCGTCAGCTCCTGAGTGATAGCACCCTGTCTTGCACGGTTGTACTGAAGCGAAAGCTTTGAGATCATCTCCTCGGCATTGCTCGTAGCCGAATCCATCGCCTGCATCCTGGCACCGTTCTCACTGGCTACCGATTCGATCATCCCGCCGTATATCAGACTGTTGACATACTTGGGCACGATCAGCTCCAGTGCCTCCTCTTCCTCGGGCTCAAAATTCATAACCGCCTTGGAACCGGATCCTTCGCCTTCGGCTTCCTCAGGTACATCCACCGGAAGAAGCTTAAGCAGTGTGGGCTCATGAACTACTGTATTTTTAAATCTTGTATATGCCAGATACAGAGTGCCGATCTTACCCGACGAATAATCCTCAAGAGCCTTAGCTCCTATCAGCATTGCATCCGGGTACGCGGGAGCATCTATGCAATCGGAATAATCCTCTGCCATATTGTATCCGCCACGCACCAGACCTTCACGACCCTTACGGCCGATGTTATAGATATCGGTCTTTGAAGGATCAAAGCCGGCGTCTCTGACAAGTCTGACGATATTGGAATTATATCCGCCTGCCAGTCCTCTGTTGGATGTAATGACAATGATACCGATCCGGTCACTGTCAACACCTGAAACAAAAGGATGAACGATGCCTCTGGTCTTGGAAAGGACAGATGTTACCGTTTCGTAAACACTGTCAAAATAAGGCTTTGCGTTCTCGGCACGTCCCTTGGCACGCTGAAGCTTGACAGTAGAAACAAGCTTCATGGCCTTGGTGATCTGCTGGGTACTCTGTATACTGGTTCTACGCCTTTTTATGTCTCTCATTGAGGCCATAACGCATTATCCTCTTATTTGAACTGACCTTTGAATTCCTCTACTGCCCCTCGTAATCTGGGATCCAGCTCATCGGAAATAACCTTGGACTCTGCTATCTCACGCGGTATATCGGGATACTTGGTATCGATGAACTCGAAGAGTTCCCTCTCAAATCTCGTGATCTGATCCGTAGGTATATCCAGAAGCATCTTGTTGGTAGCAACAAAGATGATGATTACCTGGTACTGTACCGGCATAGGCTGATACTGAGGCTGCTTAAGGATCTCCTTGATCCTTTCGCCCTGCGCAAGCTTCTCTCTCGTATCGTCATCCAGCTCTGATCCGAACTGTGCAAAAGCTGCCAGCTCTCTGTACTGTGCAAGCTCCACACGGATAGGAGCCGAGATCTTCTTCATAGCCTTGATCTGGGCGGCACCGCCGACTCGTGAAACCGACAGACCGGCATTGATGGCGGGACGGAAACCGGAATTGAACATCTCCGTCTCAAGATATATCTGACCATCCGTGATGGAAATAACGTTAGTCGGGATATACGCGGAAACATCTCCTGCCTGAGTCTCTATGATAGGAAGTGCGGTAAGCGAGCCTCCGCCGTATTCTTCGCTCATGCGGGCAGCTCTCTCGAGCAGTCTGGAATGAAGATAGAATACATCTCCGGGATAAGCCTCACGTCCGGGCGGACGCTTGAGCAGCAGCGAGAGTGTTCTGTATGCAACGGCATGCTTACTGAGGTCATCATATACGACAAGCACGTCCTTGCCCTGTTCCATCCACTCCTCACCGATAGCGCATCCGGCATAAGGAGCGATGTACTGAAGCGGAGCCATCTCGGAAGCGGTAGCGGCTACAACCGTGGAATAATCCATGGCACCGTATTCTTCCAGTGTCTTAACTATATTCGCAACCGTTGATGCCTTCTGACCGATCGCAACATATATACAATATACGCCCTGTCCCTTCTGATTGATGATGGTATCAATGGCAACAGCGGTCTTACCTGTCTGCCTGTCACCGATGATCAGCTCACGCTGGCCTCTTCCGATCGGAACCATCGAGTCGATAGCCTTGATACCTGTCTGAAGAGGGGTATCAACCGACTTACGGGTGATAACGCCGGAAGCAACTCTTTCAATCTTGCGGAATGTGTCTGTCTGGATCGGCCCCTTGCCGTCTATGGGCTGGCCGAGCGCATTGACCACGCGGCCCAGCATGCAGTCGCCCGTAGGTACCTCAACTACCCTGCCGGTAGTCTTGACGGTATCACCTTCACTGATATCGCCGGCACCGAGAAGAACGGCTCCGACATTATCCTCCTCGAGGTTCATGACCATGCCGTATACTTCACCGGGGAACTCAAGAAGTTCTCCCTGCATTGCCTTTTCCAGTCCATGCACACGTGCGATACCGTCAGCCACCTGGATAACGGTTCCGACCTCGGAAACCTCCAGTGTAGCCGCGTATCTGCTAATCTGTTCCTTGATAACAGAGCTTATTTCTTCTGGTCTCAAATTCATAGATCCGTACGCACCTTTCTTAAGTTAAATATGAGTTATACCTGTGCCTGCAGGAGTTCTCTGGTCAGTCCGTTCAGCTTGGTACGGACACTTGAATCGACCACAGTATCCCCGATTCTGATCACCATGCCGGCTATAACACCCTCGTCGATGGCATAATGCATCTCCATAGTGTCAAACCGCGTGGTCTCCAGGAGTCTGGACTTAACGGCGGCTTTCTGGCTGTCGGTAAGTTCCTTTGCCGTAGTTACCCAGGCAACACCCACATTATTATGTTCTTTCACCAGATCGATAAATCCGGTAAATATTTCTCCTATCTGAGCATAACGATCCTTCTCCACGACTATGCGGAGCAGTCCCACTATCTCAGGATCGACCTTACCCGTAAAGGCCTCGTCAACAAGCTTAAGCTTTTCCTCCTTAGGGATACGGGGATGAGTCATAAGCTCGTTAAACTGCGGGTTATCCTTGAGGATACCCCGGATTGCCTCCACCTCTTTAAGCCAGTCATCTGCCTTATTCTGCTCAAGAGCCAGTTCAAAGAGCGCACCGGCATATGTGGTAGAAATTAATTTAGCCATGTGCTCTCTCCCATCTGTGTGAGCGTTTCCTCAATGATGGAATCCTGAACCCTGGTATCTATATTCTGGCTCACGACCTTTCCTGCCATCATGGATGCCAGGACCACCATCTCTTTCTTCACATCATCGGCAGCCTTCTGCTTCTCAAGCTCAGCTTCCTTCTTTGCTCTCTCGATGATAGCTGCGGCCTCGGCATGTGCCTCGTCCAGGATATGCTTTTCATTGTCGAGAGCCTTTTTACGGGCTTCCGCCAAAATACCTTCGGCTTCCCTGTCGACCTTGCTCAGCTTTTCCTCGTATTCCGCCTTCATGGCCCTGGCCTTTTCCAGGTCACCGGCTGCATCATCCAGCTCGCCCTGAATCTTGTCACGACGGTTTTTGAGCATTTCGCGGACAGGATTAAAGAACAGATAGCTGGCCAGCAGGAATAATACGAAGATCGCTATGATCATCAGCCCCGCATCAGCGATCAGCTGAAAATCCAGATCGAATAATCTTGACATGCAGTGATGCCTCCTTTCTCAGTCTTTAAGAGGCGTATTATACCAAGGGCTTAACGAACAGGAGCAGCATCGCGATAAGCAGACCATAAAGACCTGTGGTCTCGGCAACTGCCTGGCCCAGAAGCATCGTTGATGTAACATCCGACTTAGCGCCCGGATTACGACCAACGGCAGCTGCTGCATGGCCTGCCGCGATACCCTGACCTACACCGGGACCTATACCGGCTATAACCGCAAGTCCGGCACCGATTGCAGAGCAACCTAAAATAAAGTTTTCATTGAAATCCATGTTCTTTTCCTCCGTTGTTTATTTTTTTCATCCTAAATGGAACAAAAAAACTAACTGATTGATAATATCTTCAGGGCCGGGATCAAATCCGGCACCCGGCTCAGGACTCCGTCGTGCACGCATCGCTGACATAAGTCATGGTCAGCATACAGAATACATACGTCTGGATAGCACCCGAGAACAGATCAAAGTAAACATGCAATGCCGCGGGCCATATGATCGCGATCCTGCCGAGCAGTCCATAGATCAGTGTGGTCATAACGAGGCCCGATAACACGTTTGCGAAAAGACGCAGCGACAACGATACCGGAACCGCGAAATCTCCGATTATATTGATCGGTGCCCAGATCGGCCAGGGATCGCAGAGTCCCTGTATTACACCTTTAACCTTTTGATGCTTGAACTTGTTGAAGTGGATCAGTGTAAAAGTGATGATACCCAGGGCAAAGGTCGTACCGTAATCCGCTGTGGGCGGACGTAATCCGAAAAGTCCCGAGATATTGCTTAACAGGATAAAGATAAAGATGGTACCGATATAATTACGGAATCTGGGAGCCCACTGTCCCATCGTATTCCCGATCATATTATCCAGCATTTCCACTATGAGTTCGACAATGTTCTGGAATGTACCCGGTACCTCGGTTGCATGCTTCATCGTGATCCTGGCGGCGATGAAAAAGCCTATCATGACCAGAAAAACGATAAGTATACACACATGAGAAGTAGTGACCCACACCGTCTGTCCGAACAGTGTGTAGGAGAATACACCATGGATCATAAAATCCAGGTTGTCAGCGGAGAGCAGAATTCCCTGCCCCATTTTCTCACCTCCTTAGTAATCTATGTATGAACGGCTGCATATAAGCGGCCGGCTTCATACCGAAATAAGCAATAAACGCGGCAAAAGGACTGCCGATGCGTGTCAGATAAAGCACAACTATCAGTATGATCAATGCAAAATATCTGATCAGATATCCGGTGCCTATACGGCGGCTGGCCGTCTTTTCATCTCCGGTCTCAAGAGAGGAATCCAGCATATACCAGATATGCCACGTCGCAAAGCACGAAAGGAGCGCACCCGATACGATCCCCATCGTATAGGCTGCCCTGTCTTTAACAAACCATATCCCGATGAATTCGCACAGGATCGCAAACAGAACTGTTCCTATCCACATTTCAAATACGGTAACGTCCGGTTTTTGCTTAATCCCGTTGATCATCTTCTCGTTCGTCTGTCGGTTCCCATCCGTCATAAGGGTCTGTTTCCCGGTCTCCACTCATATTCTCAGCTGCGGTTACGGGCAAACCACTCTCTGCGTTATCGCGATTGCGTACGTCTCCGCTGCCGGATTCCGTAATGCGCCGTGCCGTGCGATACACATTGCGCGCACCGGCGATGGCTCCGACAAAGAAAAGCACTATAAATATCCATGAAGTCCCCGCTTTCCTGTCCAGCCAGTACCCGGCCAGCGAACACAGGAATATAGGTACCAGCATGTCGATCCCGAACTGCGTGATCAGAACCAGCGACTGTCTGACATTTTTGCCATATTTCATAAACAGATGGAACCCTTTTTACTTTATTTCATCATTATAACCAAACTGTACCGAATTGTCCACCGCGGAGAGATATTTTCTTACAGCGGTACCTTTTTCATGACGGATATGATAAGATCTGTATAAATATATGAATTGGCGAGGTGCTTATGGATTATCCGCGGTTGTATCGCAAAAGACTTATCCCTTACGAGTGTGTTGAGCTGAAAAAAGATCGCATACTTCAGTATGATGACAGGATAATAGTGACATCCTGGGATACGATACGGCCTAAAAAGGAGCTTCACCACGGTTTCTCATGCTTCTATATCAAAGAAGGCTGGAAGGTCAGCTATTTCTGCCGCGAAGACAACAGTCGGATGTACGTTTACTGTGATATCGTTTCCTATGATCTCGATAAAGAGCAAAACACGCTTACCGTTACCGATCTTCTTGCGGATGTGATCATATATCCGGACGGATTTGTTAAGGTCGTGGATCTCGACGAGCTGGCTCAGGCAGTCCGTGAAGGTCTGATCACCGGAGAACAACTGAATATATGTCTTGTAAACGTAGATTCCCTGCTGAATAAGATCTATTCCGGAAAATTAAATGAACTCACCGCACCTCTGGAGCGCTTCATCAATCCGTGAATCAATAGAAAATATGACCGCCTATGGTGTATTTGGGCGATACCGAGGATGAAGGCGTCCTGAAATACAATGAATTGCCTATGTTATTCACGCCGCTGATGGCCGCATCCGCAGCCTGATAGCAGCTTTCGGTGGCGCTGTCACGTGAGAGCGCCAGTGCCAGATTGCCCGTATAGGCAGGGGTAAACTGTTTGCCCTGATATATCACTCCCGTGATCGTATCCGGAAAAACAGAGCTCATAACACGGTTCATGACTACCGCGCCCACGGCAACCTGTCCCACATAAGGTTCGTTGCCTGCCTCACACCAGATAAGATTAGCCAGAAGCTTCCGCTCGGATGCGTCAACCGAAACACTGGAGATATCACGCCACGAAGCATTCGCTGCCTGCTGTGATATCCTTTTTTCTTCCTCAACCTGTTTCCTCAGAGCTTCTATATCCGATTCCTGTTCGGCCAGTTCCTTCTCGTATCTGAGGATCCTGGCCTCGGTATCCTCTATCTCATCCTGATAGGTCTTCACCTGTTCCGCAGCCTTGTCTACTTCGGACTGTATCTCCTCGTACTGTTCCTGTACCGTTGCCCGGTACTCCTCGAGTGCCGCCTTGGACTCCTCGAGCTTCATCAGGTTCTTTTCGTATTCCGCCTTTGTTGAGGTCAGTTCTTTACCGGTTTCGGTCAGAGCCTCGATACTGTCCCGGTAATATTTGGTAAACATCTGCAGATATACCGCGCGGTTCAGGTATTCCGCATAAGATCCGCTGCCGGTCAGGAGGATATTGGTCAGATCCCCACCGTTTTCGTACACAAATCTGATCTGCTCACTGGCGGTATCGTATTCCTCATCTGCCTTTATCTGCAGTTCATCGATAACGGCCGACAGTTCCTCGATACGTCCCCACGTGGTCTCTATCCCGGTCTGGGTATTGGATATATTTGTTTCCAGACCGTCCAGTATATCGGCGGCCTCGGTCATTTTGGTATTAAGTGTGTCCAGAGCGGACTGCAGCGAATTGCGTTCGGATTTCAGATTCTCAAGATCATCGGATGCACCGGTTCTTTTCTCTTTGGTCTCCGCATACTCGGACTCGGCGGCATCCAGACGGGACTGGGCAGAACCCGCGGGTTTATAATGCCGGTTATACTGCTCCTGTCCCGAAACGGACGTTATCTTCTGTGTTTTTGCAAAGCTTGACGGGGCCTCCGCAGTCATGCCGGTGATAAGACAAAGGCATACGGAAACCGCAAGCAGTCTGCCAAGACTTTTGCTTCGATGTTCAGTTCTCGATCTGACTGACTCTCCTTGCATGCTTTTCTTCTCCCGAAAAAGGAGTATTCAAAAACGTCTCAACTATCGAAAGTGCCAGATTCGGTCCCACAATACCTGCTCCCATCGCGAGTACGTTTGCGTCATTGTGAAGTCTGGTAAGACTCGCCGATACCGTATCGGAGCAGAGTGCGCATCTGATACCCGGAGTCTTATTTGCAACGATCGATATCCCGATACCCGTAGTACAGATCACAATGCCCTTGTCGGCGTTGCCTGCTGCCACCTCCTGCGCTACTGCTCTTCCGAACTGCGGATAATCGCAGCTTTCCGTACTGTAGCAGCCCATATCCTTATACTCCAGCCCCTTCTCATCCAGGTACTTTTCAACCCTGAGCTTCAGCTCATATCCGCCGTGATCACTTCCCAATGCTATCATCTTTTTCTCCTTTGTATCATTTATAATCTGACGATATGATGTCCCGCAGCTTTGGTGAGCCGGTTCATGAATGCGGTACCGATACCGCCCTCGCTCATGCTCTCGGTGTAGATCACATCGATCTTTTCGTCATCCATCCTTCTGAGGACCGTATATATCCTGTGAGCCGCTTCCTCGGGTTCAGTCTCTCTCCCGATGCCGGCAATAAGGTCGGCTTTATACATTCCGGTTCTCTCATCATGAGCTATCACGCCTGTTCTTAGCCCTTTTTCGGAAGCCTCCCCGGTCTTCATATTTATATAGGAAATAACACTCTCATTATCGCCCTCGACTATAGTCAGCTCGCCGCGAGGCGCATAATGCCTGTATTTCATTCCGGGAGCCTTAGGACGGATATCGGGATCCTCGGAGATCAGTCCCCTGTCAAGCGTGATCCCCGGCAGAACCTCTCCAAGCTCCTCGAGCGTGATAAAGCCCGGGCGGAGTATCACGGGTTCCTCTGAGGTCATATCCACTATCGTGGATTCCAGCCCGATCCTTGAATCATCACCGCAGATTATCATATCGACCCTGCCATCCAGATCCTGGATCACATATTCCCCCCGGGTAGGCGACGGTCTTCCGCTGATGTTGGCGGAGGGGGCGGCAATGTATCCACCGGATGCCTTTATTAAAGCCTGAGCCGTCCTGTCCTCGGGGAAACGGACCGCAACGGTATCCAGTCCGCCGGTAGTCTGAACCGGTACCGCATCCGATTTTTCAAATATTATGGTCAAAGGCCCCGGCCAGAATCTGTCGGCCAGTTTTCCTGCCCCGTCCGGGATCCTGCGGACTATTCTGTCAAGAGAGTCCGTTTCGGCAATATGTACGATCAGCGGATTGTCGGAGGGACGGCCCTTTGCCGCGTATATTCCGGCAGAAGCTTCGGGGTTGAGTGCATCTCCTCCGAGTCCGTAAACGGTCTCTGTCGGGAACGCAACAAGTCCGCCTTTTTTGATTATATCGCCGGCCCGGGCTATAACCTCCGGATCGGGATTATTGGGGTCTATATGTTCGATTATCGTATTCATTTTTGTATCGGCAGATTGGTTACCGGGATCATCTCTGCTCATCTGTGCAGATATTCGGATATAACATCCCAAATGTCCGGTGTCTCAAATCCGAGTCTCCAGGATGCCACTCCGGCAAGTCCGTAATTATCCATCACATTCAGCTTGACTTCTATCGATTCCGCATCCTCTATCCAAACCTGTTCCCTGGAACTGTCGGATATCACGCGTTCGCCGTAATTCTGACAGTTATCCTGATCCCAGGTGGTGCTTATCCCGTATTCCGACAGATAATCGGCCACATCCTGCATACCAAGAGCGCGGGACGAAACATCGGCACCATCCGTTTTCCAGATCCTGGTATAAAACGGTATACCGTTGATGATCCTTGAGGGATCCACCTCCTGCGCGGTCCTGGTTATACCCTGCTCAACATATTTGATCCCGGCTACGCTGCCCGCCTCTTCGGATCCGGCGTAGTGCTCATCATATCCCATTATAACGACATAATCCGCAAATACGCCCTGTTCGGACCTGCCGTAATAATCCGTATTTCCAAGCGGCACGTAATTATCCACGCTGAGGACAGTCCCCGTCCGGCGGCATCTGACCGACAGCTCTCTGATAAACTCCACAAAATGTGTACCGGTGCCGAAGCTCAGGTCCTCAAAGTCGATATTTATACCGTCAAGGTTGTATTCGGAAACTTTGTTCATTATGCTGTCTATCAGTACATTTCTTGTGGTGGTCGTACTGAGTACGGTAAAAGTATCCACTCCTTCAACATCAAAATTGTTGACAACTGCCCATACCTGCATCCCTCTGTCATGCAGAGCGTTCACGATCTCGGCGGAGGCATAGTCCTCAAGACTTCCGAAATTATCGGAAAGCGGAAACCACGTGGGAGAAACCACATTCACGTCTTTCGTGTTGGAAACCAGCGGGATCACAGTATCATTTCCGCCCTTTGCAGCGATGGCTGCCCACGCCATGTTAACCTTTCCATCCATAGAGATATGGGTAAATTCGGGTTCCTTATAGGAAGTAACGGGGATCGGATCTATCGTATCATAATCCCCGAGACGTTTGTTCTCGAGATATCCAATATAGCCGTCTTCGGTCTTTACCTCGCTCCAGGTATCCATGGTATCCAGAACATATACCACGTCTCCCCTGGATACATCCCTGAGGATAGGACTCTTGATGCCGCCGCGGTATCTTACCTTTGTATCCTTATTCACGACGGCCGTCTCCCTCTGAGGCCACTCGGTATACATCTGTATCCGGCCGGGATCTTCATAATAAGTATATTCGAAATTGGTAAAGGTCCTGATAAATTCACAGGACAGATAGACCTTGCCGTCCACATTCAGCGCCGGAACATAAGCCGTGCTCACGGGTGTACCGGACGCATCATATCCCGGCTGTCCTATGTGCGCCGTATTCACGGTCAGCGGCTCCACATATATGATCAGACCTTCATTTTCATCAAGATAAAATCTGCCGTTAAAGTGTTCCAAAACAGTATCAATATCCAGATAGCATTCGCCATCGATCAGCTTTGCCTTGTAATCCTGTAGCTCGTCTCCCATGATAACGGCAGCTTCATCGGGCGAAGTTACCCCGAAATACTCAGCCTGATCCATGCGTTCATTTGAATACGAATATTTTTCCTTATACACGGAATATCCGTATACTCCCGCAATAACCAGGATGAGAACTATTGCGATAAGTGCAGGTATTATCCTCTTCATCATTGCTCCTTTAGAATCTGTGAACTATCCTACAAAAGTATATCTTATCAGAACTTTATGTGCAATGGTGGGACTTAAACCGCAGCCGTAGCAGACCGGTCGCGGTTTAAATCCCGGTAAGGAGCCTCCCGCGCAGGTGGCTTTCCCTCGGGTTAATTTCCTTACACCTGATCCAGACATTTGCCGTACGTGCCAGAGCGGAGTTTATCGTGATATAAATATCCTTCACGCACTGACGGCAGTTAAGCAGATGCATCCGGCAGTATCTGTCAATGATACGGTTTTGAGCAGGCCGTAATCCTGCAGTCATAAAAAAGAAGTATGAAAATGTTACGAATTATCCGTTGCCGGAAATTCCGATATCAGTGGGTTATTTCGGACAAGCGCTGAGCTTGCTTGACAATAAATGATCTTTGCACATAAGAACAGATGTCTTATGTTATTTGTATATGAACAAAAGCTAAACTGGTGTTGGTTTGGGCAAACCGCTGCTGCGGTGCCCGCAGATGCTGTCGAGTGCAAATGCGACAGCATAGAAATCTATCCTGCCTCCTCTCCGATACGGATTGGCCGGATGCATCTGTGAAAAGCATAATACACATTTTGCGGGAATCCGTCAAGCGGTTTTCGGAAAATTTATTATGATTAAAATTTTCTTAAATCGGATAAAACGGCTTGACTAAACCCGGGCTTGAGTCTATTTTATGGGTATGAAACTCGAAAGAATGAATGAACAACAGATAAGATGCACTCTGACCGCCGAGGATCTGCGTGAAAGAAAGATCAAACTCAGCGAGCTTGCCTACGGTACCGACAAAGCACAGTCCCTTTTCAGGGATATGATGCTGCAGGCATCCGCGGAACTTGATTTTAATGTGGATGACGAGCCTCTGATGATCGAAGCCGTGCCCATGAGCGCAGATTGCATGGTCCTGACGGTCACCAAGGTTGACGATCCCGATGAGCTTGATACCAGGTTTGCCAGGTTTGCGCCCGAAGTCCTCGAAGATAAAGACTATGACAGCGATGATCTTTTTGATACCGGACATGCGGAGGACATACAGTCCTGGCTCACCGATCTCACCAGATCAGATGGCCAAAAAACTCCCGATATCACTGCGGACGACAAGGAACTGGCCAGGCTCTTCTCACTTAAGGACATGGACCGCTGTATTACACTTGCCCATGTCATAGGAGACGAATATGACGGTGTCAATTCCCTTTACCGGGACAGCCGTACAGGCAGATACCTTCTGATACTCGCCAAATCGGGGATGGATCTTGTCGCTTTCAACCGTATCTGCAACATCGTATCGGAATACGGTCAGAGCGAAAAAAGCCTGCTTGCCACCTCGGCATTTCTCGAGGAGCACTGCGAAATCATCATCCGCGAAAGAGCGATCCAGCAGCTTTCACAGATCTGATGATCCCTGTATATCACCTAATGACAAAAAATGGTGGAGGTCATCCCTCCACCGTTTCTTTTATCTCTCTCTTGTTTTCTATGAATTCCATCAGTTCATCGATGTCGATACCGTGTACCGCAGCGGCTTCCTCGAGGGTCTCACCCTGTGATGCGGGGCATCCAAGGCAGTGCATTCCAACACCCATCAGAAGCGGTGCCACATCGGGTGCACTTACCAAAATCTCACCGATCGTCATATCTTTGGTTACGGGGGTCATATACTGTCTCCTTTTCTGTGTCAATGGGACGGTTCTGTCGACACATCATATGTATTTAAGCTGATCAAAAGGCTTTTTAAATGTGTCGGCAGAACCGTCCCGCCGACACATCCATAGTGTATCATAAAAAATGCATAAATAAAAGCATTCTTCCTTGAAAGTAGAAACTTCGAAAGCTATAATTATGTCCGTAAACGCATCCGTAAGGATGCCATGTTATCACAATAAAGTTTTAGGAGGCATTTATGAGATCAGAATGGAATGAATTCGTAGGTGGCAAGTGGGATCACGAGATCAATGTACGTGATTTCATCCAGAGGAACTATACTCCCTATGACGGAGATGAGTCCTTCCTTGCAGGCCCTACACAGAACACCAAGGATCTGTGGGCACAGGTTCTTGATCTGCAGAAGCAGGAGCGTGAAGCAGGCGGAGTACTTGATATGGATACAAAGGTTGTATCTACCATCACTTCACACGGCCCCGGATATCTTGACAAGAGCAAGGAGACTATCGTAGGTTTCCAGACAGATAAGCCTTTTAAGCGTTCACTTCAGCCTTACGGCGGTATCCGTATGGCAGAGAAGGCATGTGCCGACAACGGTTATGAAGTAGATCCCGAGATTTCCGAGTTCTTCTCCGTACATCGCAAGACACACAATGCAGGCTGCTTCGATGCTTACAATCCCGAGATGAGAGCATGCCGTTCTTCGCACGTTATCACCGGTCTTCCGGATGCATACGGACGCGGACGTATCATCGGCGACTATCGTCGTGTTGCTCTTTACGGTATCGACAGACTGATCGAGGATAAGGAAGAGCAGAAGGCTTCAACAGGACGTGTTATGACAGATGATGTTATCCGTCTTCGTGAAGAGCTTTCAGAGCAGATCGTAGCACTCAAGATGATGAAGGAAATGGCTGCATCATACGGCTGCGATATCGCTCGTCCCGCTTCCAACGTACAGGAAGCCATCCAGGCTACATACTTCGGATATCTGTGTGCGGTTAAGGAGCAGAACGGTGCCGCAATGAGCCTCGGACGTACATCCACATTCCTTGACATCTATGCAGAGCGCGACCTCAGGAACGGCGTATTCACAGAGGAGCAGATCCAGGAATTCGTTGATCACTTCATTATGAAGCTTCGCTGCGTTAAGTTCGCACGTACACCTGAGTATAATCAGATCTTCGCCGGCGATCCCGTATGGGTTACCGAGTCTCTCGGCGGTGTAGGCGTAGACGGACGTCACATGGTTACCAAGATGAGCTTCAGATATCTGCATACTCTTGAGAACCTCGGTGCATCACCCGAGCCCAACCTGACGGTACTCTGGTCTGTAAGACTTCCCGATGCATGGAAGAAGTACTGCGCAAAGATCTCCATCACCACATCTTCCATCCAGTATGAGAACGATGACCTGATGAGAGTTACCCACGGTGATGATTATGGTATCGCATGTTGCGTATCTTCGATGGTTATCGGCAAGCAGATGCAGTTCTTCGGAGCTCGTGCAAACCTCGCTAAATGTCTTCTTTACGCTCTTAACGGTGGTGTCGACGAAGTCAGCCACAAGCAGGTTGGTCCCAAGTATCGTCCTGTTGAAGGCGACATCCTCGACTATGATGATGTAATGGCCAAGTTCACAGATATGATGGAATGGCTCGCAGATGTATATGTAAATACTCTGAACGTTATCCACTATATGCATGACAAGTACTGCTACGAGAGAGCACAGATGGCTCTTCATGACAGAGACGTTCTTCGTTACTTCGCTACAGGTATCGCAGGACTTTCGGTTGTTGCGGATTCACTTTCCGCTATCAAGTATGCTCAGGTCAAGGTTGTACGTGATGAGGACGGTATCATAGTTGACTTCGAGACTACCGGTGATTTCCCTAAGTATGGTAACGACGATGACCGTGTAGACGTTATCGCAAGAGATCTGGTTAAGACCTTCATGACCATGCTCAGACGTCACCACACCTACAGAGACGGTTTCCCGACCATGTCGGTTCTGACCATCACATCCAACGTTACATACGGTAAGGCTACAGGTAATACTCCCGACGGACGTAAGAAGGGCCAGCCTTTCGCTCCCGGAGCAAACCCGATGCACGGACGTGATTCTCACGGTGCTGTTGCTTCACTTTCATCCGTATCCAAGCTTCCTTTCCAGTATGCTCAGGACGGTATCTCCAATACCTTCTCGATCATACCCGGAGCTCTCGGTAAGGATGACAAGGTATTCGCAGGCGACATCAACGTAGATCTGAACTAATAAACCAGACCGCAGACAGGAGGACAACAGCATGGATAGTAATCAGCAGATAGATGATCTTGTCAAAATGCTGGATGCCGGAATGGCAAGCGGCGTAGGACACGTAAATGTAGATACCAGTGAAGAGGTTGACGGTATGAAGAGTGTTGAGACAATGGGCTGTACAGACTGCAGCCGTACACCGCTCGCATGCTCGGTACCCACTCTTCACGATGGGTTGGATGATTTCAAATAATAACAGGAGGTAATTAAAATGGCAGCATCAGCTCAGGTTGACAACCTTGTTTCTCTCCTTGACGGATATGCAACAAAGGGTGGTCACCACTTAAACGTAAATGTACTTAACAGAGAGACTCTTCTGGACGCTCAGAAGCATCCCGAGAATTATCCTCAGCTTACCATCCGTGTGTCAGGTTACGCAGTTAACTTCATCAAGCTGACACCCGAGCAGCAGGCAGATGTAATCAGCAGAACCTTCCACGAATCGATCTGATCGTGATAGTCTGCGCGTCAGGCTGACAGAAGTTTAGTTAAATAAGGGCGGAGCTCCCTGACGGAGCCCCGCCTTTGTAATAAGGAGAACCGATATGACCAAGGGAAAGATTCATTCACTCGAAAGCTTCGGCACAGTAGACGGCCCCGGCGTAAGATATGTAGTATTTGTACAGGGTTGTCCCATGAGATGTCTATACTGCCATAATCCCGATACCTGGGAGATGCGTGACGGCACTCTGACGGATCCGCAGGAAATAATCGATAATTATGAGCGAAACCGTCCTTTCTATCAGAATGGCGGCGGACTGACGGTAACAGGAGGCGAGCCTCTGATGCAGGTGGATTTCCTGATCGATCTTTTTACTCTGGCCAAACAGCATGGGATCCACACTGATATAGATACATCGGGTATCGCATACAGACCGGAAAACAAAGAGTTCATTGCCAAGCTTGATAAGCTGATGGAACTAACGGACCTCGTAATGCTGGATATCAAGCATATAGATCCCGAGAAGCACAAAGAGCTTACTTCTCAGCCCAACGACGGTATCCTCGCTTTCGTCAGATATCTCGACGAAAAAAATGTGGATATGTGGATCAGACACGTCATCGTTCCCGGCCTCACGGATGATGATGAATATCTGTACAAGCTGGGATATTTTATCGGC
Source organism: Lachnospiraceae bacterium (assembly GCA_017460885.1). Lineage (GTDB taxonomy): Bacteria > Bacillota > Clostridia > Lachnospirales > Lachnospiraceae > XBB2008. The sequence continues at coordinate 34,134 of JAFUAB010000037.1, forward strand.
CAATTCCACAATCTCAAGGCCCTGGATGCGCTCCCGTATCACACCATGGGTAAATCCAAATACGAGAAGCTCGGGATCGACTATCCCCTCGGTGATACACCTCCGATGGATCAGAAGATCCTCCTGGAAAAGAAGCAGGTGATACTGCAGGGAATCAAAGACAGAAGAGCTGAAGCAGGTATACCTCATGATGATTCCGTATTATTGGACGCATGATAAAATATGCTAACAAAGATTAGACATGGCTTTGTTGTAATCGAAGTCCAAAAATAGTAGTATAAAAGTCAGGAATTATTACTACAAAGGAGGCAATATCATGGCATTTGTTATAGGTGATGGTTGTATTGCATGCGGAGCTTGCGAGGCTCAGTGTCCTGTTGGAGCTATTTCAATGGGTGACGGCAAATTCGAGATAGATCCCGATAAGTGCATTTCCTGCGGTTCATGTGCAGGCGGATGCCCTGTAGGAGCAATCTCAGAGGGCTGATATTACAACACAGCAGACAAAGAATCAGACGGGCATACAAGCCCGTCTTTTTTTGTACTTTCCTATGTATTTTGCTCTGATATCAGTCTCTCCTTACAGAGGAATGATCCAGATTAACGAATTTGGTCAGTTCCGGTATCCAGCCAAGTTCAACCTTATCCACCGCCCCGTTACGGTTCTTTGCCACGTTTATCTCCGATATTCCCTTTTTCTCCGAATCTGCATTATAATAATCATCGCGGTATATAAACATTACCACATCCGCATCCTGCTCTATAGCTCCGGATTCACGCAGATCCGAAAGCATCGGTCTGTGATCCGTTCTCTGTTCCACAGCCCTGGAAAGCTGGCTCAGCGCAACAACAGGCACATTCAGCTCTCTGGCAATATCCTTAAGTCCCCTCGATATCTCGGATATCTCCTGCTGTCTCGAATCGGCTTTACTGCCTCTGGATACACTCATAAGCTGAAGATAATCGATCATGACAAGATCTATATCATTCTCCATCTTATATTTTCTCGCTCTGCTTCTCAGATCTCCGAGAGAAATACCGGATGTATCATCGATGACCAGCTTTGTTCCGGCCAGAGTACCTGCGGATTGAATAATATTATGCCACTCGGTATCGCTCAGCTGTCCGTTCCAGATACTCTTTGCATTCACCCTTGAATTAACAGCCAGAAGTCTTTTAACAAGATCCGTCTTGGGCATCTCCAGGCTGAATATGGCTACCGACTTGGCCTGACGGCAGATAACATGCTCCGCTATATTCAACACAAAGGCCGTCTTTCCCATAGAGGGTCTGGCAGCAACCAGCACAAGATTAGCGGGCTGCAAACCCAATGTCACGCGATCCAGATCCGCAAATCCCGTTGACAGCCCGGTAATCCCGCTTTTATTTCGCGCGGCTGCCTCTATCTGTCCCAGGGTTTCAAATACGATTTCCTTGATCGGAACAAATTCGGAAGTACCCCTGGACTGTATAAGCCTGAAGATCTTTTTTTCGGCATCATCAAACAGATCATCGATCTCCACCTTGCCGGAATAGCAATCCGAGGCGATCTCCTCGTTCAGTCTGATCATACGCCGCTTGAGAGCGAACTCTGCTATGGCTGTAGCGTAATACCTCGCATTTTCGGATATACCGGCAGCATTTGCCACTCCATTGACATATTCCAGAGTAGTCAGTTCGGGCGGAACATCCATCTCTCCAAGCTTCTTGTGGAGAGTAAGAGGATCGACAGCCTGATCGGCAGCAGCCATCTGACAGATAGCAGCATACGTAAGACCGCACTGTCTATCATAAAAATCCTCTTCGGTCACAAATTCTCTCACAACCTGGATCTTATCGGGATAAAGCAGCAGGGTTCCAAGCAGCGCCCTTTCCATATCGGTGTCATGAGGCAATATTCTTTTGATCCGGTTCTCATCAATCTCCGGCATTGGATTATTTTACCTCATCTACCCTGACCTTGAGCTTAGCCTGAACCTCGGGATGAAGCTTTACTCCTACTTCCACAAACCCGGGCATTTTGATCGGCTCATCCAATACTATCTTCTTTTTATCAAGCTCAAGCCCATACTGTTCCCTGCATGCTTCCGCGATCTCTTTTGTAGAAACCGAGCCAAAGCTGCGACCGCCTTCTCCCGTCTTGATAGATGTTACCACTTCAAAACCGGCGATCTTTTCGGCAAGTGCCCTGGCGTCGGCAAGGCTTTCTGCGGCTTTTTTCTCCGCATTGGCCTTTTGAAGCCTCAGATTATTCATATTGGCATTGGTCGCCTCAACTCCCAATCCGCCGGGAATGATCTTATTGCGGGCATAACCGTCGCTCACATTTACGATCTCTCCTTTTTTGCCCAGGGATTTAACATCCTGTGTAAGAATCACTTTCATAATTTACTCCTTAAAAAGCTGTGATTTACGCTATATCTCCATCCTCGATCATAGTCTCAAGCGTACTCTTCAAAGCCCCTATAGCCTCCTCCATGGGTACGCTCAGCTGGCAGGCAGCCATGTTCATATGTCCGCCTCCGCCCATTCTCTCCATGATGATCTGTACATTGACCTCATCTATCGATCTGGCCGAAATATTGATTATATTGTTATGAGAAGTCAGAACAAAGCTGGCCTTGATGCCCTGAATGTTCAGAAGCTCGTTTGCAGCCTGTGCGCCAATAACAAGCGGGTTCTCCTGATCCTCATCCTCATAGGTCGAGATAGCGTACCAGTCGTGGTATATCTCCGCCTGCGAAACGATATCCGCACGGGCTTTATATACCGAAGCATCCTCTCTGAACAGCTTGCGAACCCTGACAACGTCGGCTCCGTTCCTGCGCAGATAAGCAGCAGCTTCAAAGGTTCTGACACCGGTCTTGGATGTAAAGTTATTGGTATCGATCACCATACCCGCATACATACAGTCCGCCTCCTCGGGACGGATATGGGTATTGTTGCCGGTATACTGCAATATCTCGCTGACAAGCTCGCAGGCACTCGATGCATACGCCTCCACATATGAGAGGGTTGCATTCTCTATGGTCTCCGAGCCCTGTCTGTGATGATCGAGCACGACAATCGATTTACAGTATTTGATAAGCTCCGGGCACTCCGTTATGGACGGTTTGTTGACATCCACAACTATCAGCGCTGCGTTGGAGCCTACCCAGTCCAGCGCATGCATACCGGATACGATAGCGTCCTCTTCATATTCCGGCATACTCTTGTAGAGCTCCACAAGCGGTCTGAGGGATGCGGAAATATCATTCAGGACTATATGCGCCGGCTTATCCATATCGCGAACTATCCTGTACATTCCGACTGCAGCACCGAACGCATCCTCGTCGGAATTGCGGTGTCCCATGATATACACCTCATCACGTCCGGATATGATCTCCATCAGAGCCTGAGCTTTAACTCTGGCTTTGACACGCGTGGATTTCTCAACCTGCTGGCTCTTGCCCCCGTAATATGACAGGTTGTCCGGGGTCTTGACCACTGCCTGATCTCCGCCCCGTCCGAGTGCCATATCTATGGCGTTACGGGCAAACTCATAATTCTGCGAAAACGAAAGACCGTCAAGGCCGACGCCCATCGAAAGGGTTACCGCCATTTCATTACCGATATTGACGGTCTTAACATCCTGCAGCAGATCAAACTTGTTCTCCTGCATGGTCTTTAAAGCCATCTTCCGGATAATAACAAGGAATTTATCCTTCTCGATCTTCTTACAGATTCCGTCGAGCGCTGCAATATATCTGTTGACCTTACGATCGATCAGAGCTATCAGAAGGCTCCTGCGGACTTCCTCGACACTGCCGAGCGCTTCATCATAATTGTCCAGATAGATCAGTCCTACCGCAAGGCTCTGATCATCGATCTCCTGGAGCGCTATCTTAAGAGCCGTAGTTTCATAGAAGAAGCATGCCGTAAGATATTCTTCACCGTTTCCGGTCTCAACTATGTCGCTGTTGGCTATCATATCCCCAAGCGAGACCCTCTTCATGGTGACATCGTAATTTCGTCCCGAAAACTCAACGGGCGCATTCTTCTCATCGCCGGATTCGGAAACATCCTTCAGCCTGTCCATAATACCGGGAAAAAGCGAAGATATCGGCTTTTTATAATCCCTGTCCACACTGAATGCCTTTCTGAACGCGTCATTTGTCCAGACAATATGATCGCCGGAATCCAATAGCGCATAGGGAAGCTTAAGGTCTCTTAACAGTCGTCTCTGAACCTGCCCATAGTGAGTCGCAAAGCTCACCATATCATTGATGATCAGATTCCTGGAGCGCACGTAAAAAACCACCGTGACAGCTATATATGCCGCAGTAAAAAACGCCAGTATGATGCCACTGCGCAGATTGATCGTGGCGATCCATATATTTACCGCCGTCAGAAGCCCCGCCAGCGCCCAAAGCATCAGGATAAAACGCTTCAAACTGCCCTTTAGTCTGATAGATTGATTCTTCGACATACTACCCTCGAACAATTTCTACGCCCAGGTACCATGGATGGGACCGGGCATGTCCAGAAATACATGGATGTATTTCTATGCCCAATTATACCACTTACGCCCTCCACGGTCAAAAAAGCGCTCCCGGCTGACCGGAAGCGCTTTCTGTACTGTATTATTCCTGAATATAGGGCATCAGTGCAATATGACGTGCTCTCTTGATCGCTGTTGTAAGCGCCCTCTGGTGTCTTGCACAGTTGCCTGTAATCCTGCGAGGAAGGATCTTACCTCTCTCTGATACATATCTTTTGAGCTTGGCTACATCCTTGTAGTCGATCTCGCTCTCTTTACCGCAGAATACACATACCTTTTTTCTGCGGCGGATATTGCCCTTGCGCCTCATAGGGGCATCGGACTTTTCGCTCTTATTGTAAGCCATAACTGCCTCCTGTCTGAATCATTAATCTTTAAATTACTTGAATGGTAATGCCTCATCAATACCGTCCGGTATGTTCATAAAGTCATTACCCGGATCAGATCCCATATCTCCCGAAGGCGTCGGTGCGGAATATCCACCCGCCTCACCGGTACCTCTGCTCTCGCAGAACTCATGGCGATCGACTACAACATCCGTCGTATATACCTTCTGGCCTTCCCTGTTGGTATAGCTTCCGGTCTGAATACGACCCTCAATAGCGATCTTGGTGCCTTTCTTTAGATACTTCTCAACAAATTCCGCAGTTCTGCCAAATGCAACACAGCTTATAAAATCCGCTGTAGGCTGATCAGGCGAAGCGTTGTTGCGGCTTATCCCCCTGTCAACAGCCAATGTGTATCTGGCGTTGGAGATTGTACTTTCTCCCTGTGCGTATCTGATATCGGGATCTCTGGTAAGTCGACCCATTAAAATTACTCTGTTCATCAATATACCTCGTTTATTCTTCCTCGTCGGCTCTAACGATCAAGTATCTGATGACATTATCCATAATACGGATACGGCTTTCGATCTCAGCAGGAGCGGAGCTCTCAGCATCGAACTGAATGAAGTAATAGAATCCTTCACTCATCTTCTGGATCTCATAGGCCAGCTTTTTTCTGCCCCAATCATCCACATTTGTGATCTGGCCGCCGAAACGCTCGATCAAGGCTTTGACTTTATCAAGCACTTCTGTTCTTGCATCATCTTCAAGCTTTGCGTTGAGCACAACGGCTACTTCATACTTGTGCATCTTTTTTCCTCCTTTTGGTCTCTGGCCCCCTGTCGGGAGCAAGGATATTTATATCACGGACTACTATGATATCAAAAAAATCCTTGGAAATCAAGGATTTTTTTGAATTTGCAGTATGTTTTGAATTGAATTGATCGGTCGGAATAGTATTCGCCGGATGCGTTTCAGATCTCAATTCCCTGGAGCCTGGCAAGCTCCGTAAATGCTTCTCCGATCTTTGCCTGTATAAACAGGACACGTTCACCGAGAGCCACATCCAGGGCTGTCATGTTGATCACGACCAGATTCCTGCCTCTGAAATAATGTATAAACGAAGCCGCCGGATATACCGCCAGTGAAGTACCGCCGATTATCAGCGTATCCGCTTCGCTGAGCGCTCTTACGGCTCCGGCCACCTGATCATCGGGAAGTCCCTCTTCATATAACGTGATGTCCGGACGGATCACCCCACCGCATTCACAATGCGGAACGGCTTCCGTTGAGTTGAAAATATGATCGACAGGATACTCCTTGCCACAGTCTGTACAGTAATTCCTGAGTGCTGTACCGTGTATCTCATACACAACCTTACTTCCTGCCTTCTGATGCAGTCCGTCGATATTCTGGGTAACTACTGCCTTGAGCTTACCCTGCTTTTCCAGCGCGGCCAGATATCTGTGAGCAGCATTCGGTTCGATATTGCGTGTATCCATCTTCTGTCTGTGAAATTCAAAATACACCTCAGGTTCAAACGTCAGGCATGAGTGGCTGAGCAGATATTCGGGCTGGTATTTCTCAAATCTGACATCATGCTGATTATACAGTCCGTCCTTGCTCCTGAAATCCGGCACTCCGCTCTCGGTGGATACGCCCGCGCCTCCAAAAAACACGATGTTGTCGCTGCCGTCAATAATATCCTTTAATTCTTCAATTTTATCGATCATGCTACCCTCGCAGATTATTTAGCGCTCTTTTTGTTTGCAACTATATCAAACACAACCGCTGCAAGCAAAACTATACCTTTAACCACCTTCTGGAAGTTGGCATCAACTCCCATGAGTGACATACCCAGGTTGATAACACCGATCAGTGTAGCGCCGACAACCATGCCGAACACATTACCGCTGCCGCCGTATGCGGATACACCGCCCACAACGCAGGCTGCGATGGCATCCATCTCGAAGTTTGTACCTGCAGTAGAGTTGGCAGCCGTAAATCTTGCTACGACGATGTAGGATGTGATAACCGTAAGAACTGCCATATTGAGATAAGCCAGGAACATCATCTTTTTGGTGTCTACACCGGAAAGTCTGGTTGCTTCCGCATTACCGCCTATGGTATAGAAATATCTGCCGAGTACGGTCTTGGATGTTACGAAGCTGTAAATAAGCACGATCGCAACCACCCAGATCAGTGCGGTAGGGATACCGCCGGACATGCCGAGCTTGTATGCAAAGAGCAGGATAACGGCCACAGCGATAGCGGATTTAACGCATACGCTTACCATGGACTCTGCCTCATAACCCTTTTTGAGCTTTCTTGCTCTTGAGGAGAAATTCAAAAATACGACTACGGCGCAGGCAATGATCCCCACTACTATACAGGGAATGTTCATCTGTCCGCCCGGTGAGCTGAGTATCTTACCGGAGAACGCATTAAGGAACGACTTCGGGAAGGGTGCGATACTGCCAGTTGTGGAATTGCTGGACAGCAGCTTGGTTCCCCATCCGCGGAATGCCAGATATCCGGCCAGTGTGGCGATCCACGGAGGAACATCCACATAAGCGATCAGGAAACCGAGTATGCATCCGTAGATAATACCCACAACCAGCATCAGAAGGATCGATACTACGGGATTGATCTCTTTGATGACCATCAGTATACCGCCTATCGCTCCGACAAAGCATACAAACGAGCCGCATGAAAGATCGATATTACCGCCTGTCAGCATACAGATCAGCATACCCGTGGCAAGTATGTATACATATGCGTTCTGAGCGATCAGGTTACTGAAATTATCGGGTGTGAACATATTGCCGCCTGTCGTGATGGTAAAGAAGATAAATACCAGGACAAGGACGATCGGCATTGCATTTTTCTTAATAATATCAAAAGCTTTATTATTCATCGTTTTTCCTCCTCCCTTACTTTTTCTTCTTACTGGACATAACATCAAATATGATAGCGATCAGAAGAACGAGACCTTTTACCACCTTCTGGTAATTGGCATCGATACCCATGATACTCATACCCTGGTTGATAACACCCATCAGCACGGCTCCGATGATCACACCGAATATACCGCCTTCACCGCCGTATGCGCTTGCGCCGCCGATGAAGCAGGCTGCGATGGCATCCATCTCATAGCCCTGACCAAATGTGGGCTGAGCCTGTGTAGCTCTGGCAACCGTCAGTATACCGCCCAGACCTGCCATCAATCCCATATTGATATATGCGAAGAAATAAACCTTGCGGGAATCTATACCGCTCAGACGTGTTGCTTTTTCATTACCGCCTACCGCATAGAGATAACGTCCCATCGTGGTCCTCGTTGTGATGTAGGAATATACCAGGAGTACAAGCGCTATCCATATCAGAGATGTGGGAATACCCTTATAGTTTGCCAGCTTATAGAAAAGCCATACGATAACGGCACAGATAATGACCGTTTTGATGATGACCGTGGTAAGAGGATCCACCTCATAGCCGTTGGCCTTGGCGCTGATGCGGTTCCTGAGGATCATTGCAACGTAGATCGCCGCGATCAGGATACCTGCTATCATACATGTCATATTGAAAGCACCGCTGGAAAAGAAATCCGGAATATAGCAGTCGGCGCCTCCGCCAAATACGTTAAGGAAGGTTACGTTGTCAATACCTACCGTGAAGCCCTGCAGCAGTACGTTCGAAAGTCCTCTGAACGCATACATGCCCGACAGAGTCGCAATAAACGGAGGAACGTTGAAATACGCAATCCAAAAGCCCTGCCATGCACCGATAACGGCACCGCAGATCAGCATACAGATAACAGCGACCCATACATTGATGTCCCTGTCCATCATTACGGCGCCCAAACCGCCGACAAAGCATACGACCGAGCCGCAGGCCAGATCGATGTTACCGCCTGTCAGTATACAGAGCAGCATACCTGCTGCAAGCACAAACACATATGCATTCTGTGAGATCAGGTTATTGATGTTCTGTGCAAAGAGGATCTTACCCTGGGTTGCTATCTGGAAAAAGATAATAACCAGGACCAGGGCGATCACCATTGAATATTTTTTAAGTACATCTGTCAGTTTTATACTTTTCATATTATTCGCCCTTTCCTGTCTGCACGATGGCAGCCATAATATTTTCCTGTGTTGCTTCCGAAGCCTGCATCTCACCCATGAAGCGGCCCTCGTTCATAATATAGATCCTGTCGCTCATACCGATGACCTCGGGAAGCTCAGATGAGATCATGATAACCGATTTGCCCATTGCGACCAGATCGTTGATGATACAATAGATCTCATACTTGGCGCCGACATCGATACCTCTGGTAGGTTCGTCAAGGATCAGAATATCGGGATCCGTAAACATCCATTTGGCCAACAGCACCTTCTGCTGGTTACCACCGGAAAGATTGCCGACATTCTGCTCAACCGTCGGTGCCTTGGTCTTGAGCTTATCCTTGTAATCTACCGCAACGGCATATTCCTTATCCACATCTATAACGCCCCTGGAGCTGACTCCGGTCATGTTGGCCAGAGATGTGTTTACTCTGATGGGATTGGAAAGGACAAGTCCGTTGCCCTTACGATCCTCAGTTACATACGCGAGTTTTGCGTTTATGGCTTCACGGGGATTCTTAAGAGTTACTTCCCTGCCGCCGATCTTTAACGTACCCTGGATCTCGGATCCGTAGGAACGGCCGAATATACTCATTGCCAGCTCGGTACGTCCTGCTCCCATGAGTCCGTAGATACCTACGACCTCGCCTTTGCGCACATTTAAGGTAACATTATCGACAACCTTACGCTCTGTGTACAGCGGATGATATACCGTCCAGTTGTCGACCTCCATATTGATATCACCGATCTTGACATTCTGTCTCTTAGGGAAACGGTCGGTGATCTCACGGCCAACCATTCCTTTGATGATACGGTCCTCATCTATATGATCCGTATGCTTGTCCATGGTCTCGATCGTTGAACCATCACGGACTACCGTGATTTTATCTGCAACATACACAACCTCGTTGAGCTTGTGTGTGATGATTATCATAGTCATACCCTGTTTCTTGAACTCGAGCATCAGATCGAGCAGAGCCTTTGAATCTGTCTCGTTCAGGGAAGATGTGGGTTCGTCAAGGATCAGAAGTTTGGCATTCTTGGCCAGAGCCTTGGCAATTTCAACAAGCTGCTGCTTGCCGGTACCTATATCCTTGATAAGCACATGAGAAGACTCGGTCAGACCGACCATCTTAAGATATTTATCTGCTTCTTTGTAAGTTTCATTCCAATTGAGTGCGAGTTTTTTGCCGCGTTCGTTGCCGAGGAACATATTCTCGCCGATAGACATCTGGGGAACAAGAGCGAGTTCCTGATGAATGATGACTATACCCTTCTGTTCGGAGTCCTTGATCGTGTGGAACTGACACACTTCTCCGTTATAAATGATATCGCCCTCATAGGTTCCATAAGGGTAAATACCGCTCAAAACATTCATCAGCGTCGATTTACCGGCTCCGTTCTCTCCTACGAGTGCGTGTATCTCTCCCTCTTCTACCTGGAGATTCACATTGTCCAGAGCCTTAACGCCGGGGAATGTTTTGGTGATATTTTTCATTTCCAATAACACTTTAGCCAAAAGATTTCCCCCCTTCCGGTAAGATTAATAATAACTTTCGGGCAGGCGGGGTATCCCGCCTGCCCGTGATAAACTATCCGATATGATTACTTAAGCTGATCCTCAGTATAATAACCGGAATCGATCAGGATCTCTTTGTAGTTGTTTGCGTCAGCGAATACGGGTTCGCAAAGGAATGAAGGGATAACGCCTGTTCCATTGTCATAAGTAGTAGTATCGTTAACGTCAACTGTCTGGCCGCTAAGGATCTGGCCGGTCATCTTAACAACCTGTGAAGCCAGAGTACGTGTATCCTTGAATACTGACATTGACTGCTTGCCGGCGATCATGTTCTTTGTATTCTCAATATCGCAGTCCTGACCGGTGATGATCGGATAAGTACCTGAATAGTTAGCTGCAAGAGCGTTCTCTACACCAAGTGCTGTAGAGTCATTGGAGCAAAGCCATACATCTACGTTGGTACCATCTGCATAGTAAGAAGAAAGAATGTTCTCTGCTCTGGACTGAGCTGTCTCGGTTGCCCATGTAGGTGTAGCAACATCATCAAACTTGGTCTGTCCGGATACTACATTCAGCTTACCCTCATCGATGTAGGGCTGAAGAACATCCATAGCTCCGCTGTAGAAGTAGTTAGCGTTGTTGTCACCGGGGTCACCGGCAGTGATCTCAAGGTTGAAAGGACCTGCTGCATTCTTAAGATCAAGAGCATCAACAATGTAGTTGCCCTGAACGGTACCAACCTTGTAGTTATCAAATGTTGCATAATAGCTTACTGCATCCGAGTTCATGAGCAGACGGTCATATGCGATAACAGGGATTCCTGCTTCCTTAGCCTTGTCAAGTGCGGAACCGAGTGATGAACCCTCGATAGCTGCGATAACCAGTACGTTAGCGCCGCTGGAGATCATGTTCTCGATCTGTGAAACCTGAGTAGCTACATCGTTGGATGCGAACTGAAGGTCAACATCATATCCTGCTGCCTTAAGCTCGGACTCCATGTTGGAACCATCCTGATTCCATCTCTGCAGATCCTTGGTAGGCATTGAAACGCCAACCTTTGTGCCGCCTGCCGAAGCAGATGATCCGGCATCCGAAGATGCCTCGGTAGCTGCGCCTGCATCGGATGAAGCTGTGTTAGATGAACCGCTGCTTCCGCATCCTGCAAGAAGAGATGCTACCATGGTAGTGGAAAGAAGTGCTGCTAAAACTCTTTTTTTCATATTTGGATTTCCTCCCCTTTCTGAATATGGCTAAACACTATTGTCTCGCCTCGATGAAACAACTATATCACGATTCAAATAGGACAAACTTGTTACATTCTTCATATTTTGGTCTGCACCGCAGGTAAAACGGAGTATAAAAATAGCACAATTTTGCCATCTCCGTATATTGTGTGCAAAATTGTGCTATCCCGCTACATATTGTTATATCGTGACCTGAATGTGTATATTTCACCGATCCGATATCCGCTTATTATTCCACATTCAGATATACTTCGCTTCGCTGGTGAAAGTTTCCTATGATCACCTCATCCATATTATCGGCCGTGACCTTGACAGGTTCGAGACTGACATACGGCACGCTGAAAGCTCCGTCGGAAATACTGCCGTATTCCTCTCCCTCAGCCACCGGATTTCCGGTCCGTACCAGCTGTACCGTCAGCTCCGCCGCCCGCTGCGCCAGCTTTTCAACCGGCTTATACACCGTCATATATTGTGTCCCCTCCACGATCCTTTGGCAGGCCTCAATATCCGCATCCTGTCCGGTAACGGTTATCCTGCCGGCCAGCTTTCTCTCCGACAGAGCCTTGATAGCCTGACCCGCTATCGAATCATTTCCGCACATTATCGCCTCAGGGTAATTATCCGGATTCTCCGCAAGATACGCACTGACATAGTCAAATGCATATTCGGGGCGCCAGTTATCGCAATGATATGTCTGCGCGATCCCGATCCCGGACCCTTCAAGTCCTTTTTCAAAGCCCTCCATAACAGAGGGAACATTCGAATCGGTCAGAGGCCCGTTGACCATCAGTACCTCATCACCCTCCTTCCCGAGGGAGACGATGCTTTCGGCCATAAGTCTGCCAACTTCTTCATTATCAAAGGATATATACAGATCCGTTCCGGCTTTATTGATAAGTCTGTCATACGATATTACTTTTATGCCTGCACGGCGGGCTTTAGCCACCTCTGCTGAAAGAGCATCGCAGTCCGTTGCAACTATGACTATCGCCTGCATCTTCTTTTCGATAAAATATTCGATCTGAGAGATCTGCGTAGCCACATCGCCGTTTGCATTCTGAACGTTCACCTCGGCACCGAGCTCCCTGGCTGTCGACACGAAAACATCCCTGTCTCTTTCCCATCTCTCTATTACAAGCGAATCGAAGGTAACGCCGATCCGGATCGGACTGTCGGGATCTCCTTCGGTGGATGAGGATTCCGCGGACGCGCATGAGCACAGCAAAAGGCTCATGAGCAGTAATATGGCCGTGATTCTTACAATACCTGGTTTTTTCACTTCACACTCTCCCTGTATTCCGTCGGAGGTATACCAACCACCTTTTTAAATATCCTGCTGAAATAATTGGGATCGCTGTACCCGACCTCCATGCAGATCTCCTTCATGGTCCTGTCCGGCAGAGCCAGCATCTCCTTGGCCTTGCTGATCCTGACTCCGGTCAGGAATTCCACAAAGTTCTCACCGGTTTTTTCCTTAAACAGTTTGCTGAAATAATAGGGGCTGATGTTCATGCTCCTGGAGATATCGTCCAGTGAAACATCCTTATTATAGTTCTCGTCTATATAGCGCTTCGCGTTCTCGATGATATCGTTGGACTTCTCGGTACGTTTGCTCATAGCGTCATGACAGGCATCCCCTATCCTGTCGAGATACCACTTCTTGAGTTCCTCAAGCGACGAGGCATTCATTACCGCCGGCAGATAGTCCGCGCGTTCGCTGAACCGGTATGTCATACCGCCGGCCAGATGAGACTCGGTTTCCGCACGCATTGCAAATTCCAGTACCTTGAGGCGGATATTGTTCATATCCCCCGTATAGGTCTGCTCCATCCAGCCGAAGAACTCGTTGCTCGCCTGCATACACTCATCAAAATGTCCGTTCCTGAGTTCCTCAAACATCCGCTTCTCCACCGCGATCGGATAATTCTCTGCATAATCCACCGAGAGCGGAAGATCGTCCACATGTCCAACCCGTCCCGTGGAATTGATCAGGGCTCTGAGACCGTCCTGATATGATTCCATCGCATCCGTAAACGGAACCACTTCGCCGATACCTATACGGAAACTGATCCCGCACTCCTTGTTGAGTCTGTTGCCCAGGCTTCTGCAGCTGTCTATAAGATCCACGCGGGCGTTATAGTCCATGCTCCTGTTTTCATGGGGAACACAGACCGGTATCTTGTTGGACATTATATTACCGACGAAGCAGTCAAATGTCTCCTTGATGATATCCCGTATCACATGATAATTTTCGCTCAGCCGGATGCTCGAGCCCACGGCATTGGTCATATGGTTGCCTTCCTGGCTGTCTCCGAACACCAATGCCATCATGAAGCAGTATGAAGTATGTATATCCAGCAATTCACGGTAACGATTGACATCCTCTTCGAAGTATTCCCTGAAAAGGATCGAATATATAAATCCGCTCTCGATGACAGGAATAACATTCTCCATCTTTTCCTTAATGATAAGGTCATTCCGGTGCTGTTCACGTCTGTCATCGATACACTTGATCGCCCGTTCAAGAACCTCGGTAATGACTGTTTTGTTAAAAGGTTTATTGAGATACTCCAGGACTCCCAGCGAGATAGCCTCTTTTGCATACATGAAGCGGTCGTATGCACTGAGTACGATAAACACGATGGCAGGATTATTCCGCTGTATCTCCCTCATCGCATCTATACCGTTTATACCCGGCATCTGAATATCCATAAACGCGATATCCGGCCGAAAGCTCTCCGCCAGTTCTATGACTGCGCGTCCGGTTTTGGCGGTCTCTATCTCAAACTGTCCCGGATATTCCTGTTCTATAATATATTTGAGCGAATCGGTAACGATACCCTCATCATCCGCAAGCATTATTCGATACATTTACTCTTCCCCGTCTTTCTCCGGTTGAGGTATGGTTACCACAACCTCTGTTCCGGTGCCTTCGCCCTCACTGTGTATATCCAGAAGTCCCGTCTCTCCGAAATACAATTCCAGCCTGCCCATAACATTTCCGAGCCCGATGCCGCTGCCTCCGGAGGAATTCCTGTCAGATACGTAATCTCCGTTCAACACTTCCTCTATACGTTCTCTGCTCATACCACGTCCGTTATCCCAGACACTGAGCTCCAGATGATCTCCCACGGAAGTACATGTAACTTCTATGATCTTCTCTCCTTCAAGATCCCGGATACCGTAGTTAACGGCGTTCTCCACGATCGGCTGCAATATCATGCTGGGCACGCGGACTGATTCCAGACTCTCATCTATATCCTTGTGGTAATGGATCTCCCCCGAGAATCGGACATTGAGAATATATATATAATTGTCTACCAGACTGAGTTCCTCTCCTATGGTAGTGTCCTCTTCCAGCTTACGTATATTATATCTGAAAAAACTGGCCATATTATCTATGAACACAACTGTTTTATCGGCTCCCTCCATCATAGCCAGCTGGGCACCCGCATTTAATGTATTAAAGAGAAAATGAGGATTGATCTGAGCCTGCAGAAGCTTCAGCTGCGCGTCCTTCATGCGGGTTTCCATCAGCAGCTCATTTTCCTTCATCGCGTTCTCCTTTTGGAGCGACTCGCGAAGTCTTTCCACATACAGCCTGATCGATTCAAGCATCTGGGCAAAGGTTCCGGACAAAATCCCGATCTCGTCGTGACTGCCGGTAGGTTCAACCACGACATCAAAGTTTCCCTCCGAAACCTCCCTGGCCGCTCCGGACAGATCGCGCAGAGGCCGGGTAATATTGCCGATCAGCGCACTCATCAGTAATATATTGAATATCCCCGTGATGACAAGTACTCCTATGTTGACAAATTCCAGATATTTAAGTGACGTAAGAAGCACCCTGTAATCATCATTGTTGCTTCGAAATCTCGCATTATTCAGACTGTATATAAAAGTCTCGACATCATTCTCACGATCGGTGGCTTTTTCGTAGTACATACTGTACTGCTCCACATCACGGCCTCGTTTGGCATTGATGGTATCCTCCACAACCGACAGATAATTCAAAGAAAGATTGTAAATGTTTTTTTCAGCAAGAAGCATCGGATCACTGACAGCATCCTTATTAAGTACATCGAGATAGTTTCTGAAATTCTGATCCGCACGGTAATACTTGTTAAGTGAATCGGAGCTCTTGGTATCCAGATATTCCGTCATCGTTGCCTGAACATCTCCCAATGCCCCCAGCAGACCGTCCAGATTCAGATTACTGACATAGATCTGCTCCAGCTGATTGACCATTGTATTGATATTTACTATCATTACGGTATTTACGGACAACAGAAAAAGAAGCGTCAGAACAAATCCCGCCATCAACTTCACCTGCAGACTTCTGTTATTCCAATCGACCAGTTTACTCAGCTTCTTCATCCAGTTCTATGTCTCCGGCCCTGATCACCTCTGTGTCCTGAGTGATATAGTTGCTCACATAACCGGTATTTAAAAATTCATCAAGTGCCTCGACCGCGCTTGCTCCCATGCGTCTGGCATCAACCGAGATCGTTGCCTCGAGCAGACCTTTACTAACCGCCTCGAGTATATCTCCCGAGTCGTTGAAGCCATACATATACACATCGCCCACCCTGTTGTAATCAACTGCAGCCTGATAAAGACAACGGGTATAAACCGAATTAAGTGCCACTATCGCATCCGGAATGTTACGGCCCATAAAAATATCGCGAATTTCCTCCTCTGCTGTAAAAGGGGTGTCATCATGCACATATACTCCCTTGATATTGCATGCATCTCTGAGCCCCTTATCCGCAAAAGCATCCGTAATTCCCGAAATGATCAGATCCTGTCCGCCTCCGACACTGTCGGGATCCATCAGAACAGTTATATCAATAGGCGAATTACTGTAGTGTCTCAGTATCTCGGCTCCGTACTGTCTGCCGATCGTATAGCTTCCGAACCCGACGAAGCATATCCTTTCCGAATCGGCACAGTCCGAAAGCAGGGTCACCACGGGAATGCCCTTCTCAAATGCCTCATTTATCAGTTCGGCCATTCCTTCATCCGAGTCGCCGTTTATGATGATACCGTCTACCCCCGCATCTATGGCCATGCTGACAAGCTTGTTCTTGTCTACGCTGGCGGTCAGCTCCGAACCGAAATACTCGGTATAAGCATCCAGCTCCTCTCCGCGTTCAAGTGCTCCTCCGTAGATGTTGTCCCACAGGCTCTCATCGCCTCCGGTATGAATAAAAGCATAATGCCGGGAAAAGGTATTGCCGGACTGTATCTGAACCTGTCCCGAGGTCGACCCGATCCGCCCGAGAATTATGTGCATAGCAATAAAGCTCCCGACGGTTATCACAGCCATCAGGAGCACAAAACTCAGTATTATCTTAATGGTAATGGAATCGGAATTTTTCATGGATTACCATTGTATCAACGGTTTACGCCCGCAGTGATTATCCAGGGTGCCGGCTGATCCTCAAACACACCGGAGCTCTTGAGTCTTGATACCGATATCTGTATCACATTCACTTCCTTAAGCCCGATCCCGGTCAGGATATCGCGCATCGATGCCGCCGTTTTGAAATCAAGTGTATATATCACAAATTCCATATCGGGATTGATCCCGGTCAGGAATTTAAGCTCCTGTTCAAGGCTTGCCGATGCAACCAGCATGGTAACGTCCGGCACGGCCAGGCCGGCAAATGTATCTTCTCCCACATGATCCACTATGACAACATTCGAGAGCCCGAACCGGTTGACATTCTCCTCCATGGTCTCCCGGTCTCTCTCCCTGTATTCGACCGCTATCACGGTTCCCTCGCCGCACATCATCGCGGCTTCAACCGCTATGGATTCGCCGGAGATAACGCAGAGATTCTTGCTCTCGTGTATCTTCATCTTGGAGATCAATACCGAACGGATCTCTGAACCGACATATTTCACCGAGCCCGATGCAAACTGGTTATTGTCCATACCGAATTTGATCGTATTCCTCGCATTCGGATTAAGTACGATCATCCCGGCCGAGGCATTGATGCCACGATCTATCATATCGCTGACCTTATCCCTCTTGATCGGGCCCTCCGGCTCGGAACCTTCATTATATATGACCTCACAGTCTCCGAGGCCTACATCCCACATCTTATAAAATATGTCCATGTTGCCGGCTTCGGTAAAGACCAGGACACACCGATGTGCCTCTACCGTAGGGATCAGATTCTTGTTCTTGCGGGTTATGTCCAGTATCCTGACATGTTCAAGATCGATCTCGGAATTATCCGAGAAATACTTAAGCCATGACAATATGTGCGTATTGGTAAAAAGTTCCTGATTCATAGTGTTCTCCCCCTCGGAAATCCTTCTCCTGCTCCGGAATCAATCAGTCTTTCATTAATAATTCTTACTTACAAAGGGTAAGCAGCTCCTCCCATTTGGCATCCACATATTCCTGCGCCGCCTCTATGGTCCATTCGTTGCCGGGCTTAAAGCAGTGTTTAAACCTGCCCTGTCTGCTCATAAAGTCTTCTACCGGCAGTTTATGTCTGGGTTCGTAAGTGAGGTGGTATTCTCCTTCCACCACTTCATAAACCGGCCATACGCAGGTATCTATGGCCAGCTTACAGATCTCAAGCAATTCATCTGCCGGATACTGCCAGCCTCTCGGGCAGGGCGTAAGCACATTCACAAAGGTCGGCCCCTGCGTATAGATCGCACGATGAGCCTTCTCGTGAAAATCCTTCATATTGCCGAACATGGTCGTCTGTGCCACATAGGGTGATCCGTGAGCAACCATGATACGTGTCAGATCCTTCTGATTCTGCTTCTTACCCACACTCTCCGTACCGGCAGGTGTCGTAGTAGCCGACGTAAATCTCGGAGTAGCCGAAGATCTCTGGGTTCCGGTATTCATATAAGCATTATTGTCATAACAGAAATATGTAAAGTCATGTCCTCTCTCAAAGGCACCCGAAAGCGACTGGAAGCCTATATCGTAGGTTCCGCCGTCTCCTCCGATGGCGAGGATCTTAAACTCCGCATCCTCAGCGAGCTTACCCCTGCGCTTCATAACGTTCCGGGCCGCCTCGACACCCGAAGCGGTGGCGGATGCATTTTCAAAAGCGGTATGGATATAGGAATCATCCCATGCCGTATAAGGATACTGGAAGGATGAAACCTCCAGACACCCGGTCGCGTTGCAGACTACCGCCTTGTCCTTTTCATCGACGGCGCGCATCATTGCCCTGCACACTATTCCCGCTCCGCAGCCTGCACAGAGTCTGTGTCCGGGATAGAAGCGCTCCTTTTTATTCATTTCTTCTTTAAGATTATATGCCATGATATCCTCTCATATGTCCGTGTCCGTCTGACACGGCTTGCGTAAATCCATTATCCGGTCTTATCTTTCCCTCTGTCCCATATGGGTGTAGACCGCTCCGATCTCACCTCCCGCAGCGATATCCTGCAGTCTGGTATATACCTGTTTTGCGGCAGCTACCGTGAAATCCCTGCCTCCGAGACCGTATACTATATCAACCATCTTAGGTCTGTTATCCATATTTATGCAGGCAGCGCAAGTCTCCGCGAAAAGAGGCCCGCCGCAGCCCGAAAAGCCCTCGCTCTTATCCATGACGGCAACTGCCCTGCATCCTGCAAGAGCCTTTGCGATCTCTTCCGACGGGAAGGGTCTGAATACCCTGACCTTGATCAGTCCGGCTCTGATACCCTCATTTCTGAGAGCATCGACCTCAGCCTTGGCCGTACCTGCCGAGGATCCCATAATGACCATGGCTATCTCGGCATCCTCCATCCTGTATTCCTCTATCAGGCCGTAACGCCGGCCGAAGGTCTTTTCAAAATCATCCGCCACCTCCATGATCACACGCTTCGCATTCATCATGGCGTGTGCCTGGGCAACACGGGCTTCCATATAGTAATTCGATACTCCGTAAGGGCCCACCGCAAGCGGATTATCTGTTTTGAGCAGATAATTCTCCGGATGATACTCACCGACAAATGCTTTGACCGCATCATCCTCCTCCAGCTCTATATTCTCTATCGCATGGGATGTGATGAAGCCATCCTCACAGACCATCAGAGGCAGTCTGACATCGGGATGCTCCGCGATCCTGTGAGCCATCAGGTAATTATCATATACCTCCTGATTATTCTCGGAATAGAGCTGTATGAAGCCTGAATCCCTCTCGGCCATTGAATCCGAATAGTCATGATTTATATTGATCGGGCCTGTCAGAGCGCGGCACGAAACTGCCAGTACTATAGGGAGTCTGGATGAAGCCGCCACATACAGCACCTCATTCATAAAGGAAAGACCGGCGGAAGAGGTTGCCGTCACGGCTCTGCAGCCTGCTGCCTCGGCACCCATACATGCACTCATGGACGAATGCTCGCTTTCCACACATATAAACTCCGTATCCACTTTGCCGTCAGCCACGTATTGTGCAAAATACTGCGGGATCTCCGTGGACGGTGTGATCGGAAACATTGCGAATACATCCGGATTGATCTGTCGCATTGCGGTTGCTATGGCTTCATTTCCGGACAGTCGTTCTCTGATACTCATTATCTCACCTCCCCGGATGAGTCATACTCATCTTCCCAGACGATGGCCTTAAATGGACATGCCTTGATGCATATTCCGCAGCCCTTGCAGTGATCGTAGTCAAAGTCCGCTCTTCTGCCGCCCGAAACCGGTATGGAGGCATCCGGACAAAACGGTGCGCAAAGCACACACTGCTTGCACTTGTCCTCAAGCCATTTAGGCGTTCTGGATCTCCACTCACCGGTCATCGTAAGCCTGCTGGTGCCGGGCTCGTATATTTCGCATCCCACAGTCATATCCTGCCATGGGATCTGTTCGTTGATGTCTTTTGCTTTCATTTTATACTCCAATATTGCTATGCGGAGAGGGGATCCGTAAGGCAGACCTCCCGCATGCTATCCCTTCACTCCGATACATTCTCAAAGGAAATCCGCAGACATTCGAGATTACCTTCTACAACCTGCGGTTTTTTTGCAAACTTATGACGATAGGAGCCCTCCATGTCCTGAAGAAATCTGTCCCTGTCCACGCAACCGCTCACCGCTACAACCGCGGCAAGCATCGGCGTATTGGGGAAGTATGCTCCCAGACACTTAAGTGAGATCGAGCGTGCATCTATGGTGCAGACTCTTCCCTCGTAGCCCTTTAACTTCAGACGTATCTCTTCCGGCGTCAGAGCAGTGTTTACTATGATCGCTCCTTCCTTCTTAAGTCCCGCCGTCACATCTACGCTGTCAAGCAGCGTCTCGTCCACTACGGCAACATAATCGGGCTCGTAAATATTTGAATGGATACTGCAGCGTTCATCGGAGATCCGGTTATACGCCGTGATCGGCGCACCGCTTCTCTCAGGTCCGTACTCGGGAAAGGACTGGACATATCTTCCCGCCATAAAAGCCGCATCCGCCAGTAGCTGACTCGCCGTCTTTGCTCCCTGTCCGCCTCTTCCATGCCATCGGATTTCTATCATTTCATTCATAATACTCTCCAAAACAATAAACTCCGGAGCCGCCGGTACCGCACGGTTCCGCGCAAGCAGTCATAAATATACAGTAAACGGCAAAGAATTTATACTTTTCGTCGTTTACTATAAAAGATTCAGTTTCTCATCTATTATATATTTGGATACGAATACAAGAGCTATCGCAACCGCAAGCGTTACTATCAGCTTCAGATCATATCTCACAAAGAAACCTGAATTTACGAATTCTGATCCCAGGCCCTTATTCAGACTGTAAATACGTTTTGCCGAAAAAGCACTGATGAGTCCTGTGATAATGGTCATTATGATATTTGTACCCCAGGAAATGATAAAGTAAAATACAATTCCCATCAGGCCTCTGTTTTTCTTAAAAAGCTGCCCGATCGTCAATGCTCCGTATATATGGGCTATCGTGATAAACGGAGACAGGATGGCGGAAAAAACACCATACATACTGATATGAACAATCGTACCCTTATTCTCCTTCAGATACTCCGGCAGATAAGGGATCCAGCCGTAAACAGTATCCAGCACCTGCTTAAAGGTATATCCTGCCCTGTAGCCCACTATCACGGCTGAAATAAAAATAAATCCCAGCGATGCGGCTATAGCCAGCATTATGATCATATACCACAGATATCCGACTATTATTTTGGAACCCAGTCGTTCCATCGTGGTGGCAGGCAGTGTATGTGTCAGATATCCCTCATCATCATACATTGAATGATAAAAACGGACCGCCAGATAGATGATCGAGGCCAGATTTACGCTTACGATCAAAAGTCCCAATGCGAATATTCCGAAACCGCCGGAAACAAAAGCAAACGCTTCCACCGAATCCGATGATTCATGTCCGGTAACAAACCCCGAATACATCGGAGTCTGTATCATGACTGCAACTATCAGTCCGTATATACCCATTATGGCTGCCAGTATACCTTCCACGCGGCAAACACTGAGCCAGTCGTATTTCATTAATTTGGTCAGCATGCAAACACCTCCCTGAAATATGCATCCACGGATTTACCGTACTGATCGCGGATATATTGTGCCGTATTGTACAGGATCATGCTACCCGTTCTGATAAATATGACCTCGTCCAGAACGGTCTCTATGTCTCCTATCAGATGTGTGGACAAAAGTATCGACGAATCCGGTCTGTGTGCGGAAAGGATCGTCCGCATGATATAATCCCTGGCTGCGGGATCCACTCCGGCTATCGGTTCATCCAGGATATACAGATCGGCTCTGCGGCTCATCACAAGTATCAGCTGCACCTTTTCCTTATTGCCCTTGGAAAGCGTCTGCAGCCTGACTCTGGGATCCACGCCCAGATCAAACAGCATATCGTATGCCCGGTCTATCTCAAAATCTTCATAAAGTTCGTTGAACATATTAAGGACCTCATCTATCCTGCTGCCGTTATTTAAGTATGTACGGTCAGGCAGATAGGATATCCTCTTTTTGGTCTCAACTCCCACGGTAAACCCGCAGACAAATATCGAGCCGTATGTGGGCCTGAGCAGGCCGTTCATCATTTTGATCAGAGTGGTCTTGCCGCTTCCGTTTGGGCCGAGCAGACCGATGATCTTTCCTCTGGGAAGCATCAGATTCATCTCATTGACCGCCGGATAATGATTGTTGTCATATATCTTGGTCAGGTGCTGTATATTAACCAGACATTCTTCCATTTCGGTTTACCTCATGTTTCACGGGTCTCAAGTACATAATCCTCATTCAAGCTCGCTTGATTCGGATTATGTACCTTTCGACTTACTTTATAATATACGAATTGCTCCGTTTCGCTCCGAAACTCTCGCAATTCTGAAACATTCGGAATCCGCTAATTTCCCTGCTTCGCAAGAAAATTGCTACTTCCTCATGTTTCGCGGGTCTCAAGTTCATAATCCTCATTCAAGCTCGCTTGATTCGGATTATGTACCTTTCGACCCTAATATTATCATATTATACAAAAAATCTTGCAATTCTTCCACATTTAATATATACTTTATAGATGTTGACGCGTCAGATATACAGGTAGATCACAAATCTGCGCGAACATATGGTGCTGTAGCCAAGTGGTAAGGCGTGGGACTGCAACTCCCTGATCATCGGTTCAAATCCGTTCAGCACCTCGCGTAAAATGCCCTGAAACTCTAATGTTTTGGGGCGTTTTTTATTGGGATACTCTGGGATAAATCTGCTCCGGTAGCCACTACGGACAGAGCAAAGTCCCTTTGGTACTTCTGGCCCATCTCGGGACCAGTGTGCCCAAGCCTGCGCTGAATCGCCTGAGCGCCCTTCTCCTGCTTCGCCATGATTGTGGCCTCTGAGTGCCTAACCTGATGGGGCGGAAGGTACTGAACGCCGGCGCTTTTGCAAAGGCGCTTCATTTTCTTCTCCACGTTGGACATTGAAATCAGCACCTCGTTGCCTTTAACATAGCAGGGCTCCCTAACAAACAAAAACTCGTCTGACCAGGATACTTCTTTGGCCTTCTCGAATATCCGCACGAGCCTCTCTGTCATCGGCTGGTTTCTCTTTCCGGCGTACGAGTCTGCCTTTATCTCCTCGTCCCTGTGACCGTCTCTTGCAAAGCCGCAGATCCTGACGTGCGGAACCTCCGCATCGAAGTGGAAGTCGCCGAACCTGATCGCGCGCGCTTCGGAGTTTCGCGCGGCTGTTTCGATGATGAATCCGACGCAAAGATCTCCGGCATCCGGATTCTTGATCGAGTCAAAGGCGATCGCGAGCTTGTCTCTGTCACTTTCATCAAACCATGGATGCTCTCCAACCTTTTCCCCGTCGTAATAAGGGAAGCGGCCGTAATCCAGGCTTAGGATCGGGTTGATCAGGTTTGCGCTCTCGTAGGTGTTTGCGAAGCCGTAGACCATGTTGATGATCGTTCTGATGGAGTTGTGCCTGTGCTTTTCGATAACCTTCTGTCCGCGCTGCCTGTCCTTCTCAGAGACCTTTATGTGAGCCCTGTCGAGAAATGACGCGACATCTGCGATGGAAATGTCGGATAGGCTCTTCTTGACGAAGGGGTCATCAGCGAAGAATCGCTTGAACTCCCTTTCGTGATCCACTATTGTTTGCTCTTTAATGGTGGAGAACTCCCTATGGTGATCAATCACCCGCCTGAAGACTTCCTCGAAAGAACTCCTGCTTTTTTCTTGGCCTTTCCAAAGTAGTGATCGTAGAGCTTCTGAATCATTTCGTCGGAGCTGGTTGCATAGATGGTCGTCCTCTTTTCCTTAGAGCCCTCGTCCTTGACATGCGTCTTGCACCTGCCCTTCTTTGCGTAGTCCTCTTCTGTTGGCAGCTTGTAGGGGTGAACTGCCAGAACCCTGTCCGTGATGTTCTTCTTCATGTCTTCCTCCATTCTCTCACGGACTTCCTCAGAAAAGAATGATACATCAATCCCTACCGCCACGCAATAACTCTGCGGTTCAAGTCTTTCGCATTTTGTCATGCAGCTAAACCTCCTTTCGTTTGAGCTGCATGTATATGTACAGGAAAA
The DNA here is from genome assembly GCA_017460885.1 of Lachnospiraceae bacterium. Classification (GTDB taxonomy): domain Bacteria; phylum Bacillota; class Clostridia; order Lachnospirales; family Lachnospiraceae; genus XBB2008. The sequence continues at coordinate 58,919 of JAFUAB010000037.1, forward strand.
TGCTCGTGAAATTGACCTGAATAAAGAGTCCTGAAATCCCTTGATTTTACGGGGCTTTCGGCATTTTCTTTACGGGAGCTGTTTCAGAGTTCTTCCTGTACCTGTTCCGTATCCGGATTCGTCCCTGTAACAGAGTGATTTCGGGAGGGTTTTATTTTACATATCTAAGAAAGGAACGGCTGACTGCATTGATCTGTTACGGAGCGGTAACCGTCCCTGTAGCAAAGAGATGAATGGATTTGTAACGAAAAAGGAAGGAGAACTGACACATGGTTAGAACAATGGACGAACTAAATTCTGCCACGGAAGATGAACTGCTTTCGATGGTAAAAGAAGCCGAGGGCGCAACAGGAAAAGACAAGTTCCAGGAACGATTTCCTGAAACAGAGTTTTCCTACTCTGCGATCACGAACCGGCTTGGGAAGCTTGGGTACCTGTCCGGCTTCTACCACCCCAAGTGGAAGGACGCCTACGACTCGAAGGGCGATGCACCTGCTGAACCTGAGCACGAGACCTCGGCGAAGACGATCGCCGTAAACTCCGACGAAAAGAGGGAGAGGTACAACCTCGCCGTTCTCTCATCCACGAAGAGGAGGTACGAGGCCTTCCTGAAGGGGAAGAACTTCCCGTTCAAGCATACGACGGCTGCGCTGGAGCTGTACATGTCCTCCGTCAAAGACGGTTCGGTAAAGGTAACGCTTGAGTAACCTATACTGTTCCAGATGACGATTCGGAGCTGTTCTTGGTGTGTGTACGATACTGTTACGATTGCGTATCCTGATTTGTCCCTGATGCTGATGCGCTTTGGGATCGGTTCTGTTTTTTGGCACAGTTTTTCACTATTAAAAAAAACGACAATCGAGTAGGAGGGAGTGATTAGCTCCCGTCCTCTCACAGCACCGTACGTACCGTTCGGTATACGGCGCTTTCAATAGTTGACGTGCACTGACTGATAGGCTGTGGCTAAATCATAGAAGCCACTGTTTATCAGTCTTTCTTTTGTCATCGCCATGTTGACTGCGACTGTATGTGTGGTAAACCAATATCCACGCCGACTGTTGCCAGCCATATGCGCCAAGTCCTTGGGCACGCCCATCTTTAAGAGATTGCGTACTTTAGTTTTTGGTTTCTTCCACTGTTTCCATATACACATACGTATTCTGTGATAGAGCCACCCATTGATTTCGTCTATGTTGTTCTTCATGCTTGCTATACCGTAGTAGTTAAGCCATCCTCTCGCATATACCTTGATTTTCTCAAGACTAGGCTTGATGGACTGCACAGACCTACGGGAAGATAAATCTTTCAGCTTTGACTTGAACTTCTTCCATGACTTTGGATGAACCCTGACGAAAACGCCACTTCCGTTCCTTCCCAATGCAAAGCCAAGGAATTTAAAATTTCGGATTGCAAACACGCTGACCGTACGACTTTTCTCTCGATTTACTGTTAACTTCAGTTTATCTTCGAGATATTTTGTACTGCTTTCCAATAGTCTCCCTGATGCTCTTTTGCTTTTCGCTAGAAGAACGATGTCATCTGCATATCTTATGCAGGGCACACCCCTTTTCAGAAACTCTTGGTCGAACTCATTGAGGTAGATATTCGCAAGAAGTGGAGATAAATTCCCACCTTGCGGTGAACCTTCTTCTGTATCAATGACCACTCCATTTTCCATTACCCCACTTTTCAGATAACGCTTTATTAGTTGAACTACACGTTCATCCTTCACATTCCTTCTGAGGAGATTGATAAGGATTTCATGATTCAAGGTGTCGAAATATTTTGATAAGTCCAAGACTACCGCAAAAGTGTAACCTTGTTCTGCGTATTCTTTTACCTTCTGTATAGCATCCTTTGCGCTTCTGTTTGGGCGATAGCCGTAGCTTCCTTCCGCGAACAATGGTTCATAGATTGGCACTAACTGTTGAGTTATTGCCTGTTGGAGTGTTCGGTCTATCACGGTAGGTATGCCAAGCTTACGCACACCTCCATCTGGTTTTGGAATCTCAACTCGCCTGACTGGCGATGGAGTATACTTACCGCGGTATATGCGGTCAGTTAACTCCTGCTGATGTTCCTTAAGGTACGGAAGTGCCTCTTCAATGGTCATACCATCAATACCTGGTGCTCCCTTGTTTGCTTTAACTCTTTTATAAGCTCTGTTAAAGTTATCTTTATACAGTATCGCTTCCAAGAGCTTCGGCTGTGCACTGTCTCTTTCTTTCCATATCCGATTGAATGACCTAGGCGCTTTCGCATACCCTTCATGTTCCGCATTATCTCTTTGCGAACAGCCATTGTTTTCAATGTTTTCTGCCATTAAAGGTCATTCCTCCTTTCTCGGTCATACTTAAGACTCCTATTGATTCGATCCTTCGGTTAGCATGTCCATGTTTCCATGTCCATATCCCTACTATGACCTCTGCTGACTTCTGCATGTTCAGCACCGCCTTGTTTCCTTGTACGGTGGTTACTCCTTTCAGAGCATTTCACGCAGACCTCCCTAGGTACCACACGTTTCTTCCTCTCCATCCATCTGCCTCATTTATCATGCATGATTCCGTGTAGTTATGGGGCTTCGACTTGTACCGCAGCCTTACCCTCATGCATGACCTCATAAAAAAGCACTTGCAATCTGATCCGGCATTGATATAATGAATGTAGGCAAAATGTAAGAACTGTTCCATGCGGACGGCGAAAAACCCAGGGCGGCAACCCTGGGCTTTTCATTACTCTTTTTGGCGAGGCGAGTTATTCCTCAGGCTCATTGCCGGCGCTACAATCTCTGTCGAGCCATTTGCTGATGAGGTTGGCAACAACACCAGCCGCAACCGAGATCAAAAAAGTAAGAACTATTTCCATGCGTTCACCTCCCTTCCGTGCCAGTATAGGAGGCGGCAACCATTCCATTGTACTCTATATGGCATGATGTGAAAAGTTCAAGTTCAGGGATTGGAACGAAACTGTCACTAACGAAAACACATAAAAAGGTCCTATGAAAAAAGTCCTGCTTATGAAAAAAAGAATTTGGGATAATCCTGGGATAGAAAGATGAGGAAGCCCGTGAGGCTTGAAAACTGGTGCATTACTGGGATAATCTTGGTTCAAATCCGTTCAGCACCTCACAGAAACCGGGCTGTCGTGATGACGGCCCGGTTTTCTTTATGATTTCTTTATTCGATTAAGCATCATGTCCTTCTGCTCTTCCTCGAGCGTGAGCTTCAACGGTTCGGTCATGTAATGGGTGGCGCTGCCGGCACGACCGACCGGCTTCATGCTGGAGTGCATTACCAATGCGACGATGACGGTTATCACGGCAGCTATGACGAAGCCTGCAGAGCCTCCATCGGTCATGTATGATCCGATTATCGAGAGGATTATGAACAACGGTATGATGACTGCCAGGAACTTGGGCACGCTGATGGGCAGGTCCCCGATCATCTTGCCGGTCTGTCCGTTCATGGCGAATTTGTATGTCTTGTCATTCCATTTGGTGGTCAGCATCCATACGGGCAAGAGGGCATAATCCGTCTTCTCGTTCTCATATCTGAACTGCTCGTTGGAATCTTCGATCTTATCATGCCTGATGGTCCGTCTGGTCTCGCTGCTGATGGTCGACTGAACGCGCTCCCTGGCACGCTTCCTGTTGTCCTCCTCGCTGACGTCATACCTCTCAGCCAGGAATCCGGGCAGGTAGGTCAGCGAAAAAGGCTTCATGTCATTCAGTTCATACGGCTCTATCGAATCCATGAGGGCATCATCCATGCGCCCGGAAGCATCCGTAGGCACGTGGGCATAGCTCATGTGACCCTGACGCCGTACCTGAAACCTGCCCGTGACGTGAGTATGACCTTCCTTATCGGTCTCTTCATCCACGGCCACGTATTTGGCATCGATGTTTATCTTGCCACTGAAAAGCCAGAACGGCACGTACACGCCCTGGATCTCCTCGACGTGATTGTCACTCTTAAATGACCTGGGCAGCAAAAATCTCTTGTTGTAATATTCCAGGTATTTCTGCTCCGCTTCCTTTTTGGAATGGGCAAAGGGAACTACATAATCGGGCTTGATGTTTCCGGCAAACTGCATCGGAGCTATAGTCTGATTGCCGCAGTATGGACAAACCATAACAGCGGTATTAACATCCGCCATCAGATCGGCACCGCATGTTGAACAGCGGTATTCCTTCATGGATTCCGTCGTCATGGCATTGGCATCATCTCCGTCAGCCGAACCGCCCTCGGTCAGGTTTGCCTCCTTATCTCTCCAGGCTGCTTCAACCTCCTCGTTGGTATACTCCGAATCACAGTACTCGCATTTGAGCTTACCCGCCTCCGGATTCCAGACAAGGGTTCCTCCACAGGCAGGACATGTACTCGCCATGGTACCGCTTATTGAATTTGCCATAATCACCTCCCGCAGTCAGCGCTGCTGATCCGCTATTATATGTTTAAGGAAACATTGATCAAAGCTTTTTCTTACCAAAACTCATTTTCGTTTTTCTCTAACCACTCAGTAGGATACGATGACTCCGCCGGGATTTTCGTAAGCGGTACTGATACCGCTGGCCGACAAAATCTTCACATCCGTAAAACCGAATTTCTCGGTAAGGACCAGGGCAACCTTTCTGCACATTGCCTTGCTGTCACACTGGGTGATCCTGACCTTACGGTTTTTGTCGACATTTGCCTTCTCTATTATCTGAAGCATATGGTTGACCGCACGGTTCATCCCCACTGCCTGATCGATCTGTTTGATCTCTCCGTCATCTCCCCAGAGAACAGGCTTTATATTCATTGTGGTAGCTACAAGTGCGCGTATTCCTTTGAGTCTTCCGTTTCTCTTGAAGGTTTCAAGATCATCGAGTACAAAGATGGTACTCATCGTATCGCGATAATCCTCCACGTAATCCACAATCTCCTCAAAGCTTCTGCCAAGCTCCGCCTGCTCCCGGATAGTCTCATAGATCAGGTGCTGGGCCGCTGCGGCGCTCTTGGAGTCAAACACGTGGATCAGGGCACCCTCATGCTCCTCTTTATACATTTCCCTGGCTATCATCGCACTGTTGTATACGCCGCTCAGTCTGGAAGAAAGCGTAACGACGAAATTCATGCAATCCTCTTCAAATGTCTCCAGAAAAGCCTCCGGAGAAGGACATGCGGATTGCGGATACCCATCGTCCTCTTTGATCAGCCTGATCCAGTCCTCCTGCTTTCTGTATCCGTCATCCGGATACTCCACACCGCCGATTATTATCGACATCGGTACACGGACCGCATGACCCTCTGCCAGATCCTGCTTTGTAAAATCACAGCAGCTGTCGCCTATTATCTTGTATTTCATATACTTATCCTTTCTGTTTTGGGGCAAAAGAACCGTCCCCTGATCCACTTATCTGTCGATCACAATGGTCACAGGGCCGTCGTTAACCGATGCGACCTGCATATCGGCACCGAATTCCCCTGTTTCCACTCGAAAACCTCTGCTTTTGCATTCACTGATGACAAGCTCATACAGCGGGATCGCTGTATCCGGTCTCGCGGCATCCGTAAAACCCGGGCGTCTGGATGATATATCCGCATAGAGCGTGAACTGACTGACTATAAGCAGTTCGGCTCCGGCATCAGCCGGACTCACGTTCATTTTGCCGGATTCATCCTCGAACACACGTAAACCGCAGATACGATCCGCAACCCACTTAGCCTGTTCTTCGGTATCATCCTTATGTACTCCGAGCAGGACCAAAAATCCCTGTCCTATCTCTCCTTTAACAGCACCGTCTATCGTGACCGATGCATTTTTTACTCTGGTTACTACTGCTCTCATAATTTACAGATCATAATAAAGTGCAAATTCCATCGGATGAGGCAGTTTGGATACCTGTGAGGATGCCTTTCTGGAACGCGCGATAAGCTGGTCAAGCAATCTCTGCGGGAACACTCCTCCGGCTGTCAGATATTCATGATCTGCCTCAAGCTCGGCAAGTGCCTCATCGAGTGTGGCGGGAAGTCCCGTAAGCTTTGCCTTTTCCTCATCGGAAAGTGTATAGAGATTGAAATCATAAGGTCCCCATCCTTTTTCGTGAGGATCGATCTTATTCTTAATACCGTCAAGTCCTGCCATCAGGATAGCTGCATATGCATAGTAAGGATTGCATGTGGCATCGGGATTACGGAGTTCGAAGCGCTTGGTCTCCGGAGTCTTGGCGTAAGCAGGAATACGGATAACGGCGCTGCGGTTACTCATGGCGTATCCGATGGTAACCGGTGCCTCAAATCCGGGAACAAGTCTCTTGTAGGAATTGGTGGAAGGATTGGTAATGGCACAGAGAGAACGCGCATGACTGAGCAGTCCTCCCATAAACCAGTGCGCCTCCTTGCTCAGCTGAGCATATCCATTTTTATCATAGAATACAGGTTTGCCGTTCTTAAACAGAAGCATATGCACATGCATGCCGCTGCCGGCCTCTGCTGCTAACGGCTTAGGCATAAATGTGGCAGTGATTCCTTCGGCGGCAGCCTCATTTTTGATAACATACTTGGCAGACATAGTATCATCGGCAAGCTTCAGCATATCGCCGAGTTCAACCTCGATCTCCATCTGTCCGCTTCCGCCAACCTCGGGATGATGGTACTTTACGTCCACTCCCCACTCCTTCATGACCATGCACATACGGCTGCGTATATCGTTTCGGATGTCGGTAGGCAGTGAATTATGATAGCCTGCTCCGGGAAGAACCTGATAACCGTTATTGTTGTCAGGATCCCCTGAAGCATAAGCAGCCTGAGAAGTATGGATAGAGGTAAACATGTCATAATAAGCGGTGTTGTATCTGACTTCATCAAAAAGATAGAATTCATACTCGGGACCGATGACCATCTGATCCGCTACCTTAAGCTCCTTCATATATTCAAGCGCCCTAATGGCTACATTTCTCGGATACTGGTCAAACGGTCTGTTATTGGGAAGGTCGATCACCCGCACATCTCCGATCATCGACAGCGTCGGAACCTCGGCATAACGATCGATGACAGCCGACTCAAGCACGGGAATGAACACCATATCGCTGTTCTCAACCGGTGCATATCCGTAGTTGCTGCCGTCAAAACCGATTCCGTGCTCCATGGTACTTTCCGTAAGTCTCTCTGCCGGAATGCTCAGATGTCTCCAGCGTCCGTCAATATCGGTAAGCTTGAAGTCCACCATACAGATTCCCTGATCCTTGATTAGTTTCTGAATGTCCTTTAAAGTTGCAGCCATACATTACCTCCTAATAATACATCTTTTCAGTGTATTTCCAATTTCCACTGAATAAAAGTTTACAACTATGAGAATATATTGACAAGAGAACAATTTTATGACCATCCTTTCCTCACCTCGGATTCGGATACGTCATTTGCCACACTTCCTGCCATTACAAATAAAGACATTTCAAGGATCATGGCTTATCAGTCTTTCCCGAGTTCAACGTCCGTTCCGAAGATATAATCCGACCCGCGGCCTGTTGTCCGGTCTATCTCATACCAGGCAGATGTGGCCGTGTGGTCACTGAAGTCATCGAAAAGATGAATGAGCACATTATTTCCGTCTTCCTCTTCTATCTGTGCTGTTCCCGGACGATATCCGCTTTTCTTTTCATAATACGCAAGCGCCATCTCACACAGCTCGTCATCCGTAAATCCCGATCCGGAGGAGGACACATTATCTTTATCCTTATCTGTCGCAGCAGATGCCCCTGCCACCTCAGCCAAAGGTGTGTATTTGATATTCACGAATGAGCTTTCGGCATTAGCACAGTAATCATCATATTCCTTTTGGCTTATATCCCGGATATCCTTCCAGAAATCATCCGTAGAAGACTGCCACATGTTATCCGCGAAACGAACGGTATCTATGGTCCGTGGAAACTTATATGCGCCGTTCAGCTTCATATGTACAAGCTGTTCACCCTCATCCAGCTTTTCTTTTACATAAAAAGTATCATCGTCCGACAGATAATACAATGTTTCGTCGTAAGACATAAATTCTCTCGTCCAGCTGCCGTTCAGTATGGAATAAACCTCATATATCGGTTCGGGCTCAGTATGGTTTGCTCCAAAAAAGAGCTCATCAATCCCGTCCTTATCCACATCAAGAAAATAATAGCCTATTGTCTCGAGAGGATCACCGGAGCCATATTCTCCCGCGCATCTTTCGCTGATATTGATACTTTTGAGCTGCTCTTCATCCCATCTGTTTGATACTGCGCTGACGTACTTAAGTATAATCCGGTCATAAATCTCTTTAATACCGGCTTCCCTGCCTGTCTCAGGTGCCCACAGATTAGACACCATACGGTAACCGGTATCCGTTTTATCAAATACTGCCTCAAAGACATTTTCATCGGAACTCGAAAACTCATTGCTGTATTTAAGGCTGTATCTGTCTCCTTTTACCGTACCGGAAATAAACTTAATCGGGGAAAAATTAGTATCACCATGCTGTAAAACATACAGATCCAGATCATTTAAATACTCCCATTCGAGAGGATGCTTCATGCTGCTGTAATCAAGTCCCGTAGTATCTTCAACATACTTTTCCATTTCCTCTGAGGTAAAATAAGTCAGCGATCCGAAAAGATCGTCTTCACCGGTTGCCTCCACATATGCCTTTTCCACCGTATCATAATCATATTTTCCGGTATTAATGCCGGCGCCGTTATAAAACACCTCATCCCACCAGATCTCCTGAGGGGCCTTGAACTCCATGACCAGAAATCCGTTGTATCTTGAAGAATTAAAATCCTCTTCAAAGGCAGAAAGTTCTGCGGCTGTCAGTTCGCGTTCTTCGGAGCCGCCATCATTGACGTCTTCTGAATCATCAGCTGCGTCTGCGTTGTCAGAAGCAGCTCCGTCAATATCCGATGCCGATACATCCTGTGCCGAAGAAGTATCTGCGGAAACAGTCTCACTATCCGTACCTTCCTGATCCTGAGCAGCAGCCTCAACCGGATCGATATTACTTCCGCCGCATCCCGCAAGCATGATACAACATACCGCCGTCATTCCGAGAACAATGTAGTTTTTCATAGAAAATCCCCTCAAAGAATCATAGTTTATCCGAGGTACAATTATTGCATGGATGTAATTATCGGGTGTCTTTTTATTGACCCGGACGAGGTAAAAAAAGAAACCCGTTCGGGTTTCTTCTTAGTGACCCGGACGGGAATTGAACCCGTGTTACCGCCGTGAAAGGGCGATGTCTTAACCTCTTGACCACCGGGCCAAATATATACTAATAAAGAACTTTGCACGAGGTGCAAGGCTTAACATCTCACGAAATGCGAGACTTAACATCTCACAAAGTGCGAGGTTAAAGTGATCCGTCTACGGATCACTTCGCTCCCCGAGCTGGGCTCGAACCAGCAACCCTTCGGTTAACAGCCGAATGCTCTACCATTGAGCTATCGAGGAAAATCATCAATGTCAAACCATCGCGTCCTTAGGAACTCGCCGCAATGCTCTACCATTGAGCTATCGAGGAAAATCATCAATGTCAAACCATCGCGTCCTTAGGAACTCGCCGCA
>JAFUAB010000038.1 GCA_017460885.1 Lachnospiraceae bacterium
AACTTGAACAGTTGGCAAAGGATAGATGTTCATATGCAATGAAGAAAACGTAGGCGTAGTGGGCTACGCCGAGGCTTTCTGAAGAAGCATATGGACATTTAGCCGAGACAAATGATCAAGTTATTTTGCAACAGTTCCTTACTGTTCTTCATACTCTCCTCGGTCACCCGCAGACGGTGAGCCGCAAGCTCGGCACGTTCTGCAGCTTCTTTTGCTTTTTCCATGGCAACCTCGGCCTTTCTGAATTCCTCGTCGGCCTTTTCATACGCCTTTTCGGCTTTTAAGCGGGCTTCCTCGGCAAGTCTCGTTGCCTCCTCGGCCTTTGCCCGTTCCTCATCTGCTTTTTTACGGGCATTTTCTGCCTTCTGTGCCTCCTTCTCGGCTGCCTTTTTGGCTTCATCGGCCTTTTTGCGGGCCTCCCTTTGGAGACCGAGCATATACTCACGGTCGTTTTCGTCAAAAGGCTCATATCCGAAGACGGACAGGCTGAGAGCGGGGATCGTTACCGGCACGTGGTAGGGTCTGCCGTCCACATCATCATCTATAGTATAGATATAAGGCTCTTTTACCTTGGACGATCCGCCAAAGGTCGTTGCGTCGGTATTAAATATCCTGGTATATCGTCCGGGAAGAGGCACACCAACGTTAAGGCTCTGCTCTATGCCCGAGAAATTGGCAACTACAACCAGCGAATCACCGCTCCGTCTGCTCTTTCTAAGGAAAGATACAGTACATCTCCCACTGTCGATGCAATTGATCCACTCGAAGCCCTCCTCCGAGTCGTCCAGCTCATACAGTGCCGGATGCTTCATATAGAACCCGTTAAGAGCCCGGATCAGCTTCTCTATAGACGCCGCATCGTCATCAACTGTCAGAACCGAGCTGATAAGCTTTGCGCCGGGATGCATCATCATGAATCCGAGTGAAAGCCTGATATCGTTGATACTGTTCATGTTCATAGGCAGGATAAACCGGTCGGAATAGCAGTAAACCATGCTGAGTGTCAGATCATTATGGCTGCCGCCCCGGAAAAGGGGATCCAGAGAGATATAACGCAGATAGTCGTCTCTCCAGTTATTGTTCCACTTGTAGGTAAAGCCCAGTCCTCCGTCAGATACGGCAGCAGTGATCCTGGGATACCCGGATGTGTCCTCGGCTATCGTGATGACTCCGGGATAACTGCGGCTTATTGTATTATTCAGATTCTTGATAAACTCCAGGGCTTCAAGATTCTCATGTCCGCCGTACATATTGGGGATCCAGTCGCCGCGGCTTCGTCCGTAATCCAGACATATCACGGAGGCAAGGGAATCAATCCGCAGACCGTCAATATGGAATTCCTTCAGCCAGTAAAGAGCATTGGACTTAAGGAAACTGATAACCTCTCCGCGTCCGTAATTGAACAGCAATGTTCCCCACTGAGGGTGAATGCCCTGTCTCGGATCCTCATGTTCGTAGCAACCGGTTCCGTCGGTCTTCTGAAGCGCGTAACTGGCATTTGAGGGATGGGCCAGCGTCCAGTCAAGTATCACGCGTATCCCGTTTTTGTGGAAAATATCGATCATGCCCGCAAAGTCATCGGGAGTGCCGAATCTGTATGTAGGTGCATAGAAGCATATGGTCTCATATCCGTAACTGGCCTCGTTGTCGTATTCGGCCACAGGTTTGAGTTCCACATGGGTATAGCCTGAGGATTTGGCATATCCGGCGATCTCCTCGGCAAGCTCACGGTAATTCGTCTTTCCTGTCTTTTCCGAATATGTCCTGAGATCACATTCATAGATGCTGACCGGCGAAGCTCCGGGGATCTCTCCCAGGCTCCTGTCCTTCATATAGTTGGCATCGCTCCATTTATACCTGTCGGGATCCGATACGACGGATTTATACCAGCCCTCATCGTTTACAACTCCCCCGGAATAAGGATCGATCACGGTCTTGGACAGTCCGCCTTTCATATTGATCTCGTAATAATACTTATCTCCCGCACCCACTCCGGGGATAAATAACGTAAAGAAACCGGTACCCTCCATGCGGTCCATCTGGTGGAACCGGCCATCCCAGTTATTGAAATCTCCCAGAACACTCACGCGTCTCGCATTTGGCGCCCAAATGGCAAACATGGTTCCGGAAACCTTACCGATCTTTTTAATATGAGCTCCAAGTATCTCATAAGCCGCATCTGACTTGCCTGAGCTGATATCCCTGCAGTCTTTGGCCGACAGCTTATGGTCAAACCTGTATGCGTCGATCATCTTATCTATACGGCCATCGTTATACTCAACCACATAATCGTAATCCCCGATGGACTTACCCGGGACCAAAGCAGCGAAATATCCGGCTTCATCCACCATTTCCATCTTTATCGCCTTGTCCGCATCCGGGATATTTAAACGGATCTCCTTTGCATCCGGGCAGAAAACCTGAAATAAAGTGGAGCTGCCCACAGTCCTCGGCCCCAAAACCTGAGAGGGTTTATCCGACTCAGCATACACAACGGCCTCGATAGCCGGCCAGTTCATAAGCTTATACATTTTGTTATTCATATGTCTCTCCTTCTTGCTCCGGTTTTGGGAATTGTCTCCGGTTCGTCTGCTTCCGCCCGGGATGAAGCCTCCTCAGATATCAAACGTCTACCTGATCAAGCATGTGTATAAACAGTCCGCTGAGCAGCTTGGGCTCAAACCAGGTGGACTTTGGCGGCATCAGTAACCCGGCATCCGCCACATCAAACAGCTCATGTATATCAGTGGGATACATTGCAAAGGCACAGACGCAATCCTTATGACATCTGCGTTCCAGTTCCTCTATGCCTCGTATTCCGCCCACAAAATCTATACGTTTATCGGTCTTGGGATCATCTATGCCGAGTATCGGGCCGAGTACATTATCCTGTAATATCGCAACATCCAGATCCCTGACCGGATCTCCGGTAAGCTTATCCGCAGGAAATCTAAGCCTGTACCATTTATCTTCCAGAAAGAGTCCGCATTCGCCTTTCCCGGACGGATGAACCCTTTCAGCTGATGCTTCTACGTTATAGATCCTGCCGAGACGATCGAGAAATTCAGTTGCCGTAAGTCCGTTCAGATCTCTGATCACACGGTTGTAATCCATGATCATCAGCTCATTATCAGGGAATAGTACGGAAAGGAAATGCTCTGCCTCTGTATCCTCGGGGACATTTATATCCTTACGCCTGTTTAAGGCAACCCTGCAGGCCGAAGCACATCTGTGATGACCGTCCGCAATATATATGCTGTCCATCTTAGAGAAGCTGTCGCCGATGGCATCGATATCGTCCCTGTGGGTGATCCTCCATACCCTCTGTACGGTATCGGCTTTTACAAAATCATAAAGTGCCGGTTCTTCTTTGACACGGCTGATCACTGCCCCTATCACATCACTCTGCCTGTAAGCAAGAAAGATCGGTCCGGTCTGTGCATTGCAGGTGTCGACATGTCTGATCCGGTCAGTTTCCTTGTCGGCACGGGTATTCTCGTGCTTTTTGATGATGCCGTCCACATAATCCTGAACAGAGCTGAGGGCAACTATTCCCGTCTGGGTGCGTCCTTTAAAGGTCTGTTCATAGATATAATAGCTCTCTGAATCATCCTGTATGAATTCGCCGGCAGCAATCTGGTCGCGCAGCATACGAGCCGCACACTCATAAACCTCGGGCGCATACATATCCTGACCGGGTTCAAACTGTGTCTCCGGTCTGTCTATACGCAGAAAGGAATGCTCATCTCCCCTGGTCAGTTCATATGCTTCCTGTCTGTTGTACACATCATATGGAAGGGATGCGATCTGTTCCTCGTACCCTAAAGCCGGTCTGAATGCTTTGAAAGGTCTTATATCAGCCATATTCTCACCATATTATTTATTTTCAATCTGATTTTTCTTCGCTTCTTCAGCCTCATCTGCGGTTGGAGTATGTGTCTCCAAAAAAATCACAAGATCCCCTATTAAAGTTTATTTTTCAAAAATACCTGGAATTAATTCTACCATAAAGATGATGCGCAAGCCAACCAAATATGATAAACTATGAAAGATTGAAAAGCCGTCTATACATCATCAAAGGAGTAACCCATGACAGAAAAGAACGCCAAAATACTCAAAAGAATAAATGAATATGCCGAGGTTCACCTTGCGGATATCGATCCCCAGAAGACTCCCGTCAGCTTCCAGCTAGAGACGCTCAAGCCCATCATGCAGGAGATCGCTGATGAGGAAAAGATGTCTCTTGAGGATATGTTCATACTTTATATGGATCTTGCCAGTGAAGCAGGCGTGATCGCCGAGAAACAGCTCCAGGAGGATCTTGGGGAGAATCCGCAGACCTTCGCGGATATCGCAAATTTCGTGAATTAAGGAAATACGATCAGGCAGTGGGACTATAATATCAAAAACAGGCACCGATATATGTCTCTCCCTTACGGGAACTTTCTATCCGCAGAAAGAGAATCACATATCGATGCCTGTTTGATATTCAATCTTATTAATGTTGTCCGTATATTTTCAACTGTTATTTAACCTTACGAACTCTGAACACTCCGTCGATCGCAGCGATCTTGTCCAGGATATCCTGTGATACCGGATCGGAAACATCTACCAGCGTATAAGCCACATCACCCCTGGACTTGTTGGTCATATCCTGGATATTCACCTTGGATGAACCGAATACACTTGTGAACTGACCGATCATATTGGAGATGTTCTTGTGCAGGACGGCGATACGTCCGGCATTCTCACATACGCCCATATCACATTTGGGGAAGTTCACGCTGTTTACGATATTACCGTTCTCAAGGTAATCCTTCATCTGCTTTACAGCCATGGCAGCACAGTTATCCTCAGCTTCTTCTGTAGAAGCTCCGAGGTGAGGAAGTACGATACAGCCGGGTTTGCCTGCCGTAGTAGGATTGGCAAAATCAGATACATATTTGCGAAGCTTGCCTGCAGAGAGTGCCTCGACTACGGCTGCCTCGTCCACGAGCAGATCTCTTGCGAAGTTGAGCAGAACCGCATTGTTTTTCATCTTGGCTACGGCCTCGGCACTGATCATACCCTTTGTCGCATCCATGAGCGGAACATGGATCGTGATGTAATCGCACTCCGTGTAAATATCCATTACATTTACCACATGCCTGACATCGCGGCTTAAGTTCCACGCAGCATCTACAGAAATATAGGGATCATATCCGTATACTTCCATTCCGAAGTGACGTGCCGTATTTGCCACCTTGATACCTATGGCCCCCAGACCTATGATACCAAGCTTCTTGCCCATCAGTTCGGTGCCCGCAAAGGCTTTCTTGGCCTTCTCGGCGCTCTTTCCCACATCGGGATCGGATGAATTGTCGGCTACCCAGTCGATGCCGCCCTTGATGTCACGGGCAGCAAGCAGCATTCCCGCGATAACCAGCTCCTTAACAGCGTTGGCATTTGCTCCGGGTGTATTGAATACGACAACTCCGGCCTCAGCACACTTATCCAAAGGAATATTGTTGACACCCGCACCAGCTCTTGCTACGCAAAGCAGGCTCTCAGGCAGCTCCATATCGTGCATCGACGCACTTCTGACCAGAATACCGTCTGCCTCATTTACATTATCAGTCTTGACATAATTGCTGCCGAACTCACTGGTTCCGACAGGGCTGATAGGATTTAAGCAATTATATTTGAACATTTATATTACCTCTTTTCTGTATTTTCTGATCTCGTCACTTCTCTCCATCCGAATGACGATCAACGGCTTATTTATTCTTTGCTTCAAAGTCAGCCATAAACTTAACCAGCTTCTCTACTCCCTCGATCGGCATCGCATTGTAGATGGAAGCTCTCATACCGCCAACGGTACGGTGTCCCTTGAGGTTAACAAACCCGGCTTCGGTTGCCTCCTTGACAAACTTCGCATCAAGCTCTTCATTGCCGGTAACAAAAGGCACGTTCATCAGGGATCTGTTCTCCTTACGTACGGTCCCCTTGAAAAGCTCGGAGGAATCAAGGAAATCGTAAAGGATCTTAGCCTTCTTCTCATTATGTGCCTTCATTGCTTCCAGACCGCCCATATCCAGGATCCACTTGAATACCTTGCCGCAGATATAGATACCGTAGCAGGGAGGTGTATTATACAGTGAATCGTTGTCGGCATGAGTCTTGAACTTCATCATCGTAGGAGTTCCGGGAAGGACATCATCCGATATCAGATCCTCTCTGATGATGACAACCTGTACTCCGGCGGGGCCGACATTCTTCTGAACTCCGGCATAGATGAGTCCGTATTTGGCCACATCCACGGGTTCGGAAAGGAAACAGCTGGACTGATCGGCTACCAGTATCTTACCCTTGGTATCCGGCAACTTCCAGAACTTGGTTCCGTAGATCGTGTTGTTCTCGCATATATATACATAATCCATATCATCGGTGATCGGCAGATCCGAGCAATCCGGTATATAAGAGAAGGTCTCATCCGCACTGCTGGCAAGCTCTACCGCTTCACCATAGATCTTTGCTTCCTGATATGCTTTCTTGGCCCACTGTCCGGTCAGAATATAGCCGGCCTTTTTATTTTTCATCAGATTCATGGGTACGGATGCAAAAAGAAGACTTGCTCCGCCCTGCACAAAGAGCACCTTATAATTGTCCGGAATATTCATAAGCCTGCGAAGATCCACCTCCGCTTCCTTGATGATCCCGTCATAAACCTTGGATCTGTGGCTCATCTCCATTACGGACATTCCGCTGCCCTTATAGTCCAGCATCTCCTCGGCTGCTTCCTTAAGCACGCTCTCCGGCAATACAGCCGGTCCTGCAGAAAAATTGTACACTCTTCCCATAACTGATCTCCTCATTTTTAATGAATCGGTATCTCGCCCGATACCATATAAATATAGCAGCGGCGCTTACGCACCGCTAACTATTTTACCTTTATGTTTATAAAACGTCAATTATAAAAGCATGCTGATTAATTAACCGTATATCCGATACACATCCGATCCGTTATACACTTATCAGAAAGCCTTGATAACGGTTATTTCCGCATAATTGCCCTTTATTCCGACCTTAATATCATCTGCCAGACTGGTAAGGATCTTTTTTTCAAGGTTTTGCTCCGTATTTCTAAGCATACTGCTGTAGCCGGAATAAGTTACAGTGGCATTTGAGTCATCCAGTCTGCGCGACAGGATCAGCTCCCGGATCATGCCGGCAAACCCGGATGCGGCGGCATTTTTACCATCAGAAGACAGATCCAGTAATTCCTGACGTTTGGCATTACTCATCTCGGTTCTGACCCTGAAGCATATCTTCACCTTGTTGCGGCTTCCCTCCAGCCAGAAACGTCCGCGGCTCTGCCCTGTGGCATCCAGTGTAAATCCGAACAGTTCCTCCGACAAATGGCGGATCAAATTTGTCTGTTCGGGCTTAAAAGAATGATATGCCGCAAATATATCCACTTTTTCAAACACTCTGTTGATATCATTCTGACCGTTGTTTATCTCTATCGGATCGGTTTTGATCCTCGCATTACGTTTTTTCACCTTAAAGCTGGCGTCCTGAGAATAACCCATATCCTCTTCATTTTTCTCGATAATATTGACATAGCTGTACGGGATCTCAATGCCTTCCTTACGAAATCTGTCCAGTATGGAAGCACGCACTTCGCTGCATGCCAGGAAATTATCTGTTTCGGGTTCTGTCCAAATGACTGTCTCAAGAGCCAGACTGCTGTCGTCAAAGCTCATGAAATAAACATCTCCATACCCTCCCAGATCGTCATTTGCCTTATTTGCCTGATTCGGCACCGTAAACGGACACTCTCTTACAGCCTGCCTTACGATATAGATCGCTTTGTGGATATCGGTATCATAACTGACCGCTACACGTATATTGCTTCCACGCAATGACTGACGATAGCTGGTATTGGTAATAACCCTGCTGTTAAGCTCACTGTTCGGAATAATATATCTGATGCCATCCATGGTTTTCAGAACCGTATGACGCATGGAGAGTTCCTCCACCACGCATGCCTTCTCGACATTATCGAGAAGCAGACGGTCTCCGATCTCAAAAGGACGATATATGCTTATCATCAATCCGGCGAAAAAATCCTTAAGTACATTTTGTGCCGCAAAACCGACAATGGCACTGAATACCGCCACCGATCCGGCTACGAGCCTTGTAAGCCTGGACATTCCCCAGTACTCGGCTATCAGCAGAAGTACACATATTATCATGACAAATCCGCGGACAAAGCGCTGAACAAACAGTAAATGCATCTGTCCGTTCTGTCTGTACAGCTTTCCGATTATATATCTGTTCAGAAAAAGAAAGAACCCCGATAACGCCAGAGTCACTATTGCCTGTATGATAAAATCTTCATTATGCATATTGATCGCCAAATCCATACTTCTGCCCGTAGCGACGAGCGTCGGATCCCATCCGATCCGTAATGATAAAGAATTGTGGAGCCATATTAAAGCACATTATTCCCGAAAGACTCTTTGATCCGGGCGGCAAAATCCGTCATAGTCTGTCCGTCCTCACGGCGAATGGAACTGATCTCGGGTTCAAAAGAGGGGGAAGCCTCCTCTGCCGCCTCATGTATCAGCTGACTTGCCATCTTAACGGCGGAGCTTCTGATCTTACCGGTCAGCATCACGTACAGTCCCTTACCCATGGTTATGATAAAGCATTCCGGGATCTTATATTCATTCATGATCCCCGCAAGTCCTTCGGCGTTATCCGGAGAGGAAACAAGTATCGCATTTCCGTCCTTCAGTCCGTCGCGATCCCAGCAGCCGCTGATATAGTCCAGATACTCACTGTTGTAGAAGCCGGTCCGAAAATCAATATATCTGTCTCTTCTCTTCATGGCAAAATACGTCAGTATCACACCGAAGCCGAGAAATGATGCGTCGTAGAACCGGAACAGTGCTCCGAACAGGAACGGGATAATAAACGCTCCCAGCCGCAGAAAGCTCGGTTCTCTGGTTTCCTTCTGATGCTTATGAACCAGATAGATCGCTGTCGCGATATACCCTATTTCGATGAAAAGCTTGCAGATATGCATCACATGTTCACCTGTATCGGACCACGGCCATACGCCAAAGGTTCCTGCATCCAGAAAATCATGTATGATATCCAGCACTACGACGATCACGATAGGCAGAGCCGCATGACGGTAACGTCTGCGTATATGATCGGGGCTGTAATACAGGCTGTAATCCACACAGATCAGCCACTGCAGTATTATCGACAGATAGAGTATCTCGTTGAGAGTCAGCGCAATATAAAATGCATAATCCGCCCATCTGGCAGGCACCGCCACCAACGGTACAAGAAGCATATCCAGCACATTCTGGCTGAAAACAAGAACACATTCCCAAAAGATCAGCTTGTCCTGTATTCTTTTTCTCTCCCGGAGCGGCTTGTTAAGCAGCACCAGAAGCACAACTCCTACGGCAGCGGCAAGCTCCAGATAAAACGAACTCCAGAAAACAATAGTGTCAAACAGCTCGTTTCCCGTATCGCTATACAAAAGGGAAGCTATCAGATAATCCCAAAAAGTCTTCATATTATACCTCGAATTTGTACCCCATGCCCCATATCGTCTTGATACATTCGCCCTTATCTCCCATTTTTGCGCGAAGCTTTTTGACATGGGTATCTATCGTGCGGGCATCTCCAAAATAATCATAGTTCCAAACAGCGTCCAGTATTTTTTCTCTCGACAGAGCGATCCCCTGATTTTTCATAAAAAACTCCAGGAGTTCAAATTCCTTGAAGCTGAGTTCTACAGGCACACCGTCAATGGTAACGATGTGAGCCGCCTTGTCCATGCGTATACCGCCGGTCTCAATTACGGGATCCTCTTCTCCGGCTCCGCTGCGCCTCAGTATCGCATCCACACGCGCTACCAGGATCTTGGGACTGAAGGGCTTGGATATGTATTCATCCACCCCGAGTTCAAAGCCTGTAAGCTCATCACGTTCCTCACCCTTTGCGGTAAGCAGGATGATCGGCACCCGGGAATACTCCCGGATCTGTCTGACAAGCTCCCAGCCGTCGAGCCTCGGCATCATCACATCACTTATTATCAGGTCGAAGTCATTGGTCTCAAAAAAAAGATCACAGGCCTCCATTCCATCGGCCGCCTCCGTAACATTGTGTCCGTCCCTGACCAGAAAATCCCTGACCAGTTTTCTCATTCTGCTCTCATCATCAACTACCAGTATCCTGCTCATCCCGGTTCTCCAATTCATCCAAAAGGTCTTCGGTATTCAGCTCATGAGGCGGCGGTGAAACCAGTTCAAGCTCCCGCTCCTTTTTGCGAACCCGGTCTTCCCTGTCTTTGATATTCTGTTCCCACTCTGCATAATCATTGACTATTGCATGACGATAATTGATCATATTGGGCGTTTCGGCTCTGATCGCGATCACAAACATGACTATGACAAGGATCGCAAGCACTCCGATACACATCACTGACAGCACGTATTTGCGTCTGTAAATATCCTTTTTCTTCTTAGGCGGCTTGATACGGTCTATCATCCTGACCGGTTCTTCTTCTTTGGCAAAGACATTATACAGTGGGACAGGTCTGATAAGCTCCTCGGAAAACCCATTATCGGTCATAAGCCTCTTGAGCCGGCTTAGATAATCCCAGCCAACCGGCGTCCGGAACATCTTGGTATCCAGCGCTCTGTTATACAGCTGCTGAACCTTGGCAATATTGGCATAATTCATATTCTCGTCCAGATATTTGATCCTTGCCTGCTCTTCCCTGGCCAGATCCGCATCGGCAGCTGTGCCGAATATATATCCGCCTACTATCAGTTCATTATTCATGATCTTCAGTCGTCCCGGTCTCTGCTACTATATTTGTTCTGCCGTAAATGTTTTCACTGATATAAGCATCCACGGTTTCCTTATCAAGTTTGTTCTCATCCGCGAGCTCAACAAGAGCATCCACTACCTCCCCCTCAAGCTGTGTATCCCGAACTCTCTTAAGCTCCTCGATAACATCCGAAAGCCGCATCTGCTTACGATATGGTCTGGTGGAATACATCGCATCAAAGGTGTCTGCCACAGCGATAAGTCTGGCAACCTCGGGAATCTCCTGTCCTTTGAGTCCGTAAGGATATCCCCTTCCATCCAGTCTTTCGTGATGATACCCGGCACCCACAGCCAGATCGGGACCTATATTGACATCCTCCAGCAGCTTCTCACCCACTTCGGCATGTGTCTTCATGATCTCGAATTCTTCGTCATTCAGTGCCGCGCCTTTATTAAGAATGGCATCCGGTATGTTTATCTTACCTATGTCATGCACAAGAGCGATATGGTAGATCGCATTGATCTGTTCCTCGGTGTAGCCCCTCTTTGCCGAGAGCTTCTCCGCAAGCATTCGGGAATAATACGCAACCCTGAAGGAATGTCCCTGATTCTCCGTGTCTCTCAGATCCACGCATTTTGCAAACGTATGCATGATCTGGTCGATAAATGCCTTATCCTCTTCCTGTTTCTTAAGAAGGGCCTGCGTACGCTTCTGGAAATACTTCCAGATGAGAAGTGAAACCACGCCGAGCCCGGCAGTCATGACCAGTATCCAGAATATCAGGTTCTCATAAATGGAAGCAGCCTTTACTATCTCGATGGATTCCGATTTCTCTATCTCTCCTGTCCTGCTGTTAAGCAGGTTCAGATGAAAGATATATCTGCCGCCATCCAGGTTGGTATAGCTGATGTTCTTCAGATCCGATTTGGTAGACGGGATCGGCCCCTCGTCAAAGTTTTCAAGCCAGTAGCTGACCCTCGGATTACCCAGTCCATAGGTCAGTACATATGCGTTGATGGCAAGTCTTCTGCTGCCGGAGGGCATGGAAACCGTTTTGCTGTCTGAAATATATACCGCCTGATCATCGATCTCAACCGACGGAACCGAGAGCAGGACCGAATCCGTATGGGAATCATCCTCGCTGATATCGACCATGCATACTCCGGTCGTACCCGATATGTAAAGGTGCAGGTTCTCATCCAGATAGCTTCTCGAATTACCCGTGGAAATATACGGCAGCCCGCTTCTGTTATTGTAAAAGCTGTATTCTATATTCTCGTTGGCTATCAGTTCCGAAGCCTTGGTGATATAAACGCCGTTGGAGGAAAGGATCCACGCAGCGTCGTCATTGTCAAAGTAAATGTCATAGTTGTTGGAGTAAGGGAAACTGGTAACCGCAACAGCCCTGTCATCTCTGATATACTGGATCGAATTGGAAGTGATGAGCCAGAATACATCTCTGACAGCATCGTATTTTATCCTCATTATGACACCGCTGGTCAGACCGTCATCGAATCCGAGCCGTGACACCCTGTCACCGTCAACCACGTATATGCCGTCTCCGTCACTTCCAAGAAAAAGCCTTCCGTCAGGTCCTTCCTCCACAGACAGGATCTCCTCTGTACTGATCCCGTCCTCCTGCCCGTAATGATCCGTTATCCTGCCGTTTTGGATGATAAAAAGTCCGTTGCTGGTGGCTGCCGCTATGCTTCCGTCACTGCGCTGCATCATGGTGCGGACGTGATTGGAGGTAAGCCCGTTTTCGTTATTGTATTGGTTGATAATGCCGGAGACAGGATCGTATTCCAACAGTCCAAGCTCGCCTCGCGTACATAGCCACAGGTGACCTGAGCTGTCGTTTTTGATGCATCTGATCCGCACATCATCCAGCATCTGCGTAAGCTCATTGGTTTCCCTGTCATAATCTGAGGCATCGAGTATGACCAGACCTGTATCGGTACCGAGATACAGCTTGCCTGAATTTATACAGGTGGAATTGATAACGAGCTTATCCAGATCCGCCAGCTGGCTGATATCAGTAAACCGGTCGGGCACAAGTTCCATAACTCCCTGTCTGGTGGATGTGAACCACATATTGCCCTCATGATCTATCATGATGTTACCGATGGAATTGTTCATCGGGATATCGTCCAGCTCGTGGTATTTATCCTCTTCATCAAAATATCCCACACCGTTTGTGGCGGCTACCCAGAGCTTATCATCGATCTGAAGCAGGGCATTTATGTTTTTTTGCGGATCCGCGGATCTGCGTTCAGTGATCTTAAGCCTGACTCCAAAGTTGACCGTCAGGACATCGGAGCCGGTCGTACCCATATATACAACTCCGGTCTCCTCATTGTCAGGATACAGGGCATTAACGGGATCATCGCCGAACTGGGACGGATTATAGAATCCGCTTATCCTCAGATCCTTCATCGTGAACACAGCGCCGTTCATGGTGAGGCCGTAGATCGTGCCGGAGCGGTCACCGACCAGAGCGGTGATATATTCGGAATTAACCTGCGGATCATTTATCGCATGCAATTCGAGAGTATCCTTGTCTACATATCCAAGTCCCTGGGTCGTAGCAACTATGATATTACCATCGCTATCCTCACACAGATCCCGGATGGAATGGGATTTGAGTTCATCCACCCTGCCGTATGCCGTGATCTCGCCATGATCATAGAGAGCAAGACCGTTCTCGTTGGTCCCCACCCAGATCCTGTCCTTAGAGTCTGTACACAGACTGAAAACGCTTGAAATTCCGGATGATGAATCAAATCTGTAGAAGGAGGATCCATCGTAACGTATAAAGCCGCTGTAGCCTCCCAGCCAGATAAAGCCGTCGGAGCTCTGAACTATGGCATTTGCCTCTGAGGTAGGCAGTCCGCTGGTGGAATCATACAGTATAGCGGTATAGTCATTACCGCTGCTCAATATATCACGTCTCTCACCGGCTGCAGCAGATCCCCTTAGTGAATTCAGCGAAAAAAAGGCAACAATAACCGATATGATGACCGCTAATGATGTAATACCCTTTAAAATCGGCTTGACCGCTTTCATAACAGCACTCC
The DNA here is from genome assembly GCA_017460885.1 of Lachnospiraceae bacterium. Classification (GTDB taxonomy): domain Bacteria; phylum Bacillota; class Clostridia; order Lachnospirales; family Lachnospiraceae; genus XBB2008. Next base: position 13,918 of record JAFUAB010000038.1, read on the forward strand.
GTTTGTACATACTCATACAAAGTTATGCTATCACAAAAGCGGTCAAAATACCATAGAAATATCGGTTTTGTGCAATGACAGTATATCAAATTTTATGCGAAATTTAAGGCAAAACCGCTTATACGGGAACCTTAGGCAGTCTGGCGATCGAAGCCGCGATATCCTCATCGGTAGGGATCACATCGTCCATTTCACCGTCGTTGTACTTCTGATAAGCCACGAGATCGAAATAGCCTGTACCGGTCAGACCGAATACTATGGTCTTTTCCTCTCCCGTCTCCTTGCATTTAAGGGCTTCATCGATCGCCGCGCGGATGGCATGTGAGCTCTCCGGTGCGGGAAGTATGCCTTCGGTGCGTGCGAACTGCTCAGCTGCCTCAAATACGCTGGTCTGCTCTACGCTTACCGCCTCCATATATCCGTCATGATACAGCTGTGAAAGTATGGTGCTCATACCGTGGAACCTGAGTCCGCCGGCATGATTTGCGGAAGGTATGAAGCTGCTGCCGAGCGTATACATCTTTGCCAGAGGACATATCATACCGGTATCGCAAAAGTCATATGCGAAGGTTCCGCGTGTAAAGCTCGGGCACGACGCAGGCTCAACGGCTATGATACGGTAATCTGCCTCTCCCCTTAGCTTCTCACCCATGAACGGAGCTATCAGGCCTCCGAGGTTCGAACCGCCTCCTGCGCATCCGATGATTATGTCGGGCCTGATACCATATTTATCCAGAGCCGTCTTGGTCTCGAGGCCGATCACCGACTGATGAAGAAGTACCTGGTTCAAAACGCTTCCGAGTACATATCTGTAGCCGGGATTTTTGGTTGCTACCTCCACCGCTTCGGAGATCGCGCATCCAAGGCTTCCGGTAGTGCCGGGATGCTCAGCGAGTATCTTCTTTCCTATCTCGGTAGTTTCCGAAGGTGAAGGAACGACCGAGGCTCCGTAGGTTCTCATCACCTCTCTGCGGAAGGGCTTCTGCTCGTATGAAACCTTGACCATATATACCTTGCAGTCCAGGTCGAAATATGAGCATGCCATCGAAAGTGCCGTACCCCACTGACCGGCCCCGGTCTCGGTGGTCACACCCTTAAGGCCCTGCTTCTTAGCGTAATATGCCTGAGCGATCGCCGAGTTGAGCTTGTGACTTCCGCTGGTATTATTGCCCTCGAATTTGTAATAGATCTTAGCCGGAGTACCGAGCTTCTCCTCCAGGCAGTAAGCCCTGACAAGAGGTGAGGGTCTGTACATCTTGTAGAAATCCCTGATCTCAGTGGGGATCTCTATAAAGGGTGTTGTCTCATCAAGCTCCTGACGAACCAGTTCCTCACAGAAAATAGGTGACAGCTCTTCTGCGGTCAGAGGCTTACCGGTACCGGGATTAAGAAGAGGAGCAGGCTTATTTTTCATGTCTGCCCTCAGGTTATACCAGGTTTTAGGCATCTCGTCTTCATTCAGGTAGATTTTGTAAGGGATTGTCTGATCTTTCATGGATTTCCTCCTTCTGCGGAAAATCTCCGCTTGAACCTGCTGATTAAATGTCATCTCATCAGCTTCTTCGGGACAGGACGACGGCTCTGCGACAAAAAAACCTGTCCCTACAGTAGTAACTGCTGGGACAGGTTAAAATATCCTGCGGTGCCACCCGGCTTGGTGCATATCTGCACCCTCTCTGCGCATACATGACAATATGCCGGACTTTGATCACGGAGATCCTCACTCCGTCTCCCATACTCTGCCGGATCACTCCGGTATTTCCGGTCGCCCTCTGAAGTCCATTCAACATCACACTTAACGCTGCGATCTCACCATCCGCAACTCTCTCATGATAAGGAGGTAATGCCTACTCACTCTTCATCAACGGTTTAAAAGAAAATAACACATCAATCGTAAAAGTGTCAACAGATTTTATAAATTTTTTTATTCATTAATGCTGATACTCTGAAGTCCGTTGATAAACCTTGTATTTTCGGATGTGGCTCCGTAAGCTATCGGTGTCGCACTGGAAAGCTTGATATTGCAGATCGTTCTCTGCCCGGATAATCTGGCCTTATTATCTCCGCTTCCGAGAGCAAGTACCACATTGCCTTCTCCCTTTAGATCCAGAGCCGAATTATCTGATCGGATTTCCAGCTCACCGCCTCCCGCACCTATCAGATAGAGCTGTTGTCCGTTGCCGCGAATGATTATCTCGCTGTCCTCCAGAATGATATCTCCGCATGTGATTTCGGGAGTACCTATGGAAGAAATGGATCTGCCGGCCGCCATGATGTTCAGATTCGCGTTGCGGATCCTGATATGCTGGGTTCCCTCCAGGCATCCTATACCGACACCGGAGTCGATCTTGATGTCCAGCTGCAGTCTGCAATCCGATACGGTGATCTCCGGTTCTCCTATCACTGAGCCTATCGAGATAGCCTTGCCGCTGGCGGGCTCTATACGCACGGTTCCCGACAACAGACTGATGCCGCAGCCGTCCCCCGGTCTGCCTCCGCCTATTCCGATCGCCTCATCGGCTTCCACCAGAATGTCAAGAGAGCCTGTTCCAAGCCATCTGATATCACCGAAGCCCGCATTCCAGTTATTGCCGATGGAGTAGCTTGATATACCCTGGGAACGTATCTGCAGATTGCCCTTACCCTCTATGACCAGCCGTGAGGTATCGGGCACAAGGATCCCGTACTTAAAGAGTCTGTTCTCTCCTTCAAGAACAAGAGTAAGCTCTGAATTCTTGCCAAGCTCGATACACGGCAGCTGATGCGTACTCTCGATAAACAGATTTCTGATGGTCAGCCTGCATCTGCATCCGTCCTTGATCTTGATAGACATCTCGGCGGAATAACCGGTATTGCCCACAAGGACAAATTCGTCCTGATCGATCAGGATCCCGGTGTATTTCTCCAGGGCCAGCCTCATAACGGGCAGCTCCTTCTCTCCCTTCAGGGCATATATCTTGCGGACATCCTGATTGGTACCCTTGACGGCTGAGGAAATGATCTCATTCTTGATATTCTCATCGATATATTCGAGCACATCAAAAGCCGGTCTGGCGGTATAGAAGCCCTGGATCAGATCTATGCCGAGATCCACTACCATCCTGAGCTCCGCACCGGTCTCCACTCCCTCCGCAAGAGTCTTAACTCCGTTAGCAGCTGCAAATTCCACTATGCCTTTGACGAAATGCTGCTTCTTGGTATCCTCGTGAATACCCGAGATCAGCAGCCTGTCTATCTTAAGATAAGACGGAGTGTATGTAAGCAGGCTGGAGGTATTGGAATATCCGGTACCAAAATCATCGATCGCCAGCTCAAAGGAATCCTCGACACTTCTTTTAAGCAGATATTCAAGCTCCTGGTTTTTAAATTCGGTATTCTCGGTGATCTCAACAACTATACGATCGGAAAAAAGTCCTTTGAACCGTTCTTTGAATTCATCGTAATCCTCCGCAGACATCTGATATCCCGGGAGGCTGTTGATAAATACCTTCCTGTCTCCAAACAGCTGTCTGTTGTCCGCATAGAACTGCATTACGTTTACAAATGTCAGCTTCTCTATATCATACAGCCGGTTTTCACGGGTGGCGTAATCCAGTATGGTGATCGGCGATACGTTCATACCGAAATCCGCTCTCATCAGAGCCTCATATCCGAATATCTCACCGGTGGACGTATCCACGATGGGCTGGAATGCATAACGGAATCTGTTATCATTTATGATCTCGCCGATCAGATTATCCTCCGGAATGACCGTGTCCTCGGGGATCTTTTCCTTGGAATCCGAATAGATCTCGACTTCAACAGTTTTGTAGGATCTGCCGTTTATCTCTGTCTCCTTAACCGGGCCGGTCTCGGAAAAGCCTACGGCATGATACATATCCAGCTGCGCGTCATTGTCGCAGAATGCCTCTGCAACGATCTTTTTGGACTTAAGGATATCAAAGCCGTATTTGAGTGCCAGCTCCAGCATACCCATACCGTAGCCGCGTCCTCTGACCTCTGGATTGACCAGGATATGCCTGATACGTATACAGGTTTTATTATTGTCCTCCGTATCCGGTTCGTTTGTATCCAGCACACAGTATCCGATCAGAAGATCGTCATCCATGGCCGTCATCTGGCAGATATCGTCATTGTCCTCCATATGTTCGGCAAAATCAAGCAGGGTATCCGCAGATACGGGATAGCTCCCAAGCTTGCCTGCACTCCAGTAAATGAATTCATCCTCGTTACTGATCCAGGATGCGATCACCGCGGCATCCTTGCGCTTATAGGGTCTTAATCTGATCATGTATACTCTCCAATCGTGAAAATGTATCTTGGCGAAAATGACACTCGGGAACGGAATATCAGGTCAAACAGGCTCATGTTCCATCTGTATCCAGGTCCGTGACTTCTCCTTCGTAATACTTAATCTTTCAGACATCCGATCGGCACAACATATACTCCGTCTTTTCGCTGATATGCATAACTATCCGTACCAGACAGCACCATAAGAAAAGAAGGTTCATGCATCCTGGTAGTATCGATCTTATCCGCAAGTTCCTTCAGTGTCTTGGCTCCATGCTCTATCAATGTATTTCCGCCAAGCTTGATCTCTATAAGGCCATAATCGCCATTATTCAGATGAATAACCGCATCACACTCCAGCCCGCTCTTATCTCTGTAATGATAAAGCTGTCCTCCGAGTGCATCAGCATATATCCTCAGATCTCTAATACACATAGTTTCAAACATGAGCCCAAATGTATTCAGGTCGTTCATTAAATCTTCAGGATAAACACCCAGTGCGGCAGTGGCGATCGAAGGATCAACAAAGTACCTTGTATCAGATGTTCTGACGACTGTTTTTGATCTGAGATTCGGATTCCATGCCGGCAAATCCTCAACAACAAAAATCTTTTTAAGCGCATTTACATATGACAGAACCGTATCTTCATCCAATGTCTGAGAATCATTAGCATCCATGTCAGCCTTGAGAGCAGCATTGCTAACCTGTGCTCCCTGATTTCTCGCATACGAACGCATAAGAAGTCTCGCCCGTTGTTCATTCCTGTTTATTCCATCTACTCTTGATATATCATTATTGATAACCGATTCGTAATAATTCAGAGCCTGATCAAGTGCTATCTCCTTATCCTTCTGCAAAACAGCCCGGGGCCAGCCTCCCCTGCAGACAAGATATGATATATCTTCGACACTCAGATTATTTACAGATGCAAGCGACACTCCGGGCTTTTCGTCAAATAGCGCCTTTATACTAACCTCTCCATTGGACTCCCCGGACTCAAATAAGGACATGGGGCGCATCTTGATCCTCGCATATCGTCCGGTTCCCGAATGTTCCATTTTTGAAATATCTACAGGGACAGACGATCCGGTCAGAATATACATTCCCTCGGATCCTCCATGATCAACAGCAAACCGGATACTGTCCCACAATGCTGGCGCAATCTGCCATTCGTCAATCAGTCTCGGCAACTCGCCCGCAAGCAAAACAGAAGGTTTTATCTCAGCCATCCTAAGATTCTGTTCCTTCCTTTCGGGCTCATCCATGTACAATATGCTTGCAGCTGTCTGCTCTGCTGTTGTGGTCTTTCCACACCACTTGGGTCCTTCGATCAGAACTGCTCCGGCGCTTTTCAGTTTTCTTTCCAAAAGGCTGTCAGCAACCCTCTTCTTGTAATCATCCATAGGATTATTATTCCCTGTTCCCTATTTTCTATACAACAACAATATCATGCATTCGGTTATTTGGCAATAATCCTTTCGGCCGTTTGGCTATATATTTTTCGGTTATTCGGCATTAACTGTAGCATCAATCGGAAGATAAACGACGTTCAGCCTCAGATATCCCAAAAGGGCATAATGGTGAGTCGCACACAACAGATCTGGCCCTTGGCCAATTATAATATTATGTGTGGTCGGCACAGCCGACACTCACCCTAAGTACGACCGAGGCCTTTGGTACGGATCGCAATACGTGATAACACCATTTACTCCGATGAAATGCTCCATATCTATCGTTTCATTGAACTCAACAGGATTTAAATCATATAACCGATGAATTTTATTGTAATATCCGAACCAAAAAACGAACGCTCTTTACAAAGCATTCGTCTTTAAAATATATAAAAATGTATCCGGATTTCATAGCACATCTTCTACGCAATAATTATCAGATAATGAAACGATATCTTCCTTTCCCGGCACCGGTTATCTTTTCTGTCAGATGTAATGAATACATCCTCCCCAGCAATGTAGATGCCGGCTTTTATGTGATCTTTAATACATCAATAACATCTGCACGACCAAATACTTTTTCAACACCAAAAGTAGCATAAAGCTTTACAATACTATCCTTTGTCCGGGATGAAATTTCTTTAGAATTTATAGTCTCCAAAATGTCGTTTTTATTCTCAATGTGCTGTTCAATGTGTCGTTTAATGTGTTGTTTGCCATCGGAATGTGTTGTTTCTTCCCACCTGATATGCATATACCGGTTTTTCAATTCATTGTTTTCGTCCATAAGCAGATTTCTAAGGAATGTCTCAAGAAAAGACATATCCTCATAAATGCCATTCTTCACATCACGGTAATTCGCTCTTACAAGTGAATTTCTGAAATACCATGCATTTTTTGCGTGAACAAACGATATACGAGTTTTACAAGACCTATCTTCTCTGCGAATTCCTTTATCAGAAGGAGTCCGGCATCAGATGACAGGTCGCCTCCGTCAAAGTTTATTTTAAGATAGGGGTTGCTTTCGAGTGTAGTGTCTATTAAACTATTCATAGGGCTTCTCCTTATGGTATATGTTGTGTTGTCGTACTTACACTATACCATATATAGAGGCCCTTTTCTATCACCTGATAGATGAAAGCAGCAGTATTAAAATGTCAAGGAACTATGCGGTTTTACACCGCCACCGATTCATTCGGTGAATAATACAGGCTAAATATACATTTGATTCTATAAAACGATTTTCGCCTTTCCGTGATACGGATGCTCCTTTGCATAGCGAACCGCCTCACTATGGAGTTCTTCAGGAGATTTTTTATCAAAGTAATCCCTCTGCCACTTCGTATAATCAAACTTCTCACGCATTACAGTAGCAATGAAGTGCTCTGCCTCAACAAGTCCCATATTGTCAACAAGACACTGCATTCCTCGACTCAATACTTCCACAGTAGTCATTTCCACGTTATCATCCCTCCAATACATTGATAAATTCAATGGGGTTCATAAGCTGTATCTCATCTGACCTATATTTCAACAGGCGATCATCCGTCGTAAGAAAATAATCACACTTCGACAGGATTGCACAAGCTACGTGGCAAGCGTCCTTATGTTTTATCCCGGTCTGTTCTATCTCAATCGCCATCTCATTCACTTTTTCGTCCATGCGCTCCGAAACATGAACTTCGGCATAACTGTCCTGAAAATCAAGAATATGCCGTCTGCGCATCTCGTATGTATTCTGGCTAGTTTCATAATATCCCATATAGGATGTGGCAAGCTCGATTTTCCCCTGCCTTATCGCCGTCTGAACTGCCATCTTCGCCTGACTCTCTAATGATATTCTAAGCTGCGACTGGTCGTCATATGGACGGTTATAGCAACAGTTATCAAGATATACCCTCATTCTTGTAGTGCACCTCTTCTTAATTCACTTCCTTTACAAATCAATGTTTGGATAGGTGTTCGTATACCTTCCGTTTAGTGGACAGAAGTCCTTAATATCAGAACCCTTTATGCGAAAAAATCAGTTTCCTCATTTTCCATGATGAAGTCCTGCATCATGTCAAAAGCTTCATTATTTTCATTTTCACATGGTTTCTTTAACATATCCAGAATTCTCTTCCTGTTTTTAATAAGCTCTTCCGTATCATTGATTGACAGCTCTCTTGTATCTTCACTAAAATGCATTGTTATAGCCAGCTTGTCTTTATATACTATCACTTTATCAACAAAGATATCAAGGATACGTTGGCGGGTTGCTTTGTCTTCCATATTGCCGGCAAAGCTGTCAAAAAACCTCACTATATCCTCAAGCTTTATCCTGCATTTGAGTCTTAGTTTTTCTTTCTCCAGCTCTTCTGTTAAAAAGTCTTTCCTTTCCTTAAGTTCCAAGAGTTCGTTCTGGGTAAAGTCATTAAAAACACCATTTTTGATTGCATTCATAATGTTCTTTACTTGCCTGTCAACGTCTTTGATCGCCAGTTCAAGAGATTTCTCTAGACTGTCGTTATTAGCATCCTGCGATGTATAGTATTCATAACATAAATTAGCAAAAATAATCCGGTTTTCCGGTTTCATTATCAGCTCATCCAATGCATAAAGAACAATCTGCTCTACAGTATCCTTCCTAACATCCTTGAGCGTACAACTGTGTTTACGTTTTTCTTTGCAGGAATAGTAATAGTGTCTCTTACCCGTATGGCTTTTACCGCTTGTGCCCTGCATTGTAGAACCGCATTCACCGCAATATATATGACTGGTAAGCCAAAAATCTTCTATGTTTGCATCAGGATTACTCTTCTTTATTCCACCTTTTCCTCCATGCTTGTTTTCAGCTAACCTTTCCTGTGCTTTCTCAAACAGTTCATCCGATATCAGGCGCGGTAATCCATCCTGAATAACGATCTGCTCTTCTCCCTTTCCCCAGCGATACTCACCGAGATATGTTCTGTTATTCAGGATATGCCGCAGTGAATTAACAACAAAGGAATTTCCTTGTACAGTTTTATATCCCGCCTCGTTTAATTCATTAGCAATTTTCTGCAGCGGTTTACCATCTGCATATTCCTGGAATATCTTCATAACTATCGGAGCAGTAGCCGGATCAATCTTATACTTAGTATTTCGTTCACCTGTATATCCCAATATTTTCACTCCGTTGTATAGACAATGTTCAGCGTTGAACTTAAGTCCACGCTTAACATTACTTCTGTGATTAATGATAAAAGTGTGAGCCATGGCAGCATAGAGTCCCTGCATAGCATATCGTATGCCCTGATCTTCCGGCAGGGGCTCAGCTATAGTCACAAGTTCCACCCCCATATCAAGGAGCATCGCATCTATTGCAAACGAGTCATGTATTTCGCGAGATAGCCTGTCAAGCTTCCATGTCAATAAATATGCAGGTCTGCCTGTTCTGGCCTCAACCAACAATGTTTGCAGACCTGGCCTCTCCATTGTGGTTCCCGTGATTGCCTTGTCTGTATATGTCTTAACTATTTTAATATTATTCTTCTCCGCATATATCTTGGCTTCCGCAATCTGTTGATCTATACTTACATCTCTCTGAGCATCAGATGAATATCTGCAATACAGGTATGCTTCATTCCCAGGATTTCTGCGAAATTCCTTAATATGACTTGCCATTCTATTCACCTCCGTATAAGGATCTTGTTTAGATCAGTATATCACACAAGGTTCTGATATACAAACTACGCGAGAGTAAATATCTGCGTTATACGCAGTAAGTAAGCCATCTTTTTTAGCAAAATATGCCCACGCTTCACTTGTTTGATCCCCTACCGTTTATCTTATAATATCGGCGAATTCATACGTTATACTACTGATGAATTTATCGATCTTTTCACCCTTTCCACCCACCAGTCTGTCATTACTGAACACACTGCGCCGGAACTCTTTATAGTACTTTTCAGGTCTATCCAATGTATATATGCTGTGGAAAAGGAAAAAAAGCTCAGAATCAAACGAATTACCACTATCAATATAATCATTGATGTGCGATACAAGTTCATCGTAGCTGTCAAGCATTGACAATACACTCTTTATTTCTCGGATCTTCTCAACACGCTTCTCGTCACCGTCATATACCGGAGTGAACCATAGTTTATTCTGTACTCTTCTGATTAGGTCGTTTGAATTGTTCACCTGTTCCCGGGATTCTGGATCCGTCTTCCGCTCAGGAATAACTTTCACCTGTGATGTCGGCTCCGGCTTTTCTTCTTCTTTGACTACATGAGCAAGCTGTACCTGATCCTGATCTGTGATCGCAGAATCATCTGCGATGTTTTCAACACTTGCATCTTGTATCTCTTCCTGCTGTTCCTCCACCTGGCTGCTTCCCATTTCGGCTACTGTGTTAAATGCTTTGAAGATATTGTTAAGAGCTTCAAGAGCGGTCACAGATTCATTCGGTCTGGTCTTTCCCGCGATACCTCGCTCTCTCGCCTCGGTTGCCTCAAGGAGGAATCGGTCTGTATCCGGCGTTGTGTTCTGTGGCAGATCAAGATCAAATGATCTGCTGTTTTCTGATGTCATGTTACCCATAATATCGTTCTCCTTCCTTATAATGATTTTTCAAGCTGCCTTTTGTTGCTTAAAGCAAACTCTTCTTCTGCCTGTTCATATCTTTCCGTGCTTAATTGTTCCGCTGACAGTCGACGCATGATGTCTTCCGTACCCATGAGAAGCTGACTTACCGCTGTATTGTTCGTTTTCGTTACTGATTTTCTTTTTACTGTTTTTTTGCTGCCAGCGGTTTTTACTTTACAATGGTGTTGCGTTTCAGTTAATTCCGTACTTGTAGACATCGCCTGTACTTCTTTTGCTTTCAGGTATTCCTCATGCAGTTCTTCCCACATCTCCCAGTCAACACTTTCCAGACGGCTTTGCTCATCAAATGCAAAACAGCTTTTACCTTGCTCCCTCATCCATCTGGCAAAATCTGTTCCCTCTGAGCATTTCTTTTTATTCTGCTCCTGCCAAATTGTTTTTACCGCTTCGGGTCCAAAACTATATCCAAGTTTATATGATCTCGCTTTCGTGTTCTTAGCCCCGACGGGACAGGATGCGAAATCATACACATAGTGCTCACCGTATTTGGGGCTTATCTTCTTGATGGCCTCAATCCCTCTGGTCTTCAATTCCGAAAAGAATGTTTTCAGATCAAAGGATTTAATAGCGGCTTCATGGATCCGTTCTTTCATGTCCTCCTTATATGAGTATGCCTTTTTCTCAATGAGTACCTGCCTCAGTTCATCTCCCTGCAGTTCCGGATGTTCATTCATTATCCGCGCTGCTTTTTCAGCCTTTGCGCGTTCGGTATGGGTCTGTTTGGATTTCAGTTTGCCCCCGTCATCGAGTTCAATATATTTTGCTGCAACGGCATCGATGCCATTACGCACATACTTAAAATACTGCTGTGTACGGGTGCATCCTTTATGATCGTTTAAGCTAATATCATTGACTATTGCGTGGCAATGCAGGCACCCGCCTTTCCCGTCCCGCTGGAAGAACAGTGCCGCCTGCCTGTCGGGATAATAGGTCTTTATAAATTCTCTTACTATGGTATTTGCAATCTCCACATCCTCTTCGTTATTCGGATCCAACTCTTTTTTACTAAATGATATGATTATCCGACGTACCTGCACCTTGTGGTTTGCTCTCGCTTTTTTCCAGAGCGGTACCATCTGCTCCGTGTATTTACCGTTAGGGATCATGTTGATGGTGGTGACCAGGACATTACGCCCATGCTGTCCCGGCCCCTTTCCCTCAGCATATCTGATGGCATCCCTGCCATTTTTTGAAGCGGTTATCCGGCTATACATAATACGATCTCCCCGGCTTCCTTTGTTGCCTTCTCCACCCTGCGGGTGATCTCATCGAGTTTCTCTTTGCTTACAAGCATTCCACTAGCGTGCAATGCTTGCATTTCTCCCGCGTTTACGCGACGTGCCACCTGATTAAAGTTAACCCCGATCCTTCGCAGGTGGTCACGGGTCTCCATTATCGCATTGCCAAGCATGACAATGTTACTGTTGATGACCTTTCCCTGCTTCGGATCCACGTACTTTAGACGCCCAAGGTACTTATCCAGTTCGCCACTGGCCGCACACCTTACCACATCACTCAATGTAGTGTTATACTCCGTGGCTATGTTGGCCAGCGCCTCCACTTCTTTCTGGCTGAATCTCACAGTTACCGACCTGTCTTTACGCTGTTTCTTCTCTCCGCACATATTTAATGTCCTCCCTTCTTTATTTTTCCGTACCTGTTTCGCTTCATCCTTGCAAGCAACGACTTTGTTATACAAAGTCGCGCTTGGCAAGGGGTTTACCCCTTTGCGATCCCCGGGTAAGAGCAGCTGCGCCTCTTCCCCGATGTGCTTACCACATCTCCCCATCTCTGCTTTAATACTGCCGCATCTTCTCATGTCCGGGTCCTCCACTTCCTGTAATATTCGGAAGTGTCTTTACCGTACCGGAGCCTTTGTCGGATGCTTTGATCGCGGCAGTATCACTGTCAGATACCCTGACAGCTTTACGGGCTCTTCGTTCCTTACGAGCCTCGTTTTTCCGGATTCTGCGCTCCTTGTTTTTATCAATCTCTTCTGCAGAATCCGTATATATGTCGCTGATCTTTGTAGCTATACAAGCCCCCAGCAATCTGGCTTCGCAGGCGTTAAGATCCTTTTCTTTAATTATGCTTATAATCGCAGGGCTTTTTCGGATCTCATCGCATATGGCGTTTATCTGGTTTACGTACTTCATGGTTTCATATTCCCGTTGAACCTTTTCAATTTCCTTTTGTTTTTCTGTAAGTATCTTTCTTAACTCTTTCTCTTTCATTTTTAAGCCTCCAGTTTCTTCCCACACCCCGGGCAGTAACTTATCGGTTCCGTTATCCTGAATGTCTTCCCGGATAACCTGTACCCGTTCATCGTCACCTCAATGACCGGTTTATTTTCACGGAGCCTAAGATATGCTGATACATTCATCAGTCCCATGATCCCGCAGTCAGCATCTCCATCTACCAGCGGAAAAGCTATTCCGGATTTGCTTATGTTCTTACAATATTCACACATGGCATACCCTCCAATCTTATATAAGTCTGTTTGTATTTCTTAATTGTTTTTCCCAAAGAACAGAAAAAGCCCCGACATAGATTGCTCTACATTCAGGGCTTTGTATCAAGTGAGATATGGAATGTCATATCATTCGGGGGCGACCCGGTTTCCTTGTTTTCTATTCTCTTGGTTTACATAAAGTATACTACATTTATAATACATTTGCAAGCTTTTTCTTGCAAATAATCCAGTATTTTCAAGGCTTCGCGGCACTTCTTATCTTCTAAAAATCCTCTCATTTATGAGCAAAAATCTACAGGATGTCTCTGTTGGTTCCTTCAGTTTTTAAAAAAAATATTTTTATGGTACCATCCCCGGCAGCTTCGCAGGTCTGCCCGAGCTCCCAGACCAATCATCGTTTAGTTCCACCAAGAAACTCTTTAAAACACTCCTCACAAGGTGGGATTTGATCACCACTGCCCCTCAAGGGATATAAGAACGCTCCGACTAAATTCACCTTCACCCTGTTCTCCCCAAAGGAACCGAAAGGGCTCGCAAGCGGGTTTGGTTCATTAAGTCTGCGCTGTTCCTTTGGTTTTAGCCAAGCATCTGCTCCTATATCCTTTTATATGGCAGCAAGGGATACCCTCGCCTTTATTCGTTGTGCTGATGTTTCCTGCCAAAGTGCCATATCTTCCATTGCAATCATGCTCTGACAAGTCACTTTAAGATAATCCCGGATCCCTTGCAGGAATCAAACTGTAACCGCAGCCCTTAGCTTTGTTCCGGTCAGAGGACGCAGGTCGATACCCTGATTGCCCCTTTGCTTGATACTGATATCGTCTACGAGGTGTTTCTGCCTTTCATGTTCGTTGTGATGTTCTGCACTTCTTGCTTATGGCATGGTACGCCGTGATCCGTCGTATGGATGCAAGGATACGGATTTTTGATAGTTCGGTAAAGCATAAACTCTAAAAAATCCTATCAAGCAGCACAGCTGTCCTTGCATCTGCCGTCTCTCTATGTACCCGATATGTCAAGCTCGAAGGAGCAAACATAAAAACAACTCACACAACGAAAGGAGAATCACCATGTACGTAGACATCAGTTCAGTATCTTACAACGCAAAGAAAAACGAGGCAATCATCGAAGGCATCGACCTTGACAGCGTTCTCTTAAACGACTGGCACAAAGAATTTTCAGATAAGGCCGAGGTTACCTTCAAGTTTGATCTTACGGGCAAGGGACCGAGGATTTATCTCTACAAGCTCCTTAAGAGTCAGATAAAAGCTGATTGCAAGACCATGGAAGAGATGCTTATGGCACTTACGGGCAAGATTACTAACATCAGCTCGAACTTCATCGACAAGGCCGAGGGTTGATCCCTCGGCTTTATGCCAAAGCGGATATGCCGGAGCAGATGCTTCGGCTTTTTCTGCGGCACCCCCCAAGCTCCCCGGCGCTTAATGCATGCACCTTGCCCGGTTCCGCAGACTCCTCCCCGTGATAAAACGGATGGAAACATATAGATATTTCCTGTGGGAATTCAGATATTTTGCTGCTCGGGAATGCTTCTGAAATTTAAATCTCATTTGACAGAATTGGCCGAAAATGATACCATAAAGACGGATAAAAAAGGATGCCACCGGCCAAACGGTCAGGCAACCCTTGAATAACGAACTAAACGAGTTTAGCCGTCCTCAAATCGACCAAGACCGGGGCGGCTATTCTCGTGTGTTGCTTTCGTCATGGCGCTTATCTCTCCCGAGCCTGTAGCCAAGGGCGAAGGCTGAGATTGCAACGCCGATGACGGCGATGAATTCCGATAAACTAACCATTTGACTACCTCCTTTCTGGTGAGACTAGGCATTACTGCCAGTACTACAGTTCCAGTCGGAGGTTTTTACACATCTGAATATTTTAGACCTCCGACAAGTCGGAAGCCTAACCGTCCACCGCGCTTTCGCGCTAAAGATGACACCCTTTCGAAAAAGTATAACATCAGCATTGATCCTTCGCAATATGATTATCGGCGAAGTAAATCACAGAATACAATCCAGAATACAATCATACGCAAATCCGCGCGATCCATGTCTTTGTACTCTCCGATAAGAATCGTATCCATTTCTTATTATTCGGATCACAACTATCAAATCAGAATATTCCAATAGTATTCGAGAGCTATCATGACGTGTTTAAGCGAAGTGACAGAAGAATAAGTCCGGATTAGTCATCAGCCGGAACTATTGAAAATATCACCTCTTCCCGTACTGGCTGCTTTGTTTTACGCTACACCGCCCCAGAGAACCTGACAAGGGGCAGGCGCTGTCCATTCGGACCCCTTGTCAGAACCTCCGTGACGGTGTGATACAGCGTAAAAGCAGCCAAAACACACGGGAGGAGGTGAATCATATTTTCATAGAGTTCCGGCTGAGAAACTTAAACCAGATAATACGCAAGAGAGCTAACGCTCTCAGAAAAGGAGAAGGCAATGAAAAAGATGAAATTTGAAGAATTTACAAGCGCTGTAGTTGAAAAGATAAGGGAATATCTCCCGGAAAGCTTCGCAACGGCCAGTGTGGATCTTCAGACCGTTACTAAAAACAATGATCTGAAGCTGACCGGACTGACGATCAGGAGCGCAAACAGTAATGTCAGTCCTACCATCTATCTGGAGCAGTTCTTTGATCGTTATCAGAACGGCGAAGAGATGAGCAGAGTTCTTGAAAACATTGCAGATATCAGGATCCGTCATGAGGTCAGCGATGTTTTTGACGTTAATCAGATCACAGATTTTGGGAGAGTAAAAGGAAAGATCGTTCCTCGTCTCATTGGAAAGAAATGGAACGAGGAACTATTGAAGGATAGGCCGTATACAGAGATTGCAGATCTGGCTGTTACATATCATATCCTGCTTGGAGAAGACGGCGATACATCCGCAAGTGCAGCAGTCAGTAATTCCCTCATGGCATCATGGAATACTGATGTGGAGGAATTACACAGACTTGCGCTGAACAACTTGCCTGTATTGCTTCCGTCTACATTCCAGTCAATGAGTGATGTACTTGGAAATCTATTCGGCTACACTCCCGAAAATGAGAATGCAGATGCAATAAGCTACGCAGACGATAAAATGTTTGTTCTTTCGAACTCACATAGAGTAAATGGTGCTGCTGCACTGCTGGATAGGGAAATCATGAAGTCCATCGTTGATAGATTGGGAGAAGATTTTTTTATCTTGCCCTCAAGCGTTAGTGAAATCATCATTGTAAAAGCAGATTCGTACATGGATACGGATGTCCTAACAGCAATGATACAGGAAGTCAATGCCGCTCAGGTTGCTCCGGAAGAAAGATTGAGCGATCATCCGTACAGATACTCCTTGGAAGAAGGGCTTATTTCAATCTGACATATGAGCTGAGCTAACGGCTATACGGGCAGAAAGGTGGATTTATGACTAACGAACAGATTATCGCGGATATCGCAGCAACTATATATGGAGAAGATACGGTTATGACCATGCTTGCGACCGGAGAAGATATACCGCTTCATACCCTGAGGGGCTGGACGGCTCGCGGACCTTACCGGATAAAGAAAGGTGAACATGGCTTAGAAACAAAGCTGTGGAAAAAGCGGAAAAGAAAAGATAAGGACGTTTCCGAAGATGAGAATGAAACCACTGAGGAATCGACAAACAAAGATTTTTATATGGCTAAGGCTTTTCTGTTCAGAGCTGATCAGGTTGAGATTGTGACGGATTAAAGATTTACTCCACGCTCCGCTTGACACATTGAACCCACGCCCGTGATAAGGGCAGGATTGCTGCAGGCTCACTTTTTAATGATCCTGCCCCGGCTCCTTATATCACGGGCTTACCTTGTGTCAAGCGGCTTTCGCGGCGTAAACAAGCTGGTTTGAAAAGTTTTCATTTGATACATTCTATACTTCAAAAGCATATTTTAATCTCATTCCGATATTCAAAAAACCCAAAAAATTTGGTATAATTATGATGATTCTGTAAGGCATATGCAAGACATACATAATAGTATGCTTAAGAGGTGAATAAGATGGAGAATGAGATTCCACTTCCCGATGATTACGGTTTAAAATCTTCAGATAATACAATACATAAGGCTAAAAAAGCAAACAAACCAAGCACCAATCTGCTCATCAACGATATAAGCGAATTATCCAGAAACGATATACTGCTATCGGATGGATATATGGATAAATTACCGGATCGCCTTGATATTATATCTATGGATGAATATATGTCTGCCCTTAGATTCGACAGAAAAACCAAATCTCCTTATCTCTTAAGACTAAAAGACGGGGTACAGATGGATTTTGATCAAGCAGAAAATGAATTCTCTCTGGATGGTTATTATGGTAGCAGCATAATCGCAAACGCAAATGCACTCTCTGATAATAACATCAATGATCTGGATCTTTTACTCTTTACTATGATATTTACCCTTGTGGCTAATAAATACGCAGGAAACTTTTCAAAGCTTAAGTTGGATCCGGAAGCAGTGAAAACATATACCCGTACCTATCCGGTCACTGTAGATATCAGAGCGTTAGCCGAAACAATTGGCTTGAGAAAAAATGATAGCAAATCTACTATAATAAAGCTGATCGACAACATCAAGGCATTTGAGAGAGTTGTCGGTATTCTACCGGCAGTAGGTAATATGTCATTAGACATAAGTCCTGCATTGGTATGGCAAGGATATAATGAGAAAGGCAAGCAAAAATATATATCGTTTGACTCTCCATACCTCTGCCGCCTTATATACCGCATGATGTGTTCCCTGTGTAAAAAAGATCCCAACAGCAAATATACCCTTGAAGACGTTTCCGAATGGAAAACTCCGAGCACGAGAAATAATAACGGACGCACAAGCAGTGAGGCAAAAGGACCTATAAATGTAAGATGTTTGAGTACGATAGTCGGCGCAAGGAGCAAACGTGCGGCATATATTACAACATTACTGACAAACACTATTGTTAAAGCGGGAAATCCAAGAAGGGGCGAACCAGAGATCGAGGCTCATATTACTGCACAAACTCTCCTCAAGGATAAATATCCTGAATATTATAATTCATTAATAAATGATAAATGGCCGAACAGAAATCTAAGGACCGTATTTGCTCATGTTAAAGAATATCTGGAAAATCTGACTGATATCAGTACTGCTTACATTAATTTCAGATATGATGAATTAAGGGCTCCGAGGATTAGTACACTTAACAATACTATTTATCGTTTTTATCATAAGGGACGGAAAAAGCAAGCCCAGAATCAATGATTAATGTTGCATATTTTGATTATTTTATACGTAATACATCGTCTGACATACGAAAATACTTCCAGAATGTGTATTTTATAGTAATTTTTATCGTTTTTTTGTGTGTTTTTATCGATTTTTGTGTTGTTTTTATCCATCATCTATGTACGAACAATTTATTAAAACCCTATATTTTACTGCATTTCTGGCATATTTTTTTCCTTTAATATATCTAATATCTTAACGTATTTTAATACAGTTAAGATGATTAAGATTACTTACTAAGATCCCAGATCATATCTATGGGATAGAGATCTGGAGATAGTCAGTGTTTTTTCGGCGGCCGGGCCCTTGGCCTGCGGCCGGCAGGGCCGCCGAAAAAAAATTAACACTCTCAGATTCGCTCGCTTCGCTCGCTGAATAATCATTTAATAGTGAATTGATTATTCCGCGCGATCAGCGCATGCGCCGAAGCGCGTTCGGCGCATGGTGATTTCAGTTTAGTCAATGCTGACCGCAGTTCAGCTCATGCCGTCAGGCATGTGAAAATATCTGGCGCATATTTACATCACCGGTCT
>JAFUAB010000039.1 GCA_017460885.1 Lachnospiraceae bacterium
AAATTAGAAGGATAGTGGGTAGCCCCCATAGGGGGCAGCCGGTAACAGTGGTATTGCGAAGCCCCGCCTTAGGCGGAACCGGTACAATGCAGCGGAGCTGCTAATAATAAACCCCCATTTGAAATGGGGGTTGCTAACTTAGAAAATCGGTAGCGTGTTACCGTGTTTATGTATTTGATATACGCTGCAGGATTTGGATCAAAAGAACCGCCCCGTGATCCAAATGTGTCACCGGAGCCGTCCCGTCGACACATTACTGCAACGATATCACTGCAGAATCGGTACTGTTCCTGATCGTAAAATCTATGGTAGAAATTGAAGAAGCTTCGCTTTCGCTGATCTCACACACCGCAACGACATCCGCCTGTTCTCCTGCCGCCAGAGTGCCGATATATGACATCAGATCGTTTTCAAGAAGCGTTGTCATTACATATTTGTTGGAACCGCCGTTTATCGATACGCGGTATCGCAGTCCAAGCAGTCCAAGATTCACGTTGTTATCAGCTCCCGAAGTATTAGTCAGATTAAAATGAAGTACCAGAAGCTCATTGCCGGCAGATTCGGCAACAGAGAGATAAGGATTACTGTCCTCTCCGGACGGATAAGTATCGGTTATCTCATAATTACCGGAGTATGAAACATCTACGCCGATATCCCCCACAAAGCTGTCAAACCCGGTCGCACCACCGGTGCTTGCCCCCGTCTGGGCATCGGTCACCGTAGTATCCTCCGAACTGAATTCCGGTGTGGAGTTAACTTCTATATCGGTACTTTCATCGCTCTCCGGAACTATCTCAGTCGGGATCCCGTTGGCCGGATCCACGAAGTCTATGTGAACCACGGAATCCGCAGGCAAAAGTCTGCTCGGACTGGCCGAATCATATTTAAGGAGCAACGCAGCCGAATAATCGGCAACAAGCTCCGTCTTATCCTCCGTGATATCGGGCATTTCATATCCGCATCCACCCAGAAGCAGACACGAAGCCGCAGCTGCGATCATACCCCGTATTCTTTTTTCAGATATGTGCATCCAGTTCAAAATAAAACCTGACTCCGTTCGGCATATTTTCCACGCCGTATTCCTGTCCGAGTGAATCCTGTATCGCCTTGACTATCGACAGTCCGACTCCACTGCCGCCGTACTCTCTGGTGCGCGCCTTGTCGACCTTGTAAAACTTATCCCAGATATGTTCGAGCGATTCCTCCGGTATCTGTTCTCCCGTGTTGAAGACACTCACTCTTACCTTATTATCCGACTTCTCAACCGAAATTTCAATGATTCTTTCTCCTGACAGATGATTAAGTGCATTTGAAAAGTAATTGTTAAACACTTCCTCGGCTTTGAACTGATCCCCCCATACCTCAATCGGTCCGTATTCCTTCATCAGAACCTGTGCTTCATGTTGTTTGAGCAGGATATCCGCCGACTGAAGGTAGTTTACGATCAGCTCCACGATGTCAAAACGTTCCGTAACCACACTGTCATTACCGAATTCAAGCTGATTGAGAGTCAGAAGCTTGCCGACAATGTTATTCATCTTACCTGCTTCATCAACTATCACATCGCAGTAGAAATCTCTGCTCTCGTCGTCGTCATTAACACAATCCTTAAGACCCTCGGCATAACCCTGGATCAGCGCTATGGGGGTCTTCAATTCATGTGAAACATTAGAAAGAAATTCCTTGCGCATATCATCAATTTCGGTCTTTCTGGCAATATCGCGCTGCAATTCCGTGTTTGCGCTCTTCAGATCCGAGATCGTTCTCTCCAGCGTTTCCGACAGTTCGTTAATATTCTGTCCGAGCACACCTATTTCGTTATTGGCTTTTCCGGTATATTTTGCGTCAAAATCCAGTTCCTTCATCCGTTCCGAGACGGATGTGATCTCCATGACCGGTCTTGCGATCCTTTTTGCAGCCCAAAGTCCCAAAAGGATGCTGATGACTCCGGCCCCCAGACCAATATATATAAGAAACCGGTTCGAGATCGCGGCGCTTTCGGCGATCGAATCCATGGCACTGCGGATTATGAACACCCCTCCGCTGTCCACTACTCCCCACATCTCGATGTATTCATCGCCGCTCATGACATCGGTTCTGATCTGGATCGTATAGTTTTCATTTTCCTCTATAAGCTTCTCCGACCCCTTGAATTCCTTGTTTCCGAACAGATTCCTGAGAAGCTGTCTCTGTATGTAATCGGTATCGTTTACAGAGGACACAATGATCCCCATGGATTCGCTGAGAACTACCACACTTATATTGTAATTGTCGCTGAGCTTTTGAACCTCGAGAGTCAGCTCCTCTGTATCTCCCTCGCCCAGAGATTCATTGATGACCCCATATGCATTTTTCAGCACACTGACCTTATTCCTAAGATAATACCTGTCAAGAAAAAAAGTGTTGACCAGAATACATGCCGCTATCACGATAACGATCAGCACCAGGAAGGTCAGCGAGATCTGGGTATAAATGGAGATCTTGAATTTTTTAGAGTTTGACTGATTCATAAGACATTCGTATCCTGTGATCGCTGATCAGGCCGGCCGAGGCAAGTGCGTCCAGAGCCTCCTCCTGCTCGGGGGTCAGGGAATCCACATAAATCTGATTCTCGTAATCCACAATGACGCAATGCTCCTTTGCGGTCAGATACATAAGAGGGCTGACATCCTTGGGGATCTTACCGAGAATATCGGGATCCCTGCCAAGGGAGACAAGGGTCTGAATATGTCCGAGTGAACTGTCGAAGATATTACCGTCCGAGCGAATCACGACCGGACAGTATTCCGACATTTCAGGTGAATAAAATTTTATAAACTGCTGATGTAACATGATCTGTTGAGGTATTGATATCCGGATTGTCAGTCAGATATCCAATGAAAGCTGTACCTCTTCCTCAGCCTGTTGCTTAAACTCTTCTATAACAAGTGCATCGGGATGCGGTATCTCATCAACGCTTCTGACACCGAAGGTCTTGAGGAACTGCTCGGTGGTTCCGAAAAGGATCGGTTTACCGGGAGCATCCAGTCTGCCCAGTTCGCATATCAGATCCAGTTCAAGCAGCCGGTTGACCGCATGATCACAGTTCACTCCCCGGATCCTGTCTATCTCGGATCTGGTTACGGGCTGCTTGTATGCCACTATCGATAGCGTCTCGATACATGAATCCGTCAGAGTATACCTTTTGGGCGCTGTAGCTATCTTGACCAGGTCTTCATAAAACTCAGGCTTCGTACAAAGCTGTACAGCGTTATCAAGCCAGGTCATCATGATCCCGCCGCTGCCTCTCTTGTATTTTTTGCTCATCTCCTCGAGATAGGATCTTGTTGTCTCAACATCCTCTCCTATCACTGCGGCAAGACTGGAGATCTCAACCGAGTCACCCATAGCAAAAAGTATGGCTTCAAGTGTTGCTATAGCCTTTTTCTTGTTCATCTGTCACTCCCGCCCTTATGTCAGCTGGGCCGTATCCACACGCTCATTGTTTTCTTCATTATTTGTGATAATGATATCGGAAAAAGCTTCTTCCTGTTCTATGGTAACCTTACCGATCCTGATCATTTCCAGCACCACCAGAAATGTTACGATAAGCTCGGATCTCGAGCCCTGTTTTTCCAGAAGAGACCTGAAGGAAAACCGCTTATGCTCTCTGGTATATGCCTCTATGAACGTTGCTTTCAACGAAATATCGATCTCTTCCTTTTCTATATTTCCAAAGGAGCTTCTGACAGGATCGATCTTATCCTCCTGCCGCTGCATCAGAGACTGAAATATATCATTCAGTATCTTAAGGCTCAGGCCGTCTACAAGTTCCTCGTAGTTGACAGGCTCCTCGTGATTTGCCACCTCCGGCGGGATCGTTCTCTTTTTGTACAGATTGAACCCCGAATCCAGCTGTCTGTCCCTGAGTTCTACGGACATATATCTGACCATTTTATACTCAAGGAGCTTTTGAACAAGCTCATCCCTGGGATCCTCTTCCTCGCCATCCTCGTTAACTTCCTTTGGAAGAAGCATACGGCACTTGATATCTATAAGAGTTGCCGCCATCACAAGAAATTCACTGACAACATTCATGTCATGCTCCCGCATATTGCGAATGTAAGCCAGATACTGATCCGTGATCGTTACGATAGGAATATCGTATATATCAACTTTGTTTTTATCTATAAGGTACAGCAAAAGGTCAAGCGGACCTTCAAATACCTCAAGTCTGACCGGAATAGCCATTTTTGCCTCTGTGTATATCTATTATCCCCAGCTCCCCAGGATTAAAAACCCTGATGCTTACTGTATGCATGCCGAGACCGCAGCTGACTATCATTTTGGAACCGTTTCTTTCGTATTCTCCGCCCGAATACCTGGGAAACAATCTGAATCTCGGAGATATCACTCCTCCGATCCCGGGAATTCTCATAACACCGCCGTGATAATGTCCCGATACCGTCAGATCCGCACCCCATTTGGCATATGCCTCAAAATGAGTCGGATCATGGGCTATGAGAAGCATCATATGTTCGTGATCGGCCTCGCCCAGGGAATCCTCTATCTCATCCTCATCAAGTCCGACAGCTCCAAACTTCTTATAATGCTTCACATCAACCGCAAGTCCTGCTATCTCTATCCCGGAATCCCGAAACACAGTCCTTTCGTTTTCCATGATATGTACCCCGCAGGATTTAAGCTCCGCCGTATAATCATCCCACATAGACTCGAATCTCTCAGGGTAGATCTTAAGCCTGTGCTCATGATTTCCCATTCCGTAATATATCGGATATCTCACGGAAAGATTCCTGATCAGCTCCACAGCCGGCGTAAAATCATGGTTCTTAACTCCTGTAAGCAGATCCCCGGCAATGATAACCGCATCCGGCTTTTCCCTGTCGATCGCATCAAGCAGAGCCGAATTGCCTTTATCGTACTCCTTGTTATGCAGATCAGCGATAAGTGCAAACCGGGTATCCTGTTTGATCTTATCGGACTCCACCGAATAATGTCTCACGATAAACCTGTGAGAATCCGTGATCCATGATATAACACAGACGGATAATAATATGATGAGAACGATCCACAAAATATTCATATCCATTGATCACAAAACCCTTCCGCGTGAACGGAAGGGCCTTCATTTTAGTTGTATTTCCGCTTTCTGGCAGCCTCAGACTTCTTTTTACGTCTGACACTGGGCTTCTCATAATGCTCGCGCTTACGGATCTCCTGCTGTATACCAGCCTTTGCACAGCTGCGCTTAAAACGTCTGAGTGCACTGTCAAGGCTCTCATTCTCTTTAACTATGATATTGCTCATTCTTCTCCCCTCCCTTCAGTCCCCTTTCGACTTAAGCGGGTTAATATGGCCTGCCAAACAGAACCAAAGCCAATTATACCATATCAGAAACTCCCGTCAAGAAGAATTTGATCATCCAATACCGGACTCGATCTCCTTGAGTTTGGCGGCTATTCTGGCCCTGATCAGGTCGGATAATTCCTGTTTGTTCATATCCTTGTATTCATCATACAGGATCGATTTGAGAAAGTGCACCTGTGTCGTCACATGGTCGAAGATATTGTTGCCGTTCATGGCCTTAAAGGAATCCCATATTGCCACCGGAACTATGGTTGTACCGGTCTTAAGGCTGCATGCAAAGCATCCGGATTGAAACTCGCCAAGTGCATTGCCCTTGGTCGGATCCGTCTTTCCCTCGGGAAAGATCAGCATATTGCTCCCGCCTTTGATCATGCTTATGGCGTCGATTATGCCCTTAGCCTTGCCCCGCATTGATTCAAGGTCGATAAGTACGGCATTCACCAGGAAGCTCATCTCATGAGCAAGAAAACGATCCGCCCTCCGCTCTTCCCACAATACGCTCGAGGGAATATTATCCATGGAACCAAGGATCCCCAGGGCATCATACTTGCCCTGATGATTGGAATAAAATACTACGGTCTCATCTCTCGGCACACTTTCCCTGCCATAAACGATGGTTTCCGTTCTCGCGCGTTTTTTGATTTTATTTATGACCTGCATGGCGAAATCGTAGCGATCCTGTATCGAATACTTCTCAGGATGCTTCATCATATACCGGCTTTTTATCCTGGCATAAAAGACACACCAGAGTAAAAGACTTCCTACCGGCAGATCAAAACGTAAATCCTTGATCATATTGCTGTATATTTATTGAATCTGGCTTTCAAGTGTAGCCCTGGCCTCGGCAAGTGCCGCATCTATGCCGGACGGATCCTTGCCTCCGGCCTGTGCCATATTGGGACGGCCACCGCCGCCGCCACCGACCTTGGGCGCGATGGCTTTGATCAGATTACCGGCATGTGCGCCCTTTGCTATGGCATCATCTGTAGCCATTACCACCAGACTGACTTTGCCATCGGCATTGGATGCAAGCACCACAACGCCTTCCCCGATCTTACCCTTGAGCTGATCTCCAAGATCACGCAGGCCGTTCATATCTACACCGTCTACGGCCGTAGCTATGAGCTTAACGCCCTTGACATCGGTTACCCGGTCTGTCACATCACCAAGAGCATTTTTTGCAGCTTTGGATTTAAGCGATTCTATCTCGCTGTTCAGCTCCTTGATCTGTTTCTGCATCGATTCGATCTTCTTAACAAGATCCGCAGGGCTTGTCCTGGCTGCCTCCGCTGCCTGTTCAAGTCTCTTTTCAAGGTCTGTATAGTATGCGTTAACATTGTCACCTGTGATAGCCTCTATCCTTCTGACACCGGCTGCTATTCCGCTCTCGGATACTATCTTGAAGTTGCGGATCTCTCCGGTATGCGATACATGAGTACCGCCGCAGAGTTCCTTTGAGAAATCTCCCATCGAAACAACGCGTACCGAATCTCCGTACTTTTCGCCGAAGAGAGCCATAGCACCGCTCTTTTTGGCTTCCTCGATGCCCATGACATCAGTATTGACTTTCAGATCCTCAGCGATCTTTGAATTAACTATCCTCTGAACCTCGGCTATCTGATCGGATTTCATAGCCTCACCGTAGCTGAAGTCAAATCTGGTCCTGTCAGGATCCTGATATGAACCCTGCTGATGTACATCTTTTCCGAGCACTTCCTGAAGGGCTGCCTGCAAAAGGTGTGTTGCAGAGTGATTTCTGCACGTCTTAGCTCTGTTTTCTTTGTCTACGTTAAGCGAAACATTATCGGACAGTTTAAATGCGCCCTTAACAACTTTTCCTGCATGTGCAATCCTGCCTCCTGCAACATGGATCGTTTCCGAAACCTCAAATACCGATCCGTCGCGTCCCAGGATCTTTCCGATATCGCCTACCTGACCGCCCATCGTACCGTAGAACGTGGTCTTATCCGTGATCACGGAGCCTTCTTCGCCTTCTTTTAACTCAGATACAAGCGATTCACCGCCTGCCATCGCAACTATTGTACCGTCGCATTCCAGTGCGTCATAACCAAGGAACGTACTCTTAACGGATTCGTCAAGCTCATCAAATATGCTTGCATCGGATTTCTGTGAGAAATTGGAATTTTCTCTTGCAAGCTTCTTTTGCGCATCCATTGATTCCTTAAATCCGGCCTCATTGACACTTAAACCTTCTTCTTCGGCCATTTCAACCGTAAGCTCATAAGGGAATCCGAATGTATCGTAGAGATAAAAAGCGGACTTACCGTCAATTTCCTTTGATCCCGATGCTTTTCTTTCATCAGCGATCTTTTTAAACTCTTTCATACCGTTTTCAAGTGTTGCCTCAAAACGGACTATCTCCTTCTTAAGTTCATTGAGAATAAAATCCTTGTTTTTGGTAAGGAGCGGATAGCTGTCCGAATAAACGTCATCGATATAAACGCTTGCCACATCGAGCATATCATCCAATGAAAGATTAAGTGAACGTCCGTGTCTTACGGCACGTCTTAACAGTCTTCTGAGCACATATCCGGGGCCGCCGTTTGACGGAAGAAGCTTTGCCTCGTCGCCGATAAGCATAACTCCGGTCCTTAGGTGGTCGGCAATGATCCTCATGGACCTTGTGCCCTTCTCGTCGGAGCCGTATTTTATCCCCGACTTTTCTTCGATGCGTGCGATAACACCCGTAAACAGATCGGTAAGATAAACGTCATCAACACCGTTAAGGAACGCAAGGTTTCTCTCAAGTCCCCAACCGGTATCAACGTTTTTCTTGGCAAGCGGAAGAAGTGTTCCGTCTTTCTGCTTGTCGTACTGCATGAATACGTCATTACCTATCTCGGTATATTTTCCGCAGTGACATCCGGGTTTGCAATCAGGTCCGCAAGGCTCTGCATCCGAAACATAGAACATCTCGGAGTCCGGTCCGCAAGGTCCGTATTCAAGTCCCCACCAGTTATCTTCGGCGGGTAAGAAGAAAACGTTCTCCGGCTTAAAGCCCGATTCTATCCTGTACTTTGCGCCTTCTTCGTCGCGGGGTGCATTTTCGTCACCTTCAAAAACGGTTGCGGCGAGATGATCTCTGTCGAATTTAAAAACTTCCGTTAAAAGTTCGTAACTCCACTGACATCTTTCTTTTTTGAAGTAATCACCCAGACTCCAGGATCCCATCATCTCAAAGAATGTAAGATGACTCTTGTCTCCTACGCCGTCGATATCGTTGGTACGAACACAACCCTGCACGTTACAAAGTCTCGTTCCCATGGGATGAGGCTTGCCCAAAAGATATGGCATGATGGGCTGCATGCCGGCTACATTAAACATCGCACCTGTAGAGCCGTCGGAAACCAGTGATACCGCGCCGACGTTCACATGCCCTCTCTTTTCGTAAAATTCAATCCAATTCTTTCTTAGTTCCTTAGAAGTAAACTGTTTCATATAAAAACACCTCAGAAATCAAATTTATCAGCGAAAAACGAATCCAACTCATCTATGGCCACTCGCTCCTGCTCCATGGAATCACGGAATCTGACGGTAACCTTGTGATCCTCATCCGAATCAAAATCGTATGTCACGCAGAAGGGCGTGCCGATCTCATCCTGTCTGCGATATCTCTTACCGATATTTCCCCTGTCGTCGAACTCGCAGTTATACTTTTTGGAAAGCTGTGCATAAATCTTTTCAGCCCCTTCGTTAAGCTTTTTGGACAGCGGAAGCACCCCGATCTTGACCGGAGCGATGGCAGGATGGAAACGAAGAACGGTTCTGACATCATTCTTTTCGGCATCGAGCACTTCCTCATCATATGCCTCACAGAGAAAGGCCAGTGTCACACGGTCGGCACCGAGTGAAGGCTCAACCACGTAGGGAATGTATTTCTCATTGGTCTCATCATCAAAATAATCCATGGACTCGCCCGAAGTATTCTGATGCTGGGTCAGGTCATAATCCGTTCTGGAAGCTATGCCCCACAGCTCACCCCAATCCGTGAAGGGGAAGGCATATTCGATATCCGTGGTATGATCGCTGTAGAACGAGAGCTCCTCCGGATCATGATCACGAAGCCTGAGGTTTTCTTTCTTAAGCCCCAGTGAAAGCAGCCACTCATAGCAGAACTTTCTCCAGTATTCGAACCATTCTGTCTGCGTGCCGGGCTTGCAGAAGAATTCAAGCTCCATCTGCTCAAACTCCCTGGTCCTGAAGGTGAAATTACCGGGTGTGATCTCGTTTCTGAAGGACTTACCTATCTGTCCTATGCCAAAGGGAACCTTTTTGCGGGATGTCCTCTGCACATTTTTGAAGTTAACAAAGATACCCTGAGCAGTCTCCGGACGAAGATACACCACATCCTTGGCATCCTCGGTCACTCCCTGGAAGGTCTTGAACATCAGATTGAATTCCCTGATGCCGGTAAAGTTATGCTTGCCGCATGAAGGACATGGAACGTTATGTTCCTCTATAAACTTTTCCATTTCCTCGTGTGACCAGCCGTCAACCGTGCTCTCAAGCGTGATGCCGTTTTCGGCAGCATAATTCTCTATAAGCTGGTCTGCCCTGAATCTCTCATGACAGTCCTTGCAGTCCATAAGAGGATCGGAAAAGCTGCCAAGGTGACCTGATGCGACCCAGGTCTGCGGATTCATCAGGATAGCACAGTCAACTCCCACGTTGTAAGGGTTCTCCTGAATGAACTTCTGCCACCATGCCTTCTTAACGTTATTCTTCAGCTCTACTCCCAGATTACCGTAATCCCAGGTATTGGCAAGTCCTCCGTAGATCTCCGAACCGGGATACACAAACCCTCTCGACTTGGCCAGCGCCACGATCTTTTCCATTGTTTTTTCCATAACGATCTCCTTATGATTCTATTTTCTCGAAAAAATAATATACGCCAGTCCGTCCATATTGTCGGACACAAGCACCTGTTTTTTGGTGACGACCTCAACGCCGTCCGATATATATCTTACCTTACCCGGCAAAGTGAGATATCCAACCTCGTCCGTGACAAGGACATCCAGCTTATCGCTGCCGGTGATCGAGCTGATATCTACGCCCTCAAGGCTTGAAGCATCCTTCATCGATACCCTCAACGAACCGTTGGCAATAGCCTCGTCACAGCTTTCCCTTGTAAAATACCGGCTGTTGAAGCTGCTGTAATCCCTGTCGCTTTTGTAGTCCATTACGGCAGTCACCTTATTGTCAACACACTCAACGCTGACGACACTGACATTTCCGGCGCCGTTTGAAGAATTGTAATCGGCAGCCTCACTGTTCATCATATCCTCCAGCTCGGACACACTGTACAGGGACTCATCAAAATCTCTGACAATAGTCGCCTTAACCGAACCGTCGGCCGCAATGACCTTACCGGTTTCTCCGGTCACCTCAGACTCGCCGCAGCCGGTCAGAAATAATCCTGTGATAAAAGACAGCAAAACTAAATTATTTACTTTTTTTACAAAAGCATTCATCATACCATCCCATCATGACGGCTTGAGAAGACCCATCACAGCTTCTATCTCGGCTCCGTTATCGGGAGCCTCCTCAAGCTTGATATGAGAGCCGTCGGCACCGACCTTTGCGATCATTGCCGGAGTTTCCTTACTTCCCTTTTCTATCAGAAAATAATTTACCTTATCCGGTTCTTCGGTAATATATATTCTGAGCGGACTTCCCTCCTGAGTATTCTTTTCGGGAAGATCTATCCGGGTGATCATAAGATCATCTTCGATCTGCAGCGACATGATCGCTATATCCTCTTCCCTGTACGGTACGCGGATATTGGAAGGATAAGCTTCCTTATATGCCGCCATTATATACTTTTCCTTCTGAAGCCGCAGATCCGACATCACATTCCCGGGATCGGCAAAAATCCAGGCGGGCAGAAGCTCTCTGGACATCTTGACATGAGCAAGCGCATGGAACTGCTGCTCGGTAAGCTGAACCGGAGTACCCTGCGTTTTTTTGTTCGCACCTGCCTTATATCTCCTGTCTACCAGATCGATCAGATTCTGATTGAGGACAAAGCCGTTGGTAAACGGATTGACAGCTATCTCATGAATCTGATCCTGATTGGCTTTAAGCATTCCTATCACCGCACTGAACGGGATATTCATGATCGCCGGGGGGATCTTCTCCTGGGGGATCTGAACTCTGGAGGTGAATATCGGAAATACCTTTGAACCGTCATTTTTGGCCAGCAGACATATCTTGGGCTGGTTATCCTTGTCTATGGGCATAGCCTGTCCGGTTCTGGCTGCTTCCCTTATGGAATCAGTAATGTTATCGGGCATCTCGGCCGGAACCAGAACATTGGAATTCTCCAGCACTTCCATAAATACGGTAAAATCCTTATTATCCTTACCATTCGCAAATTTGTTTGCCAGTTCGTCCAGTCTGGCGTCTATCTTTGCTTCTTCGTTTTTGTTCTCTGCCATTTCAATCCTCTTTCTTTTTTGGGAAACGCTGATCAAAGCGTTTCCCGCGCCGGATTTTCGATTCGGAGCATCGATTTCCACTGAAAATCCGTGCGCATCCGCGCGGAGCTCTAAGGAAATACCGAATCAATCAGTCTTTCCCTTGAAAACAAGCTGTGCAAGTATTATTGCCGCAAACATCAAGGCGCAGCCGGCGATCTCCCTCCCGCTCATCATCTGATGAAGGATCACGGCACCGCTGATCGCACTTATCACGCTCTCAAGGCTCATGATCAGGCTCGCCGTTGCAGGCTCCACAAAACGCTGTCCTATGATCTGCAGTGTATATGCGACTCCGCAGCTGCCTATACCCGCGTACAACAACGCCCCCATACATTCACGTATCAGAGGCCACTCCGGAGTTTCAATGGCAAACATTACGACCGCTGACAGAACACTGCACACAAAAAACTCGATCGCAGCCATTGCGATACCGTTGGCAAAAGGTACATACTTATCCACCACGAGTATCTGTATCGCAAAGAATACCGCACAGGCCAAAAGCAGCAGGTCGTCGGTCCCGAATCCGAGCGCATCCTTCATACACAGCAGGTAGAGCCCCACTGCGGCAAGAAGCACGCTGATCCATACGTTAAGTCCCACCCGCTTATTCAGGAAAAGACCGAAAAGCGGAACCATGACTATATACATGGCCGTGATAAATCCGGCCTTGCCTGCCGATGCGGTCTTAAGAGCTATGGTCTGCAGATTTGACGCTATAAACAGCAGCAAACCGCTTAGCAGGCCGCCCATGACCGTATTGCGGTCAAAAACATGTACAAATACCGAATCACCGTACTTTGCGGGATCCCTGAGCAGGAAAACGCGCACGCCGATTATGACCGGAATAAGCACTATTGTACCCATCATGCATCGGACGGCACTGAAGGTGAACGGACCTATATACTCCATGCTGGCGCTCTGCGCCACAAAAGATACGCCCCAGACAGCGGCAGTAAGCAGCAGGATCAGAGAGCCTGTGACAGCGGATCTTTTCATACTACTTTAACGCCTCTTTGAAGTATTCTTTAAATTCGGTATAACCCTGGGCCGTCAGCTGCTCCTTCTGGAACTTGCGGTTTTTATTCATCCGCACCACAAGCACCTGTCTGCCGCCTGCTCTCTCGGCTTCCGCGGCTTTCAGCGCTTCGCCCATTTTATCGGAGGAGAGTCCCTTTTCCAGCAGGTAGGCAGTCTTATTCTCTGTACCGGGAGCCTTAAATCCGCTCTCGAGAAGCAAAAGAACGATACGTTCAAAGCCGATCGAAAATCCGCAGGCGGGAACCTCCTGGCCGGTGAACATGCCTACCATCCTGTCGTACCGGCCGCCGCCTCCGCAGCTGCCACCGAACTCAGGCATCGCGATCTCAAATATGGTACCCGTGTAATAGCTCATACCTCTGACCAATGTAGGATCAAAGACGAGCTTAAAATGATCCCCTTTGGTAGCCTCCACGGATGAGATTATTTCTTTAAATCCCTCGGCTACCTCAGTATCTATATGATCTCCGAGTCTTTCAAGACAATATGCAACCGGATCCGCAGCCTGCTCCATTTCCTCAAACAGGCTGATATACCGGTCCACCTTGTCTGTCTCATATCCCGCTTCCGCAAGTTCGGCTCTTACTCCATCCTTACCGATCTTGTCCATCTTATCCAATATGATAAATATCTCGTCATATTTATCCTCGGGAAAGCCGCAGCTTGCTGCCATCCCCTTGAGGATCCGTCTGTCGTTAATGCGGATCTCAAAGTTCTTAAAGCCTATACGTCCGAGAGTAGTGGTGGTGGCAAGTATCAGCTCGATCTCTGCCAGATTGGAAGCATCTCCGAGAATATCTATATCGCATTGCATGAACTGTCTGTAGCGGCCTCTCTGAGGTCGGTCGGCACGCCAGACATTCCCCATCTGAAGAGCTTTAAAAGGAGACGGCAGTTCGGCAGCATGAGCGGAATAATACCTGACAAGCGGAACCGTCAGATCATATCTGAGCCCACCGTCGGCGAGATCGTTCTCTTCTCTGGCTTCGCCGATCTTCAGTTTCTCTCCGCGCTTCATGATCTTGAATATCAGCTTCTCGTTATCTCCGCCTGCCTTACAGTTGAGATTCTCCAGCGATTCCACGCAGGGGGTTTCGATCTGTGTAAAGCCGAATTCCGCATATGTGGATTTGATAATACCGCACACATAATCGCGGATCGCCATTTCCTCCGGCAATATATCCTTCATACCCGTTACGGGCTTTTTGTTAAGTTTCTGAGCCATATTTCCCACCTGTATATTCAATATTCCAAAAGAATATGATATCTCAAAAGACAGTGTGAAGTCAATCCGTTCACAGCAATCCCTGTATAACATTATCGGCCGAAACCTTTACCACCCTGAAGGATTCGTTCTCGGCTCCGTCAATAAACTGGTTTGCCCCGCTCGGCTGTATATACAGCGACGACCTGACGAGTGTAACATGGGGATTTGACATTCTGTTCCTGTACACCCAGACAGTAAAAATATCCCAGGACGGTGTGGTGTCTCTGGACAGTGTCGCAAAGGCCTGCCTGCTCAGGCTGTCAAACGGTCCGGTATTGATCACGCCTCCCAGATCTCCTGTTATGTACACGGTATAGATCCCCATCTGGCGCAGTGTATCGGTCACGAATATGCTCTTTGCAAGCAGATCGCCGGAGCTGTTGAAGTTGTTGTCGCCCAGTCCCTTGAGACTGCCGCCGGTAATGTATACAGCGTTAAGGTTTCTCTGTGCCAGTTCGCGTCCTTCGGGATCATTCAGCAGATCGTAAAGGTTATTCAGATAACCTATGGTTATGATATCAACCTTATTGCTCCTCAGAGCCGACTTATACATTTCAAGGGCGGGGATGGAATTAACCGAACCTGTGGCTTCCATATACGAATAATCATAGTAATAGCCCTCTTCTCCGTTAAACTCGCCCTCTGCCGCAGCTGTATTCTGCGTAAGCCTGTACAACTCCCAGAAGGGTGTATACCCTGTTGCACTCTGCGAGCTTCCCACCGGAAGATTGCTGCCTATGGAATTGAGCACTCCTCTGACTATCTCATCTCCGCCGGCCACACAGGCAGCCACACCGTAAGCGTTGCTGTAAAAGGCATATCTCTGGATCGCCACTATATCATCGGTATCCAGGATGTCCGTATCAAGAATACTGACCGTATTGAACGTCGGCGGGTTCTTTGGACCATCGTCCTTCTTTTCGTAGGTATCGTATAAATGATCCATCTGATCCAGCATCCTGCCCAGACGGGTATTGTCCCGTGCAGCTCCGTAATCATGCTCGGGCTGCAGCCTTGCGGCATCCGTACGGGACGTCATAATAAGGACCAGCACCGCGGTCACTGCCACTGCTTCCAGAATATGTCCTATTCTTCTTTTATGCTTTACATTGGATGTCATAATTATTTTTCCATTCCGTTCAGAGTCGGACTACTTCCGGTTTTATTTCTCTGATAATACGATAACCATCCTCGGGAAGACATACCGAGATCAGATGACTTTCCATGCTCACTGTTTGCAGACATACGCCTCCGGATTCGATATCCAGTTCCGGATCCATGCCCGCTATACCCTCTCCGGTATACTTTACATATGCCTCTCTGCGCGTCCATATCCGGTAAAAAGACTCTGCATCAGTGACACTGTCCCTCTCTCTGTCTGTAAATACCCGTTTTGCAATACGCAAAAGCTCATCCGTGCCGGTCCTTCTGTCGATACGTTCTATATCGCAGCCGCAATTCACACCGGATATCACACACAATACGCAGCCCTTCGTATGCGAAAGGGAAAAACAGATATCGGGTCTGTTCGCAAAATACGGCTTATCGTGTTCTCCGATGGCAAACCCCAGCTCATTCCATATATCCGGAGCTGTCATCTGAAATCCAAGTTTTTTAAGCCCGTGGATAAGCAGGCCGAAGGCTGCTGCCGACTGATTTCTGACCGCAGTATTATTGTATCTGCCAGTCTTCTCCTTACGAAAGTCCGGAAATTCCGAATAAACCCTCCGGAATGTTTCCGGATCATCCAGACTGTCCGGAGATGCAATATATACTTTCAGATAATCCTTACCGATCATATCCCAGTGATCATAAACACCGCCGGCAGCGTTGCCACGGATAAAACCGTAGAGAGAGCCACTCCCCTGGCTACCAGCGGATAATCCGGACTGTCCGCCTGTCCCGCTATCATAGCGGTCATGCTTCCTACAGGAGTGCCAAGCATGATCAGACATACTCCCGTCATCATCGGAGAAAAGCCCAGGCTCTTAATACAGAAAACTCCGATCACCGGTATGATCAGAAGCTTGGCTATACAGAACACTATCAGACCGGCATCGGTAAGCAGCTCCCTGATATGCATATTGCTCATTGAAGCGCCTATGACCATCATAGAGAGCGGTGCCGTAAGGGCGCTCATATGTCCTATCGTGGTCTCTATCACTTCCGGAACCGGCAGTCTGGCCAGATACAGCACGATCGTCAGGATACATGCTATAACTCCGACATTGAATATCCTGCTCAGAGTATACTTAAGATCCCATTTATGTCCTCTGTCCATAAGCGCTATTGCGTATGTATAGATCAGGATATTATAAATGATCATAAACGGTGACGCATACAGAAGCGCTTCCGGTCCGTACATTGCGGAAAGCAGCGGAAAGCCCATGAATCCGATGTTTGAGAATACCATCATAACCGAATAAGCTCCCCGCGAGGGCGCGGGAACCCTGATGATCCGCGGGAAAAGAAACGCCAAAATGAGAAGCACGAAGTATACCGCCAGTGCGAGCAGCATCGTGACAAGCAGCTCCCGGCCGGCTATAGTGCTCTCGGGATTGATCGCCGCCGAAAGAACAAGTGCCGGATTAGCGATATTAACAACTATCCCCGACATAGTCTTTTCACCTGCCGGGGATATGATATTGATCTTCTTCAATATGTATCCTGTCGCCATCAGTAAAAACAGGATTATCATCTGCTTAAGCAAGAGCATTGTCAGTCTTTATTGGAATTAATGAAAACTCCGACCGGTTTATTCTTGTCGCTGTTGACCTCTCCGTCCGGGAAGTTGGCATCATAGTTGACCAGATCATCAAGGAGCAGAGGAATATTGGTATCCATATTCTCACTCGTAAACTGGCATGTGCCTACCTTACGGTGTCCGCCGCCGCCATACTTGAGCATAAGAGCGCCGACATTGACATGACTGGTCTTGTTTAAGATACTGTATCCGGTCGCGCACGAGCAGCCCTCTCCGCCCTTGCCGCTAACTATCCATACGGAAATATTCTGATCCGGATAAAGACTGTAGATCAGGAACCTGTTGCCGGAATAGATCGGATCAACACCTCTTAAGTCGGATATGATAACATCTCCCTCAATCCTTGTGTGAGCCCTGACCATCTCCTTGAATTTGGCATCCTGCTCTCGGTAAACCTCGATACGCTCCACTACATCGGGCATATTGAGGATCTGTTCGGTACTGTCGGTACGGATGGCTTCCATCAGATTCTCCATCAGTTTATAATTCGGTATCGTAAAGTTTCTCCAACGGCCCAGACCGGTTCTGGGATCCATCAGCAGACCGACAAGGATCCATCCCTGCGGATTCTGTATCTCATCAATGGTCAGATTACCGGAGTCAACCTTGTCAACCGCTTCCATCATATCATCAAAGTGAGCAAAACGGTCATGACCACCGTAATACTCATATATGATTCTCGCACAGCTGGGTGTGATACGGCTCTCTCCCTTGTACTTACCCTCCAGCTGGTTCCTCTCGAATTCACTGGAATGGTGATCGAACCAGAGTCCGCAACCCTCTACAAAGGGAACGTTTGCCAGACAGTCATTCTCATCGATCTCGATCAGTCCGTCCTGCAGATCCTTGGGGTGCACGAACTTCCAATGATCTATGATCCCAGCCTCAAGCAACAGTGTGCCGCAGGCAAGTCCGTCAAAATCCGATCTTGTAACAAGTCTCATTGCCATATCCGTATCTCCTATCCGAATTACAATAGTACGTTACTGTGAACGCCAAAAAACATCCTTAGCTCAATGTGTTGAATACAACTAACTATTTTACTATAAATCCGCAATACTGGCAAACACTAATTCGCGGATCAGGGAGACGGTTCCTCTGATCTATTGATGTGTCCGGCGAATTCGAAACTACAGGCTCACACCCAGACTCCTGAGTACTCCGCCCAGTCCTTCCGCGGCATATATGGATTTATAGTATTGCAGTTCTGCCTCTATCAGGGAATCGATCATCTCCATCCCGAGAAGCTCCACCGGCGCCTTATCATCCGTAAGAATGTTGTCTCCGGCCACGTAGTTACCGAGCCTGTCATTTACCGTTCCCATCATGTTTAACAGGGACATGCTCCCTGCAGATCCGTCCGAAGGCAGCTTTTCACTGATGAGCGCTGCCTCCAGAGACTCCGAAGGATCCCGGTATGAGGAGGCAAAAAGCTCACGGTTTGTACTCCCGGCTACATCAACAACATCAACATATGTAAATACCGAGGCTATGGTATCGCTCAGGTACGTATTGATGGCGCTGTTGTTATCGGAATGCATGTTCATATTGACCGCCATTACACCGCCCTCCCCCAGATGATCCCTGACAAGTGTAAAAAATTCCACGCTCGACATCTGAAAAGGGATAGTGATGTCCTGATATGCATCCACGAGGATAACATCATACTTCTTATCAACTGCCTGCAGATAAGCTCTGCCGTCATACTCATATACATCCTCTTCAGCCGACAGGTCAAAATACTCATAGGCCAGATCCGTGATCCTGCCGTCTATCTCCACGCCCTCAACATGAGAACCCGGAAAATACTTAAGGCACTGATCTGCATAGGTTCCGCTGCCGTTGCCGAGAACCAGAATATCGAGTCCGGGATCCTCATTTGACAAAACTGCTTCCCCGGACATATCGGAAGCCTGCGGATCAATGCCGTTATATACGGCCATAACCGGAGCCGCAAGTGCATAATCGTAATACATGCCGGTCAGTTCATCGGACTTCATCCTCACCGACTGAACTCCGAAAAGCACGTTGGTCGACAGAATAACCCTGGAGGGATCCTCCTTGACCTGCAGATAATTATATACACTCTCACCCTCATAGCTTAAGTCACCTTCCCAGAAAGCAAACGAAGTACTGTGTCCGAGAAATGTGCAGGTCACAAAAAGGACCACTCCGGTCACTACCTTCCTTGTATGCCCGCCGGAGCTGATAAAGTATACGCAGGCGATCACAAACAATATACCCGAAAAGATCAGAAAAGTGATCGAGGTTCCAACCGCAGGGATCGTCACGAACGTCGGAAGAAAGGTACCGATTATACTTCCTATGGTATTACAGGCTCCGAGCCTGCCCACAGTACTTCCGCTCTCGTTCAGGTCACTGACACATACCTTGACCAGTGACGGGGTAACGGTTCCCAGCAGAAAAAGCGGAAAAACAAAAATGACCATACACGAGATAAAGGCCGCTATGATCAGAAAATTCGTATCGACAGCCAGTACAAGCAGCCCTGAAATCCCGATGATAATATACTTACCGACCACGGGGATAGCCGCTATCCAGATGGCAGCGATCAGTATCCTGCGATACAGCCTCGAGGGATCGGGATTCCTATCGGCGCTTTTGCCACCGTACAGATTACCGAGAGCCATTGCGATCATTATCGTGCCTATTATGATGGTCCAAACTATCTGTGATGAACTGAAATACGGAGCCAGCAGTCTGCTGGCGCCAAGCTCTACCGCCATCACGCTGACTCCCGCAAAAAATTCCGTTATATACAGAAATATCCTGTTTTCAAGTATCTTTGGTTTAACCGTTTCGCTCATTTCCTTCTCCGTTTATTTCCTAAAATATATCCGGTATCTCCTTAACTCCTCTCGCCATACACACCGCCGATGTGGCTCCGGTGTAGCTGAGCGGAGCTCCGTTTATATCTGTTGCACGACAGCCCGCCTCTTCCGCGATAAGAGCCGCAGCCGCATAATCCCACAGCTGTATCCTCAGCTCAAAGTACAGGCTGCATCTGCCCATCGCAACGCAGCACATATCCCATGCGGCCGAACCCGAGCGTCTGATATCGACGCACAGAGGAAGCAGCTTCTTAGCAGCGCTGAATGTCTGATCCAGAAGCTCGGTATAATACGGCGCGGTTCCTATGATCGCCAGAGATTCGGATAACGGGGCTTCAGAAGACATGATCCTCTCACCGTTGCAGTATGCACCCTCTCCGGCAACAGCCGAAAACACAAGATCGTCAAAGGGATTGCAGATCACTCCCATGTACGGCCGGCCGTCCTTCAGAAGCGCGATCGATACCACCGAAGGACGATAGGAATAGATGTAATTAGATGTCCCGTCGATCGGATCAATAACAAAGCAGTAGCCGCTGCTCATCTTGGCTGTGAACTCGTCCCGTCCGTCCTCCTCGCCCAGGAATGACGCCTCCGGTGCGATCTCACCCAGCCCTTCTATCAGAAATGCCTGTATTTTTTCATCAGTTTCCGTACAGAAATTGGCGTGTCCGGACTTTTCCATGATCTTTGGACGGGATGCCTTAAGCATTATCTCCCCGGCTTCCTTTGCGATATCAATGATCTGTTGAATTTCCATGATCTTTGCTCTCCTTTATTTACCCGTGGGTTCTGTCTTAACGGGTTCCAATCTGAAATCCATAAATGCCGCCATGCCTCCGGCTCTTTCCGTTGAATAAAAATACAATCCTGCCCTGCATCCCATAAAGTGATCCAGCCTAAACTCCAGATGGTGCGGTCTCCCAATGCAGCAGGTCATATGACCTGAGTATCACGCAGCCGGGAAACATATGCATCGTCGTACTTACCATATAGTAGGTGTCATCCACCCGGATCACATCAGGATCGGGATAATCAGCCCAGATAATCGGATTCTTCATATTGTTTTCACTGTCAATAAAAGCCCCACAGCCATTAACTGTGAGGCTTTTGCATCATATTTTTGTCTGCAGTTTCGCTCGGCTGATATACGACTTATACAATACCCTGAGCCTTCATTGCTTCTGCTACCTTGAGGAAACCTGCAATGTTGGCGCCTGCAACGTAGTCGCCTTCTTTGCCGTACTTCCTGGCAGCCTCATCCAGATTGTGGAAGATATTGACCATAATGCCCTGAAGCTTTTTATCTACTTCCTCGAAGGTCCATGAAAGTCTCTCTGAGTTCTGGCTCATCTCAAGTGCGGATGTGGCAACACCGCCTGCATTGGAAGCCTTGCCGGGGCAGAACAGAACGCCGTTCTGCTGGAAGTATTCCGTTGCTTCCATGGTTGTAGGCATGTTAGCGCCCTCAGCTACTGCAAATACACCGTTAGCTACCAGAGTCTTTGCATCATCAAGGTTCAGCTCATTCTGCGTTGCGCACGGAAGTGCGATGTCAACCTTGACTGACCACTGGTTTGTACCTTCTTTTGCCTTGTCATGATACTCGGCCGAGGGACGTGCTGCAGCATACTCGGTCAGGCGTGCACGCTTAACCTCCTTAACCTCTCTGAGCAGCTCTACGTCGATTCCTTCGGGATCATAGATCCAGCCGGTGGAATCCGAGCAGGTAACAGGCTTAGCACCGAGCTGCTGTGCCTTCTGGATAGCATAGATGGCAACATTGCCTGCACCAGAAACAGCTATGGTCTTGCCCTTTATGTCCTTACCGTTGCACTTGAGCATTTCTTCTGTCAGATAAAGCAGACCGTAGCCTGTAGCTTCTGTTCTGGCAAGAGATCCGCCGTAGGTAAGTCCCTTACCGGTGAGAACTCCCTCATAGAGTCCGGTAAGTCTCTTATACTGGCCGTACATATATCCGATCTCACGTGCGCCCGTACCGATATCACCGGCAGGTACATCGGTGTCTGCTCCGATATGTCTGTAAAGCTCGGTCATGAAGCTCTGGCAGAAGGCCATAACCTCACGATCCGATTTACCCTTGGGATCAAAATCCGAACCTCCCTTGCCGCCGCCGATCGGAAGACCGGTAAGGGAATTCTTGAATATCTGCTCGAAACCAAGGAACTTGATGATACCTATATTAACCGAAGGATGAAGTCTTAAACCTCCCTTGTAGGGTCCAATGGCGGAATTGAACTGTACTCTCATTGCGTTGTTAACCTGTACCTGTCCCTTGTCATCAACCCAGGGGACTCTGAACAGGATCTGACGCTCAGGAGTTGTCAGGCGCTCGAGCAGAGCCTCCTTGCGGTACTCTTCTTCATTAGCTTCGATCACTACTCTGAGTGACTCCAGAACTTCCTTTACTGCCTGGTGGAATTCGGGCTGAGCCGGATTCTGAGCTACGACGCGCTCATAGACTTCATCAACGTACGACATAATGAACCTCCTTAGTGTGTTTACGTATACTTGTATACAATCTACTCCAAAAAAACTCGGTGCATGCAAAAGCACTCACCGAGAAATATTATAATAGCAACTAACAGATGATGCAACAATAATTTTATTTTTCTACACCATGTATGGTCCAGGTATCCTTTCCTCTCTTTTTGGAGGCATAAAGTGCGGTATCCGCTTTATGATACAGTTCTTCGAATCCCTCAGGTATTCCTGCCCATATCGCGGCTCCCATACTTGAAGTGACGGCAGGAAGATCCTGTCTGGCACTGTCCGCCTGCTTATGAAGAGCATCGGTAAACCTCCGGCATACCTCGTTGATATTGGAGATCAGCTGATTCCTGTCAGATTCCTCCGGCATTCGGACAAGCACACAGAATTCATCTCCTCCCAGACGGCCTTTGATATCGGAATCTCTGAAGACCGTATCGATCGTATGGGCAAATCTCTTAAGAACCATATCTCCTACGTCGTGTCCGCACCGGTCATTTACTCCCTTAAAATTATCAACATCCATGAATATAAGTGCGTACGACATATCGGGTGCCGGATCCTTCAGATTGGAATCCACGATCTCCTCGAAGGAACGCTTATTATATATTCCGGTCAGCAGATCCTTCTGAGCCTTGACATCCAGCTTATCCACCGTCTGGTTGATCGATGCCGCGATCTTATATGCCATAAAGCAGATATAGATAAGTGCAAGGGACGTCAGTATTATGGTGATCATCAGTATTCTGTTAAGTGATTTGTTAAGTACCGCAAGTACATCATCGGTCTGGACTGCCGTTATCACAAACCATCCGTTTGTCAGGAGATTCGTAGCAACCACATACTTATCGCCTACCTGGGTAGACATGGCGGATCTGTCCACTGAACGGCTGATCTGTGTTTTGAGATAGCTGCCGGGAACAACATCGTCATCGGTGGACGAGATAACGACCAGAGACTTATCGGCAATAAATACCTCCATACCGTCAACAAACATCGCCCCTTCGAAGCCGTCCGTAAGCTCCGCAGAATCTATACTTGCGACCGCTATGGCAGAATCATTGAGCTTTCTTAAGAATACCGCTGTAGTTCTGCCGGGGATCAGTTCCGATGACCACCCGCCCGAGGATCTGGACAGGCCTTTGTTAAGAACATTGAACAGCGCATCTCCTCCGGCATCCTTCAGTTTGGTCGAGATCTTACCTACGGTATTTCCGTTGGAATAGACAATCCCGTAATCTCCGTAAGTTGAATAGAGCGCATATGAATACAGTTTGGTATCGATCTCCTTCTCGATCTCCGGGTCCGGATCATTGCCCGGATTATACATAACGATCTCAGTATCCGTCAGCAGCATATTGATATTGTCGCTGATGGTCTTCATATGGCTGTCGATATTTGAATTCAGCTGGGTATTGAGCTTTTGGATCATATCTGCGGTCTGATTCTTGAGGGCATTGGCGACCACAGAGCTAAACACAGAAATCACAACAGCAAGAACAACAGGAATCACGATTCCAAAACTCAAAATGATCTGCAACCGTAAATCCGACATCTTTTCCTTGTTGGTCTTGGGCTTTATATTGCCGGTTTCGTTATTATTCTTTTTATTTGAAATAGGTAAAACCGCCATAATGTCATGCTCACCTATATATTAATTCTTAATCTGATCCTCATCCAGCACGATCCTGATCGCCCAATCGGGGACATCCGGCCCTGTGCCGTCATCACTCACAAATACAAAGGCAGTGTCATAAGCGGGAGCAGACCGGGGAAATATACCATACCCGTCGGTAAAATACAAAATTCCCCTTAAGTTTAAGAATACACCTTTTGCACACAAATCGTCAATATATTCAAACACGGGTCTGAAATCGGTGGAGCCGTATCCCGTGATAGCCGCATTTGCGATAAAATCCTGCAATTCCGCGTTATTGTGTACTATGGTATCCGACCTTATATCACTGTCACACTGTACAATATGCACATGGTACTCGTTAAAAAAATTGTTGGCATCGCTCAGTATACTCACGGTCCTTTTGAGAAATGCCTCTACCAGATCACCGCGAACCGACGCGGATGTATCCAATGCGATAACAAATTCCTTTACCTTAGTGGCATCACTGTATTCAAGAGGCTCTATAAGAGGCATATTTCTGTAGTGATCCAAGCCGTAGGTATAATAAATATAGTCAAACTCATCATCGCTGGTTTTGATGGTTTCCTGGCTGACCATAAACCGACGCAGGAAATCGCTGTAATTTATCTTTTCCCTGGTAGCGTCGTCAAGAGCGGCCCTCAGGCTCTCCGAATCAGTCTTCCCTCCCGAGAAACTTTTGAGATCGCTTTTCACGCGTTCCGAAATCCTCTTCCATTCCTCAAGACTGATCTCAAGCTTCTCGGGCGGAAGCCACAGTTCATGCTCGTCTCTTTTAAACAGCCTGATCAGGTCTTCTCTCTCCCGTTCCGATGGCTCTTCTACAAGCATAAGCCTGTATAGCGCCTGGGCATGCAGACCGCCGGCTCTGCCCTTCAGCAGATCCAGCTTGATCCTTCTTTCCGGATCATCCCTCTGTGCAGTCCTGTACAGATCAAGCTCCATAATGATGTTTTCGACGGCAACATCACAGGCAAGATCCCATATCTCCTTGTTTTTTGTCTCGTATTCAAAATTATGGTGAAAAACCAGATGAAACAGAATATGTATACAGCATCTGATACAGCTGTTCTGATCCAGCTTAAACCTGCGGATCACCAATGCCGGATCATAGTAGACAGTCTGGCCGTTACAGGCTATTCTCGCAGATCCGGTAACCGGTACCCAGTTTACCGCCGCCAGGGCATACTGCAGGTATCTGCAATCCATGATCACCGCGTTCTCGGCACTTTCAATGATCTCCCGGGCCACCGCTTCTATCTGTGTTTTGCTATCCTTATCCTGCATATCACTCATTTCTGATCGCAGCCAGCGGAGAAAGCCGCATTGCCTTCTGTGACGGAAAAAAACCGGCGATCATAGCTATAACTATGGCAAATATCACTGACAACAGAGCGAGCCAGGGAGGAATACGCGATAGATCTGCGGCGCTTATGCCGAGGCCCATCACATCGGATCCGGCTGATACATAATTGATTATCGCCGATACGGCATAACTCAACAGAACACCGACTACTCCTCCGATAAATCCAATGATCCCGGCCTCGATAAGAAACATCATCCTGATGTTTTCCAGCGCACAACCCAGAACCTTCATAACCCCGATCTCTTTGGTCCTCTCGTATATGGACATCATCATGGTATTAGTTATTCCTATTGCTGCCACCAGCAGCGAAACCGCTCCGATCCCTCCAAGAACAGCCTGTACATACCCCATGGAAGTCATAGCCGATGAAATCCATTCCGCATTACTGTATGCGGTATATCCCATATCCTCGATCTGCTTCTGTATCGCGCTGACATTTTCCATATCGTCTGCGTTTACCAGGATCTGAGTGTAGAAGATCTCATTGAAAGGCTTGCCGGATTTGGTTGAAGGCTGACCTGGGATCACACTCTTTTTAAATA
The DNA here is from genome assembly GCA_017460885.1 of Lachnospiraceae bacterium. GTDB lineage: Bacteria > Bacillota > Clostridia > Lachnospirales > Lachnospiraceae > XBB2008. The sequence goes on from JAFUAB010000039.1 coordinate 25,865, forward strand.
TCTGTTTCAGCTTGGGGATAAGCTGGTCGATATCACAGAAAACATACCACCCGTTCTGATCGTATCCTTCCGTCTCCTTCTGGATGCCGCAGGCCGGGATCAGATACTTTTTCGGAGGCTTAACATCGTTTGAACCGCCCTCCCCGGAACCCTGACCGGATCCGGACTGGGCGGAATAATAGGAATTGGTATCAAAGACGGTAAACAGTGCTCCTCCCATAAGATCGATATCCGGAGTAACGCCCGTGCTCCAGTAATCCTGCCCTGTCTTTGCATTGGCAAAATCCATGAGCACACTGTTTCCATAGAAAAACGTCAGCTCATCATCGGTTTCATCCGGCAATCTGCCCTCTCCGACTTCAATCCCGAAGGATTCAAGTCCTTCCAGCGTTGTAGCCTTTAACTGCAGATATCCGGTATAACCGCCGTATATGGAGATGATCGAGGTCTGCAGCACAGGATATACGCTTTCGACATGCTCAATATTCTTAAAATCCTCTACAAGCGCGGCATTGAGTCTGAGTTCATCCGTATTGGTACCGGAACCGCTGTCTGCGTAGGGGGTCTGTACGGTGATCTGAGTGATACTGCCGTAGGAAGAATACTCCTCCATCATGGACGCCGACAGGCCCAAACCCAGAGACACCATAACCACTATGGAGGCGACGCCGATCACAACGCCCATTATGGTCAGAGCAGACCTGAATTTCCGTTTCCACAGATTGGCGGCACCGGTCTGCAGCATATCCGAAAATTTCATTACTCTACCGGTCCGTTATCGGCGGGACTGTTATCGGCATTGTTTTCATCTGAGCCGTTATCCAACTCATCAGTCCCATCCGTGTCATCCTTCTCAAGCTCTTCAAGATCCTTCAGATCCTCCGCATGAAGGGAAGCCTCTTTTTTCTTTTTGCGTCGAACATAGATAAATGCACCTATACCAAAGATCAGTATGACCGCCGCACCTATGATGAGGCCTCTCATCACGGCTCCGATCCCGCCTGAGGTATCCTCTTCCTCCATACCGGGTTCTCTTCTGCCGTCCATCCCAAAATCGTCCATCATTATCTCATTTACAAACAACGTGCATGTCTTGTCAGCAGTGGTCACATTACCGGCCTCATCCTCATAGGATATCTTCAGATTGACAGTTCCGTCGTCCATGGTCTGGCTCACGCCTGTCAGCATTACGTCCACGTTTCCCGTGGAGCCGCTGGACAGATTACCTATGTATGCCATGTTGTTCTCGATCGAATCGGCTGCAAACTGCACCTGGACATTGTACAACGTGGTCTTGCCGGTATTATAGAGACTGAACATAACATTACTCTGACCGCCCACGTTAATGCTTGCAGGAGCAACCTCAACCGTTGACATATCAAATTTTGATTCCTGCAATACCGGGATCGATATACTCGCCTTATCCGTAAGATCGAACTGTATACCCGAATCGTATGTCATATTGAGTTCAAGTACATACGACTTCTGTGAAAGACCGGCCCTGGCATTCATCTCTATATTGATATCCGTGGTGGAACCGGCGGGAATATCCGAAACATACACAGCGTTCGATCCGCTGGTCGGTATAAACGGGATTATCGACTCATTTGTGCTGACCTGTTCGGCCGCAGCTTTCAGATCAAAAAGCACATTTGATACGGCAGACGATGTGGAAGTATTCTGAACATGCAGGGTCAGATCAAAGGTATCTCCCGAATATATCTCCTTCGGATTGGTATCGTAGCCAGTCACTATTATCCTGCTCTTCGGCTTTTTATCCTCATTGCCGTTGCCCCCTATGAAGCCGCTCTCGGGTTTGCCGTAAGTATGAACGAATACCGTCAGTTCGGCGGCATTATCATCCTCAACCCTGACTCCGGCTCTGGTATAGGATACCCTGAACTTCAGCTCGTAATATCCGGTCATAACGTCGCTTCTGACAGTGAAATTATAGGTAAACTCGCGTCTGTTATCATGAGCCTGCTGGTCGTTGATATACCCGGGTATAAAGGGTTCCGTCTGAATATATCCCGTAGATCCGGGTACAAAAGGCCATTTGGTCACATCGTTTGAAACCTCGGGTTCTATAACAAGATCGTTTAATTCCTCGGTGCCGAGATTGATGACCGGAAGTACAATGGATACTCTCTCTCCGTATGAGACATTAGGAGTACTCCAGTTATCATCCACCTGAAGATACTCGCTGGTAACGGGAGTGACATCCGTGGTGGCCACGGTATTCATCTGAGACTTGACGCTTGCCACGTAGGTTTCCAGCTGTGCAACCGTCATATCGGTATTGGCGATATAATAAACTGCCGAGTTAAACAGATCCTGCATGCGGTTATACTGAGTCTCATTGAGCTCATACTGAACCATCAGACTGTTCATATAGTGATACAGATCCGCATCGGCATCCGACCTGTTAAGATCGTCGATCCGGTCCTTACCGTTACCGTCCGCCGAAGTATCCAGAGTGATGTCGGCTTTTGCCGTAACGGTTCCCAATGAAAACGCCATCATCAGCACACAGATAAGTGTTACTATTCTGTTAAATTTTTTTATTTTTTTATGTTTCATCATGATCTCCGGATCATTATCTGAAATACTCAATCCAGTTGGTATCTCTCTTACGATTATCCACATTTTCTATGATCTTGCCGTCCGATATACGTATCATGATATCCGCGTAACTGGCAAGATGATCATCATGCGTGACCATTATCAGCGTCTGCTGCTTCTCCTCCACAATACGCTGCATCAGATTCATTACCTCGGTAGAAGTCCTCGAATCCAGATTACCGGTCGGTTCATCCGCAAAGACGATCTCCGGATCCAGTACCAGCGCTCTGGCAATACCGACCCTCTGCTGCTGTCCCCCTGACATCTGATTGGGCAGATTCTTTTTGTATTTTTCAAGACCGACAAGTTCAAGTACTTCCTCGGCCTTACGTGTTCTGGTCTTTTTGTCGATGCCCCTGAATGCCAGCGGCAAAGCCACATTCTCCACCGAGTTCATTGTCGACATCAGGTTATAGGACTGAAAGATAAATCCGACATGTTCACGTCTGAACGTGACCAGCTGACTTTCATTCATCTTCTCTATATGCTGTCCGGCTATCACTATCTCTCCCTTGGTAGCGGGTTCCAGCCCGGCAAGCATATTGAGCAGGGTTGACTTACCCGATCCGGAGGTGCCTACAACCGCGCAGAATACCCCTCTGTCTATATCAAAGCTGACCCCGTTTAACGCTTTTACCCTGGTCTCACCAAGCCGATAGACCTTATAAAGGTCCCTTACCCGGATGACCATATCCTTTTTTTCGGCGCTTTCACTCATAACCTTATCAAAAGTAAGGGCAACAAACCCTAAATTATTATTCTACTGATTATCATGTATATAGTCAAGGAGGCTGTGGTCAGGTACGGCTTCGTTGATATTATAGATCATGTCCGGATACACCGGCATTACCCATTTATAAGGAGACTGAGTAAACCATACTTCAACCTGACCTATGATCTCGGAATATCTCACATGATCATAGTCATACATCACCATGGCATTTCTCCATGCACGTACCATACGCGTGGCAGTAAGTCTTCCGCTGCCCAGGATCACAACCTCGCCGGTAGCTGAATCCGTATATCTGACCTCGGATACATCCGCTCCTTCCGGAACATCCCCGGTGAAACACTGCCAGATCCCGATCTTGTAATAAGCCGGTCCCATGATCCTGTTCAGATAGGTTCTGTTCTCTTCCTCATCCATATCCACCCATATCTGCCTTGCCCTTGGAGCCGATCCTCTTATCCTGTAGAAAACCTGGAGAGGGAGAGGCGAACGCATTTCATGATAATCCGTATCGAGGCTTTTACGTGCAAGAGTCAGTATAGCGTCGGTATCCGTAAGTATCATCTCGTTTTCGACAAAGTCCGGTGCATCATAGTACCTGAGGATACGTCCCTCATCATCGAATTCCACGTTATAAAAGTAATAATAACTGTTCAGCGGATTGAAAACAGCGAAGGACTCCAGCTCCTCAGGATCGGGGATATAACTATCGAACCTGTTCTCCCACAGTCTGAAGGCTCCGAACAGCCCGAATATCACAACAAGAGCAAAGATATAGCTTCCGACGGCCCTGGCCGCACTGCGGACCGACTGTTCAAACACAAGCTCGATCAGGAATGAAGAAACGTAAGCGGTGATGATCATGCTGAGAGCCTGCATAAGCTCCGGCATCAGATAAAAGCTCTCATATGTAGCCTCTCCCATCAACAATGAAACAGGTATGACTATCATCAGTTTAATAAGCATATGCGATGAATAAAAGGCTATCAGCTTGCCTGAGCTCTCTGCCGGACGTCCGATATAGGTCCGTTTGCCCATTACATAAAAAACCAGGCACCATATCAGAAGGAGCACACTGCTTTTCCAGAAAGCATCAAACGAAGAATAAAGCGATGATCCGCTGTCACTTATGATATCAATATTGTGAAAATAGAGATCTATAATGGAAATATCGATCTTCCTTACACTGAAAAACTCCGAAAGAGTTTTAAAATGCAGCGAAGTCAGATAAACTCTCTGCCAGAGATCAACGTATACTATCAGTACGGCGGCCACCAGCACTCCCATCAGCGAATGACCGGTTATGGAAAAAGCAAAGATCGTGATATTGTATATACACAGAAAATACAGAACCGTGATGACAAGCGCCATCAGAAGTCTGACGGGAAAATACCCCTCAAGGGCGGTTCCTTTGTATGCTGCCGCGACCAGGCCCATAAGCTGGGCAAGTATCAGAGAAGCCGCAAAAAAGACGATCCCACCCGTATAGATCGAGTAAAAACGCCTCCTGATAGTGACAGGCTGACTGTGATACATATCCACCTTGCGGATATCATGCAGATAACCGAATCCGTTGGCAGCTATCAAAAGCGATATCCCTCCGGTCACAGCTCCGGTTATCACTCCGGCTGACGGAAGATCCGATGTCTCTCCGGCAATCCCGGTCATACGTATCCAAAGAGGGTACAGAGTATAAGCAGCCAGTACCGCCAACATGCATACCGGCCAGAGCCATCTTCTCCTTCTGAGGTTGGAACGCAAAGAAACTAAAAAACCGCACATTTACATATCCTAAATCTGTTCGGGCTTAACAAGCATATATTCACTGTCTGCCGGATATGCTCCCAGATCCCGTGAGCAGATCGAATAGATCACGGCAGCGCCGATGTTTTCCCGCGCAGAACCGATCATCTGCGAAATAGCCTGCCTGTCATCCTCCCCGGTTCCGGTAACAGGATCATCGATAAAAATATAGTCCGGCCTGAGGGACATGGCAAGAACAAGAGACACTGACTTAAGCCTTCCGGACGTCATAGAACTGATCCTGTCGGATGCTTTTATGCCATATTCCGAAGCCAGAGTGTCAAACAGCTCCCGGTCAAATCTGCCAAAGATGTCCCTATAATATGCGGTCATCCCGGCTACGTTCCTGCCCGGAAACATATACGGATCATCCGGAACAAAAAACAGCCTGTTCTTGATAACGGGATTGTCAAACACAGGTCTGTCATCCACCACTACGGTACCGGAATCCGGACGGTATACCCCTGTAAGGATACGCATCAGAGATGACTTCCCGCTGCCTTTTTCTCCATGGATACAGAACACCGAACTCCCCGGGATCGTGAAACTGACTCTCTCAAGGACAATCGTGTCATTTATCTGTTTTGTGATATTGTGAACCTCGATCATAATATACAAAGGTCAAAGGGATCCCGTGATCGCCCTCGGAATCCCTGAAAATACATGCTCTGTCTCCCCTGTCGGGAAAATCTGTATCTATGCCTCTGAAAAATTCCCGCACCGGCTTTATCTGATCAGCAGTGATCTGCCGGTCATCTCTGCGGGCTGTTCCTCCCCCATCAGTTCTATAAGAGTGGGAACTATATCGGCCAGTACACCGTTCTCCCTGAGTTTATATGCGGGATCGGCATTTACAAGAATAAACGGAACCGGATTGGTAGTATGAGCCGTATGGGGCGCACCAGTCTCATAATCAACAAGCTGCTCCGCATTACCGTGATCCGCACAGATAAACAGCACTCCGTCAACCTCCTTAACTGCCTCGTAAGCCCTGCCGACGCACTCGTCAACCACCTCGATGGCCTTGATCGCAGCCTCTTCCACTCCGGTATGACCCACCATATCCGGATTGGCAAAGTTTATGATTATAACATCATATTTACCGGACTTGATGGAATCCACCAGACGGTCGCAAACCTCGTATGCACTCATCTGAGGCTTCAGATCATAAGTTGCGACATCCTTGGGAGAATTGACAAGGATCCTGTCCTCGCCCTCGTTGGGCTCCTCCACGCCGCCGTTAAAGAAGAACGTGACATGCGCGTACTTTTCCGTCTCCGCGATACGAGCCTGTTTCATACCGTGAGCAGCGATCCATTCTCCAAAGGTATTGGTGACGGAGATCTTTTTGAAGGCAACAAGCTTATTCGGTATCGTGGGATCGTAATCGGAGAAGCATACATAGGTAACTCCGAGCCTGTCTCCCCTGTCGAACTTATCAAATTCATCATCACAGAAGCAATGCGTGATCTCTCTTGCCCGGTCAGGACGGAAGTTGAAGAATATGATGGAATCGCCATCCTCGATCGTTGCCACGGGCTTACCGTCCTTCATTACAACAGTAGGCTTAACGAACTCATCCGTCTCATCTCTGTCATAGGATGCCTGTATACCGGCAGTGGCGCTTTCCGCCTCTATTCCCTCTCCGTAAACCAGCGCCCTGTAAGCCTTCTCCACACGGTCATAATTATTATCTCTGTCCATGGCATAATAACGACCATGCACCGTAGCAACCTCACCTGCACCGATCTTCTTCATTTCCGCTTCAAGATCCTCTACATAACCCTTTCCGGAAGCCGGAGGCGTATCTCTGCCGTCCAGGAAACAGTGAACATAAACCTTATCAAGCCCGTTTCTTTTAGCCAGTTCAAGAAGTCCGTAAAGATGTGTGTTATGTGAGTGGACTCCGCCGTCGGAGACCAGTCCGTACATATGCAGTGACGAATTGTTCTTTTTGCAGTTTTCAACCGCTTCCAGCAGAGCTTCGTTCTCAAAGAACGTACCGTCCTGGATCTCCTTGGTGATACGTGTCAGCTCCTGGTATACAATCCTGCCGGCACCCATATTCAGATGGCCGACCTCAGAGTTACCCATCTGTCCGTCGGGAAGTCCGACCGACATTCCGCTGGCATAACCCTTTACAAAAGGATACTCGCTCATCAGCTTATCCATTACCGGGGTAGAAGCTTCCGCGATCGCGTTATGCTCCTTGATGTCACTGAGTCCGTATCCGTCCAAAATCATTAATACTTCAGGTCTTTTATTCATAGCATATCTCCTGTATATAAAACTGTAACCGTGTATAAAACACAAAAACACCTCTAATAATGTATCACAAAGCCGTGGAGTTCGCAATTTATAGTGACCGAAATATATGGAAATGCCGAGCCGGTCGGCTTTTCCAATTAATCTCACCACTGAGATTCACAGCATCATATCATCCAGGAATCCTCCGCTGCTTTCCTCTCCGATATATCTGATCAGAAAAGCCTTCATCCCTGGATGTGAATCGCCAAGATCGTTAAGCATAGTATCTATATTACCCGGATCAACGCATCCGAGATCGCACATCAGTCTGTAGTGATCCTCGCTATCGCCGTGTTCTTCACGTACCACGGTCCATGTCTCCGGCATATCGGTTCCGGCTCTGTGAGAATACAGGTAGTCCGAAATGATCCTTCTGTCATCCTCCCCCAGAAGATTATCATGCAGCAGCCTGATCATACAGATCCTGACCTTGCGCTTTCTTCTGAATGAAGTATAAGTATCCAGATTGCCGTCCTTTCCCTCATAGTCCTCTTCACCGCAGGCAATAAGTGCCGAAAATCCGTCCTCATCTGATTCGTCAAGTACGGCTCGCATCCTCATATCCCAGTTCTTATACCATTCACTCGAACCCGCTTCACGCAGATCAAACAGGTATCGGTCATTCATAAGACGGATCACGGCTGCAAGCAGGTATGAGACATCATCTCTTTGTGATCTATCACCTCCGACGGCCATCTTCATACTGTCAGGAGCTGCTTCACTTCCGCACAAAATGACACGGTTCAGCTTCTCACAGTCCTTAAATGTTCCGTTACCGAGCATCGTATGTCGCGACAGCGTAACGGATTCAAGATTTCTGCATCCTGCCAGTCCCCAGTCGCCTATACTTTCGACAGATGCGGGAAGCACAAGATGATGAAGGTACTTATCCGACAGGAATGCCTTTCTGCCAACGTCCGTAACCCTGACCTGCTCACCGGCAATTTCGATATATTCCGGTATCTCAAGCTCGGAATCCCTTCCTCTCACAGCCGTAAGATGCGCTTCTTTTCCGTTTATTGTATAACCCGTCACTCCCAGACGGGTATCGATCTCCGTATATTGCATCTTCTCTCCGTCAGGCTTTGGATGTCCTGAGGATCACAACTCCGTACCCTGCAAGTTCGATCTCGTCACCCCCGGAGTATTCCCGGTCAGTCAGGATATCGATACCTTTGGAGGGCGCGATGACCCGTTTGACTTCCTCGGAATGGTTCAGATAGAAGAAAAACCTTGCGGAATCGTTTTCTCTGACCGTGGATTCCACGTATTTAACCGAATCATAGTCCTGCCTATAGGCACATGGAACCGTTCCGCTTTCGGCAAATTCAATCCCCTCCATTCCCAGTTCCTTAAGCATAAGATCCATATAGAATTCGATACTCGAACTGGTGCCGATATAATAGGCCCTGCCCCGTCCGAAGGAATTGCATGTGATCACAGGTGATCCCGCATAGAAGTCCTCTTTGTAATCCGCAAGAGCCACGGCTCCCTGAGTATGGATCACATCACATACGATCCTGGCTGGGTAATCCTTATCAAACAGCCTGAAATGGTTCTCCTTATCCTGAGGCAGCGCATCGATCTCCTCCACCCATATGCCCATCAGCTTCTTCAGTTCACCGGGATAACCGCCGACAGTCACACGATCATTTTCATTCACATATCCGCTGAATGCGGTGGTAACAAAATGTCCGCCGTTTTGAACATATTTCTCCAGCTTATCTGCCATACCGGGTTTGATCATATACATAAGCGGAGCAAAGACAGTATCATATCCCGAAATATCGCTGTCGTACGATATTATGTCAACCGAAATGTGCAATCTGTGCATAGCCTCATAGTATTTCTTTACCTCATCCGCATATTTAAGATACGCACTCGGTCCGGCAGAATATTCGACCGCCCACCAGTTATCCCAGTCAAACAATATTGCATATTTGGCAGGAGTCACGGTCTCCATCAGCTGATCCCCAAGCCTTTCAAGCTCCTTTCCCACGGTCTGTACCTCACGGTACACCCTGGTCTCGCCGTGTCCCACATGATCTATCACGGCTCCATGGTATTTCTCACAGGCGCCTACACTTCTTTTCATCTGAAAAAACATCACACTATCGGCGCCGTGCGCAACAGCCTGATAACTGAGCAGTCTCATCACTCCCGGTCTTTTTACCGAGCAGTTGACGAACCAGTTGGACACACTTGGAGTCTGTTCCATAAGCCACCAGGAACGTCCTCCCTTTAATCCTCTTATGAGATCCAGTGTAAATCCTACACTCGACTCACTTTCTCCGTCCCAGGGATAATTATCGTGGGCAGCTATATCAAGATACGGAGCCCATTTCTGGTAATTTATCTCCTTGTATGCCCCCATCAGATTGGTGGTAACCAGGGCATCCGGGATCACCTTTTTTATCTCATCATACTCATCACGGTAATTCCTGAGCAGCGAATCGGACTGAAACCTTGCATAATCCAGGGAAATCCCCTGAAAACAGGTGCGTGCGTTCCAGTAATCCCCGAATTCTTCACTGAGTATATTGGGGGCAACGATGTCATCCCAGTCGTAAAAGGTGTGTCCCCAGAAATTCGCGTTCCACTCATGGTTGAGCTTCTCTATGGTACCGTATTTATCTCGAAGCCATTCCCTGAAAGCCTTAGTACAGTTCTCACAGTAGCACCTGCCGCTGTATTCATTGGAAACATGCCAGGCTATTATATTGGGCAAAGAGGCATATCTTTCCGCAAGCTTACGGGCCATAAGCGGCGAATACTTACGCATGGTCGGACTGTTAGGGCATGCGTTCTCCCTTCCGCCGAAGGTATGGCGCATTCCGTTCCACTCTACCCTCCGGATATCCGGATGCTTACGGGACATCCAGGCAGGAACCGCGGCAGTGGCCGTGGCCATGCAGATATTCATCCCCGCATCGGTCACAGTCCTGACAATACTGTCCAGAATACTGAAATCATAAACATCATCATCCTTCTGGATCAGAGCCCAGCTGAATACATTTATCGTAACGGTATCCACTCCGGCTTCCCTGAGCAGTTTCATGTCTTCAGGCCAGGTCTCGGGATCCCATTGCTCCGGATTATAGTCTCCGCCAAACGGAAATTTGGTTATACGTTCATCTCTCACAGATTAAGTTCCTCCACTTTTTTCATAAGATCCTCTGCAGGATCGTTGATCATAAGTCGCGCACTGAGATCCGAATACATTCTGTTGCCAAATGATGACAGGAATCTTGCCGCATCTTTATTAACAGTCATCTCGGTCAGCAGCAATATCAGTTCCTTGCCTTCTCCGAATGCTTCCAGACAAAAATTAAAGACATTGTCCATCATCGAAGATATCTCATCGGCTTTTTTTTGTACCTCGCTCCTGAACTGATTAAACCTGTTCTCAACAGGAGCAAAAGTCAGATTTCGGTCGGTTTCTCCGGCAGGCAGAGATGAAATGCCCTTCAGCCATTCAAGGACAGCCTTGTCAATCCTCCTGTCGCGATCACTGTATGCTCCGGACTCCGACATTCGCTTCATCCTGTCCATCCGACCCTCACAAAGCATCCGGATACAGTCAGCAACAGGTTTATCCGAAGCTTTGACAGGCTTGATGACCGTAAATACCTGTCTTAATACCTCAGAGTCCTCCATAATATCCCTAAAAGCTCCCAAAAGTCTGTCGGTAAATATCCCGACCAGTGAAAGCCTTTCATCAAATCCGGCCTTCCGGGCTTTATCCAGAGCCTGGGCAGATGCTCCTCCCTGAAGGATATCATCCATGGCGTAATCGGAAATATATCTCCTGTAAAGGTCATAATATGCGCCGAATTCCCTGACTATACGATCGTGTCGCAGATACTGTCCTATCAGCCCCTCATCTACGGTGAGCCCTTCTTCCTCATAAAGTCCGATTATCTGGGACAGATCCTCCCAACCGCGAGCTGTTACATAGCTTCTGCCGCGGACCGTGGTCTCAACCTGATAGAAATCATCCTTGTTGATCTCCAGATAATTCGTAACAGCCCCGTGAAGTCTTCTGTCCGAAGCATATTCCTTCCAGACAGAGTAATCTGCCTCAACCTCCAGATACTTCATACGATCAAGCGTGACAACATCAAACTCACGAACGGATCTGTTATACTCCGGCGGATTGCCGGCGGTGACTATCACCCATCCCTCGGGCACCTTATAGCGTCCAAAGGTCTTAAACTGCAGAAACTGAAGCATGGCGGGAGCCAATGTTTCGGATACGCAGTTGATCTCGTCCAGAAACAGTATTCCCTCACGTATTCCGCTGGATTCGATACGATCGTAAATAGATGCTATTATCTCACTCATCGTATATTCTGTGATATCAACCTGTTTACCGTCATATTCCTTATGAACGATAAACGGAAGACCGAGCGCCGACTGTCTGGTATGGTGCGTCATTGAATAATTGACCAGAGCGATCCCCAATTCCGAGGCTATCTGCTCCATTATGGCAGTCTTACCGACACCGGGCGCACCCGAAAGAAATACCGGGCGCTGTCTGACAACGGGAATACGGTAATCACCGTATTTGTCCTTTTTAAGATAAAGCTTAACTATATGTTCTATGTATTGTTTGGCTTGTTTTATATTCATATCAAAAAAAATGGGCGGTGCAAACGCACCGCCCGGTTGTACTGATAATGGATTACTTCCAAGCGTTGTACTGATTCTGGAACTCAGCAAGTACGTCCTGATAACCAGCCTCATCAAGAGCTGCCTGGTACTCAGTGATTGCTGCTTCTACATCAGCTGCAGGATATCCGCCGTTCTCAAGGATGAATCCGTACTGCTCAAATACGTTCTGGCAAGCAGTGTACTGAGCCTCTACAGGAGTCTTGTCGAAACGGAAACCGGCTGCTACAGAAGTATTAGCTCCGCCATTGAAATCCTTGTACAGATCAGCCTTGTTATCGGGCTCATTGTCAAGAGGAGTAACGATCGTAGCGGAAGCTGACTCCCACATGGAGTGGTTGTACTTCTCAGAAGTCTGAGTTACATGGCCGTTTGCATCATAAGTGAAGTCCTCACCCTCGATACCGAAAGTATACAGATCAGCAAGCTTGCTGTCAGTATAAAGAAGACCCATGAAATCGATACAAGCCTTAGCCTGCTCAGGAGTGGAAGTAGCGGTTACGCAGTAGCATGAACCAAGAGCAGAAGTGCTGTGTGCCCATCTGTCGGTTGCAGGCTGCATTGTAACGTCCTGGCCGTAACGAGAATCTGCCTCGTCGTTAACCGGGATATCTGTCCACCATGAAATAGCCCAATCCTGTGTCTGAGTTGTAGTATCGGTAGTAGTCTTTGTAGCTTCATCCTCAGAGATGTAGCCCTTGTCAGCCCACTCACCCATCAGAGTACAGAACTCTTTGTATTGAGGAGTAAGAATCGTATCAACTACTTCGTTGGTAGCACGATCAACAGCTACGAAGTTTGATGTTGCGTCAGCTGTGAAGAAATCGAAGTCATTGATGTACCAACGATAGAACATAGCTGTTTTCTGTGAAAGGTAAGGATACTTGAGGCCTTCGCTGGCTGCATCTGCAAGCATGGGCTCGAGGTCCTTAAGAGTCTTAACAGAAGTGATATCCCAACCATACTTGTCGATCAGGTCCTGACGGAACATGAAGTCATATCCTTCAACGTTGTCCTTGTATACAGGAATGAAGAAGTTCTTTCCATCATACTTGGAAGCTTCCCACTGACCTTCGTCCATAGAAGCGTAAAGGTCTGTGCCGGGAAGAAGATCTGTAAGATCATAAACTGCGTTAGCAGGTACAAGATCGTTAGTACCGATCGTTGATTCCCATGAAGCAGTCCAAAGAAGGTTGATCTCACCTGAAGCCAGAGCCAGGTTAGCCTTATCTGTGTACTCACCTGAACCGATATCTGTCAGTTTGATCTTAACGTTGATCTTGTCTGCAATGTAATCATTGATAGCGTCCTGAACCTTTGCTACCTGAGCCTCATCAGGGTTAGCAAGGTTGAATGTTGCTCTGTAAACGCTGATCTCGGTTACGTCGCCTGATGCTGCGTCTGTAGCCGCATCAGCAACTGTCTCTGCTGCATCTGTAGCTGCATCAGCTACTGTCTCTGCTGCTTCTGTAGCTGTCTCTGCAACTGTCTCTGCTGCATCGCTTGCGGTATCTGCTACTGTCTCTGCGGTATCAGCAGCGCCGCAGCCAGCCAGCAGACCCATTGTCATAGCTGCTGTAAGTGCGCATGCTATAACTTTAGTGGTCTTTCTTTTCATAAAAATTTACCTCCCGTACTTTTGTCTTCTGTCCGGTATCTCGTCCGGTACAGAATCACAACAGTTACTATATTTCAAGGTCCAAAGGACCGAGAAACCAACATTCACTCCAAATGAGCATCAACCCTTTACGGAACCTACCGTAAGACCCTTTACAAAGTACTTCTGGAAGAAAGGATATGCGATGATGATAGGTCCAACGACTACAAGCACTGTCGACATTGTAGCCGAATACTGGGGAACTGATCCGCCGAGTGCTGCCAAAACCTGTGCCGGCAAGCTCTTGTTATTAAGAAGCATTTCAATTGACTTTTGAATATTGATCAGCAGCAGCTGCAGAGGCTTCTTGTTTGCGGAATCGATATACAGCAATGCGTTCTGCCAGTCATTCCAATAAGCTGTAGCCATCATAAATCCTACAGCGGCAAGTGAAGGCTTGAGCAAAGGAAGCGTGATCTGGAAGAATGTACGATACTCTCCCGCTCCGTCAATCTTGGCTGCCTCCATAAGCTCGTTAGGAATGCTGTTAGCTATATACGTCCTTAAGATGATAACATTCATAGTAGTCACACACAACGGCAATATCAACAAAAGAAGTGAATCCTTAAGGTGATAATTCTGTGTGAAAATGATATAGCCTGACAGCTGACCACCGTTGAACAGCATCGGTATGATCAGGAAAATACTCAGGAATTTTGATAAATAAAACTCTCTGCGGCTGATGGCGTAAGCGTACATACTCATAACCAAAAGTCCCAGGAATGTACCGACAACGGTAACTCCTATGGTAACCATGTATGAAGTAGCCAGCTGTTTGCCGTATCTGAGCACCGAATTCATACCTACCATTGAGAACTTGCCGGGCCAGAATGAGAATCCGTTTTGGGTAAGCCATTTCTCATCCGCGAATGCGGAAACGATCGTAAGCCATATCGGAGCCGCACAGAATACTGTATATGCAAGTAACAGTATGAGCAGAATTATCTGTCCTATGCCCATTTTATCCTTTTTGGAAGGGGCAAGATCAAGATTATTACCTTTTTTAGCCATGATACCCTCCTCCTTAGAACAATGAGTTTTCCGGTGAAATCTTACGCACCAGACCATTGGACAACAACATCAGCAACAAACCCACAACCGACTGGAAGAACGACGTCGCAGCCGTAAATCCAAAGTTGGAATTCTTAAAGATCGCATTCAGCACGTAGGAATCTATAACCTGTGTGGTTGAATACAGGGCTCCCGAGTTCCTGGTAACCTGATAGAAAAGACCTGTATCGGATCTCATGATGTTACCAACCGAAAGGAGCAGCATAACCGTGATCATCGGGATCAGTGAAGGCAGTGTGATATGCCATATCTGTCTCCACTTGTTGGCACCGTCTATCTGGGCTGCCTCGTAAAGTTCGGTATCGATACCCGCCAGAACCGACATATAAAGAACCGATCCGTAACCTACGCTGTTCCACATCTTGACGATCGTCAGTATCGTAGGCCATGTGCTCGCCGTGGAATAAAACCTGGTCTTGATCCCGAACATGCTGACCAGAATACCCGTACTGCTGTTCAGGAATGCATATACGACAAACTGTACGGCCGCATATGAAATGAACACGGGAACGATCATCACGGTCTGCATGACCTTACTGCACTTCTTAAAGATACACTGATCGATCGCGATAGCCAGTACAACGTTCAAAAATGTACCGAGCGCAGTAAAGATTAAGTAATACATGATCGTATTCTTGGTCATGGATACGAATGTGGCCTTGGATGCGAGCAGAACCTTAAAGTTCTCCAAACCGTTCCAAGGACTCTTCCATATACCAAGGGTGTAGTCAAACTTCTTAAAAGCCATGACCAAACCAGCCATAGGTACATAGAAGATAAAGAACATGATCAGGAATACAGGCAATGCCATGATAACATGTGCTCTGTGCTTCCAAGTGTTTGCTAAAAACGCTTTTACCTTCATTTAGCTACCTCTCCCTCAATAGTTTTGCTATTGGATTAACCCCAACAAGAATATTATACAATTAATACAAAAAAATACAACAGTTTTTTGATTTTTATTGGTTGATATGGATAAAAAGAGCGCAATCGTAAACGTTTTCGCTTATTTTGCGCGGTTTTGACCAACTGTGCCTCCGCCAAAAATTCGTCCCGGCACCAGAATATTTTTGGGTGTATACCTGTTCTTTTTTTCAATCTGCTCTATGAGGATCGCTGCTGCCTCTTTGCCAAGCGTATCCCTGTCCTGATTAAGCGTAGTGAGCGGCGGATCGTAATAATGGGCATACTCAACTCCGTCATAACCGCATATCGAAATATCGTCGGGAACCTTAAGCCCTGCCCTTCTGATAGCGTTAAGACCGCCAATGGAGGCCATATCATCCGGATAAAGGATGCACGTCGGACGTTCGTCAAGGGCCAGAAGTTTATCCGTAGCCATATAAGCCGCATATGAATCCCTGTAGGCGGCCTCTATCAGGTAACCGCGGGGTATTCCTATATTCAGTTCATTACACGTTGAAATAAAGCTGTTGATCCTGGTTCTGGTAACAAAGGAATCGGTGCCGTGTATATAGGCGATCCTGTTATGACCGAATTCGTGAGCGTACCGTACAAGATCGGCAATACCGCCGGCGTTGTCCGACATCACACTGCTTCTGCCATGATAATGAAAGTCGATGGTCACAGCGGGGATCTCCGACGCCAGCACTTCAAGTATCTGCTCGTTGTCAAAATCCGTGCATGCCAGTATAACGCCATCAAAATTCCGATACCTGCAACGTTCCAGGTATGTCATATTGCTGTCTCCCAGCGATCTGTTATTCACAAAGGTGATATCATAGCCGTGCTGTTCGGCGTAGTTTTTGAAAGATTCCAGCACGTGGGCAAAGAAATCGTGCTTGAGGCCGCTGCCCGTGTCTTCATCATAGATTATTCCAAGATTGTATGTATGTCTGATCTTGAGGGACCTGCTGGCGGAATTCGGAACATAGCCCATCTGACGGGCTGTCTCCTTGATCCTCGCCTTGGTTGCCTCACTTACATCCTTTTGATTGTTCAGCGCTTTGCTGACCGTTGCAACACTGACACCACATGCTGCGGAAATATCTTTAATAGACACCATAATGTCCGTTACCTCCGAAACCGGAAAGACTATTTGACATATTCCGACTTCACATAAGCAACCTGACCCTTATATTTGATCTTGGACCAGCCATTATCCATCTTTTCGATCAGTTCAAGCTTCTCGCCGCCGTATACTGTGGCAATCTTTTCGCCGTCGGTACTCGGTGTGGATCTGATACGCACACTGTCCTGAACAATAACGGTTCCGGCGGTCTTTTCGGAATCTGCGGACTTTGCAGTAGTTTCGGATTCTGTGTCCTTAGTCTTGGAATCATCCGCAGCTTTTGCGGTTTCAGTAGTCTTATTGCCGTTATCCCCTGTTTGGGAATTGTCGTCGGTTTCCGAATCTCCGGCATCAGCCGAGGCGGTATTGTCATTAACGGTTATTACTGTCTCGGTCTTGCTGTCCTCCAGAAACTCGCTCTTGATAAAGGCGCTCTTACCGTTATAATCGATCTCGCTCCAGCCGTTTCCCTTTTTCTCTATAAGCTTAAACTCCTGCCCCTCCGATGCCTTACCGAGTTTGTCGGCTGTCTCGGAATCCGAGCTCCTGATATTCACGGTCGTGGTCGCTTTGACGGTAGTGACTACCTCTTTGCTTATCTCGCCTCCTGCGTTCTCTTCCTTATTATCCGCAGTAGCATCCGCTTCTTCGGTTGTATTTGCAGGGGTCTCGTCTCCCTCTGCCTGTGCGAGTGATTCTCCTACCGCGGTATCAATACTGTCGGTCAGATCCATCAGAAAGACAGAGAGATTTTCATCCTCCGTAAGCATATTGTTATACGCCCCCGCAACCTCGTTATTCAGGTCCACAACATCGTCCTGCAGGGAAGCTTCGGTGATGTAATTTATAACGGACTCGCTCTCTTCGCCGAAATTGATATAAAGCTTTCCGTTTTCATCGGTGCAGATATAGAATTCTTCAAGCCCCGGGATCGCCTTGTCGTAATCCAGAAACTTGATCTCAGAATATGCAAACGCAAGATAGGTTCCCTCTGCCGGTCCGGGCTTGGTATATACCTTAATGGAATTATATTTGTCTATATATTTGGCAGTTTCCCGGATGCGGATCGCCTCCGTATCATCTATATGATTGTTCAGTGTTTTGACCGTATCGATATCACCCTCGGAAACAGCCGCATAATACTTTTCTATCAGCTCGTTCACCTCAGGATACGCATCTTCCTCGAGTGCTACTTCGGGTACGGTTATGACCGCATCCGTGCCGATAGTATTGTCGGTAAGAGTCTCCTTTTCGGGCGCACTGACCTCAGCCTCCGATGATCCATCCTGCTTGTGGGAATTATGCACGGCAAGGCCGATAACAAGGGCAAGGATTGCCACTACGCCAACCGCAATGGGCAGAATTATCCTGATGTTCCACTCAATGAACTTTCTGAGCTCGGTAAGCTTATCCTTGATAAATTCAACCAGATAATTATTTGAAGTATTCATACTTATCCTCTGTAAAAAAGATGCGCCCGGCAGGAATCGAACCTGCATTAAAGGCGTCGGAGGCCTTCGTTCTATCCATTAGACTACGAGCGCATATGTTACAAAATTGTTACGTAACTTGTATATAATACCACATGAATCGAATTATGTCTACCACTATATCTTGTATCTGCAGATCACCGGAACCGCCCCTCCGACACATTTGGATCAGAGGGACGCTCCGGTTGAATGGATATGGCAGATATCACCCTGCTATCCTGATCTCCTCGGTATTACGGTCGTAGTAATACAGATTGTCCGAAAGACGTTCCTCCAGACTAACCTCGCTCTCATTTACTTCACAGATCATCTCGCGCATGAAATCGGGATCATAAACATCGTTCTCAGGAAGAAGGATGACTTCATGAATACTGCTGGGCAGAATGTAAAGTCCGCTACCGAACCTGTCCGAGAGTTCCTTCAGATACCCGGAATAAAGCATGCTGGTCGCACCGAAAATACGCTTTGAGTTAGTAAGCACATACATAGCTGCGACGGGATTATCCGGATCGTTATCGATTCCGTTACGCAAACCTCCGGGGAGCGGTCCTCCGATCATATCTTTAAGCAGTTCATCGATGGTACTCAATTCGTCATGCATCAGTCTGGGAGTATTTTTCCTGGCGTATTCATATATATCTTCTCCGGTAACATGCCACATTTCCAGATGAGAATTACGTATCAGGATCGTTGCGTAACCGGCTATACTCTCATCGCATATGTGGCAGAACACTATTGCCAGATCGTTCCATCTGACAAAAGGAACCGAATTCAGCAGTCCGCTGTTCATATCATAATTGATGATCTTGCATACTATCCGGTCCTTTACCTCCTCAAAATCACTGAAATAATCGACATTTATCCCCTCTCCCGTGCACTCGTTGATCACCTTCTCCAGATCTGTAATTATATCCGCGAAAGTGGTTCCGTTCTCATATCTGTCGTAGAACTGTTCCAGATAGATAGTCGGAGACACCTTCGTCCCCTCTCTCCTGATAACAAGGCCATGCAGGATAAGTCCGTTGTTTTTTGTCACCTCGGTGACCGAAACGCCAACCTCCGGCATATATTCGCCGAGTGCATACTCTATTTTTTTGAAAAAAGCTTCTCTTTCCATATTTCCTCCTGGTTTCTCCGGACACGAGGAATTAAGAAAACAAAAAGACAATGAACAAAATGTCCATTGTCTTCAAGCTCAGTGTAATTATTCAAAAAGGATCAGACTCTTGAGAGATACTCTCCGGTACGTGTATCGATCTTGATCTTCTCACCGATCTCCACAAAAAGTGGAACATTGATCTTTGCTCCGGTCTCCACTACTGCCGGCTTGGTAGCACCCGTAGCGGTATCACCCTTAAATCCGGGTTCCGTATCCGTAATCTCAAGTTCAACAAACAGAGGCGGTTCAACCGAGAACACCTTGCCGTTGTAAGAGCAGACCTTGCAGACTTCGTTTTCCTTAACAAACTTTAATGCATCTCCCACCGTTGCATTATCCAGTGCGATCTGCTCGTAGGATTCGGTATCCATAAAGTTATACATATCACCGTCTGCATAAAGGTACTGCATATCCTTTCTGTCTATGCGCGCCTGCGGGTATTTATCAACCGGTCGGAAGGTTTTCTCGACTACACCGCCATTGATAACATCCTTAAGCTTGGTACGTACAAAAGCAGCACCTTTACCGGGCTTAACATGCTGAAACTCAATGATCTGGTAAACTACGCCTTCCACCTCGATGGTAACGCCGTTTCTGAAATCACCTGCTGATATCATCTGTCAATCCTCCATATGAATTCGTAACATTTTCTAAAATATAATAAACTATGTACAACGATAATTCAAGAAAAAAATATCACCCATGTCAGATCCCATCGATCATACCTGTCACATCATCGATCGCATCAAGGTATCCCTGAAGTCCGCGGCCGTATATCTGTTTGTCACAGGCGGGAGCCGTTACGGACACGTTTCTCCATTCCTCTCTGGATGTTATATCGGAAATATGTATCTCTATCTTGGGAATAGTCGTTACCGATGCCAGCGCGTCATGTATGGCATAACTATAGTGAGTATAGGCTCCGGGATTGATCACGATTCCCTCCGTTCCATCAAAATACGCCTCCTGTATGCGGTCTATGATTGCGCCCTCGTGATTACTCTGAAATACTTCGATCTCATTTCCCGTCTGCTCCGCCTTTTCGGAGATCATCGCAAGCAGATGATCATAGTCATGAGATCCGTATATGTCCTTTTCGCGTATCCCCAGAAAATTGAGGTTCGGTCCGTTTATTACCAGTATCCTGCTCATCTTACCCTCGTTTTTTACGTTTCCACACTCCCGCGGACTTGGTAAAAATCTCGTCCATGATCCTTTCCACGGGTTTATTGTCCACATCGACGATCACATCCGAGCATCCTTTATAAAAAGGCTCCCGGTATTCGATCAGTTCCTTAACTCTGGTTTCCCTGTCATCGCACGCAAGCAGCGGTCTCGACCTGTCATTGGCAAGTCTCTCCAATACGGTCTCAGGTCTGATCCTGAGCCACACCACCACACCAAGTTTCTTTAACGGGAGCCAGTTGTCTTTGTTTATCGCCATTCCTCCCCCTGTGGAAACAATATGGTTCTTTAACCCGCCATCCAGAAGTGACCTGATATATGCGTTCTCCATTTCTCTGAAAGCCTGCTCTCCGTCCTCCGTAAAGATATCACTGATGGTCCTTCGGGATCTTCTCTCTATCTCCTTATCGGAATCCAAAAAGGGCTGTTTCATATGATAGCTGAGGCGGATCCCGATAGTAGTCTTGCCGCTGCCCATGAAACCGATCAGAATAATGTTCATGATCTTACGGCCTCCGCCAATCGGGAATACACGGCTGATGCCATTTCATCATCTATCTCAGCATCGTTCCAGCGCGCATAAGCCTCTACTCCCTGGAAAAGCAGCATTTTAAGGCCGTTAGAGGCCTTTCCTCCGGCATTTTTTACCATTTTCATAAATCCGGTCTCTGCCGGTTTATATACCAGATCAAATCCAAATCCGACATGTCTGTAGAACTCCTCGTTCTCAATGACCGCCCTGTCATGATCTGGAAAAAGTCCGACAGAAGAAGCCTGCAGCGCGATCACATCGTTTTCCGTCACAGCCCTGTATTCCTCCAATGTATGAGCTGAGCACAGATCATGCCCGGCATATTTATTTACATCGTCCGCAAGGTTCACCGCCTTATCGACGCTCCGGTTGAGAATATATACTTTACCGGCTCTTTTCATGGCACAGAGGAATGCGCACGCTCTCGCCGCTCCGCCTGCTCCAAGCAACACCACCGTCCTGCCCTTCAGATCGATCCCTTCGGACATGAGTGCCCTGTCCAGACCGTAAACATCGGTATTATAGCCTTTAAACCCTTCTTTCGTCCTTACCAGGGTATTTACCGCTCCGATCGCTCCGGCCACATCATCTATCCCGCAAAGGGCTTCCATAACCTCAACCTTGTGCGGCACCGTAACATTCATACCCAGAATGTTTAATTCAAAAGCTCCTCTCACTGCCTCGGTCACCCTGCCGCTCTCTACCCTGAACGGTACATAGATAAGGTCATGCCCGCAGATTGCGGCAAGAGAATTATGTATCAGGGGAGAAAGAGTATGCTCCACGGGATTTCCGATCAGTCCGCATACTCTTGTTGTTCCCTTTATTATATTTGCCAAGGTCATATCTTCAGACATTTTTTCTCTTTCTTCCCATCAGAATGATCAGGAGCAGGATTGGTTTCTCAATGATCCTTTTTAAAAATATATGGAAGCCTATATCCCTGCCAAGCGGATGAACAAGGATGTTGTACAGTCCCGCCCTGTTGGCTCCCCAGACATCGGTGTATATCTGATCCCCGACGCTCAGCACCTCCGAAACCTCAAGCTCCATCTTTTCCATCACTTCCCGGTATCCTTTTCCCAAAGGTTTCCCGGCCTTATAGGCATAGTACAGACCGGCGGGATCCGCGAAGGACGATACTCTCTCATATCCGTTGTTCGAGACTATACCGCATTTAAAGCCCATATCCTCAAGCCGCTTAAGCAGCTCCATGGATCGCTCATTCTGAGGTGCATTATGCCCTACCAGAGTATTGTCAATATCAAAGAGGATGCC
This sequence comes from Lachnospiraceae bacterium, assembly GCA_017460885.1. Taxonomy (GTDB): domain Bacteria; phylum Bacillota; class Clostridia; order Lachnospirales; family Lachnospiraceae; genus XBB2008. The sequence continues at coordinate 48,402 of JAFUAB010000039.1, forward strand.
GCGAAATCCACGATCATAAAGGGTCTGAAAATCAATATCGTATGTGGATCTCAAATATACAGAAGGGATCAGATTAAACATCGGAAACAACCGCCGCTTTCACAAAACTATATACGAAAAAATAAACCCCGCAATCCGTAGGGACTGCGGGGGATCCGACCAATTTACTTAAGTCTGACAAGTCCGTCCTCATACTCAGCAACCATCTGTTCCGGTGTAGGACCGACAAACGTACGATATCCCGAAAGAATGCTTTCCCTCTTGGAATCCGATACAACCTTGTCCATATCCAGTCTTGCTATATCCGCATCTCTTCCGATAGTTCCGAAGTCATCCTGTTTATTAAAGGTTAAGGAAATATCCTCAAGATTTGCTGTCTTCGGAGCCCTGGGGGCTTCGGTTATCCCGGTTCCGACCGCAGGAACTGCCGCATCCTGTGCGGAAGGCGAAGCCGCTTTGGGTTCTTCGGGCGCAGACGCAGCAGTATCAACTCTGGGAATCTGCTGCATCCCATAGCTGCTTACGAAATTTGTATAATTGAAGTTTATACCCATTGCCATATTTTTGCCCTCAGTCAGAGTCTTCAGTCAATATATATATCGGCACTGATCGACAAAACTTAACAGCTCCCAGCAAAATTATTCAAGAACTTTTTTCAGCTCGTCCATAAACGTGTTTACATCCTTAAATTCACGATATACGGACGAAAACCTTACATAAGCCACGGCATCCAGATCCTTAAGCTTATCCATGATAAGCTCCCCTATCACGCTCGAAGCGATTTCCTTTTCCTCCATGGAAAAAATCTCAACCTCAACCGCATCGACCAGATCCGTGATCTGCGTGGCGGATATGGGGCGTTTGTGACAGGCTCTGAGCACACCCGCCTCTATCTTAGTCCTGTCATAAGCCTCTCTGTTATTATCTTTTTTTATAATGATAAGAGGTATCGTCTCCACTTTCTCATAAGTAGTAAATCTCTTATCACATTCATCACAGATCCTACGTCTGCGAATAGAACTGCCGTCGTCGGCCGGTCTCGAATCGATCACTCGTGTGTTCTCGTGACCGCAAAAAGGACACTTCATATGTCAAACCTCAAGCTTTCTATTTTTTCTTATCTCCGGTAAGAAACGCAGGAATCTGTATAGATGCGGTATCTATATTACTGGAAACCTTAACCTGCTGAGTCGGTCTCGGAGCCACGGTAGGATGCTGCTGTCCCTGTACGGGAGCTGCTCCTCCCTGAGCCTGCGCCTGAGGCTGGACCGGATTTGCATTCTGAACAGGACGACGTGCCGCTCCGAAGGGAGATACCCCGCTGTTGGCAGCTGCCTGTGCCCTGGCCTGAGTTGCGGCACTCTGCAGATAAGTAGCTGCAGGTCTCTGAGCGACCGGTGTAGGGATCGCCCAGGACGAAGGAGTAATAAATCTGCTATCGACGGTCTGCTGCTGCTGTTGTGCAGCCTCCTCCTGAAGAGTTGCTTCATCCTTGATACCGGTTGCGATAATGGTTATCGTACAGGTATCCGTCATAGACTCATCATATCTGGTACCGAGCATCAGATTCACATCGGAGCCGGTAATACTGCGGACATATTCCGCTGCCTCTCCGGCATCGGGAAGTGAGATTGCACCCGTCACATTCAATATGATATCGGTCGCCCCGTTGATGGTAGTCTCAAGAAGCGGACTGTCAACCGCCATTCTGATGGCTTCAAGTGCCTTGTCGTCTCCCGTACCGGTACCGATACCGATATGTGCGATACCCTTGTTCTCCATAACTGTACGGATATCGGCAAAGTCAAGGTTAAGTTCCTCGGGTACGTTGATAAGGTCGGTAATACCGCGCACCGCCTGGTGAAGCACTTCATCAGCTTTTTTGAGTGCTTCGGGCATCGTAGTACGTTTGTCCACTATCTCCAGAAGCTTATCGTTGGGTATAACGATAAGGGTATCCACATTCTGTTTTATATTCTCTATTCCCGCCAGGGCGTTATCCATGCGCTTCTTGGCTTCAAACCCAAAAGGCTTGGTCACAACGCCTACGGTCAGTATTCCCATATCCTTGGCTATCTTTGCTACCAAAGGAGCTGCACCTGTTCCGGTTCCGCCACCCATACCGCAAGTGACAAACACCATATCGGCGCCCTTAAGAAGCTGAGTGATCTCTTCCGCACTCTCCTCAGCGGCCTTGGCACCTACTTCAGGCTTGCCTCCGGCGCCGAGTCCCTTGGTAAGCTTCTCTCCTATAGCCAGTGTGGTAGGTGCTTTGTTTAATCTCAAAACCTGTACATCCGTGTTGACACTGATGAACTCAACTCCCTCTACACCGTCATCTATCATACGGTTCACCGCATTATTACCGGCTCCGCCTACTCCGACGACAACTATCTTGGATACGGCATCTGTTTCATTGGATTTAATTTCTATCGGCAGCAAGGCTTTTTCCTCCTACAACCCTTTTTAAGCATACACTATATATATTAAAGCAATTTAGTACGATAATCAATCTGTTTTTTCGAAAGTTATGGTATCACCGCTTTCGTAATCGCTCAGATCGATGGTTCCGTGTTCCCCCTCAAGTTTTTCAAGAATATCCGGCAGAACCATCACCTTTTCATCGATAAAGGAATCATCTCCTATATATACCTCGACGCCTCCGAAATACAGCACCAGGGAGTTATCTCTCGCAAAATGGATCCGGTCAACCCTAAGGGAATACTTGTTCATAAGCTGTGTGGTATCCAGCACTCTCTCAAACACCTCCGGATCATCTACCGGAAGGGGTTCATATATGATACAGCGGTCAAACTTTAGGCCCGTAACCTGCGGGATCCCCGGAGTGATTATATCCGAGCTTTCCACCACGGTACCCGTTCTGTCAAAATACATATACCGGTCCATGTATTCCACGTATCCCGCCAGACTCTTTTCGTAAACGGAGATCCTGATAGTGTTTCTCGACTCTATCGTTACCGACATGGTTTCTATAAACGGCATGTCTTTGATCTCGCGATCCCGGTATTTAAGATAAAGATATACAGTATTATCCCCGAACCTGCCATCCATGACCATGGCAGTGATCTCGTCATTGGAATAATGGATATTGCCGTCAACCATAACGGCAGTCACCTTGCAATATTTGATGATGTATATTATGACCGCGGCAAGGATCAGTATCACTGCCCCGGTCAGGATGTACGGCCAGATCTGCGGTTTTTCCCTCCGCCGCATTCCGCTCATCACAGATCCCTCACCCTGATGCCTCTCTCTACGCTCATGCACAGTCCGAGTTCACCAAGCAGGAAGAACGTTGCCGATCCTCCGTAACTTATAAAAGGAAGCGAAATACCGGTATTAGGAATCGTATTCGTAACAACGGCGATATTCAGGATAACCTGTATCGCTATATGTCCCATCACACCCACAACAAGCAGTGCCCCAAAGAGATCATGGGCGGAATCGGCAATGAGCTTTAGTCTCCAGATGAGCATAATAAACAAAAGGATAAGGACCAATGCCCCAAAAAAACCCAGTTCCTCGCAAATGACCGAAAAGATCATATCATTTTGAGCCTCAGGTATAAAGCCGAGCTTCTGCATGCTCTCTCCTATGCCCTTGCCGAACATTCCTCCTGAGCCTATGGCATACAGAGCCTGAAGTGTCTGAAAGCCCTTGCCGGAAGCATAGGCCTCAGGATCCAGCCACGCAAGGATTCTGGCTCCACGGTATCCACCGACGCCGGAAGCATCCGATCCCGAAGCATTGGCCACGATTATGGCTACGATTATCACCGCCAGGACCGCCACCGCAATTCCCGCATATATATACCTCTTATAGTCCGGAGTACTCACAAACAGCATCACGACAGCTATAGCGGCTACAATGATCGCGCTGCTGGCATTTGATGTTACGCTCCACAGCAGAACAGAGATCGGCGCTACCAGCATCAGCACAAAAGCAAAGCCCTTCCAGGTCATTACCGCCTTGCCCATTCTGGTGATCTGACACGCCAGAAAGATGATCATGCCCACCTTCGCAACCTCGGCCGGCTGCATGGACACGCCCATGATCCTGATCCATCTCTTTGCACCGTTCGCCTCATATCCGTATGGTATGATGAGCATGATAAAGACGATACTTGCGGCATATGCTATCCACCCCAGCTTTTCATAAAAATGATATGGGATAAGAGCAAGTATCACCATAAATACAATACCGGCGATCGTGGCATATATCTGCTTTCTCAGGTAGAACGACGCATCTTCAAAAGTAAGATAGGCGTCATAGGAGCTGGACGAATATACCATGACCAGACCGAACAGAAGGAGAAAGCCTATATACAATATGAGATTGTAATCAAAAAATTTCTCTCTTTTGCGTGCGTCTGCCTTACGTCTCGCAAACCTGTTACGCACTTTTGTGTTTCCGTCAACTTCGTTCATCAGTATTCTCCCTCGGGAGAGTCTCCTACGGCACTGGCGCTGTCCTCAGCCGTATTATCCAATATATCTGTCTCGGGAAGATTTGCATCCAGTCCGATAGTGGCACCTGTAACCGGATCAACATACGCTCCCGTATTGGGATCAACGGCATATCCTGTGGAAAGATCGATCACAAAATCCTTCCATGGCTCCTCATTAACGATCTCCTCCTCGGCAGGTGTTTCATTACCCGCATCAGACTGATCGGATGTGTTTTCGGAACCGGCCGCGGAATCATCCGAGGCATCATTTGTAACGTTTTCCGTCTCTCCGGTGGTTTCCGCAGTGTTTCCAAGTCCCTCGTTATACGCTCTGGTATCTGCCAGATTCTTTTCTTCCAGTTCGGCTATTTCCTTTTCGGACAGTTCCTCGGTCATATAGATGTGCATATAGGGAAGAACCTCTGTCAGTATATTTCTGACGATCCTGGTCGCATACTTGGCATCATCCTGTCCGCCTATAGGCACATTCGGTCTGTCCACGACAACATAGATGGCTATCTGAGGATCATCCGCGGGTGCATAGCCCATAAAGGACACAACATACTGTCCGTTTCCTCTCGGCAGAGTCTCCGCCGTACCGGTCTTTCCTCCGATCATGTAGCCGGCCGGTCTTGCAGTTTTGCCTGTACCGTGTTCGCCGGTAACAACCTGATTGCAATACTCGACTATCTTAGACGACGTAGAGGGTGAAACAGTCTGTCTGAGAACTCTGGGCTCAATATTCCTGATGGTGGAGCCGTCAATCGTTACTATCTTGCTGACCATATGCGGCTCATAAAAGTTACCGCCGTTGATCAGTGAGCAAAAGCCCGTGATCATCTGTATCATGGTCACGTTAAAGCCCTGTCCGAAGGAGTTGGTCGCAAGCTCTGTCTGCCCCATGGAATTGGCGTTATATACAAGTGATGCGGTTCTGGATTCTCCCGCCAGATCGATATTTGTCTTAAGTCCGAATCCGAAGGCATGCTGATATTTCAGGAATGTGTCCTTTCCGGTTGCAAATGAAATATACATAAGGCCGACATTACAGCTTCGCTCCACGCATTCGGCCACGCTCAGGTAACCGTCACCATATACGTTATGGCACTTAATGGGCCATCCGCCGACCTCCAGCTTTCCCTCACAGTTATAATGCTCGTTTCCGGTAATAGAACCTGAATCAAGAGCCGCAGCAACCGTAAACGGCTTGGCTACAGACCCGGGCTCATAGGTGTTATTTATACAGAAATTCTTCCAAAGTGCATTATAATTCTGATAAAGAACATCATCACTCATCTGTGCGATGCTCTCTTCGGTAATATATAACGGTTCGGTGATCATCAGCGGTTCGGCTGTCTCAAGAGGCGTATCCGTGTCCGCATCCTCTCCGGTCTCTTCCGTTTCGGTTTCTTCTTCGGTTCCATCGCCGGCGTTCTCTACGTCGTTTTCGGATTTTTCTTCCGTGACAGGACCCAGATTGTTTGTGATCTCTATCGGCTTGCCCGTAGTCTTATTGCCTTTGATATCGACCTGTCTTCCGCCGATAAGATTATCAATATTTCTCGGATCATTCAGGTCGTAGACCGGATACTGCGCCATGGCGAGCACATTGCCCGTATCAACTTCCATGATGATACAGCCCACGTTTTCGGCGCCATTGCCCGTATGGGCGTTTTCCCTGTATTGGTCATCAAAATCCTTAAGCCACTTCTCGACCATATTCTGTATGTTGATATCTATGGTCGTATAAATGCTGTAACCGTCTACCGCCGGAATAATGGAACGCTGAAGGTCCGAATCTTCATTCAGATACCCGTACTCACGACCGTTGGATCCGCTCAATATCGAATTATAATACTGCTCCAGTCCGAAATTGCCGATATTATCGTTGGAGGTAAAACCGATGATATCACAACCGAGCGAACCGTTGGGATACTGCCTGACGTACTCATCCTCAAACCATATCCCCTTGATCAGCTGGCCGGTCTCCTCTTCCTTCTTAAGCTCTTCAAAAGCCGCTACATCCTCATATTCCACTCGTCTGGCAAGGATCTTGTACTTGGAGTTGGGATTTGCCGTAATATACTGACGGGTAGAGTTGATGTCGATGTTAAACGCCCTGTGCAATGCATTGAGAGTGGGTTCAAGATAATCCTCATCCAGCATCAGAAGCGAGCAGTCGAGGATCACGTTATAAACCTTATTGCTTGCGGCAAGTATCATGCCGTTCTGATCGTAGATGTCTCCGCGTCTGTAGGGAATGGTGATCGAATCATATTCCTGCTGGCTCAGAACCTGTCTGGCGTAATCCTCGCCGTTATCTCTTGCTATGATAAAAAGTCTGAGACTTAACGCAGCGAAAGCTACCAGCATTATTGAAAACAATACCAGCAGCTTCTTTCGCATTTTAGATGTAAATTTCTTGGTTTTATCCGGTAATGACGCCATGGTCGTAAATTGATCTGTTACTTTTTATCTATATCGGACAGTTGCCTGACGTAGTCTCCGTTCTCACTTGTAAATGACTCGATCTGTCCCTCTTTTGCGTAAGTCATACCCAGCTCATTAATGGCTGTATCCCTGATCTTGGCCAGGTCCATATTACTGTTTATTCTACTATATGTTGCGTCATTTTCCAACTTCATTTCATTAAGTTGTGCTTCGAGAGCCGCAATATGCTGTACGCGGTTTGTAATATCACCCCTCAGGGAAATATAATGAACAAGCACCAGTGCAGTAAAGATCAATGCCGCAGTAACAAAAAACACGTATCCGAGGCTGGTTCCCCTGTGATGACGGCCTCCTGTGAGTTTTCGAAGCTGCGGATCCTCAACCTCCCCCAGCCTTACGGCCGCATTGGAATATTGATATTGTCTGTTGTTTGATACTGCCATGATATCCCCCATCTGACACCGGTTTTTGTTTTATAGTCAAGTCCGCAAGGCGGATTGTCTCTTCTCAAAGATCCTGAGCTTCGCACTCGATGATCTCGGATTGGATCTAAGCTCGTCCTCCGAAGCCGTGATCGGCTTGCGTGTAATGGCCTTTCCCATGCCGGTCCGTCCACAGGTACAGACCGGAAATGACGGAGGGCATATACACGGATTCTCGAATCTTTTGAACGACTCTTTGACGATCCGGTCTTCCAGCGAATGAAACGTGATGATGCACATTCTTCCGCCCGGCTTCAATGCCCCCGCAAATCCGTCCAGTGATTCTTTCAGGACGTCAAGCTCTCTGTTGCACTCAATGCGCAGAGCCTGAAAGGTCCGTTTGCAGGGATTTCCTCCCTTACTCCTCATTTTTGCCGGTATAGCCGCGTGTATAATTTCGCTCAGTTCTCCCGTGGTTTCTATCGGCCTGATTTTTCTCTGTGTTTCTATGTGTCTTGCTATATTGGCGGCGAAGGACTCCTCGCCGTATTCTTTAAGGACCCTTGTCAGTTCGCTGCGGCTGTATGTGTTGACGATCTGCTTTGCTGTAAGTGTCTCGCGATCGTCCATTCTCATATCCAGATCGGAATCGAATCTGTAAGAAAAACCTCTGTCGGCATCATCAAACTGATATGAACTGACTCCCAGATCGAGCAGAATTCCATCAAGCTCACTGACACCATATTGTTTCAACTCATTTAATGCGTTTTCAAAATTAGTCCTTATGATCGTAACTTTTCCATCGTATACGGCCAGTCTTTCGGAAGAGGCTTCAATAGCTGCCGCATCCTGATCTGTCCCGTAGAGGTGCCCGTCTTCGTTTAATCTCGAAGCAATCTCAAAGCTGTGACCGGCGCCCCCGAGAGTCCCGTCAAGGTAGATACCGTCGGGTCTGATATTCAGACCCTCTATCACTTCATTAAGCATTATGGGAGTATGACTGAATTCCATTTTATAAATTAGATGCCAAGGCCCATATCTTCGAGAGCACCAGCGACTTCATCCATGTCATCATACGTACCCTCAGTCTCATATTTATCTTTACTCCATATCTCTATCCGGTTTCCCATCCCCAAAAGAACGGCTTCTCTGGTCAGACCGGAGTATTCCCGCAGATTTGTCGGTATCAGCACTCTCCCCTGCGAATCAGCTTCAATATCAGCCGCGCCGCCCAGGAAGTGCCTTACCAGCTTTCTGGCATTTTTGTTGGTGACCGGAAGCTCGCGAAGCTTGGATTCAAACTCTTCCCAATCCTCTGTCGCGTAAGCCATAAGGCAACCGTCGAGCCCCTTGGTAAGTACAAAGGTGTCTCCCAACGAAGCTCTGAGCTTGGACGGAATGATGATCCTGCCCTTGGAATCTATGGAATGGGAGTACTCTCCTCTGAACATTGATTTTCACCACTTTATGGCACTTTTCACCACATTTCTACCACCAACATCCACATTATACGTCCATATTAACCATATTGCAAGGTTTTTTTAGAGCAGATGCTGTTATTAAGGGGTGTGAAATGATACAATTGGGCGTAGAAATACATCCATGTATTTCTGGACACGCCCTGTCTCATCCATGAGACTTGGGCGTAGAACAACAAAAATCACAGGAGGTAAATTTTTATGGATCCCAAAATGGCTGAAAAAGCACAGGAAATAGTCACTAAGATTCAGAACGATCCCGCTCTGCTCAAGGAATTCGAGGCTGCTCCCGCCAAGACCATCGAAAAGGTGGCAGGCATCAACATTCCCGGCTTCCTGGAACCCAAGATCGAACAGATCGTAAAGGAACAGATGAAGAACGGCGGAAATACCGATCCGATGGATATAATCAAAAAGTTTCTTTAGGAAACGCCGAAGGATAAGAATGGAAATCAGAGAAATATCCATATTTAAAGAGTTCAGGTGTCAGGGTGAGAATTGCCCTGACACTTGTTGTAAAGGCTGGATCATTCCTTTGACGCGGGAGGATCGAAAGAGGTTTTTATCAGCAGGGGGATTTTTCAGATTCCGTTTTGCCGCGGCCATGGTCGGACGAAGATTCGGGGATTTTAACTCCTCGTGTAAATACTGCCCTTTTCTAAACATCCGGGGATTATGCTCTATCCAATTGAAATACGGCCACGGATTCATACCGGAAACATGCCGTTCATATCCCCGTTCATACAGAAACTATGGAGTCTTCGAGGAAAGATATGTGGATCTTTCCTGCATTTGCGTCGCCGGTCTGTTCATAAAGAACTATCGGGATCTGAAACTTATCTCCTACGAGAGTACGGCTGAGGGAGATCTGTACAGTACCAATGATGATACCGGATACCTTAAAGACCTGACTGACACAAGATCGCTGTTCATAAAAGCTCTGTATGAATCCGAACCGCAGGGATACGGATGTCTCGCATATGTATTAAAGGCCATTGACGATTATGCTTCCGAGGCCCAGGACGCTTTTATCCACGGACACGAGGATCATTTGAGAACATCGCCGTTTGTCCTCAGTCCGTATTCCGAAACAGCATTTCCCGGATGCCCCGCGAAACCGGATCTAACCGGTTCAAAGACAGGCGCAGTCTTTCCTCTCCCCGCCTCAGCCGTTAATTTTCTGATGAATACGGCTCTGGTCAGTGAGTATCTGAAATACGGCAGTCCCTACATATACGGAATCTTCAGGATTTACACGGATTATCCCTCACACAGGATATCCGCAGCCAGACTTAATAAGATATATGAAGAATATACAAAAAAATACCCGGACTATGCCGGGTACTATGCCGCCTATTACGTCTATTATCTGTATAAATTCTTTTTAAACTGTTATGAGGATTACAGTTTTACGAAAAACATCCGAATGGGACTTATACATCTCGGAATGGTATTTTTCCTGCATTCCATCTATTTTGACAAAAACGGCGAACTTCCCCTCTCCGAGTTCACCCATATAATGTCCGCTTACAACAGGAGGGCATATTTCAATTACAAAAATCTGGACAGGATGTATGAGGTTTTTGTAGCGGATTTCTTTTAAACTCCAATATTTGGCCCGCGCAGATCACCCTGCGGCTTTAGGAACTGTAGCGAATCAATTTAGTCATTTCGCTTGTCTGCTTTCCCGATATCTGCATCAGAAAGCCTCGCCATAGCCCGCTATGGCTGCGTTTTCTTCTTTGTTATCGAAAAAGCATCCTGCGTGAAATGCCTAAGTAATTCTGCTACAGTTCCTTATCTTTTCCTGCAGAAAGCAACACATTCATAACGATCGCTGCCAGAATGATAACCATGCACACCATCTGTGAAGCAGCGATATGAGTATTCCACAGGTACAGCACGTCAGTGCGTATGGCCTCTATCCAGAATCTGCCGATCCCATATCCTATCATATAGAAGCTGAGCACCTGTCCGCTGAACTTCTTGTGTTTAGTCCATAGGATCAATAAACACATAAGTCCGAGATTCCACAGGCTTTCATACAAAAATGTCGGATGAACCTGGATGTAATTGACGCTCTCGCTCATATGTGAGGCTATGGATTCGGAAATGTCGGAGGCCCTTACCATTTCCACCGGCAGACGCATCGCCAGCAGATTATCCGTATACTCGCCGAAAACCTCACGGTTGGTAAAATTGCCCCATCTGCCGATGGCCTGTCCGAGCGCAATACCCGGAACCACGGTGTCACACATGTCAAGTGACCTGATCCTGGCCCGGAAGCAGTAAATAAAAAGAACCGCAAAGCCGACGATCAGTCCGCCATATATGGCCAGGCCGCCGTTTCTGATGTTAAAAACCTCCAGCGGATGCTCCTTATACTCATCCCATCGGAATATCACATAGTATATGCGCGCTCCGACTACTCCAAGTATGATGGACCAGAAAATGAAATCCCAGACATTGTCCGACTTAAGCCCGTTATGCGGTGCCATTTTGGATGCCAGCGTTATACCGGCCAGCATACCAACGGCTATGATCACCCCGTAAAGCGCAATCGTAAATCCAAATACATCAAATGATTTGGGCACATTTCTTAAATATATTCCAAGATTCGGAAAGGCAATGTCCATCAGCCCCATTATGTCAGGCATCCCGGTTCCTCCCCATTACACGTTAAAGCGGAAAAGGATCACATCGCCGTCCTTCACCACATAATCCTTGCCTTCCATGCCGACCTTGGCATTCTCACGGGCTGCCGCCAGGGATCCGTATTCAAGCAGATCCTTGTAATTGACCACCTCTGCCTTGATAAACCCACGCTCAAAGTCAGTGTGTATCTTACCGGCTGCCTGCGGAGCCTTGGTTCCCTTCCTGATAGTCCAGGCACGACATTCGTCCTCGCCTGCGGTCAGGAAACTCATGAGACCGAGCAGATCATAGCTTGCCGCTATCAGCTTGTCCAGGCCGGATTCGCTGAGTCCCAGATCCTCTAAGAACATGGCTCTCTCATCATCATCGAGTTCGCTGATCTCCTGCTCTATCTGAGCGCAGATCACGAATACCCTGCTGCCCTCCTCTGCGGCATATTTACGAACGGCCGCCACGTGAGGATTGGACGCTCCGTCGTCTCCGAGGTCATCCTCGGCAACATTGGCCGCATAGATGACGGGCTTTGCAGTAAGCAGGTTGTATTCACTGAATGCGGAGATCAGGTCATCATCCTCGGGCACCTCGAATGATGCCGCACGGTTTCCTCCCTCCAGATGCTCCTTAAGCGACATCAGCATATCATATTCCTTGCCTGCTGCCTTGTCCATCTTAGCGGTACGGGCAACCTTGGCGATACGCCTCTCAAGTACTTCGAGGTCGGCAAAAATGAGCTCCAGGTTGATTGTCTCTATGTCCCTGAGCGGGTCTATCGATCCGTCCACATGCACAATATTGGAGTCCTCAAAGCACCTTACCACGTGCACTATAGCGTCAACCTCCCGGATGTTTGCCAAGAACTGGTTACCGAGGCCCTCACCCTGTGACGCTCCCTTTACGAGTCCCGCTATGTCCACGAACTCTATCGTAGCATGCGTCACCTTTTTGGAATGGTAAAGTTCGCCCAGCTTCTCTATCCTTTCATCCGGAACAGGCACTACACCGATATTCGGATCTATGGTACAGAACGGATAGTTAGCGGATTCCGCTCCAGCCTTTGTCAGTGAATTAAAAAGTGTGGACTTGCCCACGTTGGGGAGCCCGACGATTCCTAGTTTCATACTTCCTCTACATCTCCTTTATTTTCAAGTGTTTCCGGACTTTGGCTCAGCGTTTTACGCCATTTTTTACGCCATCTGCTATCAACTTATATCGGCTTTTAATGACTTATATAAGGAACTTACACAGTCTTACGCCATTTACGCCATCGTCCTGACTATTATTTCTGTTTGGACATTTGCTCTGCACAAGTCTGTGGCATTTTACGCCATTTTTCTACGCCATCTTAATGGAGTATTCTTCAAACTTATGCATCTCTTTGGTTTTTTCCTCATCTGTTACATGCACATACAGGTTCATCGTAATATTGATACTTGAATGTCCGAGGATCTGCTGAAGCGTCTTCGGACGCATCCCCGCTTCGATACACCTTGTTGCAAAGGTATGTCTGAGCGTATGCATTGAAAAGTTCTGGATCGCTGCTTTCTTCGTCAGTTTTGCGATATGTACGTCATAAGTCGAGTTCTTTGTAGGCATCCCTTTCCTATTGATAAAAACAAATTCCTTGAACTCCTCCTGCACATATCTTCCCCCATCAGCCTGCTTCTTCATTTCAAGAAGCATATCCCGGTTTGCTTTCGTGAGAGGAATCTCCCGAAATCCATGCTTGGTCTTCGGCGGACCCACGCGCCACTCCCCGGTCGTATATCTGTACTCCATGGATCTTCTGATAGAGATAAGATTCTTCTCAAAATCTATATCCTCCCATTTAAGGCCCACCATTTCCCCGGTGCGCACTCCGGTCTGGAGAATGAAGAAATACTGGGGATAATTGCTGGAATACCTTGCTTCCTCCATGAATTTCTCCTGTTCATCAACCGTAAGCACCTTGGTATTCTTCTCGACAGGCTTGGGAAGTTTTACCGATTTTGTTACAGGATTCTTAAGAATGATCGCATTTTCAACCGCTGAATCAAACAAATTGTAGAGTGTTATCAGCGTTTGATAAATGGTTGATCCCGCATAATCAGCCTCCATCGCATTGAGTATCTTCTGACAGTGCATCGGCTTCACATCAGTCATAAGCATCTTGCCTATGTGCTTTTTAACGTTCTGCCTGTATCTTTCCCGATAATTGCGTGCAGTGTTATATCTTACGGTCTTGTCCTTGATATTTACGATCCAGAACTCAAACCAGGCATCCACCGTCATTCCGACAGATACGCCCACGCTGCCGTTTTCATCGTTCAATTTAGCCTCTGCCAGCCATTTCCTCGCATCCTGAAGCATAGGGAAATACTTTTCAATCCTTTTCCCGCTGGATGTAACAAATCTAGCTGAGTATCTACCATCCTTTCTCTGGGATATTCCTGCTCCCAGCTCTTTGCCCTTTAAATTCTTGCCCATTTCGCTGTACTCCTTTCTAAAAGAGAGAATTTAGAAAAGAGCCTAACACAACAGTTTATCATAACATAACAAACGCATTTTTTCAATCACTCCGACCGTTTTTTTCGCGATTTTACGCAACTTTTACATGTTCCGTTCATATCTCCATTCGTCCTGCCAGGAACTGTTCAAATTCCTTTCTTTTTACCAGTTTTTTTGCTCCAACATACAGTACAAAGCTGCACATGGGATTTCTGAGCATCTCATTGATCTTGTTCATGCCAATATTGGAGTATTCTGCCGCCTCCCTGATCGTCAGATTCAGTTTCTTCTCTATCGGCACATTGACTACATCTTTCTCATCCGAGGTTTCATCCACTATTACACTCAAAATGCATCGCCTCCTCTCGCTGTATTCATGCATTTGTTACGCGCTCTTTTCATAGGGTATCTGCGCTTCAAATGCCATCTGTCACATCAGATAACCTTTGAACCGCAGATACAGAAAAATTTAAGTTTTGCAGGTGGCTACTAAGGTAATTCGCCCACATTGGAATTGCACCACTTTATAAGCCCTCTCGGGAAGTATCATGATCACGAAGCAAGGTCATCGCCACACAAAGGAACCTATCCCTCTGGTTTCAAACAACAGTTCATCGCTCTCACGGATTATTTATAATCAATGGTCTTCGCGCTGTTTCCGACGGGCTCGCCTGCTTCTCACGTCCTGCAATACCTGATATTCACTTGTCAAGGTTCAATCCCGGCACGGAGCCGGATTTGGATAAAACACTTGGGCTTTTGTCTGCCCTAAAAACGCATAAGAGCACCCGGTACTGCTAAGAACCGCCATGTTGTAAAATTATGCGTTTTATGAGACCGACAAAATAACGACAGAATATATCCCGGCACCCGACAATGTGTTAGTCCAGATCCTTAAAGAGATCTATCTTTCTTGTAATGAACTTCACCCATACGATCTGAGCCAGATCTTCAACGGGAATATCCTCCGGCTCCAAACCGAACCGGATCGCAGTGGTAATGATCACTGCCTTCACGTAATTCTGGTAATGGGCGACCACTTCGCCGAGTGCGCTACTGTCGCCGTTACATGCCTTTCTTATAACTTCGGCTTTCATGTTCTCATGATACTTTCCACCCTTCTGCTCATTCATCTTCAAAACCCTCCATCATGCTACGGAGTTCATCCAGCCCACGGCTCCTGTAATTTCTCACAAGTTGCTCATCAATTCCAAGCAGTTTCGCCACTACACGAACCGGAATCCCCAATACGATAGTTCCTTCAATAGCCTCCTGCTGACGCTTACTGATCTTCCCAAGTGACTCGGCAAGTTTTTTGTTTTTCAACAAGAGCGGCGTACTTCCGAACAGAACCTCGATCAGTTCATCTTCTGAGAACGGATCATAGAACGCTGCGTCATCAATTTCCTCGGTCGTAAACTCCGGTTGTCTGATCATTCTTCTGGCACAGGATCGTACCTCGTTATACACCAGACCCTCCAGTATCTTTTTGATCCAGGAATCGAATCTTTCCGGTAAGCTGTTCTCCGTATAGCGCGGAGTATAATTCTCATCTTTTTTCATTGTGCCTGCCTTTCTTCAGGCACCGGGATTTATCTCCTGTCGCTCTGTAAACTTCCGGTGGGAGTCAAAATAAACCTTCGTTTTGGAAAATTTTTTAAAAAAATTATTCCAACATATTGGAATACACAAAAATAAAACGCCTGACCGAGACTTTCAGTCAGACGCATTATTCGTATTCCATTATTGTCAGATACACCACCCATTCACTGCAAATACCTCCATGCAGATATGTGTGTGCAGACCCCCACACTATCAGTCTACTAAATCAAGTGTCCTATAACCCTCTCTCATTGATCAGATTTTCGTTGTTTTATGCAGCTTCTTCTGCTACAATCGGAATTGGATAAAACACATACTTCAATCGAACACCAAAACTGCTGAGGCTCCATGTGGGGCTTATGGCAGTTTTTTTGTTTTATTTCTGCCCTCATATTTATTAAGGAAGAAACCCGCCGGATACGGCGTTATGAGTTCTAAGCGGCAGCCCTATGGCTGCCAGAACTCGCATATCCCGGAGGGGATATGCAGAAAATCAGCAAGCACTGCCTTGTGGTGTCCACAAGGCGAAAAACCGATCATTTTCCTGCCCGGAAAAATGCCTCGGTTTTGCTTGCAGGGGAGATATCCCCTGACCCCTTGGTCTTGCTCCGAAACACGGAGCGCTGACAGTGCCGGAAACGGCAAATAGTTCATAATCGCCCGCCCTATGGCGGCATTCACGAAGGGAGGATATTCACAGATGGAAAACAGAGAAAGAACACACCGGTTCACACTCAGATTGAGTGAAGATGAAAACCGGATATTGGAAGCTAAAATGAAGCTGAACAATGACCCCAGTAAATCATATGTCCTGCGCAAACTGATCGTCGAATCCGATCTTTATGAAATTGATTACCGGGAGTTCAGAGACATCGCCACACAGCTTGCAAAAATCGGCAATAATATCAACCAGATCGCAAAGCGTGCCAACGAGACAAGAAGCATCTATCAGACCGATATTGATGAGTTAAAAAAGGAGTTCAAAGAGATATGTCGATTACAAGAATCCATGCAATCAAAGCTACAGTAAAACGCTCGATCGACTATATCTGTAATCCGGCAAAAACCGATGGTGAAACCCTGATCACGGCATTCGGCACAACGGTAGAATATGCCCCGGCGATGTTTGCAAATGCGCTTAAGAAAACGGATCCTTCCGACCCGAATCTCGCCTATCATCTGATACAGTCTTTTGCCCCCGGAGAGGTCGGTGCAAAGGAGGCACATGAGATAGGAAAAGAGCTTGCCGAACGGCTCCTCGGTGGGCGGTATTCTTACATTGTCTCCACCCATACGGATAAGAATCACTGTCACAACCATATCATCTTCTGCGCTGCGGATAATATAACCCACAAAAAGTATCACGACTGCAAGCGGTCATATTGGAACATCCGGCACATAAATGATGAACTCTGTGAAGAGCATAATCTGTCCGTTATAAAGGAAAATAAACACATCGGAAAAAGCTATAAGGAATGGATGGCTGACAAGACAGGAACCTCATGGAAATCCAAGCTGAAATCAGATATAAACGAAACTATAAAACAGGCGCATACCTACGACGAATTTCTTGATCTGATGAAGTCAAAGGGCTATGAGATCAAGGATGCCGAAATCAGTCCCGAAGCGCACAAATATATCGGCTTCAGAGCGCCCGGTCAGGAGCGTTGGATTCGAGGAAGAGCCAAGTCCCTGGGTGAGGATTTTACCAAAGAACGGATCCGAGAAAGGATTGAAGAAAAAGCCCGGATAAGAGCCGAGAGGATGAAGCGTCTTACCAAGCGAAATCCTTCCATGATCGACACCTCTCAGGATAAGTTTGCCGAAAGCCCGGGACTTATGCGGTGGGCTGAAAAACAGAACCTGAAAGCAGCCGCTCAGATACAGTCCAAACTTGCTGAAATAGGGCTTGATAGCTTCGATGCCCTGGATGCAAAGATAGATTCACTCCATAAGCAGGCAAAAGAAGGCAAAAAGGCTACTATTGCCCTCGATAAAGACATTACAAAATTCGAGGATCTGCTCCATTATGCCCATGTTTATAATGAAAACAAGAAGTATATCCGCGGATATGAAAAATCCAAGGATAAGGAAAGGTATTACCGCACCAATGGATATGATATTGAGATTGCCAACGGTGCAATAGACCGATTGAAAAACGCAGGCCTCGATCCGGACCGGATAGACCTGCAGAAAATGGAATCTGATTATGCTGTGATGACAGCAGATCGGGAAAAAACATCATCCGCATACAAGGCTGCGGAAAAAGAATGCGAAAAGCTTAAAAAGCTTCGAGATGATCTTACGTCCTATGTAGGTACTGAGCAGTCCCTGGATATAGAGCGTGATGTGAAAAGAACCCTGTAAAAAAAGTCCGGTGCTATATTATTCATTAGCATCGGACTTACTTCTTTTTCTCTTCAAGCAAGGCTTTCAGATATCCCTGTAACCTGGCTTGTTGTTCTGTATCCAAACTCCGGATTCCCTCGATCGTGACTCTTTCGTCATCCTTAAGAATCATGTCCAGATCGGCTCGCCAGTCGAAGAAATCCTTTAGCGATATTCCCAAGCCGCGACAGATACTGTCAAGCGTAACTATGGTGGCCCGTTTACTACCTTTTGCTACATTATAGACACTCGATCTTGCAACATCCGGACACCGTTTTGAGAGATCATATTTACTGATTCCCCGCTCTTCCAGTATCTCACATACCCTGGCTGAAACATCATCCATGATCATGGCACGGTCACCTCCCTTCCATTTTATTGGAACACCCTATGCCAACATTTTATAAGAATGATGCTAACCGCGAAATCTCAAAGTAGTGCAATAAACTATTGTAATATATTGGAATAGTACTAACCGTATGCTATACTACCTTTATCCAAATCATAAGGAGATGCAGTAAAAAAATGGGGAATGTAGCACGTTTTCCAAGTAAGTCATGTACCGATCACCGAGGCGTTCCATATGCCTCTATCACTGAAATGTGCGATCATTGGGGTATAAACCCCGAAACCTATACCCGCAGGATCAAGGTATATCACATGAGTGTGGAAGATGCCCTAACCAAACCGGTAAAGCCAAGCGGTGGCCAGATCTGCCGGGATCATCAAGGCACACGGTATAAAAGCCGTACCATGATGTGTAAGAAATGGAATATCGACCGAAAACTGTTTGAATACCGCATCTCACATGGCTGGAACCTCGAAGATGCCCTGACAAAACCTTCTCGCAATAGCATATAACATTATTCATATGGCGACCTGTATTTCGGCTTTGACTTCGGAATACTCGCTTCTGCTTCCTCTTTGGTTGCAAAGAGTCTATGTTCCTTCAGCTTGATCCCGCCACCGTTATCCTTAAACTTAATCAGATACATGCCTCCGGTGCAGGATCTGACCTCCGCTTCACGGATGAAACGGTTCGATTCCACTATGAATACTGCATCACCTACTTTAAACTTCGCTGCCATACAATCCACCTGTCAACTTCAGGACCGTCGGTCCTAAAGTTCCAAACTACAAAATCCCCAGTTGTTGCAACTGTTCCATAGTATGATCAGCATCTACATTCACAATGTCGGTGCCACCCATTTCATTCCACTCCTTGATGTTCCGCTCCATATCGTCAATCAGTATGTAGCCCTTCCCGGTACAATATTGTGGTTTTTCTTCACGGAACACAATATTAACCTTGATATCCTCTGACAGTAGACGCTTAACCCATGCCTTCTTATCCGATGCAGCGTTAACAATCTCACGCCTTGGCTTTGGGATTCCTGTCAGTATTTCACATTTATCCCCATACTTACCGTACACAGCATCAAACATTGCCTTTGCTCCCGGCATAAGTTCCAGATAATCATAGAAATGCGGGCACGCTTTAATAGCTTCCCACATTTCATCATCCTCACCGGGCTTATGGTGCTTTGCGTTCTGTGAAGGCGGAGTCAGTCCACAAATCTCGTTAACCCCACGCTCAAAGTCAGCAAGAACGCCGTCCATATCCAGATATATTTTCTCAACTTCCATGTGTCCTCTCTTTCCAGCGATCAGCCGCATCCATAACCGATTTCAACAGCCACATCTGCAATGGTATCCATCTTTTTGAATGATTTCTGTATATATTCCATTTCATTTTTCACAATGGCCTTCGCTGTTTTCTCTGAATAATGCCAGCTACTGTGCATCAGATACCTTATAATATCTCTCTTATACTGCTCAAAAGAGCAAGCTTTGTTAAATGTCTCGCTCTCAATTTCCATAAATATATGATCATCATAAGTCATATAATGTAAGGGAATATCCTTTGCCCATTCAGGATGTAGCTTACATACCCCAAGCTGTCCCCATATACTTTCTGACATTTCTACAAAAGCTTCTTTAATTGACTTTGCGTGTTCTTCACAGGCAGGGATTGCAAAATAATCTCTTATTGATCCTTTAGGAAATGTTATAGCCTGAATCACAGCCCAATATACCTTAACCTCGTCCTGTAGCTTCTTCTCTATGTCATCAAAGTATTCTTTTTCCGGCTTCCGGCACCTATGGTTATAAATCAGTACACTCTTTCCAGCATCTAAGTAGTATCCCAAAGCGATACAATTACATTTTGCCCCTGCACTTTTTAATTTTGCCTTGAACCTTTTAACTTTGCCCCTATACCTTTTGATTTTGCCATACTTTATAATTTTGCCTCGCTCTGCTGTTGCCGTACATTTTAATTTTGCATAGAGAAAGCCGGACATCCCGCAATCCGCAAGGTGTCCGGCCGTGTTCCGTTCCCTTTACTTCACATGGATTTCCGTCCCGTTCTTGAAGGTGAAAAGCACATCTTTCTTTGAGAAAACCGTCACATGGTCGAGCAGGTTAAACCAGAGGTCATCCGTGAACTCCTGCACATCCTCATCCATCTCGGCCAGGTCACGGAGGAACGCCTCAATCATTTCCCGCCTTGCCTGCCGCTCCATTATCCTGCCGCTGACCTTATCCAGCCGTTCTTTCGTCTTGTCGTAGCGTTCGGAAAGTGCATCGTACTTCTTTTGGTAATCCTTCTGATTCTGTGCGACATGGGCGTTCTCGCTGATGCACTGCTCGACCAGTTCCGTTACCACCATGACTTCCTGCTGCAAGGCTGCCTGTTCAGCTTCCAGTTCAGTGGTATCGTACATCTCATCCTTGATGGCTTCAAAGGTGGTGATGATCTCGTCCCGCTCCTCTCCGAGAATCCGCAGGGCTTTGAGGTACAATGCCTTGATGGTGTCCTCGTCCAGGTGCGGCGTGGAGCAGTTCTTCCCGTCATCGTATTTGTGATTGCACCGCCATATGACTTTTCTGTATTTGTCATTGGAGTGCCACACCTTCGAGCCGTAAAAGCCGCCGCAATCACCGCATCGGATTTTGCTGGAGAAAATGCTGACGCATCCGTGCCGGTCCGTATCGCCGAACCGCCTCTGCATCTCCTTCTGTACCCTGTCGAACTGTGCGGGCGGGATAATCGCTTCATGGTTTCCCTCCACATAGTACTGCGGCACCTCGCCCTCGTTCTTCTTCTTTTTCTTTGTCAGGAAGTCCGTTGTGTAAACCTTCTGGAGCAGGGCGTCGCCTTTGTACTTTTCGTTGGTAAGAATGCTCTCGACCGTTTTCTTTCCCCAATTCTTTTTGCCGCCCGGTGTCGGAATGCCCTCCTCGGTGAGCTGCCGTGCTATCGCATACGGCGTTTTCCCCTGCAGGAAAAGCCCGTAAATTCTGCGGACAATCACTGCCTGTTTCTCGTTCACCACAAGGTTCCCGTCCTCGCCACGGTCGTATCCGAGGAACCGCTTGAACGGCACCGTGACCTTTCCGTCCTGGAACCTCTTTCTCTGTCCCCATGTGCAGTTCTCCGAAATGGAGCGGCTTTCTTCCTGCGCAAGGCTCGACATGATGGTCAGGAGCAATTCGCCCTTGCCGTCAAATGTCCAGATGTTTTCTTTTTCAAAATAGCACTCCGTACCGTTCTCCTTCAGCTTTCGGATGGTCGTAAGGCTGTCTACCGTGTTCCTTGCGAACCTACTAACGCTCTTGGTCACGATAAGGTCGATTCTTCCCGCCAGCGCATCATCGACCATAGAATTGAAACCGTCTCTGTGTGTCGTATTGCAGCCGGTTATACCTTCGTCAGCGTACACGGCGACAAACTCCCAATCCTCACGCCCCTTGATGTAATTCGTGTAGTAGTCCACCTGTGCCTCGTAGCTCGTCAGCTGTTCATCCCTGTCCGTTGAAACGCGGGCATAGGCGGCAACCTTCCGCTTTTTCCTGCTGCCGAGGGGAGAGGCTGTGAACTTGCTGATGGTGGCGGGTATCGTGATTACGTTCTTTGCCACTTTTTTGCCCTCCCGTCTTTAAAAATGTATTCCAAACTTCCATCTTCCAATGCCGTGATGTGATCAATCTGCTCCGTGAATGCTTTCCCGTCAAAATCGTCCATGCCGAGAATGTAGGCGGAAACCTTGCGGATGTTGAAATCCGCCATGTCCTGCCCATTGCATTCCGTCCTGACCTTGTGCTTGCCGGAGCAGCGCCAGTAAACGTACTTCCCGTAACCGCAATATCTGTGGTATAGGTTTCCGCAGCAAGCGCACCGAATCATCCCCGTGAATTCATCCGTAGATGTGGTTTCGTGCCTGTTGCTCCGCAGCTTGAGCGTCTCAAAGGTTCTGACCGTTCCGTCCTTCAAGTGAAAATCGATGCTGCCGGAGGCTTGAACTACCATGTGGTCGACCGTCTTTGTAAAGAGGTCCTCGTCAAAGGTTTTCTTGCCCATGACCCTGCAGAAGATGTCCCTGATCTCCGTGTCGGGATAGTTGACACTGTCGCAGGTGATTCCGTGGTTGCTTTTTGCTCGGCAGTACCAGTAAAGGTGGCCGCCGTCCGTTGTGTCGCTCATGGCTCTGCCAAACCTTCTGCCGCACTTGCCACAGAAGATTTTCCCATCGAACAGGTTCCTTGGTCGCTTGCTCTCCGGCTTTGGCTTTTTCGGTTTCACAGGCTTTGGCGGCATCTGCCACCGTCTGACCTCGCCGCCGTAGAGTTGCATCTCAATACTGCCGTCCGCAAGCGAGGTGATGCTCTTCACCGATTCGGTAAAAGCCTCCTCATCGAATCCGTCTGTTTCCAGCAGTTCCGCACATATTTCCATCAGCCTGTGTTCGGGATAATTGTGGCTCTTGCAGGTGACCCCAGGCTCTTTCTTACTGCGGCATATCCAGTCCACATACTCCTTGCCTCTGACCTTGCCCTTCTTCCTCGTAAAGTTCGCTCCGCACAAGGCGCATTTGAACTTTCCCGTAAAGCAATATGTCGGATTCACCAGAGAAGCCCGCCGCTCCATCTCAGCCTTGACCTTTGCGTAGGTGTCACGGTCGATGATTGCCTCGTGGCTGTCAGCCATGTAATACTGCGGCAACTCTCCGCGATTCGGTACTTTCCTCTTTGTGATGGGATCTTCGATGTAGCACTTCTGTCTGCGGATATCCCCGGCATAGACCTCATTGAAAATCAGCTGCCGCACCGAGGCTTCCTGAAAATCGTTACCCAGCGTGGTGCGGATTCCCGCCTTGTTCATGCTGTCGGCAATGTCCCGCAGGGTAACGCCGTCAATGTACATCTGAAACATCCATCTGACCGCCTCGGCTTCTTCTGGAATGATGACATACTTTTTCTGCTCGTCATCATATTGGTAACCGAGGATGTGCTTGTTTGCCGCACCGATTTCACCGTTCTTGAACCGCTTGTGGATTCCCCATCTGATACTGTTGGACGTTATGCTCCCTGACGGCAATGGCTTTGACCTTTATCAAAAGATGAAAGAAGGCTTTCTCTTTGATATCCCTGTAGTGTTCCTGTCTGCCCGTGACGAAGATTCCGCAAGGCTTCGCGGACTTGGACTCGGTGCGGATGACTACATTACAAAGCCGTTCCTGCCTGAAGAACTACTCTTGCGAATCAAGGCCGTGCTGCGCAGGACATATCGCTTTCAGGAAAATGAGGAGGTATTGCGCCTGGGAGAAGCGGTCGTATCGTTTGATTCCGGCACAGTAGAAAATCATGGCAATGTTCAGACATTGACAGCCAAGGAATATGCCATCCTGCATAAACTTGCTGAAAATCGCGGGAAAATCGTAACGATAGACGCCCTCTGCGATGCCTTGTGGCCGGACGGGAGCTATGGCCTGGAAAGTTCCCTGATCGTACACATCAGGCATCTCAGGGAGAAAATCGAGGCAGACCCGTCAAGTCCGAAGCAACTGGTTACCGTGCGTGGACTTGGCTATAAACTGGAGAAACGGCAATGAGAAGAAAAGAAAGAAACGCTGCTCATTTTATTTTATTGGTGATTGTTACCGCCTTTGTTCTTCTGATCGTAAATCTTCTCGTATTCACGGGACTATTTGCGAAGTGGAAAGAGGACATTCCTTTTGGCTCCCAGACCATCATGGATAACCTGACCGAAGACCAAGGCAGTTACAGCCTTTCCGAAGATGGAAAGGCGGCACTCGTGCAGAACGATCTTTTTGCGATGCTCATATCTCAGGAAGGTCACATTCTGTGGCAGGAACGGCTCCCGGAGGAACTTGAGAAGGAATATACCCTGCAGGATGTGGCATCATTCACGAGATACTATCTGAATGACTATCCGGTGCATACTTATATCGTCCCGGAAGGTCTGTTTATTATCGGCAGCCAAAAGCATACGACGTGGAAATACACCCTGGAATATAACGAGGGAATGATTCGGCAGTTTATGCGTCAAATGCCGATTATCCTGCTAATCAATATCGCTCTCTTGATTTCGGTTCCGCTCTTCATCCAGCGGAAGTGGCTGCGGCGACGTGAAGAGGAACGCACAGAATGGATTGCAGGCGTTTCCCACGACATACGCACTCCGCTCACGCTGATATTAGGCAATGCTGATTATATCAGCCAGAATCCAAATAATCCTTCGGTGACTGGGAAGGCAGACACCATCCGCAGACAAGGACTGAGAATCCGTGCCTTGGTTGCCAATCTGAACACCTCCAGCAAGCTGGATTTCGGGATGGGCGATTATAAGAAATCTCCGATAAATGTGGGCAGTTTGATTCGGAAAACTGTTACTGATTTTCTGAATCGTGATCCTGATGACAAGTTTGGCTTTACCTTGGACATCCCGGATGATTTACAGAATATAACGACCGTTGCAAATGAGGAGCTTTTCCAGCGAATGCTCGAAAACCTGATCAATAACTCCATTCGGCATAATCCTGACGGATGTGAGATCAGTATCGAGCTTGCTGCTGACAGAACAAGGTCAAACAGGTGTGTTCTTCAGATTTCTGATAACGGGCAGGGTACTTCGGCAGAAACATTGAAAACCCTTAACCGTAGATCTATTTACAAGGTCGGGAAACTGAGTGAACACGGAATCGGCTTGCGTCTTGTAAAGCAGATTGCAAAATTTCACGCATGGAAGGTGTCGTTTTCTAATAATGAACCGCAAGGGTTTAGTACCAAGGTAATATTAAAACTGCAACGCTAACCTATTTATTTTTCCGAATACATTTTTATTTTGACTTTGGAGCGGGTTCAAACGGTTCTCGCAGCCGCTCCGCCATATCGAGGCATAAAAAGAAGGCTTTCGGCAGACAGTCCAAATCTGCTGAAAGCCTTTATTTTAGCCACTTTTCTGTACTCCCATAGGCATGGTATTGTATCAATCTTTGGTTATACATATCTACATAAAAAGCATAGGCAACCTTACCCATTTCCCTTGCGTATTTCTCAAGGATTGCTTTCTGACTTTGGATACTCATGCTCTCTCCCACATTTCCATCGTCCTGTGACAGTCTGCAATATAAAGCTGTTATTTTCGTTCCGTTCTCTCTCATGTGATTACCTCCAAAAGAGGGCGGAACACACTATAAATATATCTGATTTATCGGCACAAAACAATATATCCTTACACCAATGTCACGAATAGTCGTTGTTTGGGCATGAACGGTGTGGCAATTAATGTCTGTTTGGTTTATCAGCTTGTAGGTATATCGGAGAAGTCTGCCACAAGTTTATCCAGT
>JAFUAB010000040.1 GCA_017460885.1 Lachnospiraceae bacterium
GTGAACGTCAAAAATATTTTGACGTTCACTATAAAGCCTCCGGCAGGATGCGCACGGATTTGCAGGGGAAATCAATGCTTCGCATAGCAAATCCGGCGCAGTAAACGACGAAAAGTATAAATACTTTTGTCGTTTACTATAATAATAACACATCCATGTATTTCGTCAAAAGTATTAAGAAATAAGACGGCAAATATGATAGAATTGAAAGTAAACAAAAGTACACTTTATCAAAACAAAGGAGAACGCCAATGAAACAAAAACTACTTGATAAATTTGCCGAACTGTTCGGAGATACGGAAGGGGTGACCGCTTACTTCGCACCCGGCCGTGTCAACCTGATCGGAGAGCATACCGATTACAACGGAGGACATGTTTTTCCCTGTGCACTGACCATCGGAACATATGCGGTGGCACGTAAAAGGAACGATCGCACAATCAACTTTTTTTCGATCAATCAGTCCGGCAAGGGACTCATCACAACCTCTCTTGATGATCTGACTCCCTCGGATGCAGCCGGATGGACCAATTATCCGAAGGGTATTGTATGGGCATTTCTCGGTCGGGGTCTCGACATCCCGAGCGGTTTTGATATGGTGATCGGCGGAGATATTCCCGCAGGCAGCGGCTTAAGCTCATCCGCCTCACTCGAGGTACTGACCGGTTTCATGCTGCGCGATCTTTTCAATATCCCGGATGTTACCAACATTGACCTCGCACTGATCGGACAGTATTCCGAAAACAATTATAACGGAATGAACTGCGGGATAATGGACCAGTTTGCCTCAGCCATGGGCAAAAAGGACAATGCGATCCTGCTCGATTGTGCAACTCTTGAATATGAATATGCACCCATTTCCCTTAAGGATGCCAAGATCGTAGTCACAAACTCCAAGGTTAAGCATTCTCTCGTGGATTCGGCATACAACGACAGACGATCCTCATGTGAAAAGGCACTCGAGGAGCTTCAGACCAAAGTAGATATCAAAACTCTCGGAGATCTGAGCGAAGAAGAATTCGAAGCGAATAAGGATGCCATCAAGGATGAGGTGAGAGTCCGCCGCGCACATCATGCGGTATACGAAAACCAGCGCACCATCCGTGCAGTCGAAGCTCTGAAAAATGGTGATATTGCAGAATTCGGCAGGCTCATGAACCGGAGCCATATTTCACTTCGTGATGACTATGAAACCTCATGTCCCGAATGTGATGTCCTTGCCGAAGAGGCCTGGAAGATAGACGGAGTGATCGGATCCAGAATAACCGGAGGCGGCTTCGGCGGATGTACGGTCAGCATAGTTCGCGACGATGCCATTGAGAACTTCAAGGCAGCTTTAACGGCGGCATATCAGAAGAAATGCAAACTCACTCCTGAATTTTATGTTGTTTCGATCGGAAACGGACCTGTTATCATTTAATAATCAATTGATTGGAAGTACCCGTTTCCCATGATATAGTTTTGATATAGCATAGTTGGTGCATTTATTGGAAGTGAGGTGATTAAAATGACAGAAGGAGAATTCAAAAGCATCATGGAAATGATAGTATTGATCCTGGAAAAAAGTAAGGACAAGGAAGAAGCGCTCAGAGATATTAAGAGTCTGGCAATACTGCAGGATACCGATAAATAAGAATAACTCAAACATACACCCGGGCATCCGCCCGGGTATTATCATGCTAGAAAACCCCGATTTGAATTACCGATAACATCCTCATTAAGGGATGAACGCCCGTAGGTCAGGCCGGCATATACGCTCTCCGAATTACTCATGACCGCCCCCGAACTGTTGGTTGAAGAAATCTGATCATAAGCATCCCGGAGCCTCTTAAGTATGGAGGAAATCTCACCAAGTGCTTCCTTATCTCCCTTTGTCTGCACCGCTGTCAGGCGCCTGCTGCAATAGCTGTAAAGCATAAGCAGCTCTCCGGCGGGACTGTAGTCATAATGCAGGGATGCGATCAGTTCATTGATACATTTCCTTATCCTGATCATCGATGCGCTGAGTTCCTGTTTATCTCCGGCTTCAAGCGCTTTCGCCGCGTCCTCAATATACGTAAGCGTGATATCATAGATCACAACAACCATTTCCGTACTGTTCGCCTGCGATATCCTTCGCGTATACTCCTGTTTCTTTTCGTTCGTCATATCTTTATTCCTTGTTACCTTTTTTCAGCAGTAAACTGGGCTACATATGTAACAATATAACTGCATTAAGGGGTCGTTGGAGGCGCCGGTACTTAGACTGTGTACTTTACAGTCTTATGTACCGCTGCGCCGGAACGCGAAGCGGGAGCGTCCCCTTAAGCAGTTTATATTGTTACATATGAATAAAAACAATTTACTGCAGCAGCTGCAGCGCCTGGCTGGGTCTGTCATTAGCCTGTGCCAGTACCGATGTGGCCGCCTGCGAAATGATCTGGGATGTGGAATACTGTACGGTTTCCTCTGCCATATCCGCATCAACAAGTCCGGAATAAGCTCCGGTCAGTGCCTCGTTTGTCACATCAAGAGAAGCGACCGTATGCTCCAGACGATTCTGATATGCTCCAAGTCGGCTTCGCATATCATTTACATATTTTAACGCTGCCTTACAGCTGTCCATGAGCTTGCCCGAAAGGGTCTCTCCGTTCTCGCCTTCTCTGTAGTTTTCGGAATAAACCCTGCCGTCCTCAATCCCCATCAGTCTGAGTGACAATGCGGGGATACGGATAGAAAGTATCTGATCCTCATTTGCGCCGATCTGCATATCCATGGGACCGAGACCTGTTATATCCATTTTGAGTGCAGGTATCGATGCATGGCTTTCTGCATATGCCGATACATCCAGGGTAATGGAGAAATCCCCATCCTTGTTTGACATTGTCAAAAGAGTACCGTTAACCGCCGACACGGTCAGCTCCGGCACATCATTGCCATCCTTATCCTTAAGTGTAACGGGAGTTGTGAGCATGCTCTCATCCAGTTCATCATACGCATTCCAGACAAGTCCCAGTCCTGTCAGATCATAGCTTCCTACCGATGTGGAATCGGAGTATGTGGCTACCTTAACATCAAGGTTATTGGTGATATATCCCTTGACATCAAAGCTCCCATCCATCAATGTCTGCCCATTAAACTCGGTCGTATCGGCCACTCTCTTGATCTCCTGCTTAAGCTGCTCTATCTCATCCTGACAAAGCTTGCGATCCTCGTCGGTCATAGTACCGTTGGCGGCCTTGGTAGCCAGTTCACTCATACGCTGGATCATATCCGATACTTCCTGAAGGGCACCGTCGGCAATACTGATGATATTGATGGAATCATTTGCTGACTGGGTCGCACGGGAGATACCCTCGATCTGCATATTCATTCTTTTGGAAAGTGCATAGCCCGAAGGAGAATCCTTGGCAGACGCGACCTTGAGACCCGAGCTCAGTCTGTTGATCGACTGTGAAACCTTGTTATCAGCCTTATTAAGCGCAAGATTTGCGTTCATTGCCTGGACGTTGTAATTTATCCTCATAATAGCCTCCTTAATCACCCGGTCCCGGACTTCCCTGTCTGCCTGAATGTGGAAAAGATGATATCCTTATCATCCGTGAAATGATCAGATTTTCTTTAAGATCCTGATAAAATCAGCAGCTGCTCTGTACAGCTCTATGTTATTAATATCGGTCGTTTCGCCATCTTCCTTAACATCCTTTTTGTTTTTTTCGCTGCCTCCGAATCTGTCCGTATACTTAGCCGTATCGATATGCGCGGTACGTATCAGACCCGGTTCAAAACCGAGCGCCTCCGTGAAAGCGTCGATATTGCGTGAAAGCCTTTCTCCGGCCTCCGCACTTTCATATGCCACATATCCCGATGCCTTTCCCGAGAATGAGAATTCTGCAGCCACGGTTCCGATAGTTTCCGTCACAAGGGAGACTGCCACGCGGCCGGCGCCGCTTTCGTGTCTCATGGTCAGGCGGATCGAAGTCAGTTCACCGTCCATCTCTACGGGCAGGTCATACACCTCGTCTCTTGCGAAGCTGCCGAGGAGTCCGATCTGTTTCATTGACATCTGCATTGTGCGTATATCCAGCAGCTCCGAGCTATCGTATACCGCCTCCGAAATATCCGATTTAAAGGCATCGAGCATACTCAGATACGAATCCAGCGCCGAAGCACGATCCGTCATTTCGGTCAGTACCTCATCCACTCTCTCTTCAATGGAACGTACGGAATCCTCTGTGACCGCATTCCCTGATCTGTCACTGTCACCGGCTCTGCTCTTTAGTCTGTCGGCTATGGGGCGGGCCCAGTCACCTCGTTTATTACGTATTGCATCCAATGCCTCTATATTGCCCGGCGATACCGCATTACCGGAATTTAACAGATTCTCTATGACTGCTTCGCTTACCGCAGCAGGATCAGTCATATTCTCCATGGAAAAGTACCCGGCATCCACGGCTTCTCCGCCGGAAAAAGCAGCATTTATCTGGACATCTATTGCCTTGCCGCGCATTCCCGGATCAACTCCGCCGAAGGAATCATCCACAGTGTAATCCATGCCTGTCCTCGCAGAACTCCTCATTGCGGACAAAAGCGTGGAAAAGCTGATCTCCCTGCCCATGGCCATCAATCTGCCGAGGGCGGCGTCATCTGTTCTGTCGAGTTTGGATATCATACGGTAAATACCGATATATGAATCTCTCTCAAGCTCTGTGATCTCATTCTGCCTCTCCAGCTGCATAAGGAATCTGGCGTAATCCTGTGCCTGTTTCTCAGGCTCCGAATCCCGTCCGTCCAGATACTCTCCCAGCTCCTGTACGGGCATATTCAGAGGATTGACATCCTCCCGGATCATATTCAGCACCCTGTCCGGAGTCAGTCTGTTAAGCACACCCCTGAGCATGATATCCGATTCCCTGACCTGTTCAATGTTTTCGGGGGTGATCTCCATCGAGTTATAGCCAAGTATCCTGACTGCCCTGCGGTTCAGCTCGTCTGTCTCCAGATTCATATCTTCAAGGATGTCATCGACGTTTCGAAATGCCTTTTTGACAGAATCTCCAAGATCCGCACGCGGAGCCGTCATCAATGCCTCATAAGTCTCTCCGGCCCGTATATAATCATTTCTTCGGGACACTCCGGATTCATATACTTCATTCAGTGTATAGCTGACTTCGGCACTGAAAGCAAAGACCGAAGTCTGCGCCTTATAGGAGCCGAGGATCGCGGCAGGCGCACCGAAAATATCATCCAATGTATCGTTCACATCCCGATACTCTGCAGCTTTGGACATGCTGACTTCGTCATCCTCACCCGGGAAAAGACGCTGTGATATCGCACTTTCCGCAGCTTTGAGTGAATCCACCAGTTCCTCCATGGGAGCCAGATCCATGCGATAGTTATTACGCAGCAGCATTCTGACAGCCTGTGTGGACATATTCAGTCTGGCTTCCTCAAGAATCCTTCGTGCACGAAGCTGTTCAGCCTGCAGATCCTCCGTGGATCGTGTCTTAGTTTCGGTGGATACGCTCACGCTGACCGCGGTAACGGACATCTGTATCTGAATCGATGCCTGACGGAGGTTTCTGATATTCAGCATCTGCCCCTTTTCCACTACCAGATCCGCAGCCTCATCCGGCATATTTCCGATCTCCTCTGCCAGATCCTCTGCCTCTGTGTATATGGATCTTTCATATGTAAGATTAGCTTTCTCTCCGGGAACACCGGCGCTTATTGCGATCGCAGCCGCATTGACAAGCGCTTCTTCCTCCATTCCGTTCCTAAGCTCCTCAAGGGAATCCAGCTCCAGCAATGTTTCGGGTGTGAGCGGCAGATTATGACTGATCAGCCACTTTGCTTCATTTAAAGAACGGTCGTCGACCTCCAGTCCGCTTCTTTCTATCGTTTCCTCTATCTGGGGGAGCAGTTCATCAATATCCTCGGATCCCGCTGTACGCCCAAGGTAGCCTCCAGAATTGATATATCCGCTGCCTCCGGATGAAGATGCCCCGGAGTGAGACGCATGGTATACGTTCTCAATGGTGGGAGCCTGACCTCCCGAGATCAGATTGCCTGCAGCCTCATCGGAAAGAGGGAGCACACTTTCGGCTTTCCTGACCGCGTCAGTGATCATCCTTGCGTTTTCTTCATTTACGGTCATATCCTGAGCATGCATCGCCTCGGTCAGCAATTCGGCGGAAGCGACAGATCCCGTGATCTCGGCAAGCGTCCCGATATCAATATCATCCGTATATCCGGCCACTTCAGCACCGCCTCTGATCATGGCAGTCTTGATATGATCCAGGATCGTAACGGTATCCGTTACATCCATATCTTCGGGTGTCCTGCCGGTCCTGACCATCTCGGCGTAATCCTCTTCGGACATCGAAAGGCTCATTACGGACATATAGTCCTTACGGATCTCCACATCTCCGGCCGCAAGTGCCTGAGTAAAATCGTCTGTCCTGTCCGAATCGGCAAAAATCCCGCCGTTCTCCGGACCGTTGCCAATACTGAGGGCAAAGCCGCTCTGCAGTCCCGCTGCGAGTGAAGAAGCGGCGTTTTCCTGCGCGGATCTGAGATTTGCTTTATTGGAATTCAGGTTTTGAAGAGCCTGTCCGGTACGTGAATGCGTCAGATTGGTTATATCGGGATCATGATTAATATTCATATAATTCTCCATAGTGAAATTAAGAAATCAAAGCCTGTTTGATATTTATTTCGGTTGAATCCGGGGTTTTCTTTAGAATATATTTGGCTGTGACTGACAATCGCCGCATTTCATGGCGTTTTGATCCCGATCAGAATGATACCTTTGGCATAGCCTTCGCCGATCGATGCAGTCATATCATTAATTCCGGCAAAAACATGAGATGATGAACCGTCACCGTATATGTTATGTCCTCTATATCCACCGTCTTCCTTTGTTACGCAAATGGTATGGATCTGTCTGAAGATACTGCGTGAATCGTTGTAGAACGTGTATATGAGTACGTCAGCTCTCTTAGCCAGTTCATCAAAATCTTCCCGATGAAAGGTATACTCCACCTCAAACCCTTTTCCGGTAAAGTAATCCACAAGAGCCAGGGGCGATGTTCCGAATCTGCCGCTAAAGATCATCCCGTCCTTTTCAAAAACACGGATCAATTCCCCCAGATCCGGCAGTCTGCCAAATGCATGCATCGCATTATAAGCCGCAATGATCTCGCAGCCTGCATACGCCATGTCCGTTTTGCCAAATCTTATACCCGAGTACAACCTCTGGTTCTCGAGATATCGCGGATCGGATCCGTCTCTGACCCCGTATTCATCCTCAGGAAACATTTTCCGAACCATGGTTTTATTGTCCTGTGCATGTCTGTCCGCCACACTCCAGGAAATGTGAAACCTGCGTCCGGTACGTCTCAGGGAATCCAGAAAACGTACAACAAAACGATTGCTTATTCTGTTAGGTATAAACGATCTGATCCCCATAGCGAAAGTATATCATGATATAACGGTCAAAAGGTACAAAATCCGACAAGTTTACTTGAATGAGTATTTCGATCCCGGGACAGCAAAACATGAGGAAGTAGCGATTCGTGTATCAGATCGGAGGCAAAAGAAGCGATACGCCGAAACATTCTTTCGAAAGACCGAATCGGTCTGAGATTGTGAGTTATGTTAACAGACGTGATAATGTTGTTTCATCTTAACACGGTTGTTTGTTTCCACGTAATGTTTCTATGAGAATGAGTGAAATTCTTAGTTAACAACACTTCTGACCATATTGAATAGATTCTGCTTTTTCGCCGGTTTCTTCAGTAATCCGGCACATAACTTCAATATTTCACTTATTCTTGTTTAAACAAAAAAGAGGGCCGGACGCGGCCCCCTTTTTTATGCAATATATCGGAATTCAAAGCTGCTTTTTCCCGCAGCCGATATCCTCTATTTTACTGTTCATCCTCCGAAGGATCCGCCGCAAGTGCCTCAGCCTGAACCTTCTGAACATCATCAAATAACGAAAGCATAGGCTCGATCCCGGTCTTTTTGTGAATGATACGATCAACATAGTTTCT
The DNA here is from genome assembly GCA_017460885.1 of Lachnospiraceae bacterium. GTDB lineage: Bacteria > Bacillota > Clostridia > Lachnospirales > Lachnospiraceae > XBB2008. Next base: position 8,035 of record JAFUAB010000040.1, read on the forward strand.
GGTACATTCCATAACCTGAGGTGAAAGCACCAGCACGCCGATCAGGTTGGGGATCATCATAAGACCGTTAAAGGTATCGGAAATATCCCAGGCGAGCTGTGCCTCCATAACGGATCCGCCAAAAACAAGCAATACAAAGAATATTCTATAAGGCCACACTCCCTTTTCACCGAAAAGATACCTGATAGCGGTAGTTCCGTAATGTGACCATCCAAGCACTGTAGAATAAGCGAAAAGCAGGATCGCAATGGCGATAAATCCGGATCCGACCCTACCGAAGGCCTGTCCGAAAGCATAGCTCATCAGATTTGAGGAGCCGCCTATGGACTCAAGGATCGCTTCGTCAGCAACACCGTTTCCCAGATCAATGGCTCCGGAGGAGAGAAGTACGATCGCGGTCAGAGTACATACGATGATAGTATCCGCAAATACCTCAAAGATTCCCCACATACCCTGTCTTACAGGTTCTTTTACATTAGAGCTTGAATGAACCATAACCGAAGAACCGAGACCTGCTTCGTTGGAGAATACGCCTCGTTTGAAGCCCATTTTCATGGCCAGGGCAAGACCTGCTCCGAAGCCGCCTCCGGCAACTGCCTTAAGTGAAAAGGCTCCCTTGAAGATCGCAGCGAAGATAGCGGGGATCTTGGCAAAATGCATGATGATTATTATTATGGCACCCAGGAAGTATATAATAACCATAAAGGGTACCAGACGCTCCGTAACCATGGCAACTCTTTTGAGGCCCCCTATAACCACCAGTCCGACTGCCAGTACAAGGAATACGCCGACAGCGGGCTTGGGAATTCCGAATGCATTATTTACATTGGAAACCATTGAATTGACCTGGCTCATATTGCCGATCCCGAAGCTGGCCAGCAGACAGAAAATTGAGAAGAGTATTGCCAGTACTGCTCCGATCTGCTTGCAGTTCTTTTTGGCTCCGAGGCCGTCCCTCAGATAATACATGGCGCCGCCGTGCCACTCTCCGTGCCCGTCCTTACGTCTGTACAGTATACCGAGCACGTTTTCGGAATAGTTGGTCATCATTCCGAAGAACGCAATGATCCACATCCAGAATACGGCTCCGGGACCTCCCGTTGCTATGGCTCCTGCCACTCCAACTATATTACCGGTTCCGACCGTGGCAGCCAGAGCGGTACACAGTGACTGGAACTGGGAAATGGTTTTATCCTGGGTATGTCCCGTGACATGCTTATCTCTGAAAATGGCCCCCAGGGTGTTATGCCACCAGTGCCCCCAATGGGTAACCTGGAAAAACTTCGTCATTACAGTCATGATGATACCGGTACACCCCAGCAGTATCAGGGCCGGCCAGCCCCATACCAGGCCGTTGATGGTATCATTGACTCTGGTGATTACGTCGATCATTGTTTCCTCCTCATTAACTACCACTCCTATGATCCGTTCAAATTGATTAATTCATGCTTCACGGATCCTCACATCAAAAGACAGAGTACATCTGTCATAGACGTCTCTGTCCTACAGTAAAGTATGATAACACTAACAAAAGTGTTTCGTCAACTATGTATAAATATGGTATACTCATTCTAAGGGGGTGATTGATATGGGAATGACAAATAAGCAATTTCAGGGCTTTATTCGTCTGGCCATAGATAAGCTTAAGAAAGCTTTGGAAGTATCTGCTGATAATACGGAATTAAAGGAATTGCTCGACATCTTTCAATCTATGTTGGAAGACGGCGATTAAATCATACTAAATGTTTTAAGGAGGAACACAACTATGGACAAATATTTCTGCAATCCCTGTGGTTACACCTATGATCCCGAAAAGGGCGATCCCGAGCACGGAATTGCTCCCGGCACCGCTTTTGAGGATCTTCCCGATGACTGGGTTTGCCCTAACTGCGGCATCACCAAGGATATGTTCATGAAAGTCATCGAATAACGTCAGCATCAAGGGTACGCATCGCAACCGGCGATGCGTACCTTTCTTATCGCAGAGCTGACGACGACATTGCCATTGTCAATATTCCATACCAATCTTATAGGAAAGGATTCCTGCATTATGAATGACAGATACCTGCACAACATAGTCCTGTACGTTTCGGACCCGGAAGTGGTCACGGAATTTACCACGAATTGCTCTCCGGATGTTGCCGGCATGATCCGCATCAAGGGCAATTATCCCGATGCGCTCTACGTCTGCGACTCGGAGGAAGTAGCCTCCACGCTGCTGACGCTGGGGTTTCCGGTCTGCGCCCTCCTCCATCCGGGCAACGACAGCCTGCGGTTCGACGGCGTCGGGTATGTGATCGAGAATCCGTCCATGATCTCGGCCGATGACTACGAGCGCATATACAGACGTCTCGCCGGGATTCCCTGGGACATACTGGAGACCGACAGACTGCTGCTGCGTGAAACCACGATCAACGACCTGGACCGTCTGTATGAACTGTACGACGACCCGGAGATACGTAACTTCATCGAACCTCTTTTTGAGCGGACGGAAGAAAAGGATTATCAGCAGAACTACATCGACAAGATCTACGGTTTCTTTAACATAGGCATCTGGTCCATGATCCGCAAGAGTGACAACCTGATGATCGGGCGTGCAGGCATAGAGTACACCGACACTGCCGGAGTGGCCGAGCTGGGATTTCTGGTGGGCGATGGGTTCCGCCGACAGGAATATGCTTACGAAGCCACTTCCGCCATTATCAGATATGCATCTCAGATAGAAGACATAGACACGGTCCGCGCCAGGATCAGGCTGGATAATGAGCCGTCTCGGAGACTCTGTGAAAAACTTGGAATGCATTCCACCAGGGAATTAAACGACAATCTCGTGGAATGGGTGATCGGGGTCTGATAATCCTCAGGTTGGAAATAAAGTCCCTGTAATGTATGTGAAATTGCCCTATAAAAGGGAGGATGCCAGGTAACCTTCGGTCACCTGGCATTTATTATGAAAAAGTTTTATTTAACCACTTGAAAATTACTAAGTTGTTTTGTTTACAATATTTATTCTATAGGGAAGTTTTGGCGAAAAAATGTTTACGAATTGAACATGTTTTAAATTAAATATGAACAATTTGTAAATTCGGCCTGCTCGTACATGGTTCTGTTCTCGCTGCTATGACGACGGCAGATACGTCGAGCCTGCCCTGTATGCTGACCGAATCGTCTATGAGATAGTTTTTTAGCCTTTTAAAAAGATTCAATCCTACAAAAAGGCATGACCGGAAAACTCCGGCCATGCCTTAAAATCTATGACTAGCTTTGCTGATCACAGCCTGCGCGAGGTCCCCCACGAGCGCGGCGTCAGTTCACGAAGTGAACGGGTGATTGGCTCTGCCAATCACGCCTGCGCGAGGTCCCCCACGAGCGCGGCGTCAGTTCACGAAGTGAACGGGTGATTGGCTCTGCCAATCACGCCTTGCCATCAGAACCAAGTACATATTTGATCTTGTGAGCAACCATGTCCTTAACTGCCTGACGGGCGGGCTTTAAGTACTGACGGGGATCGAAGTGATCCGGATGCTCATCGAAATACTTACGGATATTACCGGTCATAGCCAGACGGATGTCGGAGTCGATGTTGATCTTGCAGACTGCCAGCTTGGCTGCCTGACGAAGCTGCTCCTCCGGAATGCCCACTGCATCGGGCATCTTGCCGCCATGCTCGTTAACCATCTTAACGAATTCCTGAGGAACCGAAGATGAACCGTGCAGAACGATCGGGAATCCGGGCAGTCTCTTGATGCACTCCTCAAGCACGTCGAAACGGAGCGGAGGGGGAACAAGGATGCCGTCTGCATTCCTGGTGCACTGCTCGGGAGTGAACTTGTATGCGCCATGAGAAGTACCGATGGCGATGGCCAGGGAATCGCATCCGGTCTTGTCTACGAATTCCTCAACCTCTTCGGGACGGGTATAGGACTCATGTCCTGCCTCTACGACTACCTCATCCTCGATGCCTGCCAGGGTACCAAGCTCAGCCTCTACTACCACGCCGTTAGCATGAGCGTATTCAACTACCTGCTTGGTCAGGGCTATATTGTCCTCAAAGGACTTGGAGGAAGCATCGATCATGACGGAGGTGAATCCGCCGTCGATACATGACTTACACAGCTCAAAGGTATCACCGTGATCCAGGTGAAGAGCTATCGGGATCTCGGGATTCTCCTCTACGGCTGCCTCTACCAGCTTAACCAGATAAGTGTGGTTGGCGTATGCCCTGGCGCCCTTGGAAACCTGCAGGATGACGGGGCTCTTCAGCTCGCCTGCTGCCTCGGTGATGCCCTGTACGATCTCCATGTTGTTGACGTTGAAAGCACCTACGGCATATCCGCCGTCATAAGCTTTCTTAAACATTTCGGTTGTTGTAACTAATGCCATGTTTTTCCCTCCTAAAAGATATATTTGGTACGCATCCATGTCCAAACCATGGATTGTTCGGTATCCGACCGCGGGCGCTAAACACACCCGCAAGCCTCATTATATCATTTAAGGCAGACTAATTAAAGATAAACTTTTTTAAGAACCAAATGCTGAACCCTTGTTCCGTCGCTTATCTATGGAAATTCACTACACCGTTTATGATCTCAGGCAGGATATTGATGCATTTTACAAGGCATTTGCTTCACTGTCGAATGGAGGATTTGATCGGATGATCTAGGATGCGCCTCATCCGCTCGTCGGCGACGTGCCAGACCCTGGCGCGGGGCCAGGGCAGGTCTGAGACGTAGTCACGGTCTGCGGGATCGAGCGGGCTTAAGCGCTCGAGAAATGCGGCCTCGTCACGGGCCCTTTGGATGCCGAAGTCACATGGAACGTATGAAACCGGCTCCTTCGGATCAGAGCCCCTTTCCCGTCCCGTGGGGAGAGCAGGGTCACCCACGATGGGCTCCTCCACCCTGCGGAAGCTGGTCCTGCCGTAGGCACCCGTCTCCTTTACGTAGGTGACTTTGGTGCGCGGCTGATCACCGGATGGCTCCTCCAGCAGGATCCGTCCGGTGTCAACGTAGTATTTCCACAATATGTCGCGGATCTGATCGCGGCTCAGGGGATAATCCAGGGATTCCCGGATCCTGTCCACGTTGTATCCCATGTCGGCCATGTGCCTCACGGCGCCTCCGCCCGCGAACTCCACGGTCATGTTCTGCAATGCCTTATTAAATGTGTCACTCATGGATTCTTATTGAGCAGCCCTGCCAGTGCGTCCAGCTCTTTTTTGTTTTCTGCGGACATCGTGGTCTTTATCGTGATGACGTCGCCCACGTACTCTATGTTCTGCAGGGGTTCCAGTATCGCTGACATACATTTGGCGGCGGAAGGCGCCCACGTGCCGTTCTGTACCAGCGCAACGCGTCGGTTTTTGTATGCCTTTGCTGCCAGATGCCTCAGGAAATCATCCATCGGCGGAAAGAGTCCAGCGTCATAGGACGAGGACATGAGGACCATTCTGTCGTATCTGAATGCGTCCTCGACGGCTTCGGCCACGTCACTCCTGCACACGTCGGTGAGGACCACCTTTTCAACGCCTGCTTCCTTAAGCTTATTCTCCAGGTATCCGGCTGCTTCCATGGTGTTGCCGTGTATGGACGCACACGCGATAAACACGCCCTCGTCCTCAGGTTCGTACCTGCTCCAGGTATCGTACAGTCCCACGTAATAATCCAGGTTATCCTTAAGCACCGGTCCATGAAGCGGAGCGATCACGGATATGTCCAGCGCCGAAGCCTTTTCCAGCAGCTTCTGGACCATGGCTCCGTATTTGCCCACTATGTTGAAATAGTATCTGCGGGCTTCGCAGGCCCAGTCATCCGTATCCGTCTCGGTTCCGAACTTGCCGAATGCGTCCGCGGCAAAAAGCACTCCCTCCGACGTCTCGAAGCTCAGCATGACCTCCGGCCAGTGAACCATGGGCGCCATGATGAACCTAAGCACATGGGTTCCGAGCTTAAGCTCGCTGCCCTCAGCCACGGTCTCATACGCTGCGCTCAGATCCTCATCAAAAAACTGCGGCAGCAGCTGAAAGGTCTTGGCATTTCCAACCAGCTTCATGTCGGGATATTTCTCATGCAGCCTGAGTATACCTGCGGAATGATCCGGTTCAAGATGATGGATCACGAGATAGTCGGGCTTCCGGCCATCAAGGGTCTTTTCCACGTTTCCGAGCCATTCATCCACCGCACGCCTGTCTACCGTATCCATTATGGCGATCCTGTCATCGAGGATCACGTAGGAATTGTAGAGCATTCCGCTCTGCATCTCATACTGACTCTCAAAAAGGTCTATCGTGGGATCAGCCACGCCCACGTACTTTATGTTTTCACTTACATTCATCTGTTCAAGTCCTCCCTTTGATGATCAACCTTATCCTATATTGTACCATGGATGGGACAAGGCGTGTATAGAAATACATGGATGTATTTCTACGCCCAGGTACCATGGATGGGACAGGGCGTGTAGTTATTGCCATGGATTTTGACGTGGTTTATACTATGTATGAGGACATGAAAGAATATGAAAACAAGTAACAGACTATTATTTATATATAATCCGCATTCAGGCAAGGCACAGATCCGCTCCAATCTGCTTGACATCATTGACATATTCGTCAAGGCCGGTTATGAGGTGACGGCATACCCGACACAGAGCAGCGGTGATGCCGCTATGGCCGTAATGAACCGTTCGGAAGGTTATAAGCTGATCGCATGCTCTGGCGGTGACGGCACGCTGGACGAGGTGGTTTCGGGTATGATGGACAGCCATGACAAGCTGCCGGTGCTGTACATTCCTGCCGGAAGCACCAATGATTTCGCACGGTCGCTTAAGATACCGGCCAGAATGCAGTCAGCCGCAGCCCTCATTACAGATGGACACCTGGTCCCGATCGACGTGGGATCACTTAATAACAGCTACTATACCTATGTGGCAGCCTTCGGCCTGTTCACCGAGGTTACATATACCACGCCGCAGATCAACAAGAATACGCTGGGGCATACCGCTTATATTCTGGAGGCCATCAAAAATCTTGCCACTATCCGCACCTATCGCATGAAAGTCAAATGGGAAGAGGGCGAACTGGAAGATGAATTTCTTTACGGAATGGTGACCAATTCCATATCCGTCGGCGGATTCACCGGCATCACGGGACATCACGTCTTTCTCGATGACGGATACCACGAAGTGACGCTGATCCGCAATCCCACGAATCCCGTGGAACTGGGCGACACCGTCAGAGCTATGCTTGACAAAAGCCTGGACTCCGACAATATCATTACTTTTAAAAGCAGACATTTGGTTTTGGAATCAGACGCCCCGGTCAGCTGGACCAGGGACGGTGAATTCGGCGGTGAACACACTACCGTTGATATCAGCGTTCACCCGGGAGCAATAGACATAATGGTTCCCGAAAATAATTGATCTGTTTAGACTATTTCAAGGCATTCCGGATAAGATATCCGGATCATCAATCCCCGAGCAGATATTTCTCGATCTCGCTAACCGCGGTTTCCTCATCCTCGCCATCTGCACTGATGATGACCTTATCTCCTGCATCCACACCGAGGCTCATCATACCCATGATACTCTTGGCGTTGACCTTACGTCCGCCATCAGCTTCAATGTAGATCTTAGCATCAAACTGACTTGCTTTTTGCACAAGCAAAGCTATCGGCGTAGCTTCGAGCCCGCCTTCCAATTTGATCTCAATCTCTCTCTTAGTCATTTTCTACTCCTCTTAAATACTACCCCTAAGAGAATCTGCCATCTCACTCAAAGAACGCAATCTATGATTCACACCGGATTTCCCAACCGGCGGCACCAGGAGTTCCCCCAACTCCGCAAGCGTTGCCTCGGGATTGTTCAGCCGGATTTCCGCCATTTGGCGCAATTTCTCCGGAAGCTTATCCAGTCCGTAATTATCTCTGATATATTCTATATCCTCGCGCTGCCGCTCGGCAGCACCGACGGTCTTGGCAATATTTGCTGTTTCGCAATTAACCTTTCGGTTGATATCGTTGCTGATCTCTCTCAGAATCCTGGCATTTTCCAGATTCATCAGAGAAATATGCGCTCCCATGATACCCAACAGGTCTACTATGGATTCCCCTTCCTTGATATACACCCCGGGTATACCTTTCCGGTTGAGCGAGTGCGCATCTATCCCGAAGCCTGTCAGTACCCCAACCAGCTGACCCGCCTGGGCTTCATCCCTGCATGTAAACTCCAGATGATATCCTTTGGAAGGATCGCTAATGGTTCCGACACACAAAAAAGCGCCTCTAAGCCAGGCCCTTCTGCAACAGTCTTTGATAAGAAGTCTCGCATCGGTAACCGTTCCGACCGTCCCGGCCTTTGCGGATGGGATATCGATCTTCAGCGCTTCATATACCGAATCATTAACCGAATCTATGTTAAATGTTTTTTTCAGTAAAGTAAAGTATTTTTGGGAAGCGTACTCATTTTCTACGGTTATGTCAAAATGATCTAAGGATTTATGTGATTCCTTTGCAAAATGCACAATAGCTCCCAGCTCCGCCAGCTGACAATGGCGGGATTTTCCCGTTACCTCTATCAATTCCTGCTTTACATCTGATGAAAAAGACATGATATATCTCTTCGGATACGTGGTCTTCCGCTTCACGTGGAAACCCGCAGCTGACCCTTATTTTCCGGCACGGCCCACATCACGATGCGACAGATTTAGACCGTAATCACCTTTGTTTTTAAGGCGTTCGTACAGACTGTGAGCAAGCGTCACGGATCTGTGCTTGCCTCCTGTACAGCCTATGGCAACTACAAGCTTATACTTGCCCTCGCTCACATAATGCGGGATCAGAAATTCCAGCATATCGGCGCATCTGTCCAAAAATCCCCCTGCTTCGGGGAAACTCAGGACATAATCCCTGACCTCCCTGTCAAGCCCGGTTTTGTGTTTAAGCTCATCTATATAAAACGGATTCGGCAAAAATCTGACATCAAATACAAGATCCGCATCCTGAGGTATCCCGTTCTTAAAGCCGAATGAAAGGATGGATACCATCAGACTGTTATATTCTTCGTTCGCGACAAAGATACGTTCCAGTTCGGTCTTCAGGTCACGTGTCAGAAGATTGGAGGTATCTATTACATAATCTGCTTTGCCAAGAAGTCCGGCCAGCAGCTCTCTTTCACGCCGGATACCGTCTTCAATGCGGTCATCCACACTGGCCATAGGATGGTTGCGGCGGGATTCCTTGTATCTCTTGATCAGCACCTCGTCGGAGGCGTTCATAAAGAGGATCTCCACCGAGTACCCGCTGCTTTTGAGACCCTCCAGCAATGTCTCGGTGTCGGAAAAATTAAGTCCGGCTCGCACGTCCAACCCAAGCGCGACCTTGGAATATTCTCCGCCCTGCTGGTCCATCAGTTCCATAAGTCCGGTGATCAGCGGAATAGGCATATTGTCCACACAGTAATAACCTGCGTCCTCCAGCATTTTGAGAGCCGTGGCTCTGCCGCCTCCGCTCATGCCCGTTACGATCACAAATCGCATGTCAGAAGTCTCCCAAAAGAATCACTTCGGGTTCAAGCTTTACATTAAATCGGCTCTTTACCCGGTCCTGAACCTCGCAGATCACATCATAGATATCCGATGCGGAAGCATATCCGACATTTACGATAAATCCGCAGTGTTTATCGGAGACCCTGGCTCCGCCGATCTGAAATCCGCGCATTCCCGCATCCATGATCAGCTTGCCCGCATAATTGCCCTCCGGTCTCTTGAATGTGGAACCGGCACTTGGCAGGTCAAGAGGCTGCCTGGCTCTGCGCTGCCCGGCAAGATCGTTCATTTTGGCTGCTATTTCCTCCCGGTCTCCGTTTTGTAACGATAGTGTCACCTCTGTGACTATATACTCGGAATTCCTGATAATACTGGTTCGGTATCCGAACTCCATTATCATGTTTTCAAGGGTCAGAAACTCTCCCTCAGGGGTTAATACCTCAACGGTCTCTACTATCCGGCTCATTTCGCCATCGTAAGCTCCGGCGTTCATCACGATCGCGCCGCCTACGCTTCCGGGTATTCCGGATGCAAATTCCATTCCGCTCAGTGACCGGTCAGCGGCCTCATGCGACACCTGTGAAAGCAGGGCTCCGGCTCCGCAGGTGATCTTCTGTCCGTCAACAGTGATGCCGGCAAATTCTCCGGAAAGCCTGATGACTATTCCGTCATAACCCTTATCCGATACCAAAAGGTTACTGCCATTGCCCAGTATAAAATATTTATGTCCGGTTCGGTTGAAATAGACGACCAGATTTTTAAGCTCGTCCCGGTTCTCCACCGTCAGCATAAGCCTCGCCGGTCCGCCTACCCTGAAGGATGTATGAACAGCCATATCCTCATTTTGGATCATCCGCTCCTGCGGGATTATTTTTGCAATATTCTGTAAAAAATCTTCGCTGAGTCTCACAATTCCTCCAATTATAGTAAACGAATCAAGTAACTGCACTTTGCCGAGCCATAACAGCCATAAGGCAATTACTGAATCCGTTGACTATATGATCATTAATCAAGTATCAGTTTAGCACTGCCGTATATACCGGCATCGTTGCCCAATGTAGCCAGCGCGAACTCCACATTCCTTGACGCATGGAATACATTTTCCAGGTATACGGGACGTATATAATCAAAGAGTATGTCTCCTGCCTTACTTACTCCGCCTCCGATGACAAACACCTCCGGATTGACAACATCCGCGATCATGGCAAGTCCCTTGCCCAGATACTCTCCAAAGGTCTTTGCAACACGGACAGCCAGCGCATCTCCCTCTTTTACAGCATCAAAAACAGCCTTGGCGGACAGTTCGGAATCTCTGAGCACAGAAGCATCCGTACTCCTTTCAAGCTCCCTGCGAGCCAGCCTGACAACTCCGGTTGCTGAGGCATACTGCTCGAGACAGCCATGATTGCCGCATCCGCATTCATCCTCCTCACCGTCCTGTACATGTATATGTCCGATCTCTCCACCGGCACCTGTAGCTCCGTTAAGAAGCCTGCCGTCTACAATGATACCGCCGCCGATACCTGTGCCAAGCGTAACGGCAACAATGTTTTTACGTCCCTTTCCGGCTCCCATCCACATTTCACCGAGAGCGGCCACATTGGCATCATTTCCGCCCCTGATCTTAAAACCGCGGAGCATCGGTGTCATAGCCTCTACCAGATTGAACTTATCCCATCCGAGATTGACAGCCTTATGTACGACTCCGTTATCATCAACGGGGCCGGGCACTCCGATACCTACTCCGATCACTTCCTCTGCACTCATATTGCGCGAAACTATCTCCTTTTTGATAGCATCCGCGATATCAGGCAGGATATTCGAACCGTTCTCATGCGTACGTGTAGGAATCTCCCATTTGTTCAAAACATTGCCTTCGGTATCGAAAAAGCCGAGTTTGACAGTCGTACCTCCTACATCAACTCCGAAAACATACTTGCCCATCGGTTTAATCCTCCTCTTCGTCGTCTCTCTTCTTGGTAAGGTTTTCCTGTACCCTCTTATAAAGCTCCTGCGCAGCATTATAGCCCATCTTTTTCTGACGATGGTTAACGGCCGCGGACTCACAGATTATAGCCAGATTGCGTCCCGGTCTGATGGGGATATTGTGGCAGACTACCCGAATTCCCAAAAATTCCGTATATTCCTCGTCCAGTCCCAGACGATCGTACTCCTTATCCTTGTCCCAGTCCTCCAGACGGATGACCAGATCGATATTCTGGGTCTCACGTACGCAGCTGGCACCGAATAGAGCCTTCACATCTATGATCCCTATGCCGCGAAGCTCAATGAAATGCTTGGTGATATCCGGAGCAGTACCTACCAGGGAAGCATCAGACACCTTGCGGATCTCTACAACATCATCGGTTACCAGACGATGTCCTCTCTTGATCAGCTCCAGTGCGGCTTCGGATTTACCTATTCCGCTCTCTCCGGTGATCAGCACACCTTCTCCGTAAACATCAACCAGTACCCCGTGAACCGAGATACACGGTGCAAGCTTTACATTCATCCATCTGATGATCTCTGCGGTAAATGCCGACGTTGCCTTGGGTGTCACAAACAGCGGAACATTATTTTTGATCGCTGTTTCCGTGAACAGCTTATTGGGCTTAAGATCACGGCAGAAGACGATACAGGGTATAGGATAACTGAGAAGCTTCTCAAAGATCTCCTTCTGAGTCTTTTTGTCCAGGGATTCCATGTATGTGTACTCCACATATCCGATGATCTGAAGCCTGGTCGCTTCAAAATGCTCAAAATATCCTGCCATCTGCAATGCGATACGGTTTACGTCGGGCTGATGGATCTTGATGCCGGATATATCTACCTCGGGCGTCAACGAAGTGAGCTCCATCTTCTCGGTGATAGTTTTAAGACTTAATGTTGCCATAACAAAATACCTCCAAAGTGTGTCGCGGGTTGCATACATTTTGACACTCGGGGACGGAGTCAGAGTGTCATTTGTCATCGGGGACGGTCCTGTTGATCCATTTGGATCCTGGAGACAATACTACCGATTTATTTTATCATACTTTAAATATATTCCCCACAGTTTTATTAAAATGGACCAACAGAACTGTCCCCATGACCCGCAAATGACACCATGACTCCGTCCCCGAGTGTCATTTTTTCAGGTATCGGCTGATCTCTTCTGCCACATTCAGCGGCAGCCCGGCCTTCTCGCTGATCTCCTCCGGCGCTGCGGCTCTGATATCATCAATGGATTCAAATGCTTTCATCAGGCTGCGGCGTCTCTTGGGACCGACGCCCGGTATCTCATCCAGAACCGAATGCACCTGGGATTTGGATCTCAGAGAGCGGTGATACTCTATAGCAAAACGGTGTGCCTCATCCTGTATCCTGGTCAGAAGCTTGAAGCCCTCGGATCTGGTGTCGATCGGTATCTCTATATTGTTGTAATACAGGCCTCTTGTTCGATGGTTATCGTCCTTGACCATTCCGGCTACGGGAATATTGATATGCAGCTCATCCAACACACTCAAGGCGATATTCACCTGTCCCCGTCCACCGTCCATCAGTATGATATCGGGAAACTTATGAAAGGAATTGTCCTCCCCCTCATGTCTGAACCGGCGGCTTAAAACCTCCCTCATGCAGGCGTAATCATCCGGTCCGGCCACTGTCTTTATCCTAAACTTGCGGTAGTCGCTCCTCTTGGGTTTGCCGTCCTCATAGACCACCATGCTCCCGACATTGGCAAATCCGCTGATATTTGATATATCATAGGCTTCCATGCGGCGAAGCCCTTCCATATCCAGCCAGTTCTCTATCTCTGCAACTGCGCCGACAGTCCGCTCCTTCTCCTTACGGATACGCTCACGGTCTCTGTCCAGCACCAGTCTGGCGTTCTGTGATGCCAGTTCAACGAACTTCTCACGACTGCCACGCTTGGGATTCAGGATATACACCCTGCTGCCTCTGATCTCACTGAGCCAGTTCTCTATCAGCTCTTTGTCCTCGATCTCATATTGGAGCATCAGTTCCCTGGGTACATACGGAGTACCTGCATAGAACTGCTGCACAAAATCATGCATTATAACAGAGTCTTCAAAATCCCCGATGTTCTCCATATAATAATGTTCGCGACCTATCAGTTTTCCGCCTCTTACAAAAAAGACCTGGATCACCGCGTCGGTCTCTTCTCTGGCCATAGCCACCACATCCCGATCCTCACCGTCGGAATCGGTGATCTTCTGCTTCTGAGTAACGCTCCTCACACTTTCCAGCAGATCCCGCAGGGCCGCAGCCTCTTCAAAATTCAGTTCCTCGGAGGCCTTGTTCATCCGGCTCTCCAGATCTCTGATCACGGGCTTGATATTGCCATTCAGAAAATCAACTGCCGCATCTATATGGCTCCGATACTCCTCCTGAGAGATATTTCCCTGGCAGGGAGCATCGCACTGTGAGATGTGGTAATTAAGGCACGGCCTCTCCAGTCCGATATCCCGGGGCAGTGAGCGGTTGCAGTTCCGCAGTCTGTAGAGCCGGTTCAGCAGGTCAATGGTATCGCGAACCGCCGCTGATGATGTAAAAGGGCCGAAATACCTGGACCTGTCCTTCTTCATTTCCCTGGAAAAAAGGATCCTGGGATAAGGCTCACCCATGGTCACCTTGATATACGGATAGGTCTTGTCATCTTTAAGAAGTGTATTGTATTTGGGGGAATTCTCTTTGATCAGATTGTTCTCGAGGACCAGTGCCTCGAGTTCGGAGTCGGTAACGATGTATTCGAAGTATGCCACCTGCTCTACCATCCGGTCTATCTGGGGACCGCGTCCGATGATCTTGCGGAAATATGATCTGACACGATTGTGCAGATCAACCGCCTTACCGACGTAGAGTATAGTATCCCCGGCGTCATGCATGATGTAAACGCCGGGGTTATGAGGCAGCTTTTTGAGTTCTTCCTGTATATCAAATGCCATAGCCGATGTCCTACTTACCTCCGGAAAAAACTCCGCCGGAGGGAATACCGCTGTCCGAACCGGATCCGCCTTCTCCGCCATCCTTGTCATCGGTATCTTCGGGAGCGGAATACGCACCGGTTTCGGTTCCTTCCTTGGCTTCGTATTCTATGGTCTCGGTCTTTGTAACGGAGATCTTATCATCCACTACGGCCTGAAAGCTCTTTTTGATCTGGGACTGCACATCCTGACGCGTTATGGGAGCCGGGTTTCCCGTTTGTCCCTGCCCGGAGCTCTTTGTCTGATTCTGTCCGGAGCGTTCGCCGGGTCTGCCAAACTGACTCGTCACAGGCTTGTCTGATGTCGGATATGGTCGGATGCCACGGTCTGTCTCTGCGGGAGCCATGGATACTTCGGCCTTTACTTCCTCCGCTTTGGTCCCGGTCTTTGCTTCCTCCGCTTTAGCCTTCTCCTCCTTCTCGGCAGCCATCTCCTTATCCAGTTCCTCCAGATAAGCATCTATATCGGATGTATCCCTATCCTTGTTCTTTTCATTGATCCTGCCTATGCGAGGTGTCGAACCACCCTC
The DNA here is from genome assembly GCA_017460885.1 of Lachnospiraceae bacterium. Lineage (GTDB taxonomy): Bacteria > Bacillota > Clostridia > Lachnospirales > Lachnospiraceae > XBB2008. The sequence goes on from JAFUAB010000040.1 coordinate 23,090, forward strand.
ACCTTCATCACCCTCCTCGGGTTCGGGCAATCCCTTTTCCTTACGGTAGATCTTCATGAATTCCTTACCGGTGATGGTTTCCTTTTTGATCAGGAAGCCTGCGATCTTATCCATCAGATCACGATTTTCCTTAAGCATCTTTTTGGCTTCCTTATAGCAGTCCTTAAGGATCTTCATGACCTCCGTATCGATATCCGCAGCGGTCACATCCGAGCAGTTTAATGCCAGACGTCCGTCCAGGTATCTGCTTTCCACGGTCTCCAATCCCATCAGTCCGAACCGCTTGCTCATTCCGTACTGCGTGACCATGGATCTGGCTATGGATGTCGCTCTCTCTATATCATTGGATGCACCGGTAGTAACAGTATCGAATACGATCTCTTCTGCGGCACGTCCTCCCAGCAGACCTACGATCATATCGTGAAGCTCCGCCTGGGTATTAAGGTATTTCTCCTCCTCAGGAACCTGCATAACATATCCGAGAGCTCCCATAGTGCGGGGAACTATGGTGATCTTCTGCACCGGCTCCGAATTCTTCTGGAGAGCTGCGATCAGAGCGTGTCCGACCTCGTGGTAGGATACGATCCTGCGCTCCTCCTGACTCATGATGCGATCCTTCTTCTCCTTGCCTACAAGAACCTGCTCAACCGCCACAAAGAGATCCTTCTGGCTCACAAGCTTACGGCCCTCCTTGACTGCATTGATGGCGGCCTCATTGATCATATTTGCCAGATCGGAACCTACGGCACCGCTGGTAGCAAGAGCTATTTCGTTAAGATCTACCGTATCGTCCATCAGTACATCCTTGGAATGCACCTTCAATATCTCAACCCTGCCCTTTAAGTCAGGCTTGTCCACTATGATACGTCTGTCAAAACGCCCGGGACGCAGCAGTGCCTTGTCCAGGATCTCGGGTCTGTTGGTAGCCGCCAGTATGATTATACCCTTTTTGGCATCGAATCCGTCCATCTCCGAAAGCAGTTGATTAAGCGTCTGCTCTCTTTCCTCGTTGCCTCCGCCGTATTTGGAATCGCGGCTCCGTCCGATCGCATCGATCTCATCGATAAAGACGATACAGGGGGCATGCTTTTCGGCGTCATGGAAAAGGTCCCTCACTCGCGATGCTCCTACACCGACATAAAGCTCTATAAAGTCCGAACCGGCCAGTGAAAAGAACGGCACATGCGCTTCACCTGCGACGGCTTTGGCAAGCAGCGTCTTACCGGTTCCGGGAGGTCCCACGAGAAGTGCTCCCTTGGGCAGTCTTGCACCGATCCTGGAATACTTGTCCGGATTATGCAGAAAGTCCACAACCTCGACCAGTGACTCCTTAGCCTCATCCTCGCCCGCAACGTCGGCAAACGTGATCCCGGTCTCCTTTTCCATATAAAGCTTGGCGTTGGACTTGCCCACACCCATACCCATAAAGCCGCCGCCGGACTTGTTCATCCTGCGGAAAAGCAGGCTTAAAAGCACCCACATCAGCACGATCGGCAATATATAGGTCAGCAATATGGAAAGCAGGATACTGGATCCGTCGGATACCTCTCCTTTAACCTCTACGCCATGCTTCAGCAATCTGGCGGTAAGGGTATCATCCTCCTCGATCTTGCCGGTATAATACGTAGCCTTAACAACATCGGTCGAATAGAAGAACAGGCTCGGATACGCACTCTGCGGTGACGAATCGTCTGTCTTGGTAGTGATCTCGATACGGTCTGAGCCAATGGAAACGCTTTCTATCTCGTCATTCTCCAGCATCTGGATGAACTCGTTATAGCTGATCTCCTCCGTCATGTTTCCGTTTAATATCCGGATAAAATATGACACCATGAGCAGCGTGACCAGCGCAGCCAGAATAAACATAAAGACGCTCTGTCTGTGCGGTCCGTTATTTCCGTTATTGTTGCCGTTTCCGTTATTGCGATTTCCCCCGGATCCGCCTCCGGGGATCTGATTGTTATCCATTATCATATCCTTCTTATATTTTTTGATGCCGGGATCACGGGATCACGGATCTCACTCACGATAACATCCCATTCTCCCATGACATTTACTGTCTGTGATATAGTCTGTCCTCTGCCTCATAGCGTGGCTCACAGGTCAGCTGTATCCCAAGCTTGCGGAACATCCGCGAATCTTCCTCCGTGAGAATGACCGTGGAATGCGCATCGCAGCCGCGCAGATTGGGAAGCTGTCTGATCGCCTTAGCGGCCAGTTCGTTAGAACCGGCAGACGAGGACAGCGCGATCAGTATCTCATCCATATGCAGATTGGGATTCTTTGATCCCAGATAATCCGTTTTAAGCGTCTGAATGGGGGTGATATACTCCGGAGCGATCAGCTTGACCTCATCGTCTATGCCCGCAAGTGTCTTGATGGCGTTAAGCACCACAGCCGCGGAGGGTCCCAGCAGATCTCCGGTCTTGCCTGTCACGAGCGTGCCGTCCGGCAGCTCAATGGCAGCAGCAGGGTGTCCGGTGGCTTTTTCTTTGGCAAGCGCAGCACCGACAACCCGTCTGTCTTCTATGGTGATCTCGGCCTGATTCATCAGAAGCTCCAGCTTGCGGATGTCATCCTTAGCCGTACCCATTATCCTCTTTTCGGCCTGCGCCTTATAATATCGGCGGATTATCTCCTGAAGCGAAGCCTCCCGGCACGCCTCGTCGTCGATGATACAGTTTCCGACCATGTTCACGCCCATATCCGTAGGGGATTTGTAGGGACTTGTGCCCATGATCATCTCGAGCATGGACTTGACCACAGGGAATATCTCTATATCACGGTTATAATTTACCGTAGTCTCCCCATAGGCTTCCAGATGGAAGGGATCGATCATATTTACGTCATTCAGATCGGCCGTGGCCGCCTCGTAAGCCAGATTCACGGGGTGCTTGAGGGGCAGATTCCATATGGGGAAGGTTTCGAACTTGGCATATCCTGCCTTGATACCGTGTCTGTATTCATGATAAAGCTGAGACAGGCATGTAGCCATCTTGCCGCTGCCCGGACCGGGAGCCGTAACAACGACAAGCGGTCTGGATGCCTCTATATAATCATTTTTGCCATAACCCTCGTCGCTGACGATGGTGGCTGTATCATACGGATAGCCGGGGATCTTGTAATGCCTGTAGGTCCTGATCCCCATCTCGTTGAGCCTCTTTTCAAAAATCGCCGCCTCGGGCTGGGAATTATACATGGTCAGAACCACGCTGCCCACATACAGGTCCTTACTCTGAAAGGCATCGATCAGTCTGAGAACATCCATATCGTAGGTAATCCCGTAGTCGCTGCGCATTTTGCCGGCTTCTATGTCCTCGGCGTTGATCGCTATGACTATCTCGGCCTGATCCTTAAGCTGCATCAGCATCTGCAGCTTGGAATCGGGATGAAATCCGGGAAGTACCCTGGATGCGTGATAGTCATCAAAGAGCTTTCCTCCGAACTCCAGATAAAGCTTGTTGTCAAATTTGCCGATCCTATCCCTGATATGCTCCGACTGCATCGACAGATATTTGTCGTTGTCAAACCCGATCTTCATTAATGCCTCTTTTCTTATCTGCTGAACCGGCACATGGTACATCCGGCTCCGGAAACGTATTTTTTTCCATTTCCATCATATCACAATATTAAATCTTAACCTAAATTTACGGAAAAAACTACTGATAAATATGAAATGTATGTGAAAACTTTCCTACCTGAAACTAACGCCGTCGGTTTCTCTTCTCAAAAAAACCCCGCCTCCCTTGACCGAACGGAAGACGGGGTAAATTATTGATTTCATGTCTGAAAACACTTCACGGTGTTTCCTTAATCAGCTTTCCTCGGGACTGATCAGTTATCAGCCAGAGCTGCGGCTTCGGCTGCTGCACGGATCGTTGCTTCGTTCTCGCACCATGCCACACAGTCTGCATAACCGTACTCGTTAGCCTGAGAAACCATATCGGCAAAGATCTTCTCGAATTCATCATCCGAGCTTGCATAGATGGCCTTCCAGGTATTGGTCTTAACGCACTCGGCAACCTGATCCCATTTGGCCTGAAGTTCATCATCCCTGACTCCTTCGGAATATGTGGTTCCCGGAGATAAGTTATATGTACCCAACTTATCGAAATAAAGATCCGGAGTATCGGCTCCTGCCCATTCTCTCCACTGCTTCTCTATCTCGCTGCCTGCCTCCGTGGAATAACTTGCCCAATTGAGGTAGTTGTAGGTCTCTCCGTTGGAATCGGGATTCCTGGTATCCAGAGACCATGTTTCGTTGTTCATCTTGAAGGAACCGTCATCATAGGTTCCGCTGTAAGGAGCACCCATGGGAGTGGTTATATCTGTCTTTGCAGCCAGACCAAGATCCGTAAAGTGTGTATAGCCGTCTTCGTCATAGTACCAGCATACATCCTTGGGGCCATACTCTGCGGTCATACGTCCCTCGGGAGTTGACAGCCAGTTAAGGATAGCCATGCAAAGCTCGGGATACTGTGTGTTCTCGCCTATGGACCAGATACGGTTTCCGCCGTAAACATTCAGACCGTAACGGATAGGCTTAGCTTCCGTGGGCTTAACGGGACACATCATCTTGCCGGCTGCCAGATGATCCGGTGTATTATACAGAGCGGATCCCATAAAGTTGAATACATTCAGGAATGCTGTACCGTTAAGATAATCCTCGTTCATTCCGTTATATCCCTGAGTCTGGGAGTCGGGATCGAGAAGGCCTTCCTGATAAAGCTTGTTATAGAACTTCAGAGCTTCATAGTAGGGACCGTTCTCCTCGAGACATCCGGTAAACTTCTGGGTAGAGGGATCATACAGGCCGAATCCGAACTCATCACCGCCCATATATGCGGAAGCCGTAGACTTGACATACATGACCATGTTGCCGTCCCAGTCGTTGAAAAGGGAAACACCGTAGGTCGGGTTACCGTTGTCGTCTGTAGGACAGATCTCCTTCATCTGCTTAAGAACGTCAACAAGGTCATCATAGTTCTTGATCTCGGGGCATCCGAGCTCCTGATAAAGATCAAATCTCAGATCCCAGGTATACATCATCGAACCTGCATCCGCTGCGGATGTGGCAACCGCAAATCCATAGCCGTGGATCTTGCCGTCAGGATTGAGGTTACGGTTCTTTGCAAGCGCCTTCTGCATATTGTCATTGATATAGCTGCCGTAGTCAGCCAGGATGTCATCCTCCTCCCAGTCAAAGAGCATGCCCTTGTTGACAGCTTCGATATACTGGTCGGAGTCGTTGCCCCAGATCACAAGATCTCCCAGGTTTCCGGACTCCATTCGTGTATCATAGGTTCCGTCGGACTCGGGGATGATGTTCAGCTTAACGTTGAACTTCTCCAGCATGATCTGTCCGAACCAGCCCGTCTGCTCACCCGAGTAGTTTGCCAACTGGTCATATACGTCCAGTGTAACCGTCTCAGAGGGGATAATATCCGATAGATCGTCCTCTTCGGGGGTCTCGGTAGCGGAATTTGTTACCGCAGTGACATCAGTGGTCTCAGCAGTCTGTGTTTCGGTACTCTCTGTGGTTGCCTCAGCCTCCGTTCCGGTATCTGCGGGCGCAGCCGTATCGGTTGCCGAGCCGCCGCATGCGGTCAGGCCGAGTACCATTGAACCTGCCAGCATCAGCGAAATCAGTTTCTTTTTCATAGTTTTCCTCCTTATTGAATAGAAATATATCAGGCCGGGATCATACTTCGTCTGACCTGCGGAGTCATCTGACTCCGTCCGGGTCGGACAGCATACTGCCTATCCCTTGACAGCTCCAAGCATAATACCCTTTTCGAAATATCTCTGCATGAACGGGTATACGCAGAGGATCGGGATTATAGTAACCATGGATATCGTATACTTGATAACCTTGCCGTTTAATGCGGATTCAAGTATCGACTGGCTGATACCGGATGTTGAACCGGCGCTCATAAGTGCCGCCAGATTACTCGTTGTATTCAGATAGATATACAGCCTGTGCTGCAGGGTGTAATACTGCGGTGCCGACTGCATCAGGATCAGCGAATCCTGGAATGAGTTCCACTGCCCTACAGCTCCGAATATCGCGATCGTAGCCAGGATCGGTTTGGAGAGAGGCCAGATCACCCTGCCGAAAATCTGGAGTGATGTGGCACCGTCCAGCTTGGCACTCTCCTGGAGCTCCAGAGGGATCGAGGACTCAATGTATGTCTTGACAAGTATTATGTTATAAGGCGCTACGATACCCGGAATGATGTATGCCAGGAAATTATTGGTCAGTCCGAGCATGGCCATATTCAGAAACCAGGGAATTATACCTGCATTAAAATACATGGTCACCACAATGAATCTGTACCAGAAAGAACGTCCCCACATCTCCTGACGTGTTACGAGATATCCTACGAGGGCACTGGCTCCGACCATAAGTGCGGTTCCGAGTATCGTCCTCGCGAAGGTCACTCCGATAGACTTGAAAAGGTCATTGACCTGCAGTATACGGACATAGTTGTCAAAATTGATACCGCGCGGGAAAAAATTGACCAGTCCGCGCTGTACCAGTGAATTATCCGATATCGTATTGATGAACAGATAATAAAAGGGAAAGATACATATTATTGTAAAAAGTGCAAATACCGTATAATTGATCACATTAAACACATAATCCGAAGGCTTGAGACGTATAGCGGACTTATGTGTCTTGTAATACAGCTTTTCGGCTTTTGCATCTAATTTTTCCTGTGCTGTTTTTGCCATTTTACACCTCCGAACCGTTATATGATCGTCTCACCGCGCAGCTTCCTGGATACGCCGTTGGCCAGGAACAGTAATACTACACTGACCACACTCTTCAGCATTCCGACTGCCGTTGAGAACGGGATCGATCCGTTTACGATACCCATTTTGTATACATACAGATCCAGCACCTGGATCGCATTGGTATTTGCGGTATTCTCAAATACCAGATACTGATCAAGTCCGTTATTCAGCGCTCCGGCAACCGCCATGAGGAAAAGCACAAAGAACGTGGGCATCAGTCCCGGAACCGTTACGTGCCACATCCTCTGGAAACGTCCGGCACCGTCAACCGTCGCCGCCTCATAAAGCGTCTGGTCGATACCTGAGATCCCGGCAATATAAATGATCGCGCTCCATCCGAGTCCTTTCCACATACCCCACAGCAGCATCTTAAGCCAGGTATGTGAGCCGTCCATCAGGAAGTTTTTGCCCTGACTCCATACCCCCATGTTCATCATCAGAGAACTGATGAAGCCGTCGGTTGAAAAGATACAGAATGCGATCGCAAAGACCAGAACCCATGAAATAAAGTTCGGAATCGTGGTAAAGGTCTGAACAAATCTGCGGAATCTGCTGTTCTTGATCTCCGAGAGAAAGATCGCGAATACCATGGGACACCACGAGGTAAGCAGTCCGAGACCCGACATTGCCAGGGTATTCTTGAGCACTCTGATGATGTCGCTGCGGGTCTGTTTGTTCCGGCCCAGCATGGCAAACCACTTGAAGCCGACAAACTTGTCCATTGAAAGCGTATCTCCGGACTTATAATCAAAGAAAGCATACCTGAGTCCCCACAGGGGCAGGTATGAAAAGACGAAGGTAAGAATTATAAACGGCAGAAGCAGCAGGAAAAGCCTGAACTTTTCCTCCATAAAGAACTTCTCACCCTTTTCCGGTTTGCCCGAAAGAAACAGTTCGACAGCCGAAACCAATGCCATCAATATAAAGAGGATCAATATAAAGGTAAAGGATCCGGGAAGTGCGGGACCGACCTTATCCGGTTTGGTCGTAGCGGATATCTGCGTATATGCAGTCCGTATACCGATCAGACTGATCACTCCGAGAATTCCTCCGACAAGACTCAGGATATTGGCCAACAGACGGCATTTGCGGTTTCCGAGAGACAGACATGCACCTGCCGCAGCCGCTACTATACCGATGTCAACACCCACAGCCGACCATCTGACGAGCTTCATCGTACTCTCCAGTATCCAGCCCTTGTTAAAGGCACGGCCCATATTTTCGGTAAGACGCCCGTATGAGATGGCAGAAGTCAGCAGCGAAGTACTCTTATTGATCAGACTGCTGATCCTGGCGGGATTGAGGGCCGGAAGAAAAAGAAGAACAAACAGCAGGAACGCCAGTAACCTGTAGGGGTAATACACCCTATCAGCGGTTTTTGTATCAGACAAAAAACCACCCCCTTTTCATACACTTCCCTACTATGATACAACAATTAATAAAAAGGCCGCAAGTGGAAGATATAGGCTGTTTATCCACCTATCCACCTGCGGACCGTAGTTTTATTTATAGTGAGCAGAGATTGGTCTGTTCAATGGAGTAAAGAATGATTGATCAGCCTTCCTTAGTTTTTCCGGCCGTAAAGGCTTTTATTCCAAAAAGTGCGCCGATCATCAGAAGGATGCCGATCGGCAGGCATATGAACCAGCTGCGGACAAAGCCGGCGATGATATATGCCACAAAGGATACACCCGCTGCCGTGAGAGCATAGGGCAGCTGCGTGGATACGTGATTGATATGGTTGCACTGGGCTCCCGCGCTGGCCATGATCGTCGTATCCGAGATCGGGGAGCAGTGGTCGCCGCATACAGCGCCTGCCATACATGCGGAGATCGCGATTATCATCAGCTCGTTATTCAGATCCGCTCCGAACACATTGACAACGATTGGAATCAGAATACCGAAGGTACCCCAGGATGTTCCGGTGGCAAACGCCAGGAACGTGCCTACGAGGAATACGAATGCCGGCAGGAAGCTCATGATCGCGCGGTTGTCAGCAATATTTTCAACCAGTCCCGCAACATATGTGGCTGCACCGAGCGAATCGGTCATAGCCTTGAGCGTCCACGCAAAAGTCAGGATCAGGATAGCGGGAACCATGCTCTTGAAGCCCTCGGGGATCGCATTCATGCATTCCGTGAAGCTGAGTACTCTGGTGCAGAGATAAAAGATTATAGTCAGCAGAAGCGCGATAACCGAGCCGTATACCAGCCCGACGGAGGCGTCCGAATCAGAGAATGCGGTAATAAAGTCTTCTCCTTCAAAAAAACCGCCGGTATAGATCATACCGATAACACAGCACACTATCAGCAGAACTATGGGCAATACCAGATGTATAACCTTACCCTTGGAGGATACGGGCGGATTCGGCTGGTCCTCGGCACCCGTGATACTGGGTTCCGGAACCTTGTCGTCAGCCTTTTTCAGCATCTGATCCTTAAAGGCGTCTAACTCGGCCTTTCTCATCGGGCCGTAATCAAACTTTGCGAAGGTCAGGGTAAACATCATGGCAAGGGTCAGGAACGCATAGAAGTTATAAGGTATGGCTCTGACAAAAAGAGTCAGTCCGTTGGCACCGTCCACAAACCCCGTGACCGCAGCCGCCCATGAGGAAATGGGGGCTATGATACATACCGGAGCGGCGGTAGCGTCGATAAGATATGCCAGCTTTTCCCTTGAGATCTTATGCTTATCCGTCAGTGGTCTCATAACCGAGCCGACCGTCAGACAGTTAAAATAGTCGTCGATAAAGATCAGTACACCGAGAATGATGGTTGCGATCTGTGCACCGACCTTGGTCCGGACATGCTCCACGCTCCATCGTCCGAAAGCTGCAGAACCCCCTGCCCGGTTCATCAGCATGACCATACTTCCCAATATTACCAGAAAGATCAGGATACCCACGTTCCATCCGTCGGATAGCTGGGCTATCATGCCGTCTACGAATACATGCTCCATTGTCCCGGTAAAGCTGAACCCGGAATAGAGCAGACCACCGCAGATTATTCCTATAAACAGCGATGAGTAGACCTCTTTGGTGATCAGTGCCAGTGCGATCGCGATCACTGCAGGCAGCAGCGACCAGATTGAATCTGTAAACATATTGCCTCTCCTTATATTTTTTGCCGGCTGCGATGCCGGCATATTTTGTGTTATCGGTTCGTCTTTATCCTATATCTGACATTGAATCATCTGAATTCGAGTCCGTTTCACCGGCAGATCCTTCGGAGATGCCTGCATCCGGGGCACCTTCCACGGGTTCCGACACGTTATATTCAGAGCTGTAACCTGGGTTATCGGTCAAAGAAGCGTATGCCCCGGGGTCGGTTCCCACAGCCTCCGGCATGATATCTGCGGATCCGGCTTGGGCAGCTTCCCCTTCGGTGCTTTCGGATTCATCAGCTTTGGCAGCCTCCTCAACCTTCTTCTTTTCTTTTTTATTATACAGCTTCAGGCGTATCATCATATGGATATTGACGATCACGCTGATACCCGAAGCGATCATCACCGCCCACCATACATAGGTATCATAATCCAGCTTACCCGGTCTGAGAAGCGCTGCCACTCCGCACAAAATAATGATCGAAGCCAGCACGATATCCAGGCCCCAGATCGCATCTCCCATCCTCTTCAGATCAAGAGAATGCTGCAGCATGATGATCCCGAGTCCCAGCAGCACAATACCTAAAACAAGCACTATAGCGGCCAGTATCGCCTCCGCACGGAGCAATGCGCATATCGCAAGAATGGTTATAAGGACACCGATCGAAAAACCGTATGCATTGACATTCAGATAATCGTCCTTGACAAAGTACTTAACGATCATGGCTATGCCTGCAACGATCCAGACCGCCGCCACTATATAAACTATATAAATCGGCTCCAGCGCCTCGACAAAGATCATTGCCGCAGAGATCAGTGCAAATACCAGCGACATGATAAGTACCAGCAGATTAGCTGACCCGCCGGATTTTTCCTGTGTTTTGGTTTCCTGCGATACCGCTGTTACGGCCTCAGCATCTTTTTTAAAGAAAGACATTTATGCCTCCGAATTATCTAATGATACGCTGACATCATGATATCATTTGAATGTATAATTGTATACTTTTCATGAGCTTTGGTGTATAACTTTCTTTATGAACACCAACTCGGATATAAACCCGGATCAACTCCATACTCCACATACCGTTAAGACCGGAACTCATCGTTCACCGGGGCTGAGCGGCACCACTATTAAGATAATAGCGGCGATCACGATGCTCATCGATCATACGGGGTATGCGGTAATCCGTCACCTGCCGGATATGGCGGATAACACCTCCCGCACTTATTATACCTATGCTGCAATGCGGCTTATCGGGAGACTTGCTTTTCCGTTATATATATTTCTGCTGGTCGAAGGATTCCGACACACCCGCAGCCGGGTGAAATATGCCGTCCGGATGCTGATTTTCTGTCCGATCTCGGAGATCCCGTTTGACCTGGCATTTTTTAAATTCAACGATATGGAGCACCAGAACGTCTATTTTACGCTGTTTATCGGCCTGATAATGATGTGCGGATTCGAACTGATGCAAAAAAAATGGGTCGACACCATCGATTCGAAGCTGATCCGTGCCGCATCATTTATCCTTCCCTGTGCGGGATTTACCTATGTCGCTCTGAACTATCTGCCCCAAAAGCTTCCATACGATATCCCGAAACTCACACTGGCAATGATCGTGATCATCATCTGCGAGATACTCGTTCCCTCATTGATCGCATCCTGCTCCGGATCCTTCGGCAGCAGAACCGCTTTGATCCTTGCCGGTGACCTGAGTATACTGGCCGTCTGTGCCGCAATTGCCTCGCTCCTCAAAACAGACTATGGCTATGCCGGGATATTTGCGATCGCGGTAATGTACATATGCAGGCAGAACGGGATCCGCGGTATGATGGGATCCGTAGCAGTCCTTACTGCCCTGTCAAGTACATCCGAGATCTTCGCGATCGTGGATGTTCCGCTGCTGTATAAATACAACGGAAAACGTGGAATAGGACTTAAGTTCTTCTTTTACTTCTTCTATCCGGTGCATCTGATCATACTGTACCTGATCGCACGACACCTCGGCTTAAAGTAATTCGCTACAGTTCCTTAATCCTCTTCGTCATCCACTGCTGCGGCAATGGAACTGACCACCGAGCTGACTACGGATATTACAACGGCGATAATGATTACGAGGAGGCCTCCTCCCAAAACTACAAACATTTTTTTTCCTCTATTATATCTAATCCAAATTGTCATGGATGACAATAGGATTGTTCAGAAGTGCACGGATGCACTTCTAATCCAGATTGTAACTGTTTAAATATTTCTCCTGCTCGGGTGTAAGCACATCTATCTCCTTACCCAGGAATTTAAGCTTTCTCTCAGCCACATCACGATCGACCTCAAGCGGAACGTCGATCAGCTTTTCGGTCAGTTCAAAACCGTGCTCCACCAGATATTTGGCGGAGAGCGCCTGTATCGCAAAACTCATATCCATTATTTCCGCAGGATGTCCGTCTCCGCAGGCAAGATTGACGAGTCTGCCTTCGCCCAATGCATATACCCATCTGCCGTTCGGAAGCTTATATCCCATTATGTTATTGCGCATCTGTGCGGTCTCAACAGCCATTTTTCTCAAGCCGGCCATATCTACTTCGGTATCGAAATGTCCGGCGTTACACATGATAGCGCCATCCTTCATCACAACAAAGTCTTCCCCGTCTATTACCTTTTCGCATCCGGTAACGGTAACAAAGAAATCTCCGACCTTAGCGGCCTCATTCATAGGCATTACATCAAATCCGTCCATTACGGCTTCGATCGCCTTGATCGGGTCGATCTCGGTAACGATAACTCTGGCACCGAGTCCCTTGGCACGCATGGCCGTTCCCTTGCCGCACCATCCGTATCCTGCTACGACCACTATCTTGCCGGCCACGATCAGATTTGTCGTGCGATTGATCCCGTCCCAGACGGACTGACCCGTACCATAACGGTTATCAAAAAAGTGCTTGCAGGCAGCATTATTGACCCTGACCATGGGAAACTTAAGTGCGCCGGCCTTGTTCATGGCTTCCAGACGGATGATACCGGTCGTGGTCTCCTCGCACCCGCCAATGATCGCGGGTATCAGCTCAGGCATCTCATTGTGAACCATATTAACCAGGTCTCCTCCGTCATCTATTATGATGTTAGGACCTGCCTTGAGCGTATTTCTGATATGGGATTCATATTCCTCACCCGTGGCGTCATACCATGCATGTACCTCCAGACCGGCCTTGACAAGAGCTGCCGCCACATCATCCTGTGTGGACAGAGGATTCGATCCGGTCACATACATATCGGCTCCGCCGGCTTTAAGTACCAGACACAGATAAGCGGTCTTCGCCTCCAGATGAACCGAAAGACAGATTCGTTTGCCTGCAAACGGCTTCGTTTCACTGAATTCCTTTTCCAGGGTACGCAGCAGATCGCAGTTTCGGCGTACCCACTCTATTTTCCGCTCACCGGATTCGGCGAGGTTTATGTCTCTGATCTCACTTGCCATACGTATTCTCCTTATTGTTGCATCTTTGCAATGATCGCATTCACTTTATTATATACAACACCTTCATCAATCGTCAAAAGCTTACGGCCTTCCATTGTGATATGTCCGTCGATGATCACGGTATCTACCTCCGAACCGTTGGCAGAGTAACAGAGACCTGCCAGCAGATTATTGCGCGGCTGGAGGGAAGGATTGTTCAGATCGAGGATCGCAAGATCCGCCTTTTTACCGGCTTCAATGCTTCCGGTCTCGGCATCGAGACCGAGGGCTTTGGCACCGTTGATGGTCGCGATCCTGAATCCCTCCTGAGCGCTGATACATTGAGGTGTCCTGCCTGTACCCTTGTGGATCAGCGTCAAAAGACTCAGCTCATGAAACATATTTAGCGAATTATTGGATGCGGCACCATCGGTTCCCAGGCAGACATTGATCCCTGCCTCCAGCATCTTTGCAACCGGTGCAAATCCATTGCCAAGCTTCATATTGCTGGCAGGATTGGTTACCACACTGACACCCTTGCGGGCCATGATCTCAATATCATTGTCATCCACCTGTACGCAGTGCGCAGCGATACAGGGCCTGTCAAATAATCCGTTTTTGTCGGCCATCTCTATGGGGCTGCAGGCGTATTTGGCACGTATCTGTTCCACCTCGGATACACTTTCCGACAGGTGTACATGAATACCCATATCATACTTATCGGCTTCATCGGCAACGATCCTCATATATGCAGAGTCACAGGTATATGGGGCATGCGGACCGAAGCGGAAGGTCAGTCTGTCACAGTCCTTGAAGGCTTCTTTTTCCTCGAGTGTCTGATCGATGCGCATGCGGCCGCCTTCATCATCACCGTTACCCACGAGTCCACGGCTGATCACCGCTCTCATACCGGTCTCCTTCACTGCTCTGGTGGTCTGATGAATGTTCATCTGCATATCATTGAAACAGGTGGTGCCGCTCTTCATCATCTCCGTGATAGCCAGCATGGCACCCCAGTATGCATCCTCGTCCGTCATCTTCTGCTCGATGGGATCGATCCGTCCGAACAGCCAGTCCATAAAAGACAGATCGTCCGCGATATTTCTCATAAAAGCCATATACGAATGAGTATGACAGTTGATCAGTCCCGGGATCACGAGTCTGTCACGTCCGTTGATCACCTTTTGAGCAATAAAACCGGCAGGCTTATCGTCTATCCCGACGATATATTTCCCGTCAATGTAAATACTGGTCTCACGAATGACGTCTTTGTCGCCTTCCGGCAGAACCGCGAGTGCATCCTTGATAAGAATTCCCATATGTACCTCCATTAGTGTTGTTTAGCCGATGAACCCTGGGGACGGAGTCAGTGGCATCACAGCCTTAATTCTGTCAGAAGCCATGTCCACCACCGCCTCCGTGGAATCCGCCCCCACTGCTGTGACCTCCTCCGCGGCTGCCGCCTCCGCTGCTTGAACTCGGGGGATCATAGATCTTCTGCGTACGAGTCTTGACTACGGAAGGGTTGTAGATATTGATCTGTCTGACTACATTGTCAAGTATATCACTTTCATCGGTCTTACGCGCAACAGAACCCATATATGCATACAGGAAACACAATACCTCCGCCAGAATAAGTGCTATGCACAGATTTCCGCCGGTCCTGAGCGGACCCGAAATTCGCTCTCCGCCAAGCTTTCTTACGATCTGCCGGTAGCCCTCTGCCGCACAACGTCCGAACTCTCCATCCTTGGCATAACGGTATATGTTGTCTGTGATAAGATTACCGTAGTCCGGAGTTATCACATTCTTCAGTGCCCCATACCCGGAGATCCACAGCAGTCGATTGTCCATGTCTATCAGAAAGATCACGGCATCTCTGCCGGCCAGTTCACTGCTGGTCTGATACAGTCTTTCGATATAATCCGAGGAATTGTAGCCGTCAGCGTCGGTAATGGTAACAAAGACCATATCACCATAATATGTGCCGTCATGCATTATGTTATACAGCTCGTCCTCTTCGGCATCGGAGAGCAGCTCCGCACTGTCGGCAATGTAAATATATCCGACCTGTACCGGATCCGTATCGGCTGCCCGTACCGCCGGAGCTGACAGCATCGAAATGATCAATATCATGGTCGGAATTAAAAAGCCGTATCCCGCATGGCCCGGTGAGAAATGCAATAAATCCATTATCCTACGCACGGTCATCACCTCCGGTCTTCTGGAACTGAGGCAGCGGCCTCGTCATCAACTGGTTATAATAGAACAGCGCATCAAAAAAGCACCATATTATAGCCCCCATCATGAGTATACAGGACCCGAAATACAGTTCATCCACATACGGATTAACAGCCCATACCAACGCCCCGAGAGCCGTAACGACAGCCAGTACCCAGTTGCTTATTATCCCGCGCTTATACCCTGTATCCGAAAAGCCCAGCGATACATAAAAAGCCACCACAAAAGGAAATGCCGCCACAAAAATCCGCATTCCGAAGAAGGAAAGAACGGCATTTATGACCAGAAGTACCGCGAGAAATATGACACTGACCAGTAAACCCGGGGGATTCTGTCTTCTTTTTTCCGCAAGCTCGCTTTTCTTTTTGGCCTTCGTAACCGGATCCTTTTCGTCATCCCCGGCTTCCGGTTCTTCCCTTTTACGATTGATCTGTTTTTCCCATTGTTGGCGGTTCAGATTCGACTGGAGCTTATATACGACCATGCCGTATACGAGTCCGCCGAACATCGACGCATACATATTTATAAACAGTATGGATCGTAATGAAGATATATTGAAAAACTGCAGAACGACCCAGATCAGTAAGGTCATTATCCCCACTGCCAGAATATACTTTTTGTGATCGATCGGGATATCGGCTGTCAGTTTACCGGTCTGACCGTTGATGGCCGCATATGCCACACGGTCGTTCTTTCTGTATGATAAAAACCAGACCGGAAGCATCGCGGCGGAAGCCTTTTCAAGCTTGGTATTCGTTCTGGTAACGGCCGTTGAATCAGATATTTTTCCGAGGGAGTATCCCTTGAATTCCTTAAGAGCCTCTACCCTTTCCAGGGCATCCCTCGCAGCCATTTCCGTCGTTTCCCGCTTGTAGACGTTCGACTTCACATCAGGAATATCGGCATAAAACCCGCTTAGATACGGTGTTCTGAATTTTAAACTTTTGCTAATGTCATAGGGAGCCAGACTCTCCGAGATCGTGTCATCCATTGCCGTGGAGGCATCATGTGATATACCCCCGTAAAAATTGTCAGTTTCCGCAGACAGATCGTAATGATCGATAATACGATAGTTACCGCTTCTGTGCTCTCTGGTTCCATTAAGCGTGACAGTGCCGCGCTGCCGGTAATCATAAAACCAATACGGCATATATATCCCACGGAACTCGTCAATATATGCCGGGTCCTTCAGTTCTTTCGGCGCAAAAAGCGATCTGCGGAGCCTGGCCGCATAGGCTTTTTTACAATCCTCCTTGGTCACCTTAAAGGGAATGATATGCTCGGGACGTTTCTGCTGCGAGAGCCGTTCTTCAAGTATCTGATGTGACCCGCAATAGCTGCAGAACGCGGTAGCATCCGAATCGGTACTCATCAGCTCGCCGCCGCACTGAGAACAGGTATATATCGTTACCTGCATCATATCGGGCTGTCCGGCATAATCCCCGGTTACGGTCTGCGAATCGGCACCGCGGGTTTCTTCCGGAAAAGTCGCCGGATCAAACAACGAACCGCAGTTGGGACACTTCAGCTGCTGACTTTCTATATCAAATCTTGGATTGCTGCCGCAATTGGGACATGAGATCATCTGATCATTCTCCATTCGTGTTCACTGCTTCGACCTATGCGAAGTCCACACCATCAACAACAATTCTACCAAACCACCTGAAACATAACAACAGCGGAATGACACTTCATGCCACGAATCGTCCCGCTACAGCGAACTTACCAGAGTATACACCATTACGAATATCAGACCGATACTGACAAATATCAGACCGAAAGACAGGGATCCGCTTATAAAACTCTGCGTCATGGCTATACGCTCCTCCTGCTCCATAAATGCGGGGATATGGGATTTCCCGTCTTTGGACGGGTGCAGCTTATCCGCCAGTGTTCCTGCGGCATAACCGATCTGGTCATCCATTGAACCGGTATTGATACGTGTGGCGATCTGGCGGTGAGTGGTCCGGCGAAGCGTTACCACAACAGTATCAGTCAGCTGACTTACAACAGCACTTACAAAACCGCATACCGAGGGCAGTACCGTCAGAAGCAGGGGTCTGTAGAGCATGTTTTCAATATCAAGCCGGGCAGGCCATCTGTCGGCATATGATCCGGAGCCATCCGCATTTCTGCTCATAAAGAGCAGTCTGATCACACAGAAATACAGGATCGTTCCTATTGCAACGGGGATCAGAACCTCGACATAAACCATGATGCCCATGGGAACCCTTTGCATTGCAAATATACCCAGCGCAAACAATACAACCGCGGGAACTGTAACCGCCAGTCGCGAAGCCGGATTCCAATATGGCTTCATAGCGTCATATTTTCTCTGTGTCTCATCATCCGTATTCTTTTCCACAAAGATCGCAACAAACAGCTTCAGCATATAACTGATCGTCATACCGCTGCCTATATTAAAGATCCATCCGAGCTGCGGCGGGAGCAGCTCATGAATCGCGTTTTTGCTTGTAAAACCCAGCGTAAAAGGGATACCGCACAGAGACAGCGCGCCCATCAGAAAACATACCGCAAGCAGCGGTTTATGCCTGCCGTAGCCCCTGATATCGTTAAGATCCAGCTTGTGTGTCTTCATGTATATGACGCCTGCTGCCAGGAACAGCACAAGCTTGATCATTGAATGATTGACCATATGCAGCTCGGCCGCGGTAACGGACAGGAATCCTCCGAAAGCTTCGCCAAATTCATCCTCTCCTTTAAGGGCATATTCACCTATACCGATCACTATGATCCCGATCTGGGAAACGGACGAACAGGCCAGAGTCCTTTTCAGATCTATCGAGAACATGGCCAGCAGGGCTCCGGTCAGCATAGTGATCGTTCCCAGAGTCAGCAGCACATTCCCCCATACTGTATCAGCTCCGATGATCCTGACGGTCACATACATTATCCCGAAAATACCCGTCTTGGTCAGGATACCCGACAGCAGTGCGCTGGCGGGCGCCGGTGCCACGGGATGGGCCTTGGGCAGCCAGATATGAACCGGCCACACTCCTGCTTTTACCATAAATCCAAATGCTATAAGCCCTCCGGTCACATATTTGCTCACCGGATAATCCGTATACAGCATGAACAGTCCCATCAGAGTCACCAGGCCGCCGATTACCGAGATACCGATATAAGTATACGCCGCACGCATGGCACCCGGCGTTTCCTCATGCGCTACCCATACAAATGACGTAAAGGACATGATCTCAAAAAAGATGAACAGCGTGAACAGATCACCGGACACGAACACACCGACGGTGGCGATAAGTGTTATAAGACTGAAAAAGTAAAACCGCGCCCTGTGTCGCCCCTTTCCGAGATATTCCGGACAGAGCAGCGCGCACATTATCCACATGAAGAGAGCAAGCCCCGCAAAGAACATGCCCTCGGTATTTCCAAACTGCAGCTTCATGATCTGCCCGCAGATCCCGGGGATCTCGATCATATTCATCTATATCACCCCCTTTGCTATATTCATCAGATAATCTGTCAGCGGGGTCGAATATATACCCAATGCGGTAAAGACGATCACAAATACCACGAGAGGCAGGAGCATCTTCCAGCTTGGATCCGAAGCCTGTTCATTCGGCCGGGGTTTAAACTCATTCCAATACAGGCGCACCACTATCGTAAACATATATACAGCAGTCATCAATGCCGAATATATCAGTATGCATACCGCCAGCACCCCGAGCGCGTCCGGCTCCTCGAGCGCTGCATTGGCGATATTCCATTTACTGATAAATCCCGCAAAAGGAGGAATACCGGTCAGCGAGATCGCCGAGGCGGTGAAACACGCGAATGTGACCGGCATCCTTTTGCCGAGTCCGTCCAGCTCATATACATAGTTGCGGGGTGTACGGTGCATGACAACACCCGCACAGAAGAAGGAGCAGATCTTCATGAATGCATGAAACACGAAATGCGTCAGTGCCGCCACCAGTCCCAGGGGCGTCATCATACATGCTCCAAGCAGGATATAGCTCAGATTGCTGATTGTGGAATAGGCCAGACGTTTCTTGAAGTGAACCTCCTTGACCGCCATGGTCGAACCGTAAACTATGGTAAACATTACAAATCCCGATACCAGATACTGTGCCCAGGTTCCGCGCAGAAAATCCGCGCCATAGCTGTAATATGTCAGTCTGAGTATCGCAAAAGCACCGGATTTTACCACCGCAACCGCATGCAGCAGAGCGGTTACGGGAGTCGGTGCGACGGATGCAGCCGGCAGCCACTTCTGAACCGGAAATATAGCCGATTTGACACCGAATCCGAAGAACGCCAGCACATACATGATCAGCAGAACATTTACGTTCAGCTCCGATATGCTCTGCCCCATAACTCCGCCAAGGATAAAATCGGTCGTCTCGGTCCCGTAGGTCAGCACGAATACCAGACCCATGAACGCACAGGCCGCACCGCCTATGGAATAATACAGATACATCCGGCTGGCTCTGCGGGCTTCGCGTGTCCTGTCATGCAATACCAGTGGGAACGTAACCAGAGTAAGCATCTCATAGAATACGTATAGTGTGACCAGATTACCCGCCAGTGCGATACCCAGAGTCACCCCATAGGTCATTGTGTACAGCGCAAAGAAACTGCGCGGATGTGAGTCATGCTCCATATATTCAAATGAGTATAATGTAGCTAACGGCCAGAGTATGGCAACAACGCCGGCAAAGACCGTACCCATACCGTCCATACGGAAATAAATCGACAGTTCCGTACCCAGCTTAAAAAACAAAGCTCCGCTGTCCCGTCCGGCGCCGGACAGGATTATATACCACACAAGCAGGCTGTTGGCCGTCACTATTGCCTCCAGCAGCAATGGGGAAAATCTTCTTTTGTGTGAAATAAGGATCATTGCCACACCGGTAAGTATTGGTATAAGCACCGGCAGCAGCAGTATTCTCTGAGTCATTTACAGTACCTCTGTTAATTGCGGCCAGATTCCCAGAATGACCGTAAGTATGGTCAGGATCAGCATCGGAATGAGCATCTTAAGCTCAGGATCTGTATTTGCCGGGACAGATCTGTCAGCAGACTGTTCCTGTTCTTCCCCGGGGAAAAAGCCTTTAAATGCAAACGGCAGCAGATATCCGGCCGTCAAAAGCGCGCTTACCAGCAGGATAACCGGTCCGAGCCAGCTGTAGATCGCGATCCCTGATCTCATGGCTCCGGTAGCCAGATACCATTTGCTCACAAATCCGCTGAGCGGCGGAATTCCGACCAGGGCTATCGAGCAAAGCGTCCAGCACCAGGTCGTAACGGGCATTGCTCTGCCTATGGAAGAGTACTCCTCTGTTCTGACCCTGCCGGTCTGATGTATGTATGCGCCTGCCGCCATAAAGAGCATCGTTTTGATCAGGGCGTGGAAAACGATATGCATGATCGCTCCCTGATATGCCACAGGCTCCATCACAGCCAGTCCGAACAGGATATATGAGATCTGGGATACGGTGGAGTATGCCAGGCGCTTCTTCAGCAGCTTCTCCCGATAGGCCATCATCGATCCCATAAACACGGTGATAAGCGCCAGTACCAGCCATAACTTCTGAATAACGGTTCCGCACAGTAGGTCAGCACCGATGCAATAATATATCCCCCTGATCAGTCCGAGCACACCGCTCTTCGTGATGATACCCGAAAGCACGGCGCTTGCCGGAGCAGGTGCCTCCGGATGCGCGGCCGGCAGCCATGAATGCATCGGAAACATACCTGCTTTGGTTCCGAATCCGATAATGATAAGTATCGCGGATCCGTACAGTATTCCCGGATGACTGCTCACATCAGCCGTCAGTATACCTCCATAAGTAAATTCATTTAATCCTCCGTACCCGGATAGCAGAAATACGCCAAGCAGAACCATAAATGCACCGGCAACAGAGTAGAACAGATATTTAAGCCCGGCATTGATCGCCTCCGGCGTCCTGTCATGCATTACAAGCGGAAACGTCATCAGCGTCATCAGCTCAAAAAACATATAAAACGTAACTATATTACCCGCGAAGATCAGCGCGATCAGCGGTCCCTCGGCCAGCAGGTACCAGCCGTAAAAACCCAGCCGGTTTCTGTCACCGTGCATATAGGAAAGAGCATATATGCCCGTGATCAGCCAGATCCCGCCAAAGAGTACCGCAAAGAGCATCGAGAGCTCATCCTTACGAAAATATATGGCTATGTTGTCTGTCATTCGCCAGAGCAGAAGCGATTCACTGTCCATACATGCAAGGACAGCGGATAAGGCAGTGATAGCCAGTCCCGAGATCATAACCGTCCCGGCGATGCGGCTGTTGCCGGACAGGCGGCGCTGCATCGCGAACAGAAAGATCCCGCAGATCACGGGTATCAATATGGGAATTGTAAGCATGTAATTGTTCATTAATACTCTCCGGATCAAGGGATCCCGAATACATCCGACCGGATCACGGGAACATATCCAGTCCCCTGGAGATCAGGTTCACGATCATATTTGAACCGAGTCCCAGGAAAAGATTAAGTACCACCAGCAGAACCATGGCAAAATGATTGGCAAAGGACGAGCCGGCCACGGCTTCCTTAAAAAACTGCGATGTACTGTATTCCTCTTCCTCATCCTGTCCCGAATAGATGGTGACCACCTGGCGCAGGAAGTAAATGGCATTCAGGATGGTACTGATTATCAGGGCAAAAATAGTCGGCAGCATCTTGGAGGGACGCCCTATGGAGGCCGTCGCAAACAGATATTTGGATATAAACCCGCTCAGCATCGGGAAACCGACCATACTCAGCGCACCCACCGAAAATGCCAGTCCTGCTATCCTGTTTCTGTAGCCGGCATTTCTGAGTCCCACATAGTCGGTACGCCCGCCGGAAACCTCATACAGCCCCACTGCACTGATAAACAGCAGTGATTTGGTAGCCGCGTGCGTCAGCAGATGAAAGATCGCGGCCGTCATACCTGCCTTGGATCCCAGCCCTATACCCATGTAGATATATCCTATCTGGGCCACCGACGAGTATGCGATCATCTTACGGCAGTCGGTCTGCATGATCGCGTGTACCGAGCCCATGACCATGGCAACTATACCCAGAACAAAAAGCGCATTCAGTATATGGCTTGACATGATCGTTCCGAATCCGATCACGCGGTAATAGATCTTGATAAGCAGGATTATATATCCCTTTGAAACCAGGCTCGACAGAATGGCGCTGGCTGTAGGCGTGGCATATCCGTATGTCTCGGGGATCCAAGAATGAAAAGGATACAGACCGCTTTTGATCGCCATACCGACCGAGATCAGCGACACCAGTACCAGCAGCGGCGTAGTATAGACTCCTCCGATTATATTTTTGGTAATGACGTCATGTGCGCTGACCATGAGCAGCTCACCGGTAATATCGTACAGGATACTGATGCCGATAAGGAACAGACCGGAACCGATAAGACTCATGACCATATAGCGGATCGCTGCCACGATACTGTGTCCGTTCTGCCGTATCATGATCATTCCGCAGGCGGCGATCGTATTGATCTCGACAAATACATATCCGGTAAAAAGGTCATTGGTATAGATCATCGCCAGCAGAGAGCTCAGCATCATATCTATCAGCACATAAAAAAGGTTTTCTTTAGCCTCATCGATATCGGAGATCACATGACTTAAGCCTCCCAGTACCGACAGCAGCATGATACCCGCAAAATATGTGGCCAAAAACGCTTCCAGCGTACCGAACCGGATCTCATTGCCCCAGGGAGCCGGAAAGTGTCCCATCATATATGTCACACTGTGTCCCAGATTAACTGTGTATACAAGAACCGCTCCGGACATGCACAGCACGGCGGTCACCAGAGTAAGTGTGATCCTTCTGGCCCATTTGCCGGAAAGCGCCGAAGACACTATACCCGACAGCATACCCATCATTATAGTGAAGAAGGGAAAGTTGCGTACGAATTCCATCAGCCGTTCTCCTCCTTATGCAGCTGCATGATGATGTCATCCAGATTAAGGGTATGATATCTGGCATACAGTCTGATCGTCAGAGAAAGAAGCAGGGCGGATACGCTGACCGAAACCACGATACCTGTCAGAACCAGTCCGTCCGGGATCGGATTTGTATAAGCATTGGGATCATTGATCCCATTTACCTCGATGGGAACCATACGTCCGTATATATAGCCCTTGGCGGTCAGGAAAAGATACACCGCGGTATCCATTATATTCAGTCCCATGATCTTTTTGATCATATTCTGGTTAAGAAGCAGCAATGAAAAGCCGATGCCGAAAAGGATCATCGCCGCTGCTTCCTCCATATGGGCTGTGATGAATTCGACAAACATCAGAAATCTCCTTTTCTGAAGAGTGTATAAAAGGCGTACATCGTGCAGGTGACCACAGCACCCACACAGATGTTCAGCAGTAATATAAGTCCCGATGAAAGGATGTTGCCGGGAGTTCCGAGCGGTATATGGCTCTCCAGATGATTGGCCCCCGTATAAAAGGAATAGCTCTTGGCCAGGCAGTAAAAGATCAAAGCCGAAAGCGAAACCGCCCTGAAGGTCTTAACCGTAAAGAATCTCTCAGTGCGTTCGTAACCGAAGGAACACAGATAGAGTATCAGCGCCGCACCGAGCACCGCTCCCCCGGAAAATCCTCCGCCGGGTGAAAGGTGACCGTTCAGAATGATATATATTCCGAATATAAACAGGAATGGCACAAGTATCACGCATACCTTCTGCTGGATAACGTCATTCTTGGGTTCATACAGGCGGTCGCTCTCGGGCTTCCTGCCTGATCTGTCCGGTACGATCCGAAGCAATATCTGCACACAGACGGTTGCGATGAACAGTACACAGCTTTCACCGAAGGTATCAAAGGCACGATAATCCAGGATCATACCCGAGACGTAATTGATGGCACCGGTCTCCTCAACGCCCTTTGATATATATCGGGCACTGACTTCGTTATTGACGGGATTGTCCGCGGTTCCGAATCCGGGCAGAAACTGTACCATCCAGATCAGCACTACGATCATTACCACGGTGAGTGTCAGCGAAAGGATTCGATAAACTCTTCTGGATACTCTGAGCGCCCGGTTGGAATCCCTGTTGTATGTCGCATCCAGTATGGCCTCACGGTCAATCCGGGGGCGTTCATCATCCTTATTAAGCTCATTTTCGGTCAGCGGTCTGATGGGCAGACGTTCATTAAACGGATCGTATTCGCCCTTATACCAGGCCTCAAATCTGGCTGCTGTACTTTTGTCATAATTATCCCTGATCCTGCTCATATCATCTTCCCTCAGCCGTTTCCTCCGTATCGGAAGCGGAATCGTTTCCCTGAACCGTACCGGGACCGGCATCATCACCATCAAATGCATTGATCTTTTTGAGAGTGACAAAAAACAATATGGATGTTACACCCGCACCCACGGCGGCTTCGGTAATAGCCAGATCGGGAGACTGCAGGATAACCCATATCACAGACATTATCATACTGTATGACATAAAGATGACTATCGCCGTGATCATCCTTTTGGTCAGGGTCACGGAGATGGCGCATATTATGAGTCCAATGAGCAGAAACAGCTCAAATATTCTCATTGTAGTCATAAGCTCAGTTTTCCTCCGTTTTGTCCTTCGCGGCATCGGTTCCCACCACTGTCCTTATCACTTCTATCTCGCCGAGATCTCTGTTCGTGGATGCCTCTGTCTGAGCTATGATATGTCCGCAGACGGGGCTCGCAAACCAGAAAAAGACCAGTACAAGTGCGATCTTCAGCGATGCCAGACCGATGCCCTTCCAGATTATCAGGCTCAGCAATATACAAAAAAGTCCGAGCGTGTCACCCATTGCGGAAGCATGGATACGGCTTAGTGCCCTGCCAAATTTGCCTACGCCGATGGTTGCGGACAGAAATACAAAAAGACCTGCTGCCAACAGAAATATACATATTATCAGTTTGAGTATACTCATTTTTCTTCTCCGGGTGCGGAAGTGTGATCGGAAACCTCTGCTCCGCCGGATATTGCGACAGATGAAGAAGTATCCTTCTGTTCACTTAAGTTACTCCGAATAGCGTCAGGTCCGCTCCTGATGCCTTTACGGGCAAGGTAGATACCCGTATATATCTTGGTCAGGATAACTACGGATACAAAGCTGATCATGGCATAGATCAGACATACGTCCACCAGATAGTCCTCGTCTTTATATATGGCAAGCATGGCTATCTCCGCGATAGTCATTGTTCCTATCATGTTGACACAGATGATACGGTCGGTTGTCGTGGGACCGATGGCGCTGCGAACCACAGCTATTATTATAAGTATTGCCAAAAGAACCATGCTTCCCAGCAGGAAGCCTCTGTACATATCCATTACCACCCGGCCTCCATTTTCTTCAGAATCTCATTGAAACCGCCTTCCTCGATACCCTCCGCAAGGGTCTTGTCAAGGGCGTGTATGCAGAATTCCTCTCCGTGTACATAAACGGTTATCGTACCGGGGGTAAGCGTAATGGCATTGGCAAGCAGCATTCTGGCAAAACCGGACTTAAGATCGGTTTTGAAATAATAGATCACGGGCTCCGAAACATATTTGGGGGAATATACAAATCTCAGAACCTGACAGTTGGCCAGAAATATCTCCTTTAGCAAAATAACGACATACATCAGGAGCATGCCCAGGCTCCTGATCAGAAGAAGATCCTTACGGACAGAATAGTCCAGAAAACGGCAGGTGAACCAAAAAACCGCCGCGGCTATGATGAGTCCGAAGATCAGTATTTCAATTGTAAATCTCCCGTTTAACAGGATCCAGAATAATACCAGGATAATATACATGTCGGTTCTGTTCGAATTAAAGCGCCCCGTGCTCCGACGGGGCGCTTTGTATACAATGATCTGAATTGTCGGGTTAATGCCTGTCAGAATAATATCCGATCATTCATTAAGCGTAAACTCGTTTACGATATCCTTAAGGTCATGAGCAAGTACCTTGGAATCATCGGCGATCTGAGTCGCATCACTGGACAGGTTGGCAATATCGGTATTTTTGGTGGCCACATCGGTTACTCCGATAGCCGCCTCACTGATGGTACTGTTGATGCCCTCGATAGACTCCTTTATGGAATCAAGCTGTTCACTCAGTCCGTTTACGGAATCAGTGATACCGCTCATCTGATTCTCAAAGTATCTTGCATCATCACGATAGTGATTGGCAACTTCGATAAATGAATCATAATCGGCAGATACGGTGTTTTCGATCACATCCATCATCTCACCGAGACATTCTGACATATTATTTACCGCAACATTTACTTCACTGACTATCGTGGAAATGGAACCAACGGTTTCGCTGGTCTGTGTAGCCAGACTGCCGATCTCTTCGGCAACTACGGCAAATCCGCGCCCGGCTTCACCGGCACGGGCTGCCTCGATGGAAGCATTAAGCGCAAGCAGGTTGGTCTGGCTGGAGATCGAATTAATGGTCTCTGTCAGCTCATTGATCTTAGAAACCGCCTTGGACTCCTCGATCGCCTCTGCGGAACGTACATTAACCCTCTGGAAGATCTCTTTTGTCTTCCTGCTGGACTCCTCAGCCTGATTAGCGGTAGTCTGAGCCTTCTTCTGGATATCCATAGCCATTCCCATACCGCTGTCCGCACTGTCCTTGACATCACGTGCATTGTTGGTGATCTGGATAATACTTGCAGTGATGGTCTGAGTGGTAGCCGTAGTCTCCTCCATGCTGGCAGCCAGCTCTTCACTGGTAGCGGAAGTATCTTCACAATCGCTGTTGATCTCGATCATTGTATCGTGAAGTCTGGAAGCCTCAACGGTAAGATTTTCCGAAGAACCATCAAGCTTGGAAACTATATTCTGCAGTTCCGAGATCATGGCACGTATCTCCCGTCCGATACGTCCGAACTCATCGCGGCGTCTCATAACTGCCGCAGCCTCACCCTGCTCGCTGTAGGTAAGATTCAGATGAGAAACTCTGTCAATAAAGTGAGTGATGATCTCAACCGGCTTAACAACCCTGCTGACGATCAGATATGTCACTACAGCCGCTACCACGATAACGGCAAGATAGATCGGGATCGACGTCTTGATAAAGGTACCTACCAGATCTCCCGCCTCGGGGCCCAGTTCCTTTTTGAAGAGGTTGATCGAAATGATCTCCCCGGCAGCAGCTACTACCAGCATTGAACACAGAACCAATAATGCAACCGCTGTTTTGATCGATTTAAAACCGGTCAGATTCTCGTTTGAGTTTTCCACTTGTATTACCTCCTTATAATCGCACGATGATCAGTCATGGGAAAAGCCGGGACTACCGGCATTTTCTCAGAGAATACCGTCTATAATAGCCTCAAGATCTGCCTGTGACATGGCACCTACGGAAGTATGGACTTCCTCTCCGCCCTTAAAGATCTTAAGGGTGGGAACACTCATTATTCCCATTTTGTCCGTCAGCCCGTCACCGGAATCAATATCGTATTTGCCTACCTTCAGTCTGCCTTCATAATTATCGGCTACTCTGTCCACGATCGGACTCAGCATCTTACAGGGACCGCACCAGGTAGCAAAAAAATCCACAAGCACGGGAATATCCGATCCCAATACCTCTGTATCAAAGTTTTCAGCTGTTACATTAATTTCCATATCTTTTCTCCTACTACTAAATATTTATTTGGGATAAATTCCTTACGCTCCCAATACGTTCCTTACTTTGCTGAGAAGCTTTTCCTTGTCAACGGGCTTGAGCAGATATCCCTGCGGTTTAAGGCTGACAACCTCCTTAACCCTCTCGGAATCCGTAACTCCTGTCAAAAATACTATCGGGGTATTGACCATAGTCTTGCGTGTACGCAGGTTCATGAATACCTCCGGCCCGCTTTCTCCCGGCATCTCATAATCCAGAAGTACCATATCCGTCGTCTTGCTTTCCAGGAATTTGTAAGCGATCTTGCCGCTGACCGCGGTAGCCACATCATATGACTCATGCAGGTATTCCTTAAGCAGCTTAAGCATAAGAGGATCATCATCGATAACCAGTATATGCTTACGGGCCGATGGTGCCGGCGCGACGGGCGCAGCTGCGGGTGCTGCCGGTACAGGCTGTGGTCTGGGTGCAGCAGCAGGAGCGGGAGCGGGTGCAGGGGCAGCTTCAGATGCCGCAAGCTCCTTGGCAGCTTCCTCTCTGGCACTGTCACGATCCAGCATAAACGCGTAGATATTACCTCGTATTACCTCGTATTTGAGCGGTCTGGGAAGAACCATATCCGCAAGATCTCCGGTATGACGCATAAAATCATCACAGTCCTCTTTGGATCCGGCTATTGCCAGTGCCGATCCGGCTCTCTGAAGATGAACCGCCAGTTCTCTGGCTCTGTCATAATCACTGGATGTCTCATTATACAGACAATACACAACCATATCCGGTCTGAACAGTTCAATATGACGAACCAGATCCGAAAACCTGGGAGATGCAGTGAGAAGATCATACCCTCTCTCCATATGCTCATAGAACTCGTCAATTATAAGCTGATTCTTTCCGCAAAGAAGAAGTTTATAGGTTACTGCCATATGTAACTCCCCACAAAAATGTATTTGGCAAATTCCACAAAATCACTAAAGATACAAGTAAAATCATTATAAGATTTTTACCTCTTTAAGTCAATCGAAAAAACCCCGCTCCGGTTTTCCGAAGCGGGGCTTGGCTTCTATACTATCAGATGCTCTCGTGGAAAGTCCTGCTGATTACGTCAGCCTGCTGCTCGGGAGTAAGCTTTATAAAGTTTACTGCATATCCCGAAACACGGATAGTAAGCTGAGGATAATTCTCCGGATGCTTCTGTGCGTCCAGAAGTGTGTCTCTGTTAAGTACGTTTACGTTTAAGTGATGACCGCCCTTTGTTGCGTAGCCGTCAAGCAATGATACAAGATTGTCAACCTGTGCAGATGCTGCCATGTCAATACCTCCCTTTTCAATCAATAAAAGTTGTATTATAAATAGTAATCATCTTCTGATACTGTGTAAATTTTAAAATCAGTAATAATTACTATTATCTTTAATTGGATAATAGCACTTTGTATTTTTGTTGTAAAGTGCGATTTGTCGGAAAATGTGAAAATATTGTATTTTAAGAAATACAATAAGCAATGGCTTTCTTTATGAAAATCTGACGGAATCCTTCATCCTGATTCACTGCCTTTCAAAATAATCTTTATCGGCATAATAATATGTACGTATGAAGCCATCCGTGGAAACAACGACAAATTCCCCGGTCTCTTCCAGATAAAAGACATCGTCACCGTCCTCCTGTTCCAGCTTATGCAGAGATCCGGGATTGTAGATAACGGCATTTGCCGCAGCTGCGTATTCTTCGGGTGAATCAAAGCCCATCTCTATGCCGTGCTTTTCGTAATGGCTGTTCAAGAGCTTCTGACTACGGAATTCATAAGGGACACGATCC
Source organism: Lachnospiraceae bacterium (assembly GCA_017460885.1). Taxonomy (GTDB): domain Bacteria; phylum Bacillota; class Clostridia; order Lachnospirales; family Lachnospiraceae; genus XBB2008. The sequence goes on from JAFUAB010000040.1 coordinate 53,160, forward strand.
TGTTCGGGTTCGGGTGTATCCGCTTCGGATGTCTGCTCCTGCTCATCCCCGCCCGGCTGCGGCTGATCGGTCTCCGCTGATCCGGCATCGATCGTCTGCGGCCGTTCATCTTCGGCCGGCTCATCGGTAATTATCTGTAATGAACCGGATTGCGGCCGGTATTCGGTATCTGATCCGCCCTGTCTCGTATACCCGACATAGATCACAAAGAATATAAAAAGAACTATGGCTATTCGGAATATGTTTTTGGATGTGTTTTGATTTTTCATAATACCTGTTTTGAACCCTGGGTGTGACCCTCGGGGACGGAGTCACACCCAGGGTTCACTCTCCGGCGATAAATAACACTCCCAGGGTTCCATAGCCGCAGTGCGAAGAAATAACTCCACCTGCCCTGGTCTCGAGGATCTCCTCAAAATGTCCCAACCCGACAAGGTAGTCTCTGACTGACTCCACGATGGCCGGATCGATCCCCGAATGAGTAATGAACACCCTGTCGGATTTTGCCCTGAGCAGCTCCGGCTCCATATCCCTGGCGTAATCCAGAACTACCGCCGAGTATTTGCCCCGGTACTTTCTGGTGGGAAGCATTGCCCCGTCACGAACCTCTATCTTGGGATGGATCCTGAGCGCACCGCCGGCAAGAGCGGACAGCCCGCTGCATCTGCCGCCTCTGTAAAGATATTTCAGAGTATCTACCACAAAGCTGGCTCTCACCAGTCCGCGTAATGATTCGATGTATTTTACTATATTATCCCGCTCCATTCCCCCGGATGCTTTAACGGCTGCTTCTACCACAAGGTGTCCTATTCCCGTGGACAGATTGGCGGAATCGATAACGGATATCTTTTCGACCGCCTTCAGTTCCTTGGCTGCGATCTGCATATATTCATAGGAAGCGCTCATACCGGAGGATATTGAAAAAGCGATAATCTCATCCCCGTCTTCGATAACCGGCCTGAATACATCTATCGCATCCTCAACGCTTGGTGCCGATGTCTTTGGCGTGGTTTTATGTTCGTCGGACCACCTGTATATCTCATCCGGAGTGATATCCACCCCGTCTCTGTGCTCTTCATCTCCCAATAATACGTGAAGCGGCAAAACAATGATGTTATATCTTTTCACCAGCTCCGGAGTCAAATCGCATGTGCTGTCTGAAACTATTCTGATCATTTCCGGAATCCTCCGTTGTTATAATAACATACATTCTCAACGTACGCACGGAGTACCTCTCCCGTGCTCCACGCCTGTGTATAGCATACTTAAACATACATATCTCCGCGTCTGCCTCTGCGTTTTCTTTTTCGGTTTTTGCCCTGTTTTTTTCTGGAAAAATGGTATTCCCGACTGACGTTGATGAACACGATGATCAATGCCAGCGTGATAGTCGCCAGTGTCACTATAAGGACTATGATCCTTACGTTCAAAAAGATCGTACGGTCATTCTGTTCTATCGAGATCCCGCTCCCGGACTCTTCGATCTCCTCGGGTGAAACATGCTCGAACTCAAATTTGTGCCCGGTATTCTGCACCGTCCGCACCAAAGCCGAGCCAAGCTCGATCCCGCCATAGGAGTAAACCACTCTCGCTACGGCATCCTCAACATCATACACTACCTCCGTATCCAGCAGATTGAACTCCACATTGTTCGGAACTACTATCCTGCTGTCGGGATCCAATGACAGAAAAGGTCTGGAATTGCCGAATATATCCGTACCCATCTTGAAAAAGCTGCTTTCGTGAGGAGTGAATCTGGTTTCATTGTCCGCAACATTTATGGAAGAAAAGTTACTGTAACCGTAATTGAACAGTGTCTCGGTATCAAGGAACTGATCCGGCGTCTCTTCCATCAGAACCACACAGATCAGCTTCATGCCTTTTTGCTCACAGCAGGTGACCAGAGTTTGTCTGGCATCTCCCGTAAATCCGGTCTTTCCGCCGCATATTCCCTCGTATTCTATCTCACCGTTGATGAGCGCGTGCTTGTTTTTCAGGTAGAAATCATCGGGCTGTGTCGCTGTCGGTTCAAAATGATACCGGGGAGTATTGGCTATCCGGGACAGCATTTCGTTGGAAAAGAACTCCCTCGCTATAAGCGCGAGATCCCTCGCGGAGGTATAATGGTCGTCGTCATGATAACCATTGGTGTTGACAAAATGAGTATGCTCACATCCAAGCTCTGCCGCTCTATCGTTCATAAGCTCCACAAAGGCATCGATAGAACCGGCGATATGCTCGGCTACTGCGTTTGCTACTTCATTGGCGCTTCCTACCATGATCCCGTACAGCGCCTCCTCCAGATCCAGTGCTTCGCCTGCATCCATTCCGATGGTCGAGCCGTCGGACGGGACGGAATGAACGGCTTCGTAGCTGAACTCCACGATATCGTTAAGATCCCCTCTTTCCATGGCGATAAGGCAGGTCATAAGCTTGGTAGTGCTGGCAGGGAACAACTCTTCGTCGATGTTTTTGGCATAGAGAATGGTACCCGTGGCCGAATCCATCAGGATCGCGGCCTCCGCGCCTATCTCAGGTCCCGCAGGCCAGCCCGGAACCTCATTGGTCTGGATCGGCAGCAGCTTGCGTTCCTCGGCATTCGCTTCCAGTTCCTCGGGGGTCTCCGCTCTTCCGGATTTGGCGGCGCTGACCTGAATGGGGAGTGACAGGAACAGCAGGAATGCCAGTATTATCGAAATTGTTCTTTTTATTTCCATGATAATCGATGCAATTCTCCGGTTTTTTCAAGGCCGGCAAAGCCCTGCTGTCTGAGGGCCTCATAAAGTACAACGGCCACGGCGTTGGAAAGATTCAGGCTGCGGATATCGTGAGCCATGGGTATGCGGATGCAGTGTTCTTCATCCTCCACCAGGATCTCCTCGGGGATTCCCGCAGACTCCTTTCCGAACATTATAAAATCATCCGGTCCGTAGACTGCTTCGGCATACGTGCGTCTGGCCTTGGTGGTTGCTTTCCACACCGTCGCACCCGGATGCTCCTCCATAAAAAAGGTATAGTCCACATACTTAGTCACATCAAGCTCGTGCCAGTAATCGAGTCCCGCCCGCTTCAGCGCCCTTTCGTTGAGCTGGAAGCCCAGGGGCTCGATCAGATGCAGAGCGGTTCCCGTGGCCAGACAGGTTCTTCCTATATTTCCGGTGTTCGCCGGTATCTCAGGTTGGTGTAAAACTATGTTCATGATTCTCGCCGGGACGGTTCTGCCGACACATTTTGTGTTACAGGGACGGTTCTGCCGACACGTTTTTTGTTGCCGGGACACACGATAACATACTTACAGATCGGGTTCCCTTCGGCGGAAAACCTTTCTTCGTATTCGGTCATGATATTGCCGGCATTCAATCCGGCATCGGCATGCAGATCATAGGTACAGACGGGCATCTCCCATCCGGCAAGCTCCGCCTCCGAAACCGCAAAATCAAACAGATCCCGGTTATCGGTCTTAAATTCCACCTGACCTCCCGGTGACAATATCCTTTCATATCTTTTGAGAAACTCTCCGGATGGAAGTCTCCTTTTGGCATGCCTGTCCTTGGGCCAGGGATCCGAAAAATTCAGATAGATCCTGTCAACCTCTCCCGGAGCGAATACATCCTCAATATACTCCGCTTCCATCCTGATAAAGGCAACGTTTTGAAGCTCATCCTCTTCCAGCTTCTGAATTCCTCTCAGAAGCACGCTGGAGTATTTTTCTATGCCCACGTAATTGATATCTGGATTCATTCGGGCATTGTCCATGATAAAACGCCCTTTACCCATACCTATCTCAATATAAAGCGGGTTTTCGTTTCCAAAGTGTTCACGCCATCTGCCGGACATTTTTTCCGGCTCGTTTATACAAAACCTGCTGTCCGCTATCACTTCCCGCGAACCCGGTATATTTCGCAGTCTCATCCTTTGCTCTCCTGTCCGGTTTGTGAATACCCGGCTGCATCCCAACCGTATTCCCATTTTTAGGCTTCCCATCTTAAGTATATCATATCACATTGACGCATCCCCATTCCATAAAGTATAATGTTGGTTGGTATTTCATGTTTTGGGAGGGCATACTATGTCTAAAAATATTAATCAATCCGAAAAACCCGCAAACAGCGGGGTAAACTTTATTAATTCCATCAAATTCAAAATCCTGGCGATCACGGGTGTCTCTGTCATAGTGGCAGTGTTTGCCATGCTTTTGATCATCGTTCCTTCGGTCCAAAAGGATATGAAGGAAACCGTCAACAACTATATGTTCGATGTGACGGCATCTTACGCGGACAAGCTCGAGCTTCGGCTTGCTTCCTACAAGAAATCCTATCTGAATGCTTACAAGCTTCTGAATGACGACTTCGGAAATGTCAAGCTCAACGGTATGGAGTCATCATATGCTTACATTGTTTCAGCGGACGGCACCATGCTCTATCATCCGACACAGGACAAGGTCGGTAATCCGGTAGAAAATGATGCTGTTAAAAAGGTTGTCTCCGACATTGCCGCAGGCAAACATCCGGAACTTCAGGTTATCGATTATACCTTTAAGGGAGTTTATAAATACGCAGCCTGCTATGTAGACGAATCTGACAGTGCTATCCTCGTGGTCACCGTGGACGAGGATGAGGTAATGGAAGGTCTGAACCAGGTTAAGAGACAGTCCTACATAGCCGCAGTGCTTATCCTTATTGTGGCATTTGCATTTGCGATATTTATATCATTAAGGATCAGTAATCCCATCATCAAGGTCAGCAAATGTGTAGATAAGCTTGCCAGCCTTGATTTTACCGAGGATAAGGATCTTGCCGAACTTTCCTCCCTCAAGGATGAGACCGGATTCATGGCCAAGAGCATGACCGCGCTGGAATCCACTCTTTCCGAGGTGATCACTTCACTCAAAGCCGAGGCCGCCAATGTACGCGATGCCTCAAATACCCTTGAAGAAGGGACGATCGATACGGCCACGACCATTGAGCAGGTTGAGCTCGCTGTTTCCGAGATTTCGGACGGCGCTACCTCTCAGGCCAATGAAACACAACGTGCTACGGAGAATGTTGTTCTTATGGGCAATCTGGTGGAAGAAAACGGTGTAGAGCTTCAGAATCTTGTTGAGGTAGCCAGAGCAATGCGTTCCTCCTCCGAAGAGGCGCAGGCAACGATACATACGCTTGAAGAAGTCAATCGTTCCGCAGTTGAGTCTATAGGAGTGATCGCGGAGCAGACCAAGACCACCAACACATCGGCACAGAAGATCCGTGAAGCAACTTCTCTGATCACAGCCATAGCCGAAGAAACAAATCTCCTGAGCCTTAACGCATCCATTGAGGCAGCCAGAGCAGGTGAGCAGGGCCGCGGATTTGCGGTGGTTGCCGGACAGATACAGAAGCTTGCCGAGCAGTCCAACGCTTCCGCACAGCAGATAGAGGAGGTTATCGACCAGCTGATCAGGGATTCACAGACAGCGGTTGAGACTATGGACCAGGTTGAATCGGTCATGAATAAGCAGAATGAAAATATGATACAGACCGATAAGAAATTCTCTGAGGTTGCGGACGGTATCTCAGCTTCGATAGACAGCATCCGAATAATCCGTGATAAATCCAAAGAGCTGGATCAGGCTCGTATAGAGGTTGTGGATATAGTTCAGAATCTGACAGCGATCGCGGAGGAAAATGCCGCAAGTACACAGGAAACATCCGCATCGGTTACACAGGTTACCAATATCGTCAGCAATATTTCCGAAAAAGCCGAGGAGCTCAAATCCATCGCAGATGATCTGGATGAACATATGAGCCGTTTTGTAGTATAGATCAATGGAGGTAATTATTTATGAACAAAGATGAAATTATCGCCAGACTCAAAGCCGGAAACGAAAAATACGTTTCCTCCGAAAAAGCCGACGGCAATATCTCACAGGCGCTTCGCAAGGATCTGTTCGAGAACGGACAGCATCCCTATGCTGTAGTTGTTACATGCTCCGATTCACGTGTTGTTCCCGAAGACATCTTCAGCGCAGGTCTCGGCGAGCTCTTTACGATCCGTGTGGCAGGCAATGTACTCGGTGACAATCAGCTCGGCAGCATTGAATACAGCGTAGGCCACCTCGGGAGTCCCGTGGTCGTGATCCTCGGTCACACCAACTGCGGTGCGGTAGGAGCGGCTATCGAAGGCGGAGCAGGCGGATACATCAGGTTTATCACCGATGCCATCAAGGACATAATCGGCGATGAAAAGGACGGATACAAGGCTTCCTGTATGAATGTGGAAGCAGGCGTTAAAAAAGCCCGCGAGGTTCTGGCTCACGCACATGAGTGCGAGAATGCAACAGTTGTCGGAGCAATTTACGACATCAGCGACGGTCACGTTGAGTGGCTGGATGTTTAGAATGGAGAAGTATATGGATAACAAAGCAATGTACAAGCTGACATACGGTCTGTTCGTCCTGACGACCCGCAATGACGGTCGTGACTATGGCTGTATCATCAATACCGCCATCCAGGCGGCTTCCCAGCCCAATCAGCTCAGCATCTGTGTCAACAAGGCAAACTATACCCATGATATGATCCTCAAATCCGGTATCTTTACAGTGTCAACCATCAGCGAAAAGGCAGATTTTGACCTGTTTAAGCGTTTCGGTTTCCAGTCAGGGAGAGACGTTGACAAATTCGCCGGCTTTGCATCGGTCGGAGAAGGCCCCGAGGGTATGAAGTATATCACCGAAGGAACCAATGCCTATATTTCCGTAAAGGTTTCCCAAACGGCAGATCTCGGATCCCACACAATGTTTGTCGGAGAGATCATAGATATGGCTGTTCTGAATGATGACCCTTCCACAACATACGTATATTATCTGGAAAACATCAAACCCAAGCCGGAAGCGGTAGGAACCACCAAAGACGGCCAGACCATCTGGCGCTGCAAGATATGCGGATATGAATATGTGGGCGAGGAGCTTCCCGATGATTTCATCTGTCCCATATGTAAGCACCCTGCATCGGATTTCGAAAAAGTACAAAAATAATCTGCCATCGATCCTTAAAGGAAGGACTTGATCAAACAATCTATACCAAGTCAGTTTTGCAAGCGGATCGCGATGGTCCGCTTGTTGTTTTAAGAAAGAGAGAAAATATGGATCCCAGTATTAAAGAATATGCGGAGAAGCAGGCAAGTCTCTGTGAGTATCACGATGCGATCTCCGAAGAACTATTTACCCAATATGGTGTAAACCGAGGTCTTAGAGACCTCAAAGGCAACGGCGTTCTCACCGGCCTTACGAATATTTCAAAGATCATAGCATTTAAAAACATCAACGGAGAGCGTACTCCCGTTGAAGGCGAACTATGGTACAGAGGTTATCATATCAACACCCTGGTCAAATCCGTCAAGCCTGATGAATTCGGTTACGAAAAGACCGCTTATCTCTTGATATTCGGTGAACTGCCGACCACGGAGCAGGAGCAGGAATTCAAAAAGATACTGGCCCTCAGCCGCAGACTGCCCACCAATTTTACCAGAGACGTGATCATGAAAGCACCGACAAGGGACGTCATGAACTCAATGACCAGGTCTATACTGACACTGGCCAGCTACGATCGTAATGCTTCCGTGCTTACCGTAGAGAACTGCCTGAGACAGTGTATCCAGCTGATAGCAGAGTTTCCCATGCTGGCCTGCTACGGATATCATGCCTATAATCATTACGAAAATGATGAAAGCATGTATATCCACAGACCTGATCCCGAGCTGTCCGCAGCGCAGAATTTCCTGCGTATGATCCGACCGGATAATTCCTACACCGCTCTGGAAGCAAGAGTTCTGGATATCGCCATGATGATACATATGGAGCATGGCGGTGGAAACAACTCAACCTTTACCACCCGAGTGGTAACATCTGCCGGAACCGATACTTATTCGGCGATCGCTGCGGCAATGAGTTCCCTGAAAGGGTCCAGGCACGGCGGAGCCAATATCAAGGTAATGGAAATGATGAACGACATAAAAATGCATGTTAAGGACATCTCAGACAGGGATGAAATACATGCATATGTCTCCAGGATCCTGAACAAGGAAGCCTTTGACCGTCAGGGACTGGTCTATGGTCTCGGTCACGCCGTATACTCACTCTCCGATCCCAGAGAACGTATCTTCCATTCCTTTGTCAGAGATCTGGCTGCTGCCAAAGGCCGGGACAAGGATATGGATTTCTATGAGATGGTTGCGGATGAGGCGATCAGTCTGATCTGTGAAAAGCGCCGGATCTACAAGGGCGTATGCCCCAATGTGGACTTCTACAGCGGTTTTGTATATGATCTGCTGAATATTCCCGAGGAACTCTTCACTCCTCTCTTTGCGATAGCAAGGATCGTAGGATGGAGTGCACACCGTATAGAAGAGCTGATAGGTATGAACAAGATCATCCGTCCCGCCTACATGAGTGTGATGGAGGAAAAGGAATAGCCATGAATTTTAACATTGATATGATATCAGATCCCAATTGTTTTGCGTCTGGAAGACTTCCGGCGAGAGCGTTTTATGATGCCATGCAGCCTGACGGCAAAGGAGCGTACAGATCCTCCAAAGTACTTGACTTATGCGGAGACTGGAATTTCGCTTACGCCGAAAACTATGACGCTGCAAAAAAAGACTTTTATGAAAAAGATTACGATTATTCCGGATGGAGTACTATCAAGGTTCCCGGACATATCCAGCTGCAGGGCTATGATAAACCTCATTATACCAACACAGCCTATCCCTGGGACGGTCTCGAGAATGTTGAGACAGGTGCGGTACCCCGCAGATTCAATCCGATAGGCTCGTATATAAAGGAATTTGACTGCCCCGATATCCCTGAGGGATACGGAGCCAGGATATACTTCGGGGGAATAGAATCCGGCGGTGCGATCTGGTTAAACGGAACCTTCCTCGGATACAAAGAGGACAGCTTCGATGCCGGAGAATACGATATCACGGACCTGCTCGTTCCGGGCAGAAACAGGCTGGCCGTCATGGTTTTCAAATGGACCGTCGGCAGCTGGTTTGAAGATCAGGACTTTTTCAGGTTTTCGGGAATATATCGTCCGGTATGGATCTATACGGTTCCTCGGTCTCATATCGAAGACGTGGGAATACGTACTCTTTTGGATGATGATTATAAGGACGCGGTGCTAAAGGTTAAGACCCGGGTCTCTGCTGCAGCTGACTGTAAGGTCAAAATGACTCTGACAGACGCAGACGAGGTTGTTGCTGCGGAGGATACCCTGAGCTTCGGAAATGAGATCTCTGCCGAAAAGGAAAGTGAGGGATCTCTGGACTTTGCGATAGCTTCTCCAAGTCTATGGAGTGCCGAAAAACCCTGTCTCTACACCCTGACCCTGACTCTTTTTGACGGATCCGGGGCTGAACTGGAGCGGGTAACCCAGGCTGTCGGCTTCAGACGCTTCGAAATGATAGACGGTATCATGTGCATTAACGGCAAGCGCATCGAATTCAACGGAGTAAACCGGCACGAATTCTCCTGCCGTACGGGAAGAACGGTAACATATGAGGAAACCCTTCTTGATGTTCTGACCATGAAGAAAAACAATATCAATGCCATCCGTACCTCGCACTATCCCGATGATCAGGCTCTGTATGATCTCTGTGATAAATACGGTCTGTATATGATCGCCGAGAATAACCTTGAAACCCACGGAACCTGGTGTACTCCGGATGCCTTTGAAAACCCGGATAAGATCCTGCCATCCAACCATATGGAGTATGAACCACTGCTTCTGGACAGGGTAAGGTCCTGCTATGAAATACACAAGAACCACCCTTCGATACTGATCTGGTCCGACGGAAACGAATCCTTCGGGGGTGACGTCATCGCCGATATGACTGCTCTTTTCCATGAGCTTGACCCTGACAGATTAGTTCATTACGAAAGTATACTCCATGATCGCAGGAGACCTGAGACCTCGGATATGGAAACTCAGATGTATACTCCCGTTGAAGATGTAAAGGCGTTTCTCGCGGAGCATCCCGATAAACCCTTTATTATGTGTGAATATACCCACGCAATGGGCAATTCCTGCGGAGGTATGTATAAATATACCGATTTCATGCATGAAGAGCCCCGTTTCCAGGGTGGTTTCATCTGGGACTATATCGACCAGTCGATCATCACCCGTGATCGCTACGGCAATGAGTATCAGGGATATGGCGGTGATTTCGGTGACAGACCCAGTGAATACAACTTCTCCGGTAACGGGATCTGCTACGGTGACCGTACACCTTCACCCAAGATGCAGGAGGTCAAATACAATTACCAGCCGATCCAATGCAGGATATCAGAATCCGAGGTAACCGTGATAAACAGGCATCTTTTCACGAGCACATCGGAATATGCGACGGAAATAAGCGTGCTGAAGGACGGCTCATGCATTTCGGTGATCCCCTTTGAAACGGATGTTGAACCGATGTCGCAAAGGACATACAGTCTGCCGTTGGAAAAGCCGGAGGAACCCGGAGAATATACCATTATTATCTCCTTTAAACTAAAAGAAGACCGGGATTACGCACCTGCAGGACATGAGGTTGCTTTTGACCAGTTCACGTTTACATCGGGAGTCATTAATACTGCAGCCGTCATAGACAAGAGCAGCCGCGGATCCTACGAGATCATTAAGGGATCCCAAAACTACGGTGTCCACAACGATGATTTCAGCGTACTCTTTACACCCGGTCAGGGTGGAATAGCATCCTATATATATCGGGGACGTGAATATATCTTCGGAAACAGGGTTCCGATGCCGAATTTCTGGCGCGCTCCCGTTGATAATGATATGGGCAGCGTCTCACCTGGCCGGCATGCACAGTGGAAGATCGCATCTCTCTACCTTACTCATAAAAAAACAGCCAACTTCGATATCCTGATCCCTGAGATCGGTATAGATGAAGGCAATCTGGTCACGACCTTCACCTATAATGTACCAACCAGACCCGAAACAACCGTACGGGTAAGATATGAAGTCAATCCAGACGGAAGCATCGATACCACTCTGATGTACGATGCAGACCCGGAGCTGGGAGACTGCCCCGAATTCGGTATGATCTTTGTACTTGATGCCGATTACAGCAACGTCAGATGGTACGGCCGCGGACCCGAAGAAACGTATGCTGACCGGAAACGCGGCGGTAAGCTGGGTATCTGGGAAAACAAGGTGATCGATAATATGGCTGAATATCTCGTTCCACAGGAATGCGGCAACAAAGAAGATGTCAGATGGGGAGAAGTAACAGACGATACGGGACGGGGACTTCGTTTCACATCACTCGGAGCACCTATGTGCTTCTCGGCTCTGCCGTACACTCCCCATGAAATGGAAAATGCTCTGCATGCGCACGAGCTGCCGCCGGTTTATCACACCGTTGTGAGAGTCAGTGCGGCTCAGATGGGGATCGGAGGAGATGATTCGTGGGGCGCCCGTGTTCATCCCGAATTTCTTGTAAATACAACCGGTCATATGGAATTCAGCTTCCGGTTCAAAGGTATCCGATGATCGAGAAAGAGGACGGTTCTTTGCACCTGAACATAGAACCGTCCCCCTGATTTTCATCTGTTTCGTTTTGGCGGATCCTTGGGAGAAGGAGAGCTATCATTGGTAAGCTCAACCAGATAGTCAATAGATGTGTTGTGATATTTTGCCAGTTCAACCCATACTTCCGTCGGAATGCTGTGCTCGCCGTTTTCATATCTTGAATAGGTTCTCTGTGCAACATGCAGATGATCTGCCAGCTGCTGCTGCGTCAGATCTCTGTCCTCACGTAAATTTCTGATCCTTTCATACTTCCTTAACATACAGATATTTTATCGCAGACCGGAAAAGACTACTCATTTTAGACCAAATTGGTCACCTGTTTTTTCACCTGAGCGACTGCAGAACTTGCATAGAATAGATTTAAGTGGGATAATCGGGATTGGAAGTGCATCCGGGTCTGAAAATACATCAAAAGGGCAGAAATGATAGATATAGAACGATACAAGTATAAATACGAAACACACCTGCATACTACGGAGGGGAGTGCATGCGGGCACAACTCAGGTGCGGAAATGGCTAAAGCCGCTAAGGAAGCCGGATACGACGGAATTTTTGTAACCGACCACGCCTGGGGAGGGAACACTGCTGTAGACAGGTCTCTGCCCTGGAGAGAATGGGTGGAAAAATTTGCTCTTGGCTATATGCATGCCAGGGAGACAGGTGATAAAATAGGCCTCAAGGTGTGGTACGGATATGAATCCGGCTACAATGCCACCGAATTCCTTATATACGGCATCACTCCCGAATGGATGGCCGACCATCCCGAGCTGCATGACGCCACTATCCCGGAACAGCTTAAGATCATACACTCCGGCGGCGGCATGGTGATCCAGGCTCACCCTTACCGTGAGGAGGATTATATTCCGGAGGTCAGACTTTTTCCGGAATACTCTGATGGGATAGAGGGCATCAATGCGACCCACACCAGCCATTTAAGCAAGGCTCATAAAAGTGATATCTGGAATCGGCAGGCTATCGAACTGGCCCACCGAAATAATAAACCCATCACTGCCGGCTCTGATGTTCATTCCACCGTTATATTCGGCGGAGGAGTATTGACAGATCGTCCGCTATCGGATCCTCGCGATTATATAGATCTTATACTCGGAAATGAAATGTATCTGCTGACCGATGGCAACAGTATTTTTGACAGAAACGGTTCCCTGCTCCGCACCGATTGGAAATAACGGGAGCTTTGAAGCATATTTGCATGAATTACATTATTTTAGATCTGGAATGGAATCAATACAGCGGCGATCCCGCATTTTCGGAGCCGGGACTGCCTTTTGAGATCATCGAGATAGGCGCCGTAAAGCTCGGAGACGATCGGGAGATGGTCAGTGAGTTTTCGCGTCTGATCAGACCGAAGGTCTATACCCGTATGCATTCGATCACCGGCAGGCTGATCCATCTTCAGATGCAGGAGCTTCAATCGGGAGATCCCTTTATTGATGTGTATAATGACTTCCGGGAATGGTGCGGTCCCGATCCGTTCTTTTGCACATGGGGCTCCCAGGATCTGACTGAGCTTCAGCGAAATATGAGATATTATGAGCTTCCGCCGCTTTCTTTGGGACCGATAGCATACCTGGACGTTCAAAAGCTGTTTGCCATCGCCTTTGAATCGGAATCCAAAACAAGACGCAATCTCGAATATGCGATCGATTTTCTGGGAATAAATAAGGATATTCCCTTTCACAGAGCCTTTTCGGACGCTTATTATACCGCACTTATTATGAAAAGGCTTCCCATGAACGTGCTGGGGCATTGCTCTTACGACGTTTTTCATCTTCCGATAGACAGAGATCATGAGATTCATACTGTCTTTGATGACTACTATAAATATATCTCCCGTGCATTTCCGGACAAAAATCATGCCCTGAGTGACAGAGAGGTACGTTCGACGAAGTGTTATCTATGCGGAGCTTCTACCCAGAAGCAGGTAAAGTGGTTCACGACCAATAACCGTCACTTCATTGCAGTCAACAGATGCGATGAACACGGTCTGATGAAAAGCAAGGTACGCCTCCGCAAGTCAGAGGACGGCCGGATGTATGTAGTTAAAACACAGAAGTTTATTGATAATAAGGAAATGCTTTCTCTGCGGCGTAAGCGGGATCACATGAAATATCAGCAAGGAAAAAACGATATCGGATAGCATATAATGGGGACGGTTCTCCTTAGGAGAATCATCCCCATATATCATTTAGAACATAATAATGGGACAGTCCCCAGCAGGAGAACTGTCCCCGGATGTTTACCGTTTTTACTTAAAAGGAACAACTGCTCCGTCATAAGTACTGTTGATATAATTTACGATCTCATCGGAAAGAAGCACTTCTACAAGGGCCTTGATACCGGGATCGTCCTGGTGTCCGTCAAGAACAGCAATGATATTCACATAGGTCTTGGCTGCCTCCGAATCGGAACTCTCATAAGCAATGGAATCCTTTGCTACCGAAAAGCCTGCTTCAAGTGCGTAGTTACCGTTAAGTACGACAAAAGCTACCTCGTCCTTTACTCTGGCAACCTGTGCAGCCTCAAGCTCCTGGAACTGAATGTTCTTCGGATTCTCGGTTATATCATTGACCGTAGCCGTAAGGCCTGCGCCATCGGCAAGCTTCAGCAGTCCGTTGTCCTGCAGGAGCAGCAGTGCACGCGCTTCGTTTGTCGTATCATTGGGGATCGCGATCACATCACCGTCGGCCACATCGTCAAGTGAAGACTTGGTACCGGGATAGATACCAAAGGGCTCATAATGAATACCTCCGGCATTAACCAGATGAGTGCCCTGCTCCTCATTAAAGGAGTCAAGATAGGGAATATGCTGGAAATAGTTAGCATCAAACTCTCCCGATTCAACTACAAGATTGGGCTGTACGTAGTCTTCAAATACCGTAACATCCAGCTTATAGCCCTTTGCTTCAAGCGCTGAAGCAGCTGCCTCCAGGATCTCTGAATGAGGTGTAGCCGATGCTGCAACCTTGATCGTGGTCAGCTCTCCGCCTGCGGCGGGAGCTTCTGCGGTATCTGCCTGTGCGGCATCTGCCGGGGTGTCGGCGGTGTCGGCTGCTGTGGATGAATCAGCTGCCGGGTTATCAGCTGCCGGCGCAGAACCGCATCCTGCAAGAGCTCCTATTGCAAGTGTTGCTGTCAACAGTGTCGCTAAAACCTTCTTTTTCATAATGTCTCCTCCTTCTGAACCGTCCTTCGGTTCACTTTGACAGTATAAATCCTGTCGTTTTTATATGTGAAACACCTGCCGGTGTTATCACTCTGCTCATATTGATCTGTTTCATCTGCGTCTGTCGATCCCCTGTGCGACCTTTGTCCCTATCATCTGTATGATCTGGAAAAGCAGGATCAGCAGAAGAACCGTGACGATCATGATATCGGTCTGCCATCTGTAATATCCGTATCGGACGGCGATATCACCAAGACCGCCTCCTCCGACCGTACCTGACATTGCCGAATATCCGAGTATTGTACCGGTCACTATCGTCGCTCCGGTGACCAGAGATGTTCTGGCCTCCACCAACAGTACATTAAATACTATCTGAACGTTCGATGCACCCATGGATCTCGCTGCTTCTATTACTCCGGGATCCACCTCCTTGAGAGAAGATTCCACCATACGGGCTATATAAGGCGCCGCGCAGACTACCAGAGGAACTATCGTGGCTGTGGATCCGTAGCTTTTACCAACTACGAGTCTGGTAAAAGGGATCAGCAGGATCAACAGGATCAGAAAAGGTATGCTTCTAACCACATTGGATATCACATCAAAGATCCTGTATACGATACGATTGGGTTTAAGTCCGTTCGCATCTGTCACCGTGAGTATTATTCCCATCGGAAGACCGAGGATATATGCGATCAGAGTAGACACCAGTGTCATATACAGTGTGTCTCTGATGCCCTCGGCTATCATAGTCCAAATCTGTGCATTCCAGTTAGTCATATCGGAACCTCCCTCAATAATCCGCCGGGTTGACGTCTTCAACATTCAACCTGCATTCCTTCAGATAATTGATGATATCCACCTGCAGGTGTTCGTCCTCGGGAAGCCCAAGGATCATTTCCCCGACCGCCGTTCCTCCGACATTTCTGGTATCTGCCCGCATAATGTTAACAGCAGTATTGAACTTGAGTATCACATTTGCAATGACCGGCTCGTAAGAGGAATTCTCACTGAACACTATTCTGATCATGCGCTGGCTTTTGAGTTCCGAAATAGGATCCACCCTGATGTCGGCTTCCGGCCGGTCTCTGAGGATCAGTTCTCTGGCAGCTCTGGATCTGGGATTATCAAAAATATCCCTGACGGCTCCGTTTTCAACCAATATACCGTTTTCAATGATCGCAACCTTATTGCATATCTCCCGGATGACCGCCATCTGGTGGGTTATGACTACTATGGTAATGCCATAATCACGATTTATACGGGACAGAAGCTCCAGGATCTGTGCTGTTGTCTGAGGGTCAAGTGCGCTCGTGGCTTCATCACAGAGCAGTATCCTGGGATCGGATGCCAAAGCCCTCGCAATTGCCACTCTCTGCTGCTGTCCTCCGGAAAGCTGGGCCGGATAAGCCTTTGCTTTCTCCTCAAGCCCGACCACCTGCAGGAATTCCTTAGCCTTTTTGCGGGCTTCGGACTTTTTGACACCTGCCAGCCGGAGCGGAAAAGCAACATTATCGAGCACGCTTTTCTGCATCAGCAGATTGAAGCTCTGAAAGATCATTGCGATCCTGGTACGCTTGGCACGCAGCTCTTTCTCACTGAGCTGTCCGAGATCCTCTCCTTCTACAAGGATTCGTCCCTCAGTAGGTGTTTCCAGGAAATTAAGACATCTGACCAATGTGGATTTTCCCGCTCCGGACATTCCTATGATACCGTAGATATCACCCTGCTCGATCGTGAGGTTGATATCCTTGAGCGCCTCCACCGTCATTCCCTTTTGTGAAAAGGTCTTACTTAAATGTAATACTTCTATTTCGCTCATACATTCCCTTTTCTATTTCCTACTAATACCATAGGAATACTATAATACCGGTTTTCTGATTTGTCAATATTTTTTTTAGACTGATTAAATCAGTCTTTCCCCGGTATGTTTCCTTAACACACCGATACCCGACATTTCGTCAATGTCCGTCGGACCATGAGAAATGCCGGGTATTATAAATTCTATTTCAGCTACAGTTCCTTATACGATCGATGAACTTAGTCAGCGATCATCGGACCATCCTGTTGCGTCAGCCCTTATCCGACTATATCGGCCGAATCAAAAGGATCTCCGCACTCAGGACAGAACTTCGGAGGATTTGACGGATCCTCAGGCATCCATCCGCACTTGTCGCACTTATACTGTGGAACTCCTGCGGGCTTGGGTGAACCGCAGTTGGAGCAGAACTTGCCCTGGTTAACGGTTCCGCATGAGCAGGTCCATCCACTTGTAGCAGGTCTCTTGGATCCGCACTCGGGACAGAAATTACCGGTTATACCCTTTTTACCACAGGAACAATCCCATCCTGCAACAGCCTGACTCGGAGCAGCCATCTGAGGCTGTGCCTGCTGCTGAGCGCCCATTGCGTACAGATTCTGGGCATTGATCCCACCGGCCTGCTGTGCCATATTCATTCCCATGAACCCGATAGCTGCACCGCCTGAATTGCCTGCTGCCGTCTGCATTGCATTGGATGTGGCATTGACCATTGCTGCAGCCGCAAGATTCGGATTGGTATAAGCTGCTGCCTTCTGAAGCTCTTTGAGTGTCTTTTCATCTTCCTCATCGGCTTTGATGCTTGATACACCGAAGGAAACGATCTCGATACCTCTGAGGTCTCTCCATTTTTTGGAAAGAACATCATTGAGGGCATCGGCAAGCTCCATTGTATGGCCGGGTATGGATGAATAT
The DNA here is from genome assembly GCA_017460885.1 of Lachnospiraceae bacterium. GTDB lineage: Bacteria > Bacillota > Clostridia > Lachnospirales > Lachnospiraceae > XBB2008. Next base: position 70,645 of record JAFUAB010000040.1, read on the forward strand.
CTGATACCCATCTCACTTATCTTTGCAAAAGCGGGCTGAAGAGCTGTAAGCAACTCGGTCTTAAGCTGTCCGTCCAGCTGTTCTCTCTTATAATCCTGAGCAGTATTTCCGCATACGTTTGTATAGAAAAGGATCGGATCACATACGCGATAGCTGTACTCACCGAAGCATTTCATGGATACATCCATATCGATGCCGGCACGCTCATCAACCACTCTGAAAGGCACGGGATTGGGAGTACCGTACTTATTGCCGATCAGCTCCTTGGTATTGAAATAATATACTCTCTGATCCTTGGGAGCCTCACCGCCGAAGGTGAATCTCTTGCCTATATTCTTGAATGTCTCCTTGATGGACTCGCCCAGATTACCCGTAAAAAGTGAAGGCTCCGAAGAAGAATCATATTTGAACTCTCCGGGCTCCGCACAGATCTCGGTAACCTTGCCCTGATCAACGATGATCATACACTGTCCGTCTGCAACCGCTATCACGGATCCGTTGGAAATAATGTTGTCCGAACCGTTATTGGAGCCTCTTCCGGTCTGTCTTTTGTGACCTCTGGTCATGATAACGGTTTCCGGTATCGCCTCACAATAGAAATACTCTTTCCACTGATCCGCCATAACCCCGCTTGCTGCACCCAAAGCTGCTGATATTAATCCCATAATTATCCTTCCTTTCTACAACAAAAAGATGTACTGCGGTTGATTGCATCCGTAAACCCGGTTTATCCTATCAATTATCCACCGATCCGGCAATCAACTTATGAATCTTATTTTATCACATACATACTGAATTGTACCAATTATAGTCAACAAATTTAGTAATTGCCGTATGGCGAGCCATAATGCTTGAATTTATGGCAGTTATGGCTCGACAAAGTGCAATTACTTAATTCGTTTACTATAGTTTCATCATTTGTATCAGGGAAACGCCGATTAAAGCGTTTCCCGCGCGTTTATTGAAAAAACCGGATTCTTTTGTTATCATAGTGAACGTCAAAATAAAACTGACGTTCACTATAAAGCCTTCGGCAGGATGCGCTCTTTGTATAAAACAATTCTCATCAGAAACGGAGATGATATGCCAATGAAAAGTTTGGATGAAATCAGTAAAATCAGGATCATGGGCATGGATATCAAGTGGTTCGTAATAATAATGCTCATCATAGTCGCGGGCTGCGTAACCGATGCTTTCCCGACCGGCATGGTGGGAGCTTTTCTCTTCCTCATGATCATTGGCGACCTGCTGAACTTCGCTGGCAACAGGATGCCCTTCGTTAAAACATTTCTGGGCGGCGGAGCCATCACATGTATTTTCGGAGGAGCTGCTCTTGTGTATTTTCATGTGATCCCGGCATCCCTGTCGGATAACTGTACCACGTTTATGAAGGACGCCGGCTTCCTGGACTTCTATATTGCCGCACTGATCACAGGTTCTATACTGGGAATGAACCGCAAGCTGCTGATCAAGGCAGCCATCCGATATCTGCCCTGTATAATCGGCGCCGTAGCGATGGCGCTCGGACTGGTCTCGGTGCTCGGGATGATCTTTGGAATGTCTGCCGGAGAGTCCATCGCATATATCGGAATTCCCATAATGGGAGGAGGCATGGGCGCCGGAGCTGTCCCGATATCCAAGGTGTTTGAAGGAGCACTCGGGATCCCGTCGGAAACCATACTCAGCAAGCTTGTCCCGGCAGTGGCACTCGGCAATGCCGTAGCGATTGTTTTTGGAGGATTACTGAATAAACTGGGAGAAAAATTCCCGTCATTAACAGGCAATGGACAGCTTGTTATCAATAATGACGACTCACTTAAAGAAGAACGAAAAGAACCGGAAGCCAAAGGCATTAAGCAGTATGCAACCGGTATCGTACTGGCCAGTGCTTTCTTTGCATTCGGATCACTGATGTCCGTCCTCGTAGCCAAAGCAGGTCTCGATATCCATCCCTATGCCTGGATGATCATCAGCGTTGCAGCGGCCAAGATATCCAACATCATACCCGAAGAGCATGAGATGAACACCGCTCTCTGGTTCAATTTCGTGTCCCAGAACTGGACTGCCGCTCTTATGCTTGGAATCGGTATCGCATATACCGATCTGGGACAGATCATCTCGGCCTTTACGCCTGTTTATCTGGTGCTGGTGCTGGCAGTAATATTCGGAGCAGTGCTTGGATCCGCACTGATCGGACGTCTGGTAGGATTCTATCCCATCGAGGCCGCGATCACGGCAGGTCTGTGCATGGCTAACATGGGCGGAACCGGAGACGTTGCGGTTCTCACCGCATCCAAAAGAATGGAACTGATGCCCTTCGCTCAGATCTCTTCGCGCCTGGGCGGTGCTTTTATAATACTGATGGCATCACTCCTGATACCGATATTCTTCTGACCGGTCAGCGCTATCTTGTGTCAACGGGACGGTTCTGTTGACTCATTCCCAATCAAAAAGATACAACTGCGAAAAAAATAAAAATACCCCTTGACACATAATACTACGTGTTATATAGTATGCGTAACAAGATACTATGTATCACGTAGTATTACGCGTTAAGGGGTATATGTCAATCTGACAGACATGATTTTCCAATAAGGAAAACCCTCTGTGATCACAGGAAAGACAGACACAGCCCACACGCAGAAAGGAGAACAAATGGATGCACAGATCAAACGCGGATTACTCGACATATGTGTACTGGCAGCGATCCGCAGCGGCCCATCCTACGGATACAGGATCATCAAGGACGTGAAGCCGTACCTGTCGATCTCGGAGTCGACGCTGTATCCGATCCTTCGCAGGCTGGAGGAGCAAGGCAGCCTGACGGTATACAGTGAGGAACACAACGGACGTCTCCGCAAGTATTACAGGATTGAAGACCCCGGCGTCAAGAGGCTGGAGGAATTCCAAAATGAGTGGACCGAGATAATGTCAATCTACGAATTCGTATCCGGAAAAGCGGCACCTGACGACAACTCTGAGACCGCGGAGGCCACACCCGAAGCAATCGTCGCTGAACCCGTCATGGGAGCCACACCCCTACCCGGAGAGGAGGTAAAAAATGACTAAATCAGAATATTTGGGAGCCATCCGCGTACGTCTGCTCGGACTTCCGGAGGCAGATATCAAAAAAGCAATTGATTTCTACGAAGAGGCAATAAGTGACCGCATGGAGGATGGTCTGACAGAGGATCAGGCAATAGCGGAGCTCGATACACCGCAGCTTGCAGCCGATAAGATCCTGATGGAAACTCCTTTGCCAAAGCTGGTTAAGGCAACCAGCACAGCACAGGCACAGGCCCGCTCACAGGCGCTGACCCAGTCACAGATGCAGACTCAGGGCCGATCGTCAGGACCCATGCCTGATCAGTCGCAGTCACAGGGCTCGGCCAAAAAGACAGTCAGTCCCTGGATAATAGTCCTGCTGATACTCGGATCTCCCATCTGGCTGCCCCTGGGAATAGCGGTCGCAGCCGTAGCCCTGGCAATCGTTGTAACCATATTCGCGGTCCTGTTGTCCGTAGTTGTCGCTGTTTTTGCCATCGGCATAGGCGGAATTGCAGCAGTTCTGGCGGCTCTGGTCGCACTGGTGCTGGGCAAAGGCGTACCGGCACTGATGCAGCTGGCTGCAGCTCTGATACTGATCGGAATCTCGCTGCTGCTATTCATCCCCCTCAAAGCGGGCTTCCTGTGGTTCATAGAGCTGATGGGCAGGCTCGGCAACTCGATCAAGCAGTATTTCATTAATAAACGCAACGCCGGCATCTAAATGGCTTTTTGGGTAAACGGAGGTAAATAAATATGCAAAGATCAACCAGGATCATACTGATCGCCGCAGGACTTTTTATCGGAGTCGGACTGATCATAGGAGCCATCGCGGCATCGATCAACAAAGCACGTACGGGCAATATTCTTGGCCTCGGCTCCTTAGACATGACATCTGCGGGAGAAAGAAAAACCGTTGAAATAAATGAGGATTTCAGTGACGTGGAGATTCTTGAGATCTCAAACGACATCCAGATGATCCCCACTGATGACAAAAAGGCCCGCGTGGAATACACGGATCATGAGGATATCGGACTGATCCATAACGTGGAGGTGCGTGGCGGCACCCTGGTCGTTGAACTGAAGGATGACAGCAAATGGTATGACCATGTGGGAATTAATTTCCACGGCTTCGGCAAAGAGTATGACGACAAGCCCCTGAACGTATACCTGCCCGCCGGTGACTACGGCACGGTTGAGATCACCGCCGTCAGCAGTGACATCACGGTTGATCCCATCAAGGCCGATACGCTGAACATAACCGTCACCAGCGGTGAGATCAAGCTTGATGAATGTACCGTGGGCAACGCCAAAATCAATTCCATCAGCGGAGATATGGATCTGTCGAAAGTAACCGCATCTGATATCCGGCTGAATGCCACGAGCGGAAAGCTGAACCTCGACGGACTGACCGCCTCATACGTCAAGCTGAGCACGGTGAGCGGTGACATGTCGCTCAGGGACTTTGACAGCAAGTCAACCGACATAAACACCACCAGCGGTGACGTTTCCGGCAACCTGATCGGCGAATACAATATATCAGCCAACACAACCAGCGGTGACGTGAATGTTCCCAGCAGCTCATCCACAGGTAATCCGATGAATATCAATACCACCAGCGGAGATATAGACCTCAGATAAGGTCTTATAAATTCATGGGGACGGGATCAATGAACCATTGACTCCGTCCCCATTTTTCATCTATAAACCAGTTTACATAACACGGTGCAAGAACCTTCCCCATGCTCTTACAGATAATGAGCCCTCAGTTCGTCGCCGGACAGGGGCGAGAGATAGGCGGGTGCTATATCAAACACGGTCTTTCCACCGGTCACTCCCTCTTTATTCAACCTTACGATCGCGCGGGCATATGCCGTCAGCACGGCTCCGGTGAACTCCGGGTTTGAATCCAGCTTCAGGCTGTATTCGATCACGTGCCTGTTTCCGTTTGCGCCGGTCTCGCCACTGTAGATCACTGACCCACCGTGAGGAAGTCCTGAGTGATCACGCTTCATTTCCTCTGCGGTGATGAAATGCACGGTCGTGTCATAATCCGCGAAATAATTGGGCATCGTCTTGATCTCTTCTTCGATCCCGGCCTTGTCGGCACCGTCCTTAGCTACCACAAAGCACTCCCTGGTATGCTTTTCACGGGTAGTGAACTCTGGGTTTTCGCCGTTTCTAACCCTTTCAACAGCCGCTTCCACGGGGATCGTGTACTGTCTGGCGTCCTCTACGCCGTCTATCCTGCGGATGGCGTCGGAATGGCCCTGGCTCACGCCCTTTCCCCAAAAAGTATAGTCATGGCCTCCGGGCAGTATCGCCGTCGCATACAGACGGTTCAGCGAGAACATGCCGGGATCCCAGCCGCAGGAAATGAGTCCGACCCTGCCGCCTTTTTGGGCTGCCGCGTCCACGCTGCCGAAATGAATGGGGATGTTCGCATGCGTGTCAAAGGAATCGACCACGTTGTACCACTGTGCGTACTTCGGCGTCATCTCGGGCAGATCTGTCGCGCTGCCTCCGCAGATGATCAGGACGTCAATGTCCTCCTTGCCTCCCTCTAATGCCGATGCGCTCTTTACCTCTGCGGTCCCGGTCGCTATCGTCAGGCTCGCCGGATCCCTGCGCGTATAGACGGCCACGAGCTCGATGTCCTCTGCCCTGGCGATTGCGGCTTCCACGCCCCTGCCCAGATTGCCGTAACCTAAGATTCCTGCTTTCATTATATTTTCCTCCTGTACATCATAATCAATTACATTACTTTGTATTTTTTGATCAATGCATTATGCCCGATCACCAGCAAAAGAACCGGGAAAATGCCTCCGGCGAACATCAGCAGCGCCTTATACAGCGGATCCGACATGACGAACACGGCCAGAACGAAGCACGCCAGCATTATACTCCCGTAGCCGATCCAGAGCATGCCGTGTCCCCTGTTCCAGGCCCGCCGGTCGGGAACCTGCTTTTCGGTCGGCGGCTCCTCTCCCGAGTAAAAGCCCACGGGCTTTTTGCTCCTCCACTGCAGGACGCCGATGCCAATGAGCACCGCCGATACCAATATTCCTATTCCCAAAGTTATCGCTGAAGATGCATCCATTTTTTCGCCTTATCACGGTCCGGCATCGCACGCGATAAGTGCGCCTGCTGCCCCGTGCCTTCCCATGAGTTAGTGCCGTTCGTACATTTCAGTCCTTCGGCACCCTGTAGAAATTGCCGCTGAGCCTCTCCGTCCGCAGGACGTTCACGAAAGCGTCCGGTTCAAATTCCGTGATCGCACTGACGACCTTGTTTACCTCGGGACTGGATACGACCGAGTAGATGATCTTTTTTTCATCATGCTCAAATGAACCCTGCCCCTCGATGACCGTGGCCCCGTGGTGCGTCAGCTCATAGATCAGGTTGCTGATCTCCGCGGGATTCCTGGTCACGATAAAGAGCGTCGACTGCTGGTACTTGCGATAAAGGAGTCTGATGATCGTTGTGGAAACGTACTGAAATATGATCGAATACAACGCCTTGTCCCAGGAAAACAGGATACCGGCGATAGTCAGTATCACAGCATTGATCCCGAGAATGATATTAAAGGAATCGATTCCCCTTCGCTCGGACAAAAAGATCGAAATAAAATCTGTTCCGCCACTGGTCGCATCTGCCAGCAGGCAAAGACTCACAGCAGCTCCGTTGATAAGTCCGCCGAAAATGCAGATCAGCAAAGTATCTCTGGTGAGTGTATATGAGGGCAGGATATCGGTAAACACACTTGATAATACAATTACCACACAGGAAAGTGCCGTAAACCTCTTACCGATAAACTTAAATCCTATATATACCGGGATCGCGTTTATTAGAAGGTTGACAACCGTATAAGATACCTTAATGTTGAAAAACTTGAGAAATATCTCCTGTATAAGCAGAGTAAGGCCTGCTGCCCCGCCGGGCAGCAGCCCTCCAGTATGTACGAAGGTATTAATATTCAGTGCAAAAATAAAAGATGCGGCCACTATGATCAGTATCCGCAGCACGATGTTCATCTCTTTGGGCTGAAAGCTCGTGTTGGACTTATGGCTCATTTATTTTCCGGTCAATTGTTGAATAGACCAAGCTTGCGGTTTTCTTCGTCCTCCTGGCGCTTCTTCTGCATCATGATCTGCACATTATTCAGTGTCTGCTGCTTCTGAAGCTTCTGGATATAATCGCCGTATTCGGTATCTCCTGTCTTGCTCTGAGCAGATACGGTGTTATATACCACATTGTTATTGGTATTGATGGCCGCCTCAAAGGCATTGGTCTGAGCACCCATGGTTGCACGACCTTTATTTATAGCAGAGATTGCCTTGTCTATATCCTTGATATCAAAATCACCCGTAACATCGAAATCGGCAATGCCAAGGGCTTCAACCGTAGCATTTACGGTTGTAAAAGATCTGCTTGTCCCGTTTGCATCTGAAGAAAGCTGGAATACCTTACCCTCTTCATTGTCAAGAAGCGGTACCCCGTTGTAATTGGTCTTATCAGCGATCTCGGCTATACCTGCCTTGAGTCCTTCGATCTCATCCTGTATATACGACTTATCCTCATCTGAAAGTGTACCGTTGCTTGCTTTTACGGCAAGCTCACGCATTCTCTGCAGATTATCTGTGATCTCTGCGGTTGCGCCATCGGCAATATTAAGCGCCCCTTTGGCCATCTCCATATTCTGAGTGCCGGCATTCATTCCGCCAACCTGTCTCTCCTGTTCCTGCAGAATGGCCATCTCGCTTGCACCCTGAGCCGCAGTCTGTATCTTACTGCCGCTTGATAATGCTGAATAATAATATCCGGAAGAGCCGGAACCTATACCGTTTACTCCGCTCATATCTATACCTCCTCAATACTCCCGGTCAGGATCGATCCCTGATCAAATGAAACTACAGACCAATTGTCTATACTGAAAAAACGTATTTGATCTTATAGTAGCATAATAAATTTAAAACTTCATCAATTTTTGATCAGAAATTTATTTTGACCCACTGACTCCGTCCCCAAGGTTCATTTTGACACTCTGACTCCGTCCCCGGGGTTCACAATTTTCCGGCGGTTACATTCCTTACCTTCTCGGAGATAAAGTTGCCCTCGGGGTTCGAGATCTGCATACCTATGAGGATCGTCAGGTTTTTGGATGGAACATTTGCAAAGAATGTACCGAGCCATCCATCCCATCCGTATTCTCCGGGCCATGTATAGTGAAATGCCATATCCGGATCATATGCGTGTCTCATCAGACATCCGTAATCGTATCCGCACAGACTGTCCCAGGTCGCCCACAGATAATCTCTCTGTGTTGTGGTCAAAGCTCCATGCGTCATATATTTGATGGTTGCTTCATTTAATACAGTATGTCCGTTAAAGGAGCCGCCGTTTAGCAGCATCTGTGCAAACCGCGCATAATCATCAAGCGTCGAAGTAAGCCCGGCTCCTCCCGACTGAAAAGCAGGTTCAGAGTCCAGCGAGTATTTTATACCGAGATGATTTGTTTCAAAGAGCTGCATCTCCCCGTTTTTCTTTTCATATACGGATGCGATCCGTTCCCTCTTTTCTGCGGGCACATAAAAGCCTGTATCCTTCATTCCCAGAGGTTCAAAAATCTCGTTTTGAAGGAATTCTCCAAAGGAAACTCCGCTGACTGTCTCGACGATCGCTCCGAGAATATCGGCGCTGGTGCCGTATTTCCAGGCAGAGCCCGGCTGAAAGTCCACGCCTGCCTCGCCAATGCGGTTGGCGATCTCCACGGTAGATAGCGCATGATCCGTATACAGGGCGGCATCCACTTCGTCAAAAAGCTTCTGCACCCTTTTTTCCGTCACGGTGCCCTCCGCATTGCCATACGGCAGGCCCGAGGTCATGCACAGCAAATCACGCACGTACGTGGGACGGGACACCTTTTTTTCACCGGTTTCATCATATATGACCTGATCCCTGAATCCGGGGAGGTATTTTTCCACCGGCTCTCCCATCGCGATCAGCCCGCACTGCACCAGTATCATGACTGCCGCCGCGGTGATCGGCTTCGACATGGAGTAAACCCTCATGATCGTGTCCCTGTCAAAGGGCTTCGCCGAAGCGGCGTCCGCATGTCCGGCCTGGGCATACGCTATGTCTGCGTCACTCTGGCGGACCAGCACGTTGACTCCCGCCACGGTTTTGTTTTCAACTTCCCTCTCAAGCAGTTCCTGAAGCGCGCTCTGTAAGCTCTTGTTCATTCATCCTTCTCCATATGAAAAATCATCCACGGCGCCATCCAAAATGAATTCCGGAAAAAAAACCGGGACGATGACTGCAACGCTTATTGATAATATTATCAGATGATACCCTTCATTCCAACTGATTATGTGATAAATCCTTTTAACATGATTGCAGATGCTATAAATGAAAAAAATACGGCGATCCGACAGGCAAAGAACAAGGTAAATGACACCGTGACTCCGTCCCCGAGTGTCATTTTTGCATGAAAACATTCGGGGGACGGTTCAAAAGAACCGTCCCCCTTTTTCTTTTACAGTTTAAGTCCGGTGCTCGTCTGGCGCGCGATCTTGAACTTGTAAGTTACCTTTCCGCCTATTCCGTATTTCTTAGCGGCTTCCTGTGTCAGCGTCAGGGTCATCTTGCCTGTGCCGACCTTGTTGTTCTTAGCGTAGGATATCACGTAATCACCCTCGCTCAGCTTGAGCGTTACCTGCTTTCCGTCTGCTCCGATTGCCTGGATCTCATTGATCGCAGGCAATACGTAGCAGCCTCCTGCATCCCTTAAAGACATGGCGATGATGAATGATCTTCACTTCATAATCCGATACGTCACGCATTTCATCCTGACCGGTTTCTATGACAGGACCTCCGCAGTCAGGGCATTTTTCAGCCATATGGCTGCTTCAGCACGGGGAACCATACGCAGGATATAGTAGCCTGGTCGCCGCATACAATAGGCTCCTCAACAGAACTAACAACAAGTCGTGGCTGGAGATAAAACAGTCAAAAGTTCGGGATGTCCTTTCACACATATCTCATAGCAATAAACTATATGAATACCTGGAATCCAAAAATCCACATCAGTTTTTCAGTGATTCCCTCTATGTGTATTCCCTGCGGCCATGCTCTCACGTAATGCTCATGACTGCAATATGTGGTAGTCCGAAATCCTTCTACGAAACCTAAAGCCTAAGAAACTTAAAAAGCCAACTCGTATATAACTATGTTGTTTTTATGTAACTATATTTTATTCAATGCCTCATTTTGTATCCAACTATAATTTACAGTATCAACAGGCATAAAAGTGGCGAAGCCGTGTATTTTCAGGCTTCGCCGTTGGATGAACTTATTATTCATTTAGTGTGAATGGTAACACATATATGTTATAACAAAATCTGACGTTGAGCGCAAAGAAAATTTGATGAAAGCCCTCCGCGGAGGTGAGCAAGAAGTCTGGGAGACTTCTGTTTTGCTCCGACCGTAACGAAGTGAAGACCTGGACCCTCCGTTTATCATAGAAACCCGCAAGGGAATACTTTGGAGGGCTTCTGCAATGATGACTTTGGAGATTCTAAAGAAACGTCCCCCTATTTCACTAAAGATACAGCTCTTTCCTGACTTCCCAACCGGATATGGTCCGCTCTTTCGAATCAAAATTCACTCCAATCTTAAGGAGAGAGCGTTTATCAGCCGCATATGGCTTAGCATATCCTGCTTCTTCAATCTGCCCTAAGGCTTCAAGGGCACTTTTATCCCTTTTGAATTCAAAGATATAAACATAGTCATCTGTCTCAACAATACAATCTGCCCTGCCCTTAGCGCTGTGGATCTCGGTCATGGTGAACTGCCCCAGAAGCATGAACACGATGTAGATCACATTCTGGAAGTTCTGTTCAATGACTATCTCGTCACTCGGATACGGCAGCCTTGCAAAGAGTGCTGTAAAACGTTCCCGCAGGGCTTCGGTATCACCCTTGCGGATATCCTTGACGAAGCTTCTTAAGTCCATAGGATTTGACTCTTCTTCGGCACACAGATAATATGGGGCAAGGCTTTTTAAGAAGCCGTATTTCACCTCTTCGTTAGGGTAACCTAAAGCATAGCTTCTGAATTCCTTATCATAGTCCTTTACAGTCAGATAGCCTGTCTGGTAAAACAGCGGCACAGGGTTGGCACTCTCCATGCGGTAATCCGTAAGGGATGCTTCCTCCTCATAATAATCATCACTGCCCAGCTGCTTCGCATCAAAGCCTGAACTCTTCAGCTTGTCTATAAGGAAGGTCGGTGTCCCGGTTGCGAACCAATACATTCCAAACTCCTTCTTATAGAAAGCATTTAGAAGACTGAAGGGATTATATACTCCTTCGGTTTTATTTCCGAAATGATATCCGTCATACATTTTTCCAAGCTTGGCATAACATTCTTCTGTGCTGATCTCCTGTGCCTCGGCAAGTGCCCCTACCTCAGGGATAAAATTACTTTTAAGCTCTCCTTCAGTAATACCGCATATGCCGCCGCAGGCATTATCCAGAGATATGTCATTCAATTGATTCAGATCGCTGAAGATACTCACCTTGGAGAACTTCGTCACGCCCGTAATAAACACGAATTTAATATATCTGTCATAGCTCTTGAGCGTTGAGAAGAAACCCTTGAATACCGCCTTGTTGTGCTCGATCATCTCGTTGTCGGCACCCTCTAAGAGCGGCTTGTCGTACTCATCCACAAGAATTACGACGTTCTTCCCGGATGTTTCGGCTGCCTTCCTGACAAGACACTGGAATCTCATCTCCAGCGGTGCTCCTGCATTCTCATTTCCGTACACCGCTTCCCACTCCGTCAAATGGGCTTCCAGCACCTGTTCAAGTGCACTGTCTGCCCTGAAATTCTTTTTGTTAAAATCAATATAAAATACCGGGTACTCCTGCCATGCGTCAGGATCATCCCGCTCAAGTTCTTCTATCTTAAGCCCCTTAAATAGCTCCTTCTTCCCTTCAAAAAAGGCGCGCATCGTGGACAGGAGCAGACTCTTTCCGAACCTTCGGGGTCTGCTTAAGAAGTATGGCTTCCCCTCATGAAAAAGCTTATAGATATACTGCGTTTTATCCACATACAGATAGCCTTCCTTACGTATGCTCTCAAAATCCTGTATTCCGATCGGTAGTTTCCTGCCTGCTTCCATTACGCCATACCTTCCTTCACGATATCTAAGATGAGGATAGCAAAAAGCGGCGGCTTTTTCAAGCCGCCGCCCTCTTTCCAAATAAAGCTCATTTCCCGAAGATAAGCCTGAAGAGTTCGAAGCGCATAGTACCGATTTTGAATTTAACCGTCTTGCTTCCTATCGCTTCCTCTCCGTCTCCTGTTACGAGTATCGTTGCCGATCCCTTATTCAGGTTGTTTATGTAGCTTACGGTATAGAGCGAAGGATCCACTTCAACCCACTTCTTGTTTACCCTGGCCAACACACGGATCTCCGGCTCTATCGGAGCTCCGTTGTACTCCTGCTTGCCGACCTTTACATCCTTGCCCTTGGCGCTCTTGGCCTTGGCTACGATCTTCGCCTTGCTTAAATCGATAAGCTCTGCCGAAGGTTTCTTTACCTCATAGGTTCCGTATGCGGTTCCGCTGTAGTTGCCCTTAGCCGTCACTGCTATGGTGATGATCTTTTCTGTCTCATCTGCTGCAAGCGTGAGCTTATCCTTGGCTGTGAGTTCCTTTAATCCTTCTGCGGTCACATCTGTATAACCGGCTTCGGATATCTTACCATCATTTGCATCAATGGCAGACTCACCCGTTACCGCAATGCCTGTAGGAACACTCTGATTTTCCTTTACCTTAATAATAATATCAACAGGTTTGCTGGCAGTCTTTATAACGGTCTCCCCGCTCTTAACCTCTTTATATCTCACATGATAAAGCTTGGGGACGATTCCTGCAATGGGTGGTGTAGCCGCCCCACATCCGCCCCATTTCTCAATTAATCAGTCATAATACTCATGAATATGCTCATCCACTATTCTTTCGGACAATTCATACATTCCGTCCAGGACGGCATCCAGATTGGAGGCCGTGATCTCGTCACGTCCCTCCCGCAGCGCGTCAAGGACGTAACGGTTGATCTCCTTGGAAAAATGGATCGTATCCATGTAATTATCCAGGTTCGTGATGACTTCCACGTCATCCTGATAATAATATACGTGCACGTTGTCGTGCTTTATCAGCTCCTCGATGCATATCCGCTCTGCATTTAAGACCGCGTCACGCTCTCCGTTGCGGTAGGCGTTGTCCCACCAGCACATTGAATACGGTGAAAAGAAAAACCTGAATTCGGTTTCGGGATGCGACTCGATCATATCGGTCAGCATTTTTGTATTGGCAACAGCAAGATCATCATACATATGGGCATCTTCCATAGGCTTTATTTCATCAAGACGCTCATACATCTGCATGCACATCAGATGGTGAAAGGTCTTCCACTGAGCCCAGTTGTACGAATCTCCCTCATCATAATCGGTAAAGGATTTGGCCAGCATAAAAGGTATTTTTTCAAGCAGTACGTCCTTATTCAGCAGATATTGGTAATCGTTAAACGGATTTTTGTCATAGAGATACACCGGACATCCGGTGGAAATATAAGTAGTTTCGGTCGACGCATACAGGCTGGAGGGATCGATATTGTAAAAAACTTTCCTGATATCATGATCCTCATATGCGATATCCATAAGATAAATAAGATCAGCTGTAGCACCGTAGGATCTGATCGCTTTTACACTGGTACACCCAAAGCCCTGATCAAACCAGCCGTTGTTGAAGTTCTCGCACACGCTGCTGCCGGCGATGACCGCATCATAATCAAAGTGCCTGAGGGTCCCCACGCACTGATATTCCTTATCGTTAAGCACGGCCTTCAGGCCCGGCAGAGGCTTGTGATACACGTAGAACGGATCAAAAAGCAGGGTAATGCCTGCCGCCAGGAGAGCGCATGCCGCCACGGCCGCCGCAAAAACCTTTATGAAATTCAATCCTCCATTATCATTCATCAATATTTCTCATGCACCCTGCACCTGACGTGGGGCGAAAATGACACCGTGACTCCGTCCCCGAGTGTCAAAAATTAAAATACAAGAATGTGCTGACCTGCGACAGTGACACGAAGCACCATACGAACAGCACACCCAGCAGGATCGCGCGCCTGACAGGGCGATCGGTCTCGCGCACCGCGCGGACCGTGGCGCTCGGTCCCATGACCAGCACAAAGGACAGCACGATCATCAATACCGAGATCACCACATGAACCCACGGCACAAGATTATCCGATATCATTCTTGCCGCTTCCTCAAATATATAAAACTCAGGAGCCGACAGGTGTGAGAGCACATCCGTCAGCCGTCCGTTCCATTTAAAACCGAATACCGTACCTATCAGCCTGAATGCCTCCGGCACACCTGAGCTTCTGAAAAATACCAGCGTCAATAAGAAACAACAGAATGTCAGCACCTGTCCAAGCCTCTTCGGAATATAGATCCTACATTCCCTTTTATATTCGGATCCTTCCACTCCGACTATGCACAGATTATCCCAGATAACAAGTAATCCGTTGATCACACCCCACAGAACGTAAGTCCAGGCCGCTCCGTGCCAGAGGCCGCTCAATGTAAAAACGATCAGTATGTTGAACAGCATCCGGATGAACCCGCGCCTGCTGCCGCCCAGCGGGATATACACATAAGTGATAAAAAACCTGGACAGCGTCATGTGCCATCTGTTCCATAATTCCTTCACCGTAGAGCTTTTGTACGGTGAATCAAAATTCATCGGCAGTACGATATTAAACATCAGTCCGATACCCATTGCCATATCGCAGTATCCGCTGAAATCAAAATAAAGCTCAAACGCATACATAAGCATTACAAATATGACAGTCAGGGAATCCAGATCATAGCTGATCGCAAAAGCATAGTTTACGGGACCCGCCAGAACGTCCGCCAGCAGCATCTTTTTGGCCAGTCCGAGCACAAAGAGCCTGATCCCTCTTGCAAAAAAATCCTTATCAAACCTCCGGATCGTGACATCTCTGAATTGAGGAACGATCTCATCATACAGAACGATCGGTCCGGCTATCAGCTGGGGAAAAAATGTTACAAACTGGGCATAATCGATAAGCCCTATATGCTCGGCACGACCAAGACACCGGTCTATGACATATGACAGCTGCTGGAATGTAAAAAAACTGATCCCAAGCGGAAGCAGGATCTCCTGTAAAGGGATACCGGCTCCGGTCAATGCATTTATATTTTCTATGAAAAAATCAAAATATTTGAAGTAAAACAGGATCCCGAGATTGATAAATATCGCAATGATCATCAGGATCCTGTTCTGAAGCTCATCCTCTGTCTTATCCGCAACAATGCTGATCAGGTAATTTACTAATATGCTGCAGACTATGATCAGCAGATACGAAACGTTGAAATACCCGTAAAACCACAAAGAAATACCCGTCAGAAAAATGCTTGCAATGCGGTTTAAACCGAAGTAATTCAGTCCGTACCATCCAAGCAGTGCGACGGGCAGTAATATACATATAAAAATATATGAATTAAAGAGCATTTTTTTTTATTTCATTTAACCTCTTCCATAATAAGCTTCATGATCGCGGCAATGGCATCCTTCTGAGGACTTTCCTTCATCGCCGTTATGTATTTCTCACGGTTCTCATACAGCTCCCGGATCTTTCTGACCAGAAGCGAGGTCGTCATG
Source organism: Lachnospiraceae bacterium (assembly GCA_017460885.1). Taxonomy (GTDB): domain Bacteria; phylum Bacillota; class Clostridia; order Lachnospirales; family Lachnospiraceae; genus XBB2008. The sequence continues at coordinate 86,455 of JAFUAB010000040.1, forward strand.
TCCTCTTCGCTTAAAACCACACTGAATCCCTGTTCTTCAAAGGATCTGGCATTAAGGATCTGGTCTCCGCGGCTGGAAGCCGAAGGAAGCGGTATCAACAGATTCGGTTTACGCAATGCAAGTACCTCTCCGAGTGCACCGGCTCCGGCTCTGGACACTACTATATCCGCCATCGCAAACAGATCGGGCAGTTCCTCTGTCAGATATTCATACTGCTTATAGCCTTCGAGGGTAAGCAGCATATTATCCTGCTTGTCTTTACCGGTCAGATGTACTATGTTGAAGTCCTTCAACAGCTCACTCAGCGCATCCCTGATCGCACCGTTTACGGCTGCTGAACCCTGACTGCCTCCGATGACCATTATCACCGGCTTATCATCGGCAAATCCCGTAAACTCCCTGCCCTTTGCGGCATCGCCGCAAAGCAGCTCATCCCTGATCGGTGCACCTGTGAGCACTGCCTTTTCCGGAGGTACCATATCAAAGGTCTCCGGGAAGTTGCAGCATACCTTATCCGCCACCGGTATACAAAGCCTGTTGGCAAGCCCGGGAGTCATGTCGGATTCATGGATTATGCAGGGAATCTTAAGCGAAGCAGCGGCTCTCACTACCGGAACTGCCACAAATCCGCCTTTTGAAAAAACAACATCCGGCCTGTTCTTCTTAAGAAGCCTGCGGGCCTGCAAATATCCCTTGATAACCCTGAAGGGATCCGAAAAATTCTTTACATCAAAATATCTGCGCAGTTTACCCGTAGCTATACCGCTGTATTTGATACCCTGCGCTTCAACCAGTGTTTTCTCTATACCGTCAATCGAGCCGATGTAGCTGATCTCGAAGCCCTCTTTTTTAAGATACGGCACAAGTGCAAGATTCGGGGTCACATGACCCGCGGTTCCTCCGCCTGTGAGTACTATACTGTGTTTCATTTACTGACCCAAAGCCTTCTCTAATGCGATCGACAACTGGTCGGGACATGACGTCGGCCTGAAACCGCATTTGATCCCACGCAGCTTACCTATGGCATCCTGAGCCTTCATGCCTGTCACAAGTCTTGCAACTCCCTGTGTGTTACCGTTGCATCCCCCGGTAAACTGTACGGATTTTATGATATCTCCATCAAGCTCAACCTCAATGGCTTTTGAACAAACTCCCTCAGGTGTATAGATCATTTCTCTCCTCTCTTTCTGACCACACTGTAATTGACCTCCGGCGCAGGATCCCTGGAATACAGGACCTTAAGCAGGATTGGTGTGCATATCGATGATACGATTATCAGCAGGATCACGGATGTAAAGTAAACCGAAGTGATATACCCTTCCGAAAGTCCTTTCTGTGCCACGATCAAAGCGACCTCTCCTCTCGTCATCATACCGATTCCGATCTTAAGTGAATCATGAGGCGTAAACCTGCATGCCAGACTCATAAGCCCGCATCCCACGATCTTACATATGATCGCAACTGCCACAAAGGCCAGTGAAAACCATAAGATTTCCATATTCATGTTATCAAGATTGGTCTTGATCCCTATACTGGCAAAAAATATCGGACCGAAAAGCATATATGAATTAATATCGATCTTTTCGTCCACATAGTGTGAATCCTGTATCGAACAAAGGATTATTCCGGCAACGTATGCTCCCGTGATATCCGCTATACCGAAAAACTCCTCGGCAATATATGCCAGTGAAAAGCAGAGCGCAAGTGCCGCAATCGGAACCCTTCTCGTATGCGGATACTTCTTGTCTACCCAGGCAAAAACCTTATAACAGATAAATCCGACTCCGATCGCCAGAGCAAAGAACAAAAGCGTTGACAAAAGTATTGCCCCGATACCTGAATCGGCTTTTTTAAATCCTATAACAACTGTAAGCACTACTATACCGATCACATCATCTATGATCGCCGCACTTACTATGGTAGTGCCTACCTCATCGGAAAGCTTGCCCATTTCCTTGAGTGAGGAAACGGTTATGCTCACACTTGTGGCAGTCATTATAGTACCGATGAATACCGCCTTGTAGAATTCCGGATCTCCCCAGGGTGCGAAACCGTAGAAACACATATACATCATGGTTCCGCCTGCAAGCGGTACAAATACTCCCGCTACAGCTATGAGCGCTGCTTTCGGTCCCAGCTTGATCAGCTGCTTAAGATCCGTTTCCAATCCGGCCGAAAACATCAGCAGTATTACACCGATCTCGGCCATCTGACTTAAAAATTCGGTCTGTGTTACAAATCCGAGTATACTGGGTCCGATCAGCAGTCCGGCTACTATCTCTCCTACTACCTGCGGAGCCTTGAGCTTACGGGCAAGGATTCCGAAAAATTTGGCAAATATGATTATTATTGCAAGATCTTTAAGTATTGAATATGTTTCCATAAGCCATCAAATATTTATGGATAAACTCTCAGAATACAATAATATCAGTTCTGAAAACCTCCATATTATTCTTCATCCGGATCCTCGGTCGGATAAGTTACATCCTCGTCATCTTCCATCACTGCTTCGGACTCGGGAATATCCTCCATGGCATCCTCGACTTCATCATATTCCTTTGAGCCGTCACTCACCTTTTCCCGGACTTTGGCAATCTTTACCACCTTGATATCATCATCCAGATTGATCAGTTTAACTCCGGAAGTGATCCTTCCCAAAGTATTAACATCAGCCATAGGTATCTGGATTATCGTACCTGCACTGGTTATCAGCATCAGCTCATGATCATCGTTTACGGCCTTGACACCCACAACGTATCCTGTCTTTTCGGTGATCTTATAACATTTTAAACCTTTGCCGCCGCGCTTCTGCAGTGTAAATTCACTGATATTGGTTCTCTTGCCCATTCCGTTCTCGGAAGCTATGAGCAGACTTTCACCCTGAGTGTTCAGCTGCATTCCGACGATCTCATCACCGTCATCGAGATTCATACCGCGCACTCCCATCGTATTGCGTCCGGTATTTCTTACATCAGCCTCCTTGAAATGGATACACATCCCGTTCTTTGTTACCAAAAAGATATCCGTATCCGGTACCGTAAGCTTAACCTCTATCAGTTCATCGTCGTCCTTGAGGTTCATTGCTATGATACCGCCTTTTCGTATATGTGCGAATTCGGTTATTCCCGTCTTTTTGATGATACCGGTCTTTGTGACCATAAAAAGCGATTTGTTATAGTCATCCTCTGTGATCGGCATAGGGATCGGTATCATCGCGGTGATCTTCTCATCGGGAGAGAGCTGCAGCAGATTAACTATCGCAGTACCTCTCGAGGTCCTTCCGGATTCCGGGATCTGATATGCACGCAGACGATAACACCTGCCGAAATTGGTAAAGAACATCAGATCATGGTGAGTCGTCGTCATAAGCAGATCTTCGATATAATCGTCTTCGATCATCGACATGCCCTTGATGCCCTTGCCGCCGCGATGCTGTGATTTAAAATTATCCACGGTCATACGCTTGATATATCCCACATTTGTCATGGCTATAACGGTATTTTCATTGGGGATCAGATCCTCCATATTGATATCGTATACGTCATAACCGATCTGTGAACGTCTGTCATCGCCGTATTTATCGGATATTTCCTGAAGTTCTGTTTTGATAACTCCGAGAAGCAGCTTCTCATCAGCCAGGATCGCTCTGAGTTCTTCGATAAGCTTGACCAGCTCTTTATGCTCGTTCTCAAGCTTCTCTCTTTCCAGACCTGTCAGAGCACGGAGCCTCATGTCCACGATAGCCTGAGCCTGTGCATCGGATAATCCGAAGCGGGACATCAGGTTTTCTTTGGCTTCCTGAGTATTTGCGCTTCCTCTGATTATTTTTATGACTTCATCGATATTATCAAGAGCTATCAGTAAGCCCTGCAAAATATGATCACGCTCTTCCGCCTTATTCAGATCATATCTGGTTCGTCTGGTAACTACCTCCTCCTGATGTTTGAGGTAATATGTCAGCATATCCAGCAGATTCATGACCTTTGGCTCATTATTGACCAGAGCCAGCATGATCACTCCGAAGGAATCCTGCAGCTGGGTATGCTTATATAACTGATTTAAAATGATATTTGCGTTGGCATCCTTACGAAGTTCTATTACAACTCTCATACCCTCGCGGCTTGATTCGTCGCGGAGGTCTGTGATTCCGTCTATCTTTTTGGCCTTAACCAGATCGGCGATCTTAGTTATCAGATTAGCCTTATTGACAAGATAAGGGAGTTCGGTCACCACGATCCTGGTCTTACCGTTATCCATGGTTTCAATATCGGTAACGGCACGTACCCTGACCTTGCCGCGTCCGGTACGGTATGCCTCCTCGGCACCCCTTGTTCCGAGAATTATGCCTCCTGTGGGAAAATCGGGAGCTTTTACAAGATCTATAAGCTCTTCGATATCGGTATCCCTGTTTTCATCAACCCTGTTTTCTATGATCTTTATCACAGCTGCAATGACTTCACGCAGATTGTGCGGAGGAATATTGGTAGCCATACCTACCGCGATACCTGTGGTGCCGTTTACCAGCAGATTCGGATATCTGGAAGGAAGAACAACCGGCTCTGATTCGGTTTCATCAAAGTTCGGAACAAAATCCACGGTATCCTTTTTGATATCGGCTATCATTTCCATGGAGATCTTTGAAAGCCTGGCCTCGGTATAACGCATGGCTGCGGCACCGTCTCCGTCGACAGATCCGAAATTGCCGTGACCGTCTACAAGAGGATATCTCATGGACCATTCCTGAGCCATATTTACAAGTGCCCCATATATGGAGCTGTCACCGTGAGGATGATATTTACCCATTGTATCACCGACGATACGGGCACTCTTACGGTGTGGCTTATCAGGTCCGTTATTCAGCTCAACCATCGAATAGAGCACACGTCTCTGTACGGGCTTCAAGCCATCCCTCACGTCAGGAAGAGCACGCGCCGCAATTACGCTCATCGCATAATCAATGTACGAGTCCTCCATCTTCTTCTTCAGATCGACTTCTTCTATTCTGTTAAAAATCTTATCATCCATGTTTTTCTCTCTCAGTTAGATATCCTATGTTCTTATTTTTTTTTCCTGCTCTGTTATGATATCCTGTTTTCTTATCAGCTTTCCTATATTTCTATATAAGCTTAGGAACTGTAGCGAATTAATTTAGTCATTTCGCTTGTCTGCTTTTCTGATTGCTTCGTCAAAAAAACTCGCTGTTTATAGATTCAGTGTGTAAGCATATCAAATGTATAAACCAAGGTAACGATTAGCTCGATTTTCGTTTAATCAGAAACGAATCGTCGCAGATACATGCTCAGAAATCGTGATCTTTCACGATTTCGTGCTATGTATCAAGAGGATGAGTTTACTGATTTAGAAAATCGATAGCGTGTTACCGGGTTTATATATTTGATATGTGAACCCTTTATATATCCAGATTCTTAACAAACTTCGCATTTCTCTCAATAAATTCACGTCTCGGCTCAACCTTATCGCCCATGAGTGTATTGAAGGTCAGATCGATCTCGGATTCCTCTTCTTCATTCATGCCGACGCGAAGCAGTATCCTGCGCTCAGGATCCATTGTTGTTTCCCAGAGCTGTTCGGGATCCATCTCACCCAGACCCTTATATCTCTGGATCTTATTATTGGTATCCCTTCCGACTTCCCTGAGTATGCCTTCGAGCTCTTCATCCGAATATGCATACCAGATCTGTTTATTCTTTTCAAGCTTATAGAGCGGAGGCTTGGCAAGATATACATGTCCCTGTTTGATAAGCTCCGGCATGAATCTGTATATGAAGGTCAGCATCAGTGTTGCTATATGTGCTCCGTCAACATCGGCATCCGTCATGATTATGATCTTGTCATAGCGGAGCTTGGAAATATCAAAATCTTCATGAATACCGGTGCCGAAAGCAGTGATCATAGCTTTGATCTCGGCATTATCGTATATTCTGTCAAGACGTGCCTTTTCAACATTCAGTATTTTTCCGCGCAGTGGCAGGATAGCCTGGGTTGCACGGCTTCTTGCTGTTTTTGCCGATCCGCCGGCGGAATCTCCCTCGACTATATATATCTCACACTTTGAAGGATCTTTTTCCGAACAGTCTGCAAGCTTACCCGGCAATGATGTTCCCTCCAGAGCGGTCTTACGTCTGGTCAGATCCCTTGCCTTGCGGGCCGCTTCTCTCGCACGCTGAGCAAGTATCGATTTATCAACTATGGTACGGGCAACATCCGGATTCTGCTCCAGAAAATACGTCAGCTGCTCGCTGACAACCGAATTTACCGCTGTTCTTGCCTCGGAATTACCGAGCTTCTGTTTGGTCTGTCCCTCAAACTGCGGATCCTCGATCTTTACAGATATTATCGCGGTAAGACCTTCTCTGATATCCTCGCCGCTGAGATTCGGTTCGGAATCCTTGAGCAGCTTGTTTGTTCTGGCGTAATCATTGAAGGTCTTGGTCAGAGCATTTCTGAAACCCTCTAAATGAGTACCGCCTTCCGGTGTGTTGATATTATTGACAAATGTATAGATGCTTTCGTTATAAGCATCATTGTGCTGCATCGAAACCTCGACCAGCACATTGTTCTTTTTGCCCTCAAAATACATTATCGCAGGATAAAGAGCATCCTTTGATCTGTTCAGATACTGAACAAATTCCTTTATACCACCTTCATAGTGGAAGGAGCGCTCCTGCTCCTGACCCTCTCTGGTATCTATAAGTGTGATCTTTAGTCCCTTTGTCAGGAAAGAAGTCTCTCTGAGCCTTGTCTTAAGCGTATCATAATCGTATACAAGGTCTTCAAATATGGTGCCGTCGGGCTTAAAGGTAACCTTTGTACCGCTTTCATCGGCTCCACAGGTTCCTATCTCCTTTAACGGATAACAGGTATGTCCTTTTTCATAGCGCTGCTCATAGAGCTTGCCGTCTCTGCGGATCTCAACACTGAGCCAGTCTGAAAGGGCATTTACGACCGAAGCTCCGACTCCGTGAAGACCGCCGGATACCTTGTATCCGCCTCCTCCGAATTTACCGCCTGCATGAAGTATCGTAAATACAACCTCAACCGCAGGAATACCTGCTTTATGATTGATCCCGACAGGAATGCCGCGTCCGTTATCTATTACCGTAATGGAATTATCGGGATTTATAGTAACCTCGATCTCACTGCAGAATCCGGCCAGAGCCTCATCCACCGCATTATCGACGATCTCGTATACCAGATGATGCAGACCCCTGGACGAAGTACTGCCGATATACATACCCGGTCTTTTTCTTACAGCCTCCAGACCCTCTAAGATCTGGATCTGATCCGCACCGTATTCAACTTGAGCTTTTTTTTCTTCAGACATAATAACCTCTGTTAAGATTTGATATCCCGATTCTTAAGGATAGCTGTTTATTTACTGTCTACAAGTGTTCCGTTCGATATTTCAAATACTTTGTCAATTTTAAGCCTGCCGTTTACAAACTCCTCCAGTCCCGTACACGTTACGATGGTCTGAACATCTCCGATCGAATCAAGCAGAAAATTCTGCCTGCCCGTATCAAGCTCTGACAGAACATCATCCAAAAGAAGCACCGGAGTGTCGTTAGCCAGTTTTTTGACTATATCTATCTCCGCAAGCTTTAATGACAAAGCCGCAGTACGCTGCTGTCCCTGGGATCCGAACCTGCGCACATCCAGATCTCCGATCATAAATATAAAGTCATCTCTGTGAGGACCGACATTGGTCATTTTTGACTTAATATCCTTATCAGTGGATGCCGAAAGCTCTTTTTCAAAATTCTCTATTGAAACATTCGGATCATAGATTATTCTCAATGATTCCCTGCCACCGGAAAGCTTTTCATGAACAGGCCCGATAACATCATTAAGCTGATCGACAAAAGACTGCCTTCTTTCAATGACTTTGCTTCCGTAGCTGACCAGCTGAGAATCCCAGATACCTATTGTTTCTTTTAGAGAAGGATTGAAATACAGATCCTTGAGAAGATTGTTTCTCTGATTTACTATTTTGTTATAATTATTCAGATTGTATATATAAAAATCATCAAGCTGGCACAGCTCCATATCGGTAAATCTGCGCCTTTCACCGGGGCCTCCCTTGATGATATCAAGATCCTCCGGCGAAAACAGGACTACATTCAGTTTCCCGAGCAGCTCTGTAGCTTTTTTTAATTTTACACCATCTATGGCTATTCCTTTTGTCTTTGACTTACGGATATGTATATCTATCCTGCTTTCAACATTTTCGGAATTCAGAAGATGCAGCCTTATATGACCTTCCTCGGCACCGAATCTTATGATATCCTTATCCTTGGTACCTCTGTGGGACTTGGTAGTAGCTGACAAAAAAATAGCTTCAAGTATATTTGTCTTTCCCTGAGCATTATCTCCGTAAAGTATATTGATTCCGGAACCGAACTGTATATTCAGTGCTTCGTAATTCCTGAAATCCATAAGTTCCAGGGATTTAATGATCATAACTGACCTTTCATTTCGCTTTGACTGTTACGGAGATACCATTATATGTAAAAACATCTCCATCATATAACTTTTTGCCGCGACGGGTTTCGGTCTCACCGTTAACCTTAACATTTCCGTCAGCTATCTCTGTCTTGGCATCCAGCCCGCTGTCAACCATACCGGCAAGTTTAAGAGCCTGACCTAATTTGATAAATTCGTCTTTTATACTGATCTCTGTCATGATACCGTGTTAAAGTTGATCGGTAATACCAGATAGATATAAGTATCCTCTTCATCTCTGATAAAGCAGGGAGACTTGGGATTTACCATATACATATAAACTTCATCACTGTCTATTACCCTGAGAACATCCATCACAAATTTAGGATTAAAACCTATCATGATATCTTTACCCTCTTTTGTGATCCCTATATCCTCATGCATGCTGCCCATAGTCGAATTTATCTTAAGCTCAAGCCTGCCGTCGGTGATATTTACAATTATAGGTCTCTTATCGCCTTCCTTGACAAGCAGCGTGGATCTGTCTATACATTCAAAAAGCTCTTTCTTATTAACTCTTACTTTGGTCTCATAATCGTTTGTGATCATCTGGTCAACATTGAAATAATCACCCTCGATAAGTCTTGAGAGAACCAGCGTATTGTCAAATTCAAAAAGAATATGATTCTGAGTAAAGAAAATGCTTACGTTCTTTTCGGTATCATCTCCGATTATCCTGCTTATCTCATTCAGAGTCTTGCCGGGTACGATGACCTTTTTGGATGAATAAACATTTTTGAGCTTGACATTTCTTATAGAGATCCTGTGTCCGTCAAGAGACGAGACCCTGAGTCTGTCTTCGTTTATATCAAAAAGTTCACCTGTCATGACAGGTGAGTTGTCATTGTCGGATATTGAAAATATAGTCTGCTTAATCGTCTCCTTTAAGGTATACTCGGAGATCACTATACTGTCTGAATGCTCGATCTGCGGAAGATAAGAGAATTCATCGGCTGATTTGCCTATAATACTGAATTTTGATTTTTCACAGGTAATGACAGTTTTAAGAGTATCATCGCTCTGAACCGTGATATCGCTGTCTGGAAGTTTACGGATTATATCCTGGAATATTTTAGCTTCAAGAGCTATCTTTCCTTTTTCGGCCACATTACCCTGTATGACTGTTTCGATACCAAGCTCCATATCATTTGCGGTAAGCCTGATACCGTTTTCACCCGCATCTATAAGGATACATTGCATTATGGACATTGTAGTCTTGGAGGGTACTGCTTTTGAAACGATGGATACACCTTTCAAGAGTTCAGATTTGTTACAAATGATCTTCATAAATGAGCCTTTCTGTGAAAATGAGCGCCTTTATATATTAATTATTTATAGTATTAATAATAATAGGGGCTGTTTAAATGTGTATAACCTTATATATTATACTAAACTTCAATCAAAAATTAAACTTATTATTGTGAATAACCATCTTGAAAGAACAGGTATAAGTTGAAAATTTATGTGAATAAATCAAATATTCTCTGTTAACTTCCGCTTCAGGCCTTTTACCTTTCTTTCTATATCCTCATTTTCGGACATCTTTTTTTCGATGGTTTTGATGCCGTGCATCACCGTTGTATGATCCTTTTTACCGAGAAGCTTTCCTATATCGGCAAGCGAAGTATCGGTCAATTCACGACAAAGGTACATAACGATCTGTCTTGGTTCGACAAGCTCCGCATTTCTCTTTTTGCCCGAAACATCTTCTGTTGAAACCATATATTCCTCACATACCGTATTTAAAATATACGAGGGAGTCAGTTCAACGGGCTTATCGGGATAAATGATGTCCTTCAGGGCTTCTTCGGCATTTTCTATGGTAATATCTACTTTATTAAGTTTAGAAAAAGCCACGATCTTGTTGAAGGCACCTTCCAGTTCACGGATATTTGACTTTATATTGGTTGCAATGTATTTGAATACCTCTTCATCTATTTCTCCGTCTATGGATTCCGCTTTTTTTGAAAGGATAGCCATTCTGGTCTCATAATCCGGAGGCTGTATATCTGCTATCAGTCCGCATTCGAACCTGGATTTAAGCCTTTCCTCCAGGGTTTCCATTTCCTTTGGAGGCTTGTCGGATGACAGGATTATCTGTTTATTTGCCCCGTAAAGAGCGTTGAAGGTATTAAAAAATTCCTGCTGGGTTGCTTCTTTTCCTATTATAAACTGAACGTCATCCAGGATAAGTACGTCTACGGATCTGTATTTATCCCTGAGTTTCTTCTGCAGACCGGCCTGCAGACCGGCATCACCTTTACGTACTGCTTCTATCACCTCGATGGTAAAAGCCTCTGAAGTGACATACAGTATCTTGGTATCCGGTTTATTCTCCAGTATAAAATGGCCTATGGAGTGCATAAGATGGGTCTTTCCGAGACCTGCCCCGCCGTAAAGGAACAGGGGATTATAGATCTCTCCCGGACTTTCCGCAACTGCCAGAGAGGCGGAATATGCGAAATTATTGCTTCCGCCGACAACAAAGGTATTGAATTTATATTTTGGATTAAGGTTTGCCGTCTCGTAATTCAGATTATATATAGGATCATTTCCTATTTTCAGGACATTTTTGCTGTCCTGATCCTTTTCGAGTTTGAATTCTATATCAAACTTTCTGTTGTACATCTCCGAGATCGTTACACGGAAATATTCCTTATACTTCTTATTAATATAGTTAAGAGCATGAGACTGGTCCGAAGGTATAAGTATCACAACGGTATCATCCGTAACCGGTCCGAGCAGCAGCGGCTCGATCCAGGTAGAATATGAAATATCGGAAAGTTCATATTCTTCCGCTATTTTTTCTTTAATGGTATTCCAGCTGTCCTGAATTTTTATCATAATATAGTCCTGACCCTGATTATAAAAATAAGCGCATATACAACTACTATACATTATCGGGTTTTATTTTTCAAACTTATCTCGTTTCCACATCTGCTTTATTCTTTTACAGCTATTTCCACATTTTGTGGATATTTTTTGTGGATAAGTGGTATAAGTTTACATATTTTTATCAGATATATCAGATTATGTAGATTCGTATGTTGAAATGATATTAACAATACAAACCCTATAAAAAGGCTGTTTTCTTGAATAATACCCAATATTTCTACAGACTTTCCGATACTTATCCACATATTTATCCACAGTTTGGGGATAAAGTTATGTAACTTATTTCATAAGATGAAAATTTTAAATTTCCTTGACTTAAATAAATGCTTTTTATATAATCGGTTTGTTATCCTTTGGACAATACGCGAATATTCCACGTAAAGGAGGTGTCCGGCTATGAAAATGACATATCAGCCCAAAAAGCGCCAGCGCAGTAAGGTTCACGGCTTCAGAGCAAGAATGAGCAGTGCGGGCGGACGTAAGGTACTTGCTTCCAGAAGAGCAAAGGGCAGACATAAATTAACGGTTTAATGTAATTTATTACGTATTTAACCAAATATTTATCTTTATTGCATATTTAGGCTGCAGAATATTGTGGCCTATTTTTGTTCTTTATTTGAAATGCAAAAATCAGAATCCTTAAAAAAGACAGATCAGTTCAGTCAGGTATATAAAAAAGGCAGATCTCGTGCCGACAAAAGATTGGTTATGTATGTCCTGGATAACGATACCGGCTGTAACAGACTCGGAATCTCTGTCAGCAAGAAAGTAGGCAACAGTGTAGTGCGCCACCACTTATGCCGGCTGGTCAGAGAAGCTTACAGACTACATGAGAATGTGTTCAATAGTGGTTTGGACATAGTAGTCGTTGCGCGCAAAGGGACCGATAAATGCAGTTATTTTGATATAGAAGAGTCCCTGATGCATCTGGCAAAGCTTCATCATATTACAGGTAAAAAGACATGATGAAAAAAATAATGATTCAGATGATCAAATTGTATAGAAAATATCTTTCTCCGCTCAAAAGCACCAAATGTCCATACTTTCCGACCTGTTCGGAATACGGACTTCAGGCTGTCGAAAAATACGGCGCCGTAAAAGGAGGAGCTCTTGCTGCCTGGAGGATTATGAGATGCAATCCCTTTTCAAAGGGAGGTTATGATCCCGTTCCCTGAGGTTCGGGATTAATTCGGAGGTCAAATGTCAGGTATATTACTTACTCCATATCAGGGTGCCATACTCGGGCCTATTGCCAGAGTACTGGGTTATCTGATGAATGGAATCTTTATTCTGCTTGATAAGATCGGTATACCTAATATAGGTCTCGCTATCATATTATTTACCCTGGTTATTTATGGTCTGCTTACTCCTTTGACTATCAAGCAGCAGAAGTTCTCAAAGCTTTCTGCCAAGATGAATCCGGAACTGCAGGCTATACAGGCTAAATATAAGGATAAGAGAGATACCGAATCTTCAATGGCGATGCAGCAGGAAACCAAAGCTGTATATGCCAAATACGGGGTGTCGCCTTCGGGAAGCTGTGTGCAGTTAGCGATCCAGATGCCCATTCTGTTTGCTCTTTACAGGGTTATCTATTCAATACCTGCCTATGTTACCAAGGTAGGAGATACCTTCAGGGTTCTGGCTGAAAAAATAGTCAGTCAGGACGGTGGTGATTTTATTTTAAATGCCACATCTGATAATCTTAAATCCGTTGCTTCGGCAGTTAACATGTATTCCAAGAATCTTGCCAATGCCGAAGATATAACCAATGGTATCGTAGATGTTCTTAATAAGACATCAAGTGCCGATATGGTCACTCTTTCCGGACATTACGGATTGAGCAGCCTTACCTTTAACGGTCAGAATATCCTCAGTACACTTGATTCGGCCGGAAATATAGTAAGTAAAGGTCTTATTGATACTTATAATTATTTTCTCGGTCTGAATATCGCTAACTCTCCTCAGGATATGTTTATGAGTTCCTGGAGAGACCACAGTTATCTGTTGTGTGTTGCGGCTCTGATAGTTCCGCTTCTTTCGGGGATCACGCAGTGGATAAACATCAAGCTGATGCCTCAGGCCGGTGAAGATAATAAGAAAGCAGATCCTAACGATACGGGAGCGGCTATGCAGCAGTCCATGAAGACGATGAACATGATGATGCCGCTCATGTCAATAGTGTTCTGCTTCAGTCTTCCTTCAGGTATGGGACTTTACTGGATCGCAGGTTCCGTGATCCGTACTGTTCAGCAGATCTTCATCAATAAGCATATCGATAAGATGGATATTGATGAGGTCATCAAGAAGAATGAAGCCAAGGCCAAAAAGAAAATGGAAAAAGCCGGCGTTACCGCAGCAAAGATGCAGCAGTATGCAGCTATGAAAACCAAAAATATCAATTCCGATGCTTCTTCTTCTGTCGCCGGTCTCAGTGATAAGGAAAAAGAAGAGAAATTAAATGCAGCAGCAAAATCTAACCTTAATGCAAAGCCCGGCAGTCTGGCTGCAAAGGCAAATATGGTTAGAGAATATAATGAAAGAAACAACAAGTAATATCTTTTGGAGGTTTACAGGACCATGGATTATACAGAATTCAGCGGAAAAACAGTAGAAGAGGCCATTACCTCGGCTTGCGAATATTATATGGTTACCAGTGATAAGTTAGAGTATGAGGTGATCGAAGAGGGAGCAAGCGGATTTCTCGGAATAGGAGCAAAGCAGGCTGTTATCAAGGCAAAAGTAAAGGATGAGGATGTTACGGCCCAGGCTCGCAGCTTCCTTAATGATGTTTTTGCATCGATGCATCTGGCAGTCAATCTTGATATCGAATATGATGATATCAATAATGAAATGTCCATAGATCTTACCGGAGATGAGATGGGTGTACTGATCGGTAAAAGAGGTCAGACCCTTGATTCTCTGCAGTATCTTACTTCACTTGTGGTAAACAAGGGTACGGAGGAATACATCAGGGTAAAGATCGATACCGAGAATTACCGTGAGCGTCGTAAGAAGACTCTTGAGAATCTGGCCAAAAATATGGCCTTTAAGGTTAAGAGATCACGTCGTCCGGTTTCGCTTGAACCAATGAATCCCTATGAAAGAAGGATCATTCATTCCGCTCTTCAGGATGACAGATATGTTGAAACCCACAGCGAAGGCGAGGAGCCTTACAGATATGTTGTTATCACGGCAAAAAAGGGTGAATACTATAATGACCGTGGAAGCCGCGGAGGATACGGACGCAGCCGCAGATATTGATCAGCTTGAAGATCCCTTTTTGCGGGGACTTGTGAGCAAATTAAATATCTTATAAAGGTTTTTTGGATGGAAGACCTGCTTTTCTCGGATATTTATCCGGAGTAAGGCAGGTCTTTTTTATTGTTATCAAAGTCCTGCTTATATCGGAATCCGGGAGGGTAAAGGTTCTGGTATCTGATACCTCACCGCCCAGGATCTTTAAGGCATTTTGGGATTCCTTCAATTCTTCTTCCGTCTTTTCGGATTTATATGCTACGAAATACCCGTCCGGTTTAACATAAGGAATGGCGTATTCGCTCAGGATGTTCAGTGATGCAACCGCTCTGGAGACAACCAGATCATAGCTCTCCCTTATTCCGGGTTCTCTTATATAGTCCTCGGCTCTTGAATGGATCGCTTCTATGTGTCCTTCATCGTTCAGATCCAGCTCATTTATCACATCATTTAAAAAGTTGACTCTTTTTCCCAGGGAATCGAGGAGAGTGATGCTGATATCCGGAAATGCGATCTTCAATGGTATGCCGGGAAAACCGGCACCAGTGCCGATGTCGAGGATGTGTGTCGCCGGGTGTGTCAACAGAACCGTCCCGCCGACACACTTGTCTTCACAAACAATCGACAACGAATCCGCAAAATGCTTAACTACGACATCATCAAATTCCGTGATCGCTGTCAGGTTCATCACCTTATTGGTTTCAACCAGCATCTCGTAATATCTGATAAACCGATCAAGCTGATGATCAGTCAGTTCAGGGACATATTCTTTTAAAATGTTTATTTTTTCGCAGTTCATTTTTTGTTATCACGGTATTTGGACACATTATTTCAGATACACCAGCAACACAGCGATATCCGAAGGTGAGACTCCGGAGATGCGTGATGCCTGCCCGATGTTGGCGGGTCTGAATTGCTTGAGTTTCTGGCGTGCTTCAATCCTCAGGCTCTCAACGTTATTATAATCGATATCATCGGGAATCTTCTTTCTCTCGTTTTTAACAAAGGCTTCTATCTGTCTGGTCTGTCTTTCGATATAACCGCGATATTTGATCTCAATCTCAACCTGTTCTATCACGTCGGCAGGAAGCTCCTGTCTGTCCGGATCGATCTCCGCGAGTTTTGCGTAATCAAGCTCCTGTCTGCTCATCAGATCTGCCAGCGAAAAAGCGGTTTTGATCGGAGCCGAACCGTTTTTTCGGAGAAATGCCTGTATCTGTGCATTTCCTCCCACTGTAGTTGTATTCAGTCTGTCGAGTTCTTTGTATATCAGTTCTTTTTTGCGAATTGTCTTATTATATTCTTCCTCCGAAACAAGACCTGCCTCATATCCTTTTTTTCGAAGTCTTAAGTCTGCGTTATCCTGTCTCAGCAGAAGTCTGTATTCCGCACGTGATGTCATCATACGGTAGGGTTCGTTGTTTTCCTTGCTTACCAGATCGTCGATCAAAACTCCGATATAGGCCTCTGATCTGTCGAGTATCAAAGGTTCTCTGCCCATGAGTTTATTGCTTGTGTTGATCCCCGCTATCAATCCCTGTGCCGCTGCTTCCTCATATCCGGAGCTTCCGTTGAACTGGCCTGCACTGAAGAGTCCTGATATTCCCCTTATTTCCAGTGATAAAGAAAGCTGTCCCGGTTCCAGACAATCGTATTCGATTGCATATGCGTTTCTGACCATATGACAGTTCTCAAGACCCGGAAGTGTTCTGTACATCTGAAGCTGAACATCTTCGGGAAGTGATGATGACATCCCGCTTAAATATACTTCGTTTGTATACAGACCTTCGGGTTCTATGAAGATCTGATGTCTGTCTTTATCGGCAAATTTAACTACCTTATCCTCTATGGAGGGGCAGTATCTCGGGCCTGTTCCTTCTATAACTCCCGCATAGATCGGAGATCTGTCCAGGTTTGCCCTGATTATCGCATGAGTTTTTTCATTGGTGTATGTCAGATAACAGCTTACCTGTTCTTTTTGTATGGTTGATGGATCCGTGCTGAAGGAAAAGGGAATGATAGGGACATCACCCTTTTGTTCTTCCATTTTGGAATAATCAAGTGTCCTGCCATCCATTCTTGCAGGGGTGCCGGTCTTAAATCTGCGTAATCTTATTCCATTTTCAATAAGTGATGCACTCAGATTATTTGCAGCCTGTAATCCGTTTGGTCCTGTATAGGTGATAGCTTCTCCGCACAGGCATCTGGCTTTAAGATAAGTACCTGTTGCCAGGAT
The DNA here is from genome assembly GCA_017460885.1 of Lachnospiraceae bacterium. Taxonomy (GTDB): domain Bacteria; phylum Bacillota; class Clostridia; order Lachnospirales; family Lachnospiraceae; genus XBB2008. Next base: position 103,367 of record JAFUAB010000040.1, read on the forward strand.
CACGGCTTTGCATCTGATCACGGTTCCGGTATATGTCCTAACACCTGTTATTTTTTTTTCGCTGCCATCTTCATTAATTTTTTCGGTAATGATCTCACAGACCTCTCCCTGTTTTATTGTCAGATGATCCTGATTTTCAAGCACCTTTCTCATTGAGCGTGAGTATTCAGATTTGTCCGCCTGTGCTCTGAGGGAATGAACCGCGGGTCCTTTGGAGCTGTTAAGCATACGTGACTGTATAAAAGTCTTATCGATATTCCTGCCCATTTCACCGCCGAGCGCATCCAGTTCTCTGACAAGATGTCCCTTGGAAGTTCCTCCGATATTTGGATTGCAGGGCATAAGGGCTATTGATTCGATCGATACCGTAAAAATTATGGTTTCAAATCCAAGCCTTGCACAGGCAAGTGCTGCCTCACATCCTGCATGTCCGGCTCCTATCACGCATACATCTGTTTCTTCTTCTATGTGATTATCGATATATTTTGTATTCATTTTCTTTGATTCAATCTTATTATCTTTGCCAAAAGTGTTTTATCCCTTTTGGCTCTATAACATATCAGGCTTCTTTTTTATCTTCTATTTCCCCATACAGAATTTCGAAAAGATCTCATTAACGATATCTTCAGACACTTCAGCACCTGTGATAGCTGCCAGTGCTCTGTATGCATCTGTAAGGTCTATACAATACAGATCCTCCGAAGCTCCCGATCCAATACCGGCTTTTACGTTTTCAAGCGCATTATAAGCTTCTTTCAAAAGCTTAACGTGTCTCAGATTTGTAATTATAACCTGATTATCTCCAGTTATCTCTTCGTTATAAAAAAGCCGCTGTATCGTATGCTTCAGTTCACTGATCCCCTCTCCGGTGATCATCGAGGTTGAAATGACTGCGGCAGGTTCAATCTCAGTAATAGAGTTATAAAATTTTGATACATTATTATCGGCATTTCCTGATATATTATAATTTGTATTATCATTATTCGTAATTTTACCGGTAATTTCCAGATCTGATTTATTAAGCAATACAATACAGGGTTTGGTTTTTAGAATACCAATTATGTCTTCATCATCAATTTCTGTGTCTGATAAGGAATCCGCAACATAAATTATCAGATCCGCCGTATCAGCGATTTTCTTTGCAGCGCTTATACCGATTTTTTCTATCGTGTCCTCTGTTTTTCTGATCCCTGCCGTATCGGTGATCACAAGTGAAATATCTCCAATGAGTATTTTTTCGGTCAGGGTATCTCTGGTTGTTCCGGGAATATCGGTTACGATTGCCCTTTCTTCACCCATCAGATTGTTTAATAAAGAGGATTTACCGGCATTTGGATTTCCAAGGATAACTGTTCTGACGCCTTCTGTCAGTATACGTCCCTCATCATAGGATCTGATCAATGATTTAATACGGGTCTGAATACTTTCAATTCTTTTGGAAAGTTCTTTATCATATCCATCAAGACTGATACTGTCGGGGTCATCGAGTGCGGCTTCTATATGAGCGATTTCATATAATATTTCCGAACATATGCCTTTTAGCAGATCATACAGACTTCCTCTGAGCTGGCTTACGGATTGTTTAAGGGAAATATCGGACTGTGCCCGGATCGTATCCATGACAGCTTCTGCTCTTGTCAGATCCAGGCGACCGTTCAAAAAAGCTCTTTTGGTAAATTCTCCGGGTTCGGCTATCCTTGCGCCTGCATTGACAATCTCATTCAGGATATTTCTGCATACCCGGATTCCTCCGTGACAGTTGATCTCGACAACGTTCTCACGGGTATATGAATTGGGTGCTTTCATTACGGAAACCATAACTTCATCGATCATGTTTCCTGACATATCAGAAATAAAACCGTAGTGAATGGTATGGGTTTTAAAACTTACAAGAGAATGATCACCGTGTTTATCCGTATATAGTTTTGATGCAAAATTAATAGCATCCTCTCCGCTTATCCTGATGATCCCTATTCCGGATTCACCTGGCGTTGTAGAGATGGATGCTATGGTTTCTTCATTCATTATGAAAAAAATACCTCAATGGTCTTAAGTACTTCTTCGGGTTTCTCAACATGAGGAAGATGAGATGTACCGGGTATGATAGTTGATTCTATAGCTGCGTTATAATATACATAGTTTTCTATATTGTCTGAGATGTCCGGTTCAAATTCCCCACCGATTATCATCATTGAAAGATCAAGTTCTCTGAGTTCATTCAATACAGAGCATGTCATATATTGGGAAATATAACTTGCATAGGAATATTTCGCATGCAATCCTCCAAGATGAGCGGATCTGTAATATTCCTGAATTGTCCTGGTCAGTGTTTCACTGTTCATGGAATCCGGATCATGTATGTACTTTGTTTTAAATTCATTCTCAAGACTTATCTTTTTTGCTTTGAGGTTATACATGTATGTACCTATGATCGGAATATCCATAAGTATCTTCAACAGTCTGGTTTCGGTTGAAGGTATCAGATTCTGATCATATAGTCCGAGTGGATTGATCATAACTATGCTGTCTATCAGCCTGGGATTAGCATGAGCCAGATCTATGACTATCGGAGCCGATGCTCCGGTAACCACAACCTTGACTTTGGTCTTTATCACATTTTTTATAAAATCAGCCAGCATATCCTTATACACCGAAGCGGAATATGTCATAGGATGTTTGTCCGATTCACCGTAACCGAGAAAATCCGGAACATATACACGATGGGTTTTGCTTAAAGTCGCAAATATGCTGTTATATTCATATTTATTGCTGCCTATTGTCAGATCATGCAAAAGAAGTACGGGAGAATCGTATCCTCTAACTTTATAGTGAATTGTCCCGTATCTCCAGTTATATTCCTTATCTTCACGCGAAGATGTTCTTGTCTCCGAACATGCATCAGTGGTTTCCAGTCTGTTCAGTATATGAAGAGTAGCAACAGACAGTCCGCTGAGTATTGTCAGGTTTCTTGCTATAGCCGATCCTTTTGACATATATGATCTCCGTATTGTGTATAATAGAATGGTTACATGGATGCATTTCAAGACATAATTGTACCATGGATGGGACAAGCCGTGTTTAGAAATACATGGATGCATTTCAAGACTTAATTATACCATAAAAACCCCTCACTGCCCATTTTTCATTATGCTTATAGTTTTTCGTTATTTTTTGGTATATCTTTTTTGATCATTACTATTTTATTTTGATTTGTATTCGTGTAAAATAAGACGCGTGCCTTATAGATGAGAATGTAATAGTGGGTTTTAACAATGTTGAATGGTGATTTTCACGCACAGTATGATAGTCAGAACCACAGTTAACGGTGATTTTCACGCACACAGTTAACGAACGCGAGTCGAAGACGAAGCGTGAGTTTACGGTTTTCAAACCGTTAGGTTTGAAAAGGTGAAAAGAACCGGAGCCGGTAGGCGAACGGTGATTTTCACGTTTCACGTGAAACAACATCTAGTACTCCACACCATTAAAACCACAACTTATTGAGTATTTATATATCTAATGAGTCAAGCAATAACAATAATTGATCCATCTACGATCGTCAGACAGGGTCTTGTTCATCTTATCAATAACAAAACCGATTATCATGTAATTTCAGACTATGATAATTCATATCGTTTGTTTGAAAGATTTGAATCGGATGATACGGATATAGTTATTGCTGAGTATTATTTGCCTGACATTAACGGTCTTGACCTGATCAGGATATTAAAAGTAAAAACAGCTTTACTAAGGCTTTGAACTTATCGAACATTTCATCTGATTCCGAGCTGATCAAATTGTATCAATCGGACTATGATGGGTATGTTAGTAAGGCATCCGGACTGAATATTCTTGTGCGCGCATTGGACAGTATTACTCGTGGAGTCAGGTATTTTGATCCGAGTGTGTTGCCGAGAGTAAACAAGGTATTGCTCGAAAATGACAATCATAACAACCTTATCAGTAAACTTACAAAGAGAGAAAAGCAGATTCTTAACTGTGTTGCATGCGGAATGTCAAATAAAGAAATAGCATTTGAATGTAACATAAGCGAACGAACGGTTAAAAATCACCTTTCCAGTATATTTCTGAAAATTGAAGTATCGGATCGAACACAGGCTGCTGTATTTGCAATCAGAACGGGGCTTACGAAATTATGATTATTCCAGGATATGTTACTTATCCAACGTGTTTTAAAAAGTATAAATGGTACAGGCCACTTGTTGTATTATTGACTACAGTTCTGATATGGTTTGCTTTTCAATTTATGGTAGCCATAGCCGGGATCATAATGTATCTGGTCAGTGGGACAACTTTGACGGAAATACTTGAAATGCTGTCCGGAGGCTATGATACTATTGACACTTATAGTGCGCCGGGAGCAGTTCTTCTTTTAGGAAGTGTTGCAACAGTAATACCTTCATTAATCATAGCTGCGTATATGATCGACTACAGACCATTTCATTCTTATTCTTCATCCAGAGGCGGATGGAATATGAAAGTGTTTCTGAAATGTCTTATACCGGCTTTTGCTGTATATGGGATTTATTCTGTCATAGTTATAGTGAACGTCAAAAATATTTTGACGTTCACTATAAAGCCTCCGGCAGGATGCGCACGGATTTGCAGGGGAAATCAATGCTTCGCATAGCAAATCCGGCGCAGTAAACGACGAAAAGTATAAATACTTTTGTCGTTTA